>DASZMU010000164.1:0-2016 GCA_035551695.1 Solirubrobacteraceae bacterium
GCGCCAGATCCTTCGCAACATCCAGAGGGTCGCCCGGCTCTTCATCACCAAGTCAGTGTTCACGGCCGTATTGGGACTGGCGATTGGGATCCCGACCGGTGTCTTCCCGCTGCTGCCGCGCCAGTTCACGATCGCCTCCACCGTCACGATCGGCATCCCGGCGTTCCTGCTCGCGCTGGCGCCGAGCTCCGGTCAGTGGCAGCCGGAGCGCTTCGTGCAGTCGGTCGCGCGCTTCGCGATCACGGCCGGAGTCGCGATCGGGATTGGGATCGTCGCCGGTTACCTGGTCGCGCGCTACGGATTCGATCTTGACCTCACCCGTTCGCGCACCGTGGCCACTGGGATAGTGGTTGTCTCCGGGCTCGCCGTTGTGATGCGGCTCGAGACGGGCGGCGGCCGACGGCGCGTGGCACTCGCCGGGCTATGCGGGCTGATGCTGCTGCTGTTCGCGCTCGCATTCGTCGTCCCGTTCCTGCGCCATTTCTACGAGCTGTCGACTCCCACCGGGAATATCGTGGCCGCCTGGGCCCTGGGGTGCGTGATCGGGATCGGGGGAATGCTTGGCGCCCTACGCCTGCTGCGGGTCTGAACAGGTTCTTACCGAGCTCGAAGCTCGAGTTGACCAGCCTCTTACACGCGCGGGGGACATTTAGACGTGATGACTTCTCTGGCCCACATCGCGACCGCGCCTCAGATCCGGCCTTTCGCCATGATCGTTGACGATACCGGCACCGTCCGGCTGCGGCTTCTACCGAGCGGTGACGGTTGGTCGCTGGTCGGGCCGGACGGAAAGGTCGTGTTCCAGGCGCTCGGCAACGGCGGACGGCGGGAGTGCCTGCAATTTGCCCGGGCGCACGGCGTGCTCGCCGTGTTCAGCTGAGGGCGCCGGCGTGGTCGGTTAGGGTCCTCACATGGCGGATTCGAATGGGGCGGTGCTGGTGACCGGCGGGACCGGGTTCCTGGGTGGATGGTGTGTCGCCTCACTGCTCGAGCGCGGGCACGACGTGCGGACGACGGTTCGTGACCTGGGGCGCGAGCAGGCGGTGCGCGACACCGTCGCGGCAGCCGGCGCCGATCCCGGCTCACGGCTAACCGTCCTCGCAGCCGATCTAAATTCCGATTCGGGCTGGGCGGACGCCGTGGCCGGTTGCCGATACGTGCTCCACGTGGCGTCTCCGTTCCCGCCGGTGCAACCGAAGGATCCCGACGAGCTGATCGTGCCGGCCCGGGACGGGGCGCTCCGGGTGCTGCGGACTTCGCTCGACGCCGGCGTCGAGCGGGTGGTGCTGACGTCGTCGATCGCCGCGATCCGCTCAGACCGGCCGAGCTCCGAGGCCGCGCCGTACACCGAGGCGGACTGGACCGACGGCGATGATCGCTCGCGAACGCCTTACGTCCGCTCCAAGACGCTCGCCGAGCGAGCCGCGTGGGAGCACGTTGAGGCCGCCGGCGCGAAGGATCGTCTGGCCACGATCAACCCCGGCGCGATCATCGGCCCGGCGCTCAACGACGACCACTCCTACTCGCTGCAGTCGATCCAGCGACTGATTGACGGCATGCCCGCGGCACCCCGCCTGGGGTTCACTTTCGTCGACGTACGTGACGTGGCGGACCTGCACATTCGAGCCCTCACCAATCCGGCCGCCGGCGGTGAGCGCTTCATCGCCGCCGACGAATTCCTGTGGGTTGCCCAGGTAGCGGCGATCCTCCGCGAGCGCCTCGGTGAGGCGGCCAAGAAGGTGCCGACGCGCGTGGCGCCGAACGTACTGGTCCGCGCGATGGCCCTGTTCGACGGCGGGATCCGCTCGGTCGTCAGCGAGCTGGGGCAGCGGTCCTGGTTCACGAGCGAGAAGGCTCGCACGACCCTCGGCTGGACGACCCGCCCCGTGGGGGACTCGATCGAGGATTGCGCGCGCAGCCTGGTCTGACCGGAGGTCGGCCCGGGCGCGCCGGGCCGCTACGGACGTAGGCGCAGGTACGCGCCCATCCGGCCGAGGAGGACCGGCGGTGCGGCCC
>DASZMU010000165.1:0-18462 GCA_035551695.1 Solirubrobacteraceae bacterium
CAACCCCTCCTCATCCCCGTCCGGCAGCCTCGCCGCCATCGGCTGGATCGACTTGCGCCGCCCCTCCACCAACAACCCGCGCACGTACTGCTCACCCTTGGCGCGCTGATCACGCCGGGCAAGCGGCCGATACATCTCCGCCGCGAACGCGATCAACGCCGCCCGCTGCGCCTCCAGATCCGCCGCCCGAACACCAAGCTCACCGACCCTCAACATCGCCATGGCACACAAGTTCCCTGCAACCGCAACAACTCCTGCAAACAGCTACCGAAGTCCTACTCGGCCTGTAGACCAGAAATCCCAGCGCGCACCCAGAGAGCGACTCAGGGACAGCAGCCGGCCCCGAGGGATCACCCGACTGGCTGTCGAAACTCCGGCGCGTGGGTCGCATCCGGCGATCTGGGTGTGCTCCTGCCGTTCGCGTCGGTGGGGAATGGGGTGGGTAGCGCGGCGGTCGTCGTCGGCCCCGCCGCGCTCAGTGTGGAGGGTTTGCGTGAGAGGGGGCGGCGCGGCGGGACCGCCGCCGCCACGCCGCGCTGTCTGGCGAGGACGTCGGGGCGCGGGAGCGCCTCGACCTGGGGAAACACCCCCGCGAGGGCACGGATGGCCGGTTTTGCTCTCGTCGCACCGGATTGTGGCGTGCACGAGGCGCCGAATTAGGATCGCCGCGGCTGATCTGTCGCAAACCTGGGGCTGAGCCTGCGTCTGGTGCCAAATCGTCTGACCGCGCCCGGATTTGGCGCGTGATGCACCGCCCGGAGACCACTTGGAGCGTCCCGGCGACCGCTGACGGCCCTTCGGGCATCGCCGACCTCTCAAGGGTTTTGCGACAACCTGTGATGTGCCGATGGGGTAGGTGAAGCTCCATCGGGTGAGCGAGAATGGAGGGTGGCGGCGAGCCGTGCCCACCGTGAACGTGGCGGCGATCAGCAGCCAGATGATCGCGAAGCCCCAGACGGGTAACCCGCAGAGCACGGCGGTGGCGCGCAGCGCTCAACGGTCGGCCGGCAACAGGGTGAAGGCACCGCCCTGAATCGGCCGGAGGGCTCGAAAGTGACGCTGGTCGAAGGTCAGGATGCGCCGGGTCCCCAGCCTGCCGGCGAGCACGGCCACGGACAGGTCGGCGAGCCCGAGGTTGAGGTCGGCATACCGTCGATCGAGATCAAGCGCCGCCTCATAGTCGGTCGAGTCCAGCCCCGGGCTCTCATAGCGACGCGCAGCTAGGTCCTCGAGGAAAGCCCGCCGGGCGGGGGCGCCAAACCGTTGGTCGAGCAGATAGTCGATCTCCGCGGTCACCGGAGCGGGGATGAACCGGCCGCCTCTCTCTGCGCGGAGAAGGTCAAGGATCTCGTCTCGCCGCGGCTCGTGCGCGTCAGCCAGCGCCACCAGCGGCGCCGCATCGATGACGAGGGTCACTCGCCGAAGCCGTCGAGCAGCTCGTCCTCGGGAATCTCAGAGATCAGCCGAGGATCGTCGTCGCGCCGAGCGAAGCCGGCCGCGAGCGCGAAATCACTATCGCCGTTGGCTGCCGGGACGTATGCCGTGATCGCCTCGCGGATGATCTCCGCCTGCGATCGCCCTTCGACGCGCGCCAGCTCGACCAGCCGGCGCGATTCCCGCTCGCTGAGGTAGACGCTCGTCTTGCGCACCCTACGTAGGGTAGCACGTAGGGCAACGCCGACCACGCACAGATCCGGTCGAGCCTGAGCGGCTCTAATACCGGTGGACGACTCGTCCGGGAGGCAGTGTCAGGTCCAGGACGCGGTGCAGCCCGAGGACGATCTCGCGGACCGGCAGCAGGTACACCGGTGCCTGGGCGTTGGGTCGCAGCTCGAGCGTCGCCGGCCCGGTCCACGATTCGTGCACGACCACGTCGACAAAATCGCGGGCGATCAGCTCTCGGCGAAACCCACCCGCGTCCTCGGGCACCACGCGGAGATTGACATTCGTGCCCGAGCCGCGTACGAGCGTCTCCAAGGCGTCCTCGTCGGACCGTCGCTGCTTGTACACGGTCGTCGCGGTGGCGATGTCGATGCCGTTGCGTCGCACAACGCCGACGAGTAGATCTTCGCGCGACTCCAGCACGATCTCCCCCATCTTCTTGGGTTGCCCGTAGAGCTCGCGCCCGGCGGCAACGCCGCCGTCGGACCCCAGCACCAGAAACGGGGAGTAGACGGCGGGCGCCCCGTCCGGCAGCTCCACTGGCACTTGCCAGGCCGACTCGCCGTAGACACCGAACCACTCGGCGTCGTGCATCCAATAGATATGGACGACGATGAGGTTCCCGGTCAGCCGCAGGGGCTGCGGCACGAGGCGGCTGGCGGCGGCCTCGTCGGTGCGGTACACGATCGTGAGGATCTCGGTCTGCCGCATGCGGATCGGCAGCGGGGGAACCAGCGGCGCCAGATACGGCGTCCCGGCGAGCTTGCCGGGGTCGAATGGGCTCACGGCGCGTCCAGCTGGCTGGAGTGCCGGTGGTGGGAGTACCCCCTCACCCGGCACCATGCTCCGCGTCGGCGAGCGCCAGTCCGTGGTGCACCGCCTCGATGAGGTGCTCGAGGTCATGCTCGGTGGAGATGAGCGGCGGGGCGAGGACGAGCATCCCGTCCTCGCCGCTCGTCTGGATGAGCGCGCCGTGCTCCAGGGCCCGCGCCGAGACGCGCGTCGCGAGCGGCTCGCCCGAGGTGTCACCGCGCCACGTGCGCCAGTCGGTCCCGTGCAGCTCGATGCTCCAGTGCAGGCCGCGGCCGTCGATACGCCGGATGCTGGGATGCGAGCTCGCCAGCTCTGAGAGCAGCCGGAACATCGTGTGATCGAGGGTGGCGGCACGATCGACCAGACGATCGCGGCGCAGCACGCGGAGATGGGCCCGGATCGCCGCGACCGTCAACGGGTGGCCGCGGAACGTTCCCGCGGTCTGCCACGTCGACCCCTCGATCCGCTGCGCCAGCGAGCGGGAGATCGCCACCGCTCCCGCCGGCGCCGCGCCGGCGCCGATCCCCTTGCCGAGCGTCACGATGTCCGGCCGTTCCGCCCCGACCTGGAAGGAGAACCACCGGCCCGTCCGCCCGAAGCCGGTCACGACCTCGTCCGCGATCCACAAGGCGCCGGCGCCGCGAGCGATGTCGGCCAGCCGGTCCTGGTAGGCGGCCGAGTCGTACACGGCGCCCTGGGTGTAGTCGACGATCGCCGCCGCGACCGCGTTCAGATCGCCCGCAGCGTCGTCGAGAGCCCGGGCGTCCCGCTGGGGCCCGGACGGCACCGGCCCGATCCGCTCCCCACCCGGCGCCGGCAACCGCACGACCGGCACCGTCCGGGGGGCCGGATCGATGCCACCGCGCTCCCATGAGAGCCCGCCGTGCCACTGCGGTTGAACCGTCACGTCCCGGCTCAGGCCGACGCCGCCGTGGTAGGCCCGCTCCCGGGTGGCGAGCGCCTGCCGACCGGTGATCGCCTGTGCCAGCGAGAGGGCCAGGTCGTTCGCCTCGCTGCCGCTCAGGCAGAAGCGGACGCCGCCCAGCCACTCGCGCTCCCCGCCGAACGCGATCTCCGCGATGTCCTCGACCGCCTCATCCCGGTCGATCCAGTTCCAGGCCTCGTGGACGATGGGGGCCCTGACGGCCTGCTGCATCGCGTCGACGATCTCTGGATGGCGATGCCCAAGCGGAGCGCCCGTGTTGGTGCCATCGATGACGCGACGGCCGTCCTCGAGGATCAGATGGACGCCGTCGCCGTCGACGACGCGGCCGAACCGCTCCCGGCTGCGCTCATAGCCGGTCCAGCTCGGCATCCACCGGGCGCCGGGGCGCGCCGGGGCGCCGGCCGCGTGCGCGGATCTCGCCTCAGCTGAAATCGGGCTCCTCCGGCAGCTTGTACCAGCGCACGCGCCCCCCCACCCGTGCCCTCACTCGCCACCCCGCGGTCTTCGGGGCGTCCGCGAGAACCTCGACGAGGCGCGCAGCGCGCTCGGCAGCGCGCCCAAATCCACCGAGCCCGGACGCGAAGCGGCCGGCCCGCTCGGCCACCTGGGTGACCGTCTGCCACAACCCCCAATCCGACCCGGTCAGGTTGACCAGGTAGGGGAGGTTGATGCCTTCGTCGTCGTCGGTGAAGTCATGGTCGGCGAACACCGCGACGATGTCGCGCAGGTCCTTCTCGGTCGTCTCGACCACCTGGAGCTTGGTGAGCAGCAAATCGGCGAGTGACAACGTTGGCCCGGCGAGCCCGAGGCGGGGACGGAGGTCGAGCTCATGGCACATCTCGAAGCGGTCGATGAACACGTCGAGCTTGCGCTGGTTGACCTCGTCGTAGAAGAACAGCCGGCTGCCGCCGTGGACGGCATTGAGCTGATCGAGCCCGCGATACCCCTGGCCGGCGAGGAAGCGCTGGAGCTTGCGGCGATCGCGGCTCCGCGCGACGAGGTCGATGTCGCCATAGGTGCGCTTGAGCGGGGGCTGCTGAGCGCTCGGGCATCTGAGCGCGATCGCCACGCCGCCGAGCAGTCGCACGGGCGTCGCCTCCTGCTCGGCCGCGGCCGACAGCCGTTGTGCCTCCGTCAGGATGTCGGCAGCCGCCAGCGCGCTCATCCCTCGGTGAAGATGTGGCGCTCGATGCTCTCCGGCGTGACGTCGAGCAGCACGCCGTGCAGGCGTCCGGACGCGTAATCACTGCCGGGATTGACGCACAGGGTTCGCCCAATCCGGACATCACCCTTGGACTCGTGGATGTGGCCGTGCAACCCGAGCAGCGGCTGGACCCGCTCGATCGCCTCTCGCACCGCCGTGCTCCCGGCGGGGATCTCCACCGGCATCCCGTTCTCGACCACCGGCCGAAAATCGGCGTCGAGCTTCTGCACCGTGTCGATCCCGCTCGCGTACGGCGGCACGTGGATGTTGAAGATCGCGGACTCAGGTCGCATGAGCCGGCCGGTGAGCACGCCGAGACGATCCGCGATCTCCTCCTCGGTGAACTCCCGCGCGCTGGCCCAGGGGGTCTGGTTGGACCACGCCAGGCTGAGGACCTCAACGCCGTTGGCGAGCTCGACGACCGCGCCGTCGACGTTGCGCACGATCGACGCCTCGTCGCCCCCGAGGTGCTCGTCGATGTAGTACTCGTCGTCGTTGCCGGGCATGACCAGGCACACGCGCCCGCTGTCGCGCAGGCGCTCGCCCGCCAGCTCGGTCCACCCGCGGACCTGGCGGATCATCGCCTCCCGGAAGCGCTCGCCGCGCTCCTCGGCGCTGGCCTCCATCAACGCCATCTCCTCGGCGGTCACGTCGACCGGATAGAAGCCGGCGCGGCCGATCGCCTGGCGCAGCTGCTCCACCTCCTCTTCGGTCTGACACAGTCGCTCCTGGCCATGCAGATGGCCGCGCCGGCTCCCGTCGTCCAGGCGCACGATCGGGACCAGCGCCTTCCCGGTGATGTCGCCACCGAGGATCAGGACGTCGGCCCCGTAGTGGGCGCCGGCGTTGATGAACTTGCGAAAGCAGACGTCGGAGCCGTGGATGTCGCCGCAGTAGAACAACCGGAGACGGCTGGTGGCCGTCCCCGGCTTGTTCGACTTGCGCGACCGGAGAGCGAGCATCACTCAGGCGGGATCTCCGTGAGCACTGCGTCGAGGCGGATCCCCTGACGCTTGTACGAGGCCTTCAGCCACAGGTACACGACCGCGCCCCAGGAGAACGCCGCGACCAGGGCCACGACCGACTTCCAGTTCAGCGGGCCGATGGCGAGCGGTTTGACGATCGCCAGCACCGCGATGAGCGCGGCGAAGCCCGTCGACAGCACGCCGACGACGGCGATCAGCGGAACTCCGAGCACCCGCTGCGCGAGCGTCCGTGGGCCGGACTCCCAAACCTGCCGGTGGCGGAACACGAGCGACAGCACGGCGAGGCTGATGACCACGTAGATGATCGCCAGCCCGAGCGTCCCGTTGCTCCACACTGTGAGCACGCTCGTGAAGATGGCCAGCGTCAGCATCACGGCGATCGAGAGCGCCGTGGCGCCGATCGCGACCCCGGGAGTCCCCCACCGTGACAGCGACCGGATGCCACCCGGCAGGATGCGATCGAACGAGAGCGCGAACAGGATCCGCGAGGTTGTCATCAGGTAGACGGTGATGATCCCGATCTCGGCCAGGACCGGGATCAGGTTGATGATCAGGCTGATCAGATTGCTGCTCGTCAGCATGCTCGTGTACAGCGTCATCGACGGTGCATCCGGCACCGGGTAGACGCTGGAGTGCTGTGTGGCGAGGAAGTTGGCGGCGCCGATGAAGTGCGTCCCGAGGACGCTGTTGGCCAGGAAGGCGGTGACCAGGAAGAGGATCATCGCGATCGACGCCGACCCGTATACCGACCACTTGATCGTGCTCGACACGTTGCGCAGCTCACCGGCGGGATACGCCGCCCACGAGAAGCCCCAGATGAGCAGCGCGGCATACGGCAGCGCCGACAGCGTGTTGCCGAACGTGAAGCCGCCGGCGTACCCGACCTTCCGTCCTGCCGCCAGCACCGCCGCGTACGACGTCTTGCCGGCGTAATGGTGGTTGAAGTCAGAGACGAAGTCCTTATTGCTGTGCGTCGCCAGGACGATCAGCCCGACGAGCAGGGTCGCGATCCCGGCCACGAAGCAGAAGCTGAGGATGCGTGCGCCGAGCCGGGTGCTCCACGTGACCGCCGCGGTCAGGACGATCAGCACGAGCATGCCGATCAGGAAGAAGATCCCCTTGCCGCTGCCGATCGAGACGGTGGCGAAATGCACGAGGCCATGCCACCCGACGAGCTGGCCGAACGACGCCAACACCGCCTGGAAGTTCCCCGTGGCGAAGTTCGCCGCCCAAAAGGCCGGGAACGTCGCGAACACGAGGAACTCGGCACCTCCGATGGAGGCCCCGATGACCGGGTGGAGCAGCCGGGAGGCGAACACGTAGTCGCCACCGGTGCGCGGCATCGAGGAAACGAGCTGCACGTAGACCGCGCCGAGCAGGAACGACGCGACCAACCCCAGGATCAACGTCACCGGCAGGTCGGCCCGCGGGAAGACGCCGAGCATGTAGAAGAAAGCGATGAAGCCACCGCCGATGTTGATCGAGCCGATCGCGATCGCGAGGGCGTGCCACGGACCGATCTGGCGCACCAGACCGGTCGCGTCGCGGACGAACATCCCGGTCTGCGATGGGGTCGCGGCCGACGTACCGGCCGGGTTAGAAGTAGTGCTCACCCCTCATCCTTTCCTGCGCTGGACATGCCGTCCGGCGTGCGCCGCGACGGCTCCGATCCTCGCCCGGCGGCGCTCAACCGGGCCCTGCGCTCCCGCGTGCGGTTCGCATCCGGGCGGCCGCGCGCGTCCAACAGGACGCCGTACACGGACTCGGCGCGCTCGGCCGTGATGTAGCGCTCCATCACATCGTCGGCCACCAGCTCCGGATCACGCTCGAGCGGATCGCCATACCCTCCCCCAGAGCAGCACACCGAGACGATCGTCTCGCCCGGCGCGAGCACGACCCGCGCACAGTTCGGCAGGTCCTGGAGGTCGCCGGCGGGTCCGCGCCGCTGGGCGGCCGCCCGGCCTCCGGACCGGCCGCCGCGCACGCCCCGCGGGGCATTGATCGATCCGTCACTGGCGTACATGACCTCGAGCTCACCGTCGGTGGGTCCGAACTCGGCGTACGCGGCGGGGGCTCCGCGCATCCGCCCCGCGCCCTCGGTGTCGGCGAGCAGGCGCTGGGCACGGATGAGCAGCGGGAAGCGAAGCTCATCGAGCTCGACGCTGTCTCGCCAGAGCATCCCGGCGTCGCCGACGCCGGCGAGCATCGTCCACCCGTCGGCAGATGGCGAGGCGCCACCGCAGGTGACGGACCCGAGCATGATCTGGTTGACGAACGGCTCGGCGGTGCGCGGATCCACTCCGGAGATCACGCCCCATGCCGGCGGTTGCGTCAGCCCGCTCTCTGCCATTCCGTAGCCCTCTCCCAGCGAGGCAATCGCCTGGTGGACGGCATTGGCCACCCGGTCGGCGACGTTCGTGGTGGCGACCGAGCAGCAGGCGGGATGGCGCGGAACGCCGGCGACGCACCCCTCGCGCACGTGGACCTTGACTCGGCGGAACGCACCTGAGTTCGTCGGCACCTCGGCGTGGAGGCTGTTGAACACTCCCATGATCGCGGCCGCGCTCGCCGTCGCTTCGGTCAGGTTGAGGCCGCAGGGGACCGAGTCCGGGTTGTCGCGCAGGTCAACTTCGATCCGCCCGGCGTCACCGTCGACGTCGACGATCACCGAGATTGGGATCCCGTCGGGAACGCCGGGAAACGGATCGTGCACGCTGCGGCCGCTGACCCGGCCGCTCGGCAGCGCGCGGATCGCCGCCGCCATGCGTTTCTCGCTGTAATCGAACCACGCACGGGCGTACTCGGCGAGCGTCTCCCACCCGGCCTCGGCGCCGAGCTCGGCGAGACGGCGCTCGCCGACACGGGCGCTGCCGAGCAGCGCCAGGTAGTCGCCCCGCCACTGGCCCGGCACGCGCAGGCGCATCTCGCACATGCGGATCACGTCGTCGAGATCGGTGTAGTCGCGCTGCACCCGGACGCACGGGAAGATGAGCGCGCCCTCCTCGTACACATCGCGCGCCTCGGCCGCGTACGTCGTCGGCTGCGCGTTGCCGCAGTCGGCCTGGTGGGCCTTCGCCAGCACCGTGAACCGGTGGGCACCGTGCTCGTCGAACACGGGGACGAGGATCGTGTGGTCTGCGGCGTGGGTGTTGCCGTGATAGGGCGAGTTGTGCAGGAACGCGTCGCCCGGCCGCAGGTCTCGATGCAGGTTGGCCATCGCCCGCGTCATCAGGTCGCCGGTGAGCACGTGCACGGGCTGGCTCTCAGCGACCGCCAGCAGCTCGTCGGCGTTGGTGAGGATCGCGCACGAGAAGTCCTGCGCGGTGTTCAGCACGCCTGAGCGGCCGGTCCGCACGAGCGTGTTCATCATCGAACGCGCAATGGCCTCGAACCGGTTGGCCAGCACGGCCAGCCGCACCCCGTCGATCGCCGGTGCGGCGGTGCCCCGTCGTTCGTGGAGCGCGCTCACGACGTGGGTCCCCAGGGATCGACGAGAACACCGCCGTCGTGCGTTGTGCGTCCGATCGCCTGCGGCGGGAGGACGATCGTCATCAGCCCGGCGTCGATGATCGCCGGCCCTGAGAGGCACTCGGCCGCCGGTAGAGATCCGAGTGCGTGCACCGGAACCTCAATCAGTCCGGCGGTCTCGAAGTAGGCGGATCGCATACGAGGTGCGGCGCCGTTGGACCGACTGCCGGCGGTGCCGTTCGGCTGCGCGTCGAGACGGTAGTTCGCGCGCGCGCGCCAGGCGAGGAGCTCCACCGCCGAGGCCGGGTCGTCGATCTCGAAGACCTCCTTGTGCAGCTCGTGGAAATCGGCGACGAGAGCGTCGACGTCGCCGGGGCCCTCGAAGGCGGCCGCGCGCAGCGGAAGCTCGAGCTCCCAGACCTGGTGCTGATAGCGCGCTTCGGCAAAGTACTCGATTTCCGGCGAGCCGGAGTGAGACTCGGCAACCCTGGCGAGGAACTCCTCGCCGCGGCCACGCAGGTCGGCCAGCACGCGGTTGGCGTCCCCATAGGCGAAGTCCGCGGTCGTCGTCGGGAGCGTGGTGGCGAACTCCCCCACCAGATCCGATACGAGCGCGCCGGCTGCGCTCAGCGCCGCTCCGGTCGCCGGGAATAGGACCCTGGGGCTCCCCAGCCGCCTCCCGACGGCCACCGAGTTGAGCCCGGCCGCGCCCCCGCCGCCGACGAGCACCGCACCGTGCGGATCGATGCCCTGGTTGACGGTCAGCTCCTCGATCGCATGGACCATCTGCTCGGTGGTGACCTCGAGTACCGCCGCTGCCGCGTGATGAAGGTCGAGCGACAGCGGCGCTGCGACGAACCGCTCGATGCTCCGCTCGGCAGCCACCGTATCCAGCGCCATCGCGCCGGCCAGGAACGTCCTGGGGTCGAGATAGCCCAGGACGAGCGCGGCGTCAGTGACCGTCGGGCGCTCCCCGCCCCGGCCGTAGCACGCCGGCCCGGGCTGCGCGCCGGCGCTGTCAGGTCCGACATGGAGCATGCCGCCATCGTCGACCCAGGCGATGCTGCCCCCGCCGGCCCCGATGCTCCGGACGTCCACCGACGGGAATCCGGTCATGTGGCCGGTGAAGCGCGGCCCCAGCCACGTCTCGCGCGTGCGAGGGATTCGGCCCCGGCGCACGAGGCTGACGTCGTAGCTCGTGCCGCCCGCGTCGGTGATGATGGCGCTGTCGGCCTCTGCCTCGGTCGCGGCGTGGTGGCGACCTGCGATCGGTCCCATCGCCGGACCCGACATGATCGCGTGGATCGGCGCCGCGGCGACCGAGGCGGCCTGCATCAGGCCGCCGCTGGAGGTGACCATCACGACCGGTGAGGCCAGTCCGGCGGCGCGCAGGGTGCTTTCGAGCTCGGCAAGGTGGGCGGCCATCGTCGGCTTCAGCGACGCGTCGATCGCCGCGGCCGAGGCGCGCCGGTACTCGCGGATCGTGGGGTTGAGCTGATGGGAGAGCGTGAACGGGACGTCCGGCAGGTGCTCTGACAGCAGCTCGCCGATCCGCAGCTCGTGGGCGGCGTTCGCGATCGACCACAGCAGGCAGACCGCGACGGCCTCAACCTGCTCGGCGGCGAGGTCGTCGATGATCTGGCGGACGGCTGCCTCATCCAGCGGTCGAAGCACGCTCCCGTCGTGCCTGATCCGCTCGGGCACCTCCCAGGTGAGGTGGCGGGGCACGTACGGAGGCGGGTAGAAGCGGCGATGATTGAACGGCCCGGACCGCCCTCCCTCTCGGAAGACGAGGATCTCAGAATGGCCCTCGGTGGTGAGAAGCGCGGTTCGCGCGGCCGTCTCGGTGATGACCGCGTTGATCGCGCGGGTGGTGGCGTAGATGAGGAGGTCGGTGTCGCCGAGCAGCTCGGCGGTCGTGCAGTCACGGTCGGCGGCCGCGACGTCGAGGACATTGAGGACCCCCTCCAGCGGATTCGCAGGCGTCGTCGATCTCTTGTAGAGCCGCCGGCGATCCACGTCCTCGATGACGAGGTCGGTGAAGGTCCCACCGGTATCGATCGCCAGCCTCATGGCAGGAGGCGCCTCACGCGGTCGAGACGGAGCCTCGCTTCAACTCGACGGTGGAGATTGCGTGCGTTCCGCATAGCAAAACTTCGTTTCGTTTCGTCTCGCCTGGGCAGAGCAAACAGCGAGTGGGCAGCCGTGTCAACAGACGGGCCGGGCGCTTTTCGCATACCGAAACTGAGGCCTGCTGACGGCTCCGTCAGGCCCTGTCCTTGCCTCGTTCGTTGGCCGTATGCCCACTGTGCTTTCACCGGAGAGCCGCATCGGTCACCGCCTCCAGCGCGATCCGGAGCAGCTCCGCGCGCTGTGCATCGGCGGGCTCCAGCGGCGGTCGTACCTCGGCCGACTCGAAGACCCCCATTTGCGTCAGCAGATGCTTGCTGGTGGCGATCTCGTCGCCGATGCCGAAGACGTGGAGCACCGGCAACAACTCGCCGCCGAGCGTCGTCAGCGCCGTCAGCACCTCCCCAGCCTGCACCTGGTCCCACACGCGCCGGAAGGGCTCCGGGAACAGAACCGGGGCGATCAACATGGCGCCATCGACGCCGGCCGCCAGGTAGCGGAACAGGATCGGATCGTCGCCGGCCAGCACCTTGAGACCCGCCTGCTGCCAGACCGCGATCTTCGACAGCTCGTGATCGGTCAGCTTGACCGTGTTCAGGCGCGGGAGCTCCTCCGCGTAGGCGATGACCTGCTCGGCCTGCAGCTTCGTACCGGTGCTGACCGGGTTGTCATACAGGACGAGCTCGATCGCCAACGCCGAGTCGAGTTCCGCGAGGAACCGGCGAATGCCGCCGGCGGTGTTGGCGAAGTAGTACGGCGAGGCGCACAGGACAGCGGCGGCGCCGTGCTCCTGTGCGTGCGCCGCGAGCTGGAGGCTGTCGTTGACACTCGTGTGTGTCACACCGACGACGACGGTCTTGGTCGAGGGCGTGTGGTGAAGCGCGAACTCGGCGATCCGCATCCTCTCGGCGTTCGACAGCGACGGCGCCTCGCCCGTGCTCCCGAGCAGCGTGTAACCGTCGACCCACGGCAGCATGTGGTCGAGCATTCGCTGAAAGCTGCCTTCATCGAATTGCCCCTCGCGAAACGGCGTGGGGATGACCGGGAGGATGCCTTCAATCGCCATGGGGCCTCGCTTTTGGAGTGCGCTCGGTGATGAGAGACTGAAACTGCATAAGCGCGGCGCTGACCGCCTCCGGGTCGCGAACCGTCGCCGGGCTGACAAGCGCCGTGCCGACGGCCACCGCCACCGCTCCGGCGTCGAGGAATTCGCCGGCGTTGGCGGTCGTGATCCCGCCGGTCGGCACGAGCCGGGCCTCAGGGAACGGCGCGAGCAGGTCACGGACATACCCGGGGCCAAGGCGGCCGGCGGGGAACAGCTTGACCAGAACCGCGCCGGACGCGAGCGCATCGGCGAGCTCGGTCGGCGAGAAGATCCCCGGCAGATGCAGGACGCTGCTCCTCTGAGCGAACGACACCACGTCGTGATCAAGGCCCGGCGAGACGAGAAATCGCGCGCCGGCGGCGAGCGCGCGCTCCGCGTCCCTGGGCGTGCGCACGGTCCCGGCGCCGAGCAGCAGCTGGTCGCCGAGCTCGTCCGTGGCCTGCTCGAGGGCGGGCAGCGCATCGGCAGTGGCAAGGCTGATTTCGGCGATGACCGCTCCGGCGGCGGCGAGCGCTCGGACCGCCGCCAGGATCTCAGCGTGGGTGTCGGCGCGGATGATCGCGATGAGCCGGGCCTGCTTGATCGCCTGCGCCGCGCGCGCCGCCTCCGAGGCATGCGAAGTACGGCCGGTCATCGAAGGACCTGAGCGGTAGAGGATTCGGTGAGGAGCGCGTCGAGATCTTCGCGCCGCGCCAGGGACAGGTCGCCGTGTGTGGTGGCCGCGAGCGCCGCGAGCGCCGCGCCGGCAACGAGCGAATCTTCGACGGCTTGTCCCTGCAACAACGCGTCAAGCACGCCGGCGACGAACGCATCGCCAAGGCCGAGCCGATCGACGACCTGGGTCGGCACCGCGCGGGCGGCGAACACCTCGTCGCTCTCGCCGACGGCGCGGCATCCCGCTTCGCCCGCCGTGATCACGCAGACGGTCGCCCGCGGAGCCCACCGCGCGCGGAAACCGGCAGGATCGTCGGGATCCGCGCCAAAGACCAGCTGGGCGTCGCGCGCCGCACAGACGACCACGCCCGCCTGAGCCAGCAGCGGCGACAGGTGCGCGCGGGCGTCGGCGGGGGACCACAGCCGCGCGCGGTAGTTGACGTCGATGCAGAGTGTGACGCCGTACTGCTCTGCCTCGGCGACCATTGCGTTCGCGGCGTCCGCGGCCGCGGCCGACAGCGCCGGCGTGATCCCGGACAGGAGCGCATACCGGACGGAGTCGAGTGCGCCTGCCGGCCAGTGGGCATGGCGTGCGAAGGCCGATCCCGCACGGTCGTACAGGACGCTCGTGGAGCGCGCGCCGATCCCCTGCTCGACGAAGAACGTCCCCATGCGCGCGCCGTCGACCCAGTGCACGTGCTGCAGTCCCACGCCCGCCGCACGAAGCGGGGCGGCGGCGCGACGACCGAGCGGGGACCGCGGCAGAGCGGTGACGAACGAGGTCGGCACCCCCAGCCGCCCCAGGGCTGCGAGCACGTTCGCCTCCGCGCCGGCCGCGTGGACGTCGAGGGCATCAGCGTTCTCGATCCGCCGGCCTGCCGGCGGCGAGAGTCTGAGCATCACCTCTCCCAGCCCGACGACAGCCGGCGCGGTCATCGCGTGTCGCCGCTCACACTCGGCATGCCTCCACTACGTCCTCGTCGACCTCGATGCCGAGACCTGGCCCCTCTGGGATGGCGACGTACCCGTCGCTGACCGGGAACGGGTCGGTGACCAGCCGCCGGTTCAGCTCGGTCGTCTGCACGCAGTACTCGAACAACTCCGCATCGGGCATCGCCGCCAGGACATGGAGCGAAGCCGCCTTGATGATGCCGGTGCTCCAGGCGTGCAGGACGCATCGCCGCCCCGAGGCGCGCGCCAGCTCCGCGACGCGGCCGCATTCGAGGATCCCGCCGACGCGCGTGACGTCCGGCTGCAGCACCTCGACGCCGACATCGACGAGCCGGCGGAAGTCGACGGCCGTCGCCTCCTGCTCGCCGGCGGCGATCGGCGTCTCGACCGCGCTCGCCAACGCGGCGTACTTGCCGTACTCGTCCGGCATGAACGGCTCCTCGATCCAGTACGGGCGGGAGTCCTCCATCCTCCGCACCCGGTCGATCGCGTCGCGGGCACTCCGCCATCCGAGGCCGATATCGATGATGACGTCGCAGTCGTCGCCGGCCGCTTCCCGGGCGGCCGCCACCAGGCTCACATCAAGATCGGCGTCGAGTCCGAGCGGGCCGTACCCCAGCTTCACCGCGGCGAATCCCGCCTCTCGCTGCGCGCTCACGACGGCTCGCACCTGCTGTGGGGTGTCCGGCATCAGTGTGCTGGCGTACGCCCTCAGCCGGGAGTGGTAGGCGCCGCCGAGCAACGCATGGATCGGCTTGCCCGTCGCCTTTCCGACAATGTCCCACAGGGCGATCTCCAGGCCGCTGATGGCGTGCACGACGGCCCCACGCCTCCCGTAGTACAGGCTCCCCTCGTACAGGCGACGCTGCAGCGGCCCCGGTTGCAGGGGATCTTCGCCGACGAGCAGCGAGCCGAGCCCTGACGCGTACTTGTGAGAGCGCGGCGCGTCGATAATCGCCTTGACGACCGACGGCAGCGAGTCCGCCTCGCCATAGCCGGTGATGCCGGCATCGGTGTGGATCCGGATCAGCAGCGCGTCCTGGCTGCCGTCGGCGATCGTCGCATCGAGTTCGCCGGGCTGGCGTAAGACGATCGCCTCAACCTCGGTGATCTTCATCAGCGGGGCGGTCCGGAGCCTCTTTACCCGGCCTGTGACCGCGCCGAGATTCGCCTATCGGCGCCCGGAGAGTCCTCGCTGCTCCACGGCGCCGCCGCCGCCCACGGCGGACGGCCGCCGGGGCCACGCCAGCCCAAACGGCCCGAGACATGGTCGGCCACCTTGCACAGCACCAGCGCGACCGCGGCCGCCTTCTCCCGGGACAGACGCGTGGCCGGAGCCGAGATGCTCACGGCGGCGATCACCTCGTCGCGCTCACTCCGGATCGGCGCGCCGACGCAGCGCAAGCCGTCGGCGGACTCCTCATCGTCCATGCTCCATCCGCGCTCGCGAGTCACCGCCAACTCCGACTGCAGACCGTCCGCAGTCGTGATCGTCTGCGGCGTCAGCTTCGGCAACCCGCGTTCGGCCACGATCTCGTCAAGTCTCGTCGGCGGGCCCCAGGCCAGGAGCGACTTGCCCAGAGCCGACACGTGCGCGTACGTCCGCTCCCCGACGGGCACTGCCATCTTGATCGCCTGGGTGCTCGGCGCGACCGCGACATGGACGACGTCCGGGCCGCTGAGAATCGCCAGATGGACGCTCTCGTCATACCGGTCGCGCAGCCACCGCATCGCCGGCGTCGCCAGATCCGGAATCCGCAACCGCTGCCTCGCAACGAACCCCAGGTGGATCAGCGCCGGACCGAGCGAGTACAGCTTCGTCTCGGCCGCCATCGTCACATACCCCGCGCCCTCCAGCACCCGGAGATGACGCAGCAGGCTCCCCTTCGGAATCTCCAGCTGCGCGGCCAGCACGCCCAGCGATATCTCCTCCGCGTCGCCGATCGCCGCGACAATCTCAAGCGCTCGCTCCAGCGCACCGATCCGATACTGGGGAGATCCGTTGTTTCGCATGGTGGAACTAGGTTTCGTAGCGGTCGGCGTAATCAACATGGGATCGGCGCCTCTGTCAAGCACACGCCGATCAACCTTTCGCCTGACGGAACGGCGTAGGCAGCGCGGCGGGTGGTGAGGGAGCCGGCCGGCTACCCGCACCTCCTCCAGGAATACGGGCTGGAGCTCCATCAGTCTCCACCAGCTTGAGGTTGCACTCCGCTCAGCGGCTGAGCACCGCACACGCGCTCACGCCCGGCGCGCCGTACACCTGGGTGAACCCCACCCGGCGGGGTCCGGAAGCCTGCCGTTGGCCGGCGTCTCCGCGGAGCTGCAGGACCACCTCGTGCACCTGTCGCAGCCCAGAGGCCCCAATCGGCTCCCCATTGGCGATACAACCGCCGTCGGTGTTGACCGGCAGCCGGCCGCCGATCTCGGTCGCGCCGTTCTGGATCAGCGCTTCCTGCTCACCGTGCTGGCAGAGACCCGTCTCGGCGAGGTGCATCACCTCGGCTCCTGACTCGGTGTCCTGCAACTGCGCGATGTCCACGTCCTCCGGGCGGATCCCGGCCAGCTCGAACGCGGCGGCGGCCGCCTCGGCCGTCGGCGACGACTCGATCGGAATCGACGGGCTGAACACCTCGCAGGACCCGAACCTGCGGGTGCGAAACGCCACCGAGCGGAGGTACACCATCGCGCCGGCCGACCGGCGCAGTCGCTCCCCCCTGGCCAGCACCAGCGCGACGGCTCCTTCGCCCGGGGAACAGAACATGTACTGGGTGAGCGGGTGATTGACCATCCGCGAGGACAGGATCTGCTCCTCCGACAAGGGCGTTCGCCGCCAGGCGTTGGGATTGGCCGAGCCGTTGCGAAACGCCTTGGCCGCAACCTTGGCGAGCGTCGAGGGGCTGATCCCGTGCTCGCTCATGTACCGCTGGATCTTCATCGCGAAGAACTGTGTGGTGAGCATCAGGCCGGTTTCGCCGTACCAGGAGCCGAGGCCCCAGTCTTCCGGCAGCGGGTTGAACGCGCCGGGCGGGTGCTTGTCGAAGCCGACCACGAGCGCCAGGTCGGCCGAACCGGAGGCCAGCATCGCGTGCGCGGTGGTGAGCGCCGACCCCCCGGTCGCGCATCCGTTCTTGACGTTGATGAAGGGAATCCCGGTGAGGCCGAGAGCGGCAACGGACGTATCGGCGTTGCCGGCGGCGTCAGACCCGCCCGCGGCGAAATCGATCTCCTCCCAGCGGACGCCGGCGTCGGCCAGCGCGGACCGAGCGGCGGTGGCCGCCATCTGCAAACCGGACACCTCAGGATGGCGCCCGAACGGGTGGATGCCGATGCCGATCACTCCGACGTCGCCGGGCTCGGTCATGGCGCGGCGATTTCCACGACGACCACCTGACCATTGCCTTTGAGGTCTCGGCCGTTCCGTCCGACGGCGGGGCGACCACCCTTATGATGGGTGGGGTATCGGACCAGCCTTGGAGGAGCTACGAGTCATTCGCAGCCCGGTGGCTCACGCCGATCGTCACCGTCTTCCTGCGCGGGACGCGGGACCCGGCGCTCGCGTAATGACCTCGCCACCGAGACCTGGCCGCGGCACGGATCCAATGGGAGTCGGCATCCGACGGTGACGATGCCGTCGCCTGGACGCTGGACCTGGGCTCCGATCTGCTGGCAACGACGGTGGAGCTCCGACGGGTGCCGTCAACCGAGCGCCGGCGGGGCAACGACCCGCGTCCTCACCGCCTGACCGCCGCCGAGCAGCAGCAGATCATGGCCCTCTCCGAGGCCCATCTCGAGCTCCCACCGACCGCCCAGGTGGCCGACATCCGCCTCTCCGGACTCGTGGACCGCGACCCGCTCCCCCACCCCCAGGTCCACCATGAGCAACGCCAACCACTCGCCCACGCTGCTTGAGGCGGCCCTGATCTCGTAGGCGCGCGCGAAGGGGAGCAGCCCACTCACCGCGAACAGCGTCAGCAGCACGGGAGCAGAGCGCCTCGGTGCCCATCCGGTGCTGCGCTACCACGGCCGAGGAGGACGCGCCGGGCTTGAGCGCGCTGCTGCAGATCGACGCCCTCCGCGTGGCGACGGCGCTCGAGGCGTCCGGACTGCTCGACGCCTGGGTCACGCCAAGCGGCCACCTGGAGGACACCGCGGCGCGAAACCGCAGGCCGAGCACCAAGCTCGCACCGCCGCTGGATCGACCCTCGCCAGCGAAGGCCAACCGGCGGGCTTCAGCTCGGTCCGTCCCAAGGCCTCCCGCGTGCGGACGTTACGCGGTCCCTCGGTCTAGTGCGCGAAGGCTCTTCGTGATCCTCGCCCGAGTCTCCTCGGAGACCGGGAGGGCCGGCGCTCGGGCCAGGAGAACCTTCACGTCGACGAGCCTTGCCCTCAGCGCTTCCCCCGCGTAGTCCCAGTCGCGCTCGCGCCCCGCGACGCACTTTGCCAGAACGAGGTCGTGAGGCTCGAGGCACCACGCGATCACCGATGAGCCGCCGCCGGCCCGCGGCGGGATCTCGCGCTTGACGAGGCGGCCCTGCCAGGC
>DASZMU010000166.1:0-3461 GCA_035551695.1 Solirubrobacteraceae bacterium
TGCTCGCATCACCAGGGCCGGCTGCAGAGCTGACGGAGAGTCTGCTGGCGGAGATAGCTGACCGGCTGCCTGAGCGACTGCCCGGGGTGCGCTGGCGGCTTGAATTCGTCTCAGACAGGCTGGTTGAGCCGCCAACCGACCTTAGCGCGATAATCTCGGCGGGACGCCGGATGCTCCTTGACCGCGGCTGGCACCTGGCGGTATGCGTCACTGACCTCCCGCTGCAGACCGCGCGGCGGCCGGTGATCGCCCACGTCAGCTCCACGCACGGCGTCGCGGTCTTGTCCATGCCCGCGCTCGGCCCGGTCTCGGTACGCAAGCGCACAGCGGACAGTGTCGTCCGCCTGATTGGGCACATGCTCGGTGACATCGCGTTGGCGGACGCCGGCCAGCGCCGCACGCTCGCTGACGCGGTAACCCGGCGCATGCGTGAACTCGGAACGCGGATAGAGCACGGGGAAAACGACGTTGGCTTTGCCGCGCGGGTCGTCAGCGGCAACATCTGGCTGCTACTCGGCATGCTGCGCGCTAACCGGCCGTGGCGGCTCGCGCTGCGGCTCATGCGCGCCCTCGCGGCCGCGTTCGCGGCCGGGGTGTTCGCACTGGTGACCAGCGATATCTGGCGGCTCGCCTACTATCTCGGGCCGGCCCGGCTCGCCGTCATCGCGCTCGGCTCGGTAGCCGGCATCATCGTGACGATCATGATCACCACCGGCCTGTGGGAGCGCAGCCCTCATCCGGAAGCACGCGAACAGGTCGTCTTGTTCAACATCGTCACCGCGATCACGGTGAGCATCGGCGTAGTCGTGCTGTACGCCGCCCTCTTCATCATCATGCTCGCCTCGGCGCTGCTCCTCGTGCCAGGAGACCTTCTCGGCAGCCAACTCGGCCATCCCGCTGGCGCGGCGGATCAGGTCAGGCTCGCCTGGCTGGCTACCTCGATCGCGACGCTCGGCGGCGCGCTCGGCGCCGCGCTGGAGAACCATGAGACCGTGCGCGAGGCCGCGTACACCTATCAGCCGGATACGCAGCTGGTCGGTGCCCCGCCCGAGCAGGCACCGAACCCCTGAGCGCGATCGCGCCGCAGCGCCGTCCCTGAGGCCGCGCGGCCGTACAACTAACTGAATGGGGGATGCGGCATAGGCGGCAACCCCGGGAGTATTCCTGGGTGAGGACAGATTCCTTGGTGAGGGCAGGAGGCATCGGCGGACGGAGGCGATGATGTTCGGCACCGGCGAGATCGCCGTCCCGGCGCCCGCCCCATGAGCCTGTCGCTCTGGCGCAGCCAGCGGGCCACCCAGATCAGCACCGCAGCACGGACGATAACAGAGCGCGCACCGGCGACCTTGACGGTGGCGCGGCACCGGGCCCAGCCAACGGCCGCGAACATAATCAGGCTGACCGCCTGCGCGGTCTTCGCGTACCTGATCGCCTTGCCGGTGCGGGAGGGCTCGCCTCCCGTGCTTGCGCCGCTGACGGCGATTCTCGTCCTGCAGGTCAGCATCTACCAGACGCTGTTCAGCGCCCTACGCAGAGTCGCCGCCGTGGTGACAGGGGTCCTGATAGCCCTCGGGCTGTCCAGATGGATCGGGTTCACGTGGTGGAGCCTCGGGCTCACGATCACGCTCGGGCTCGCCGTGGGGTACGCGCTGCGGCTGCGCGAGGCCGTCCTCGAGGTCCCGATCAGCGCGATGCTCATCCTGTCGGTCGGCAGTAAGGCAGCGGCGACGAGCAGGATCACCGAGACATTGATCGGCACGGCCGCGGGGCTGCTGGCCGGCTTCGTCCTGACGGCGCCGCAGGTAGAGCCGGCCGAGGAAGCGATCGCGGACCTCGCCCGGACGATGGCCGACCTGCTCGACCGGATGGCGGCCGGGCTGAACGACGGATCCGTTAACGACTCCGCGCGCGCCTGGCTCGACCAGGCTCGCGCCCTCGGCAGCGAGATTAGGAGGGTGGACGAGGCACTTGCGCAGGCCGAGGAGAGCACCAAGCTCAACCCGCGCAGCCTGCGGCTGCCATACAGCACGGTGACCCTGCGACAGAGCCTGGAAAACCTGGAGCACTCGGCGATCACGGTCCGGGTCCTCGCCCGGTCGCTTTCCGATACCACCGGGCTCACCGGTGAGGACAACCCCTTCAACGATCCGGACGTGCGCCGCAGGCTCGCCGACACGCTGCGGGAGCTGTCCGCCGCCGTGCGGACCTACAGCAGCCTCGCGACCGAGTTGGACGCGCAGCGTCACGAAGCGCTGAAGGCTGACCTGGAACGTCACCTGGCCGCGGCCCGCGACGAGCAGGACCGGCTCAGCGAGCGGCTGGCGACCGCTCCGGCGGTCCGCCCGGTCGGATGGCCATTGCGGGGCGAGCTGATCAGCCACCTCGACCGGTTGAGGTCCGAGCTTGAGGCAGGCACTCCGGACCAGCGCCCCCGGCCGCGGCGTAACCGCTCCTCGCGGCGTGCCCGGCAGCGGGTGCCGTCCGCGTTGCGCAAGCTTAGAAGTAATCGGCTGCACAGGCCCAGAGCGGGATGACCGCTACCCGCGCCGGAATACCCGCACATCGCGGGCGGCGACCACGACCTTGGTTCCCGCCGGCTGCGGCTCGGACGGCACGGGGGCAACGGCGGTGTCGAAGTCCGCTAGCCACTGCTCGCCCCACGGCCCGCCGGGGAGCACGAACGTGACGTCCTCATAGTGAGCGTTGAAAAGCAGCAGGAAGGAGTCGTCGCTGATCCGGTGACCGCGACGGTCCGGATCGGGGCAGCGCGTCACCGTTGAGGAAGACGCCGAGGGACTTGGCGAATCCCGCGCTCCAGTCCTCCGAGGCCATCTCTGCCCCGTCCGGCCGGAACCAGCCGATGTCGGACAATCCGCTATCGAAGATGGGGCGTCCTTCGAAGAAGTGACGCCGCCGGAAGACCGGATGCCGGCGGCGGAAGGCGACGAGCTCAGCGCAGAAGTCCAGAAAGTTCTTGTCCGCGTGCTCCCAGTCGAGCCAGGAAAGCTCGTTGTCCTGGCAGTAGGCATTGTTGTTGCCGCGCTGAGAATGGCCGAGTTCGTCGCCGTGCCGCACCATGGGGACGCCCTGGGGTCTTGCAGCAGCTTGGCCGGATTGCAGCGCAATCCGGCATCGGGGGCGTGCGGTCCGTGCACGCGGTAGCCGTAGCACTGTCCCGGGCCGATTCCGGGAAGGAGGCAGTGCCAGACGTATCCGTGTGCCTCGGGCATGTCCAGCCGTTGCTCGTTGCCTCCGCTGTCGTCGAACAGGCATAGCTCGACGCGCTCGGCTACCTCGGAGAACAGCGTGAAGTTCGTTCCAATGCCGTCGTAGGTCGCGCCCAGCGGGTACGCCTGTCCCGGCCACACTTCGGTTTTCGTGCTCTCCATTTGACCCCGTGCCTCTGGAATTCCGACCGTCACGGCCCGATGGCTGACTCGACCCAGGCGCGCGGGTCGGAA
>DASZMU010000167.1:0-2129 GCA_035551695.1 Solirubrobacteraceae bacterium
CCGTGCAAGGCCGCGGCGAGCGGCGACCAGGACGGCCTTCCCATGGTCTTTCTCGAAGCGGCGGCTCACAGGCTGCCGGTCGTGAGCTACGCATCCGGGGGCGTGCCGGAGGGCGTGGCCGACGGCGAGACGGGGCTGCTCGCGCCTGAGGGAGACGTCGCCGCCCTCGCGCGCAGCCTCCAGGCGGTCGTGCGCGATCCTGAGCTCGCCGGGCGCCTGGGGTCGGCCGGCCGAGCGCGCGTTCAGGCCATGTTCGACATCAACCGATGCACGGCGCGGCTCGAGCGGCTCTATGACGAGACGGTCATGCGACCTGCTTCAGCTTGAGGATCGTCTCGTCGACAAGATCCAGAAGGCCCGGCGCGGCGTCCTCGTCGAACTTGCGGGCAAACGGAGCACCGGACTCGACCGCCTCCGCCAGTGACGCCCGGTCAAGCGTCACCGGATGCGGCTTGGTCACGTCCGTGTTCCAGCGCAGCCAGGAGATCTGCCGCCGGTTCACGCGCACGTCGCGCTCGTTGATCAGCACCGTTGGGAAGTACGCCTCGTCGGGCACCAGTGTGGTGGCGAAATACCGCTGCCAGAACCGGGCCTGCTGACCATCCAGCGAGACGGCGAGTGCGCGGCGCGAGAGCGCCATCCACTGCTCGCCCTTGTAGCTGGAGATCTCGCGCGACCACGGTACGCGGTGCCGACGCACCCCCAGCATCCAGCCGTGCGCGCGAGGCAACTCGTTGAGCGTGACGAGCGCCTGGAGGCCGTAGAGGTAGCGGTACCAGACCGCGCGCACCGCCTTGACGAGCCGGCGCGGGAGGCGGGGCACGACGCCCAGCTGTGGAAGCCGGTACCAGCGGTGGGTGTAGCGCATGACCAGCCCATCCCGGGTCTCGCGCGGACGCAGGCCAAAGCGCCCATTCCCCAGTCGCTCCGCCGGAACGATCGCGTCCCACTCATCGCCGAGCAGCTCGAGCTCCCACTCGTCAAGGCGACGGACCGGATAGTCCTGTCCGGAGATGAGGACGATCCAGTCCGGGTCATACCGGTGCCGAACGTGGTCGAAGGCCTCGATCGTGGCCGCCACGAGCGACCAGCCGCCCCACCGCGTGGGCAACAGGCTGATCAGCAGGTCGGCGCCGGCGGCGCGCGCCTGCCCGGCGTCAATGTACCCAGACTGCTGGTTGTGCCGGATCAGGACCCGGGCGCGAGGGCTCAGGCGCCGGATCGTCCGGACGAGGCGCAGGGTCTGTGGCGCCTTGTGATGGCAGAGGACCACATAGGCAACGACGGGCTCATCGCTCACCTGACCGCTCCCGCCGCAGGCGCCGCACGGTGTGGCCATAGGCGAGCTCCTCGGTCAGGTCGACGAGCCCGTCGACGAACGTGATCGACGGACTCCCGCCGTCGTGACGCAGACGCCGGCCGATCCGCCTCGCGTGCCGGGCGACAGCGTGCAGCGGGCTGAGCCCCGGCTTGACCGGCGCCCCGCGGTCGGCGTAGGCGACCCGCAGCCGCGCCCCACTGCGCCCGTACTTCGCCCACTGCTCCAGCAACGCCGGAACCGTCGTCCGCGGGCGCCACTCCATGAGCGGCTCATCGATCGCGCACACCTGATCAAACCCCGCCAGCTGAACGCGCCAGCACAGGTCCGCGTCGCCGCCGCTGGGCATGATGCGGAACCCGTCGACCTGCTCCAGTGCGGCGCGCCGGAGCGCGAGGTTGGCCGTGGGGAAGTACGGCAGGAAGTACGGACTGGCCGCATAGTGGCGGGTCAGCAGGTGCTGGCGCTGCTCTGCCACGCGTTCGGCGAGCCGGTCTCCGCCGCGCACGAGGACGTCGGAGAAGATCAGGTCGCCACCCTCGGCCGCCGCCCGCCGGAACCGCGACAGCCAGCCGGGCCGAACCACGCACCGCGCGTCGGTGAACAGGACGTAGGGCTGCGCGCACGCCCGCCAGCCGTCGTTGCGCGCCGTATAGGGGCCGCCGGCAACCCTGCGCCGGAGGACCCGCGCGCCCAGGCGCTCGGCGGTCGCCGCAGTGTCGTCGCTGGATGCGTCATCGACCACCACCAGAGAGTCGTGCTCTCCGATCTGGCGCCGGATGGGCTCCAGGCACTCCGGTAGCAGATCCCC
>DASZMU010000168.1:0-75611 GCA_035551695.1 Solirubrobacteraceae bacterium
CTTAGGATCCGCAATCGTTTGTTCGGTACCAGCGGTCGTCTCTCAGGCAAGCGCGCGCTCGTAACGGGCGCGTCGAGCGGCATCGGCCGCGAGGTGGCATGCCGATTCGCCGCCGAAGGCGCGTATGTGGCGTGCGGAGGACGCGACGCGGAGCGAACCACAGCGACGGCTGACCAGATCCGAGCCGACGGCGGCCAGGCGTTCGAGGCGCTCGGCGACGTCTCGACCCCTGATGGGGCCGAGCAGGTGGTCGCGGGCGCCGCGGAAGCGATGGGCGGGCTCGACCTGCTCGTCTCCAACGCGGGCATCGACGCGACCGACTGGCCTGACCTGGCCGACTGGGAGGTAGCCGAGTTCGACCGCATCATCACGACCAACCTGCGGGGCCCGTTCCTCGTCGCGCGCGCCGCGATTCCGCACATGCTCAAGAACGATCCGCCCGGGCGGGGGGCGATCGTGCACATGTCGAGCGTGTGCGCGATCACCGTGTGGGCCGGTGACTGCGCGTACGACATCTCGAAGGCGGGGCTCAACATGCTCTCCGACCACATTGCGGTCGAGTACGGAAAGCGCGGCATTCGCTCCAACACGCTGATGCCGGGGGTGATCCGGACCGAGCTTCACGAGTCGGTGATGGAGGCGATGAACGACGGTCGAGCATTCGAGCGAGAACTGCTCGGCCGCCATCCGATTGGCCGGTTCGGAGAGGTGGGGGACGTAGCCGACGCGTGCGTCTTCTTGTGCGCCGACGAAGCCGGATTCCTCACGGGCGCCAACATCTCGATCGACGGCGGCTACTCCCGGGTCTGACCGCACGCCGCCGATGCGCATCGTCGACGTACGCACGCACGTACTGCTCGATCCGGCGTTCGATGTCGCGGCGACGAGCTCGGCCCAGGACACGATCGTCGTCGAGGTCGAGACCGACGACGGACTCGTCGGGATCGGCGAGACCGACCTGAACGCCTGGATCGCGCGCGCCTGCATCGAGGCGCCGGGGACGAACACGATGGACCGCGGCCTGAAGCAGATGCTGATCGGCCGCGATCCGCTCGACCCGCCGGCGTTGTGGGAGGACCTCTACGTCGGCACGGCCATGGCCGGGCGCAGGGGCGCTGTCGTGAACGCGATCGGCGCGATCGACATCGCTCTCTGGGACATCGCCGGGCAGGCAGCGGGGGTGCCGACCTGGCAGCTGCTCGGAGAGCGAGCGCGGGACGAGCTGACTCCGTACGCATCGCTTCAGCCCGAGGTGTCGTCGTTCGACGCCTATCTCGAGTCGATGGTCACGTGGGCGAGCACCGCCCGCGAGATCGGCTTCACGGCCGCCAAGCTCGAGGCGACCTTCTCCGGACCGTATGCCCACAAGGGACTGGAGGGACCCGACGAGTGGGTCGAGGAGGTCGTCCGCGCCGTTCGCGACGCGGCTGGGCCCGAGATGAAGCTGATGGTCGATGTGCAGTACGCGTTTGACTCGGTGCAGCGGGCACTGCGGACCGCCGAGGCGCTCGCACCCTACGACGTGTTCTTTCTCGAGACGCCGCTCTGGGTCGACGACCTCGACGGCTACGCCGAGCTCACGCGTCGCTCGCCGATCAGGATCGCGCAGGGGGAGTGGCTCACCACCCGTTTCGAGTTCGCGCGGCTGCTTGAGCGCCGCGGTGTCAACGTCGCGCAGCCGGACATCGGCCGCGTCGGCGGGCTCACCGAAGCGCTCCGTGTGGCCCAGATGGCGACCGAGCACGACGTGCTCGTCGTGCCCCACGCGTGGAAGACCGGCATCTCGGTCGCGGTCGCGGCCCAGCTCGCGATGGTCACGCCGCAAATGCCGTTCTTCGAGTTCCTGCCCGCCGAGCTGTGCGAGTCGCGCCTGCGCAAGGAGCTGGTCCGCGACGAGCTCGTCTTCGAGCGCGGCAAGCTCGGACTGCCGACGGCTCCCGGGCTCGGCTTCGAACTGAACCGCGACGCTCTCGCGGAGTTCAGCGCCGCGGCACGCGGGGCGGCGGGAGCGGCGCTAGGGTGACGGGATGAGTGCCGACGGGCCTCTGCCGCAGATTCTCGACGAGGCGCGCCGGCTCGCAACGGCGGCGCTCGAGCAGGACGTTCCGATCCGTCTCGTAGGGGGACTCGCGGTCAGGATCCGGGTCGACGAGGCGTTTCATCCCGGTCTGTCACGCGAGTACAAGGACATCGACTTCGTGACGCTCAAGGGCCGCAACAAGCAGGTCGCGGCGTTCATCGAGAGCATGGGCTACGAGCCCCAAGCCCAGTTCAACGCGATGAACGGACACGAGCGGCTCCTGTTCTTCGACCTCGCCAACGAGCGGCAGCTCGACGTGTTCGTCGGTGCGTTCCGGATGTGCCACGAGATCCCGATCACGAAGCGGATCACGCTCGATCCGATGACGCTGCCGCTGGCGGAGCTGCTGCTGACGAAGCTCCAGATCGTGAGCCTCAACGAGAAGGACCTGCGCGATGTGATCGCGATCCTGCACCACCACGAGATCTCAGACCACGACGGCGACACGATCAACGCCGACCGGGTCGCGCGCCTGTGCGCCGAGGACTGGGGCCTGTGGCGCACGTGCAAGATGAACGTCGAGCGCGTGCACGAGGGCATCGACGGCTACGACATCGCGCAGTCGGAGCGTGCGGTTGTCGAGGACCGACTCGACCGGCTCTGGGAGCGAATCGCGGCCGAGCCCAAGTCGCGCGGCTGGCGGCTGCGCGACCGGATCGGCGACCGCAGACGGTGGTATGACGAACCCGAGGAGGTCGACGCGTGACGAGGGCACACGTCCGGTGCGGCGAGCGGAGCGGAGCTGTCGATGAGATTTGAGAACAAGCACGTGATCGTCACTGGGGGCGGTCGCGGGATCGGCGAGGCGATCGGCCGGCGCTTCGCGGCCGAGGGAGCGGACGTCCTGCTGATGGCCCGGACCGAGTCCGAGGTCGCTGCGGTGGCGGAGTCGATCCGTGATTGCGGGGGTAGCGCCCGGCACGAGCTCGGGGACGTGAGCAACTCCGCCGACGTCGACCGGATCGTCACCGGTGCCGAGCAGCGATGGGAGGGGCAGATCGACGTGCTCGTCAACAACGCCGGCGTCGATCATGACTGCCCGTTTCTCGATTTCCCCGAGAGCGAGTGGCGGCGGGTGATCGACATCAACCTCACCGGCCCCTTCCTGTGCGCCCAGCGCGTCGCCAAGAGCATGGCTCAGACGGGCGGCGGCGCAATCGTTCACATCGCCTCGATCGACGCGCTCGGCGCCGACGGCACAGAGGTCGCCTACAACGCGGCCAAGGCGGGACTGCGGGGGCTCAACCGCACGATGGCGATGGAGCTCGGGCAGCACGGAATCCGATCGACGATCGTCAATCCCGGCTACGTCGCCACGCCGCTGACGCGCGGATACGTCGGCGACGAGATGTTCGAGTACATGAACACCCGCTTCGCCCGGGTCCCGCAGATGCGCATGGCGGACCCGGATGAGATCGCTGCCGCGGTGCTGTTCATGGCGTCCGACGACGCAAAGCACATCACCGGCACCGAGCTGACGGTCGATGGCGGTACGACCGCCAACCTCTACGTCGTCGAGACGCTCCCGAGCGGCTGACCACGCTGCGCCAAGAATGAAGGTCACGGCCGTCAGGTGTCACGTGTTGCTCGACCCGGGGTTCGAGGTCGACGCCACGAGCTCCAACCAGGACACGATCGTCGTCGAAGTGCAGACCGACGAGGGCCTGGTCGGAATCGGCGAGACCGATCTGAACGCGTGGATCGCTCGTGCTTGCATCGAGGCGCCGGGCACGCACACGATGGACCGCGGGCTCGGCTCGATGCTGATCGGCATGGACCCGACCGACCCCGAGCGATGCTGGGACGAGCTCTACATCGGCACTGCGATGACCGGGCGGCGGGGGGCCCTGGTTCACGCGCTCGGCGCAGTCGACATGGCCCTGTGGGACATCGCTGGCAAGGCGGCCGGCGTGCCGGTCTGGCAATTGCTCGGGGAGCAACGGCCCGAGGGCAGGCTGGTGCCGTACGCGTCGCTGCTGCCGAACGTCGGCTCGGACTGGGACGTGTTCGTCGACGCGCTCGCCGGCCAGGCGATCGACGCGTCGCGCCGGGGCTTCCGGGCAGCGAAGCTCGAGCTGTTGACGCGCGGGCCGTACCGTCACACGGGGCTCGACGTTCCCGACGACAAGCTCGTCGACGTGATCGCTGCCGTTCGAGATGCGGCGGGTCCCGAGTTCGCCATCATGGTCGACGTCGCCTACGGCTGGGATGACTGGCGCGAGTCGCTGGCCGTAATCGAGACGTGGGCCGAGCACGACGTGTTCTTCGCCGAGACGCCGCTCTGGAGTGACGACCTCGAGGGCTACGCCGAGCTGGCCAAGCGCTCGCCGGTCCCGATCGCGGCCGGTGAATGGTTGGCGACGCGGTTCGAGTTCGAGGACTACACGCGCGTTGGCGCGCTGCACGTGCTCCAGCCCGACGTCGGCCGGGTCGGCGGCCTGACCGAGGCGCGCCGCGTCACCCACCTCGCCGCCGCCAACGACCTCAAGGTCGTCCCCCACGGCTGGAAGACCGGAATCACGGTTGCTGCGACGGCCCATCTGGCGGCCGTCACGCCGCAGCTGCCGTTCTTCGAATTCGTCCCACCGGAGGTGGCCGAATCGCGTCTGCGCCGCGAGCTCGTGCAGGACGAGCTCTCGCTCGACGCCGACGGGACAATCGCGCTCCCGCAGCGCCCCGGCCTCGGGATCGAGCTCAGCGGTGACGCGCTCGTCGAATTCAGCGAGGCGGCGGCCAGGATCCAGGTGTAGCCGCCGCGCCCCTGGACACGTCCTACCTGGAGGAGTAGGGTGCGCAATCGATTGCCAGACGTACGTCACCGGCCCGGCTCGCATGGCAGCGGCGATTGATCTGACCGACCGCGTCGCGGTCGTGACCGGCGCCGGGGCGGGAATGGGACGGGCGATCGCCGACCAGCTTGCACGCGCCGGCGCGCATATCGCCGTGCTCGAGCGCAACGACGACAGCAGCGCCGAAGCCGCCACCGAGCTGGCGCGGCACGGCACCAACACGCTCTCGGTGCCGACGGACGTCTCAGACCGGCCGGCCGTCGACGCCGCCTTCGCGCGCATCAACAGCGAGTTCGGACGCATCGACGCACTCGTCAACAACGCGGGCGTGAGCCACGTGGGCCCGTTTACCCAGGACGTCACCGACGAGGCCTGGCACGAGACGCTCGCGGTGATGCAGACTGGCGTCTTCTACTGCATGCGGGCGGCAGGCCGCGTGATGCTCGAGCAACGCTCGGGGAGCATCGTCAACATCGCGTCGATCCGGGGGTTCTCGCCAAACCCCGGCCGCCTTGCCTACTGCGCGGTCAAGGCCGCGGTGATCATGATGACCAAGGTCGCGGCCGGCGAGTGGACTCGAGAGGGCGTCCGCGTCAATGCGGTTGCCCCCGGCGTGGAGCGTACGCCGATGTGGGAAGCCGACGTGGCGGCCGGGGTGATCGACGAGTCGCTCTATCTCAGGGTCGTGCCGGCCGGACAACTGGGTGATCCCGCCGACGTCGGCCGGCTCGTCGCCTACCTGTGCTCCGAGCATGCCAAGTACATCAGCGGTTCGGTCATGACGATCGACGGCGGGCTGACCTCAATCCCGGCCGGCTGATCGACTGTCCGCGATCCGATGCTCGACCACGACGCCACCCAGCTTTCGCTCCAGGGGTTTGAAGATCGCGTTGCGCTGGTGACGGGAGGTGCGCGCGGAATCGGGCGGCGGGTCGTCGAGACGTTCCTGGCGCTCGGGGCGCGAGTAGCCGCCTTCGACCTCGATCGGCCCGACGTCCCCGGAGCGCTCGGGATCGAGATGGACGTCACCGACCCGGGGTCGGTCGTGTCCGGGACCGCACGCGCCGAGGTCGAGCTCGGCCCAAGCTCGATCCTCGTCACCTCCGCCGGCATCTTCACGCCGCGCGAGTTCGTTCGGCTCGAGCTCGAATCGTGGCGACAGACGCTCGACGTGAACGTGACCGGGACGTACAACTCAGTGCGCGAGGTCCTGCCGGCGATGTGCGAGCGCGGCTACGGCCGCATCGTCACGCTCTCGTCGATGGCGGGCATCGACGGCGGCACACAAGCGTGCGCCCACTACGCGGCGTCCAAGGGCGCCGTGATCGCGTTCACGAAGTCGATTTCGAAGGAGCACTCCGCGCGCGGTGTCACCGCCAACGTCGTCGCTCCGCGTAACATCCGCACCGGGATGATCGCCGGGCTCGAGGACGAGCTGACCCCGCAAATACCGGTCGGCCGTTTGGGGGAGCCCGACGACGTCGCCGCGGTGGTCGCGTTCCTGAGCTCGGCCCACGCGAGCTACATCACGGGCGAGGTCGTCGTGCTCAACGGGGGATGGTGGTGATCGCCGCCGCGTTCCGGCCACGTGAGCCGGCCTGATGCCGACAACGCTTGATTGCGAGCTGTTTCGCGACCTGTTCGGGAGCGCCGAGATGCGCCGCGCGTTCGACACGCGCGCGATGGTCCAGGCATGGCTCGACGTCGAGGCGGCCCTGGCAGATGCCGAGGCTGAGGTGGGCGTGATCCCGCTAGGGGCCGCGGACCGCATCCGCCGGGAGGCCAGGGTGGAGAACTTTGATTTCGGCGAGCTCAGACGCAGGATCGCCGAATCGCAGCACCCGCTCGTGCCCGTGATTCGCACCCTGACCGAACGGTGCGCGGAGCACGGCGGCTACGTCCACTGGGGGGCCACAACGCAGGACATCGTCGACACCGGCATGGTGCTCCAGGTTCGCGACGCGCTCCCCTGGCTGATGGCGGGGGTCTCCTCGGCACACCGCTCGTGTCTGCAGCTTGCGCAGCGGTTTGCGTCGTCGCCGATGGCCGCCCGAACGCACGGGCAGCAGGCCGTCCCGATGACGTTTGGTCTCAAGGCGGCGAGCTGGGCGGACGAGCTCACGCGCGTCCAAGTGCGCCTCGCCGCCGTACGCGAGTCAGTGTCAGTGGCACAGCTCGGCGGCGCCGGCGGCACGCTCGCGAGTCTCGGCGACGACGCCGATCGCGTCATCGACGCGTTCTGCTGGCGCCTCGAGCTCCGGCGTCCCGAGGTTCCGTGGTTTGCCGCCCGCGACCGGATTCGTGACCTGGCCCACGCGCTCGGGGAAGTCGGTGCGAGCGCCGAGCGCATCGCGGCAGAGGTGATCCGTCTCCAGGCCACGGAGGTGGGCGAGCTCGCGGAGGGTGACGGCGACGCGCACGTCGGCTCGAGCACGATGCCTCAGAAGCGAAACCCGATGGTGTCGGAGTACCTCGTCGCGTCCGCTCACCTGCTGCGCGGGTCGATCGCGACGCTCCTCAATGCCACGGCGCACGCCGGCGAGCGAGACATGTCCCTCTGGGCAGTCGAGTGGCTGGCCGTGCCGCAGGCGTTCATCCTCGCCGGAGGCATCGCCGAGAAGCTCGATGGGATCGTCGGTTCGCTCGAGGTTGATCGGGCTCGAATGCGCACGAATCTCGATCTGACCGAGGGCGCGATCCTGGCGGAGGCCGCGATGATGGCGCTCGCACGCGAGTACGGTCACGCGGAGGCGCACGCGATCGTCACGGCCGCGAGCCGCAGGGCGCGCGCCGCCAAACGTGAGTTGCTCGAGGTGCTGGTTGAGGACCCGCGAGCGGGATCGCTGATCGACTCAGCGCTGCTGGCGCGTCTCCGCGACCCGGCGGCGTATCTCGGCCTCGCGGTCGACGTCGCGACCACGGTCGGCCGGGGGGAGTCAGACGGCGGCTCGCCGGCGATCGAGCCCGAAGCCACTCAGGAGGGAGCGTGAATGGCTGATCTGATCATTCGAGCAAAGGAAGGATTCTCCATATGAGCGGTGTCGTGGTTGTCACGGGTGCGGCGAAGGGCATTGGCCGGGCGATCTGCGAGCGGCTGTGCGGCGATGGACAGCGCGTCGTCGGCGTCGACATCGATGAGTCCACGCTCGCCGAGGTGGCGACGTCGCTCGGAGACGGCTTTATCCCGCTGATTGGCGACGTCGCGGCCTGGCAAACGCACGAGCGCGCCGCCGGGGCGGCGCGCTCCGCCGGGGAGCTGACCGGGTGGGTCAACAACGCGGGCATCGACGTCGTGGGCGCCGCGCACGAGGTCGACGAGCACGGCTTGCGGCGAGCTCTCGACGTCCTGCAGCTCGGTCCGATGTTCGGCTGCTCCGTCGCGGTCCGCGAGATGCTTACGCGACGCAGCGGATCGATCGTCAACATCTCCTCGATCCAGGGCGTCTACGCGTTCCCGCGGTACTACGCCTACCAGGCGGCGAAGGCGGCCGTGGCGATGATCTCGAAGGGGATCGCCACCGACTACGGCCGCTACGGAATCCGCTGCAACGCCGTCCTCCCCGGAGCGATCGACACGCCGATGACCAGGGAGGCGCTCGTCCGCGATGTCGGTGGTGACATCGAGGAGGCGGTGCGGGGCGAGGGTGAGCTCGCGACGCTCGGGCGAATCGGGCAGGGGTCGGAGATCGCTGAGGTCGTCGCGTTCCTTCTGTCCGAGCGCGCCTCCTATGTCAGCGGCGTGGCGATACCGGTCGACGGCGGCGCGACGGCTCGCTGCTACGCGTACCCAGCGATCGAGGTTGCGTAGGGCCGTTAGCCGGGCGCGCGCTCGAAAGCGAGCGAGTGACCGGAGAGAACGCGGGGCTCCGCTTCGGTCACGACCGCGACCTGCTCGACGCGAAGGCCCCAGTCGGCGGTGTAGGTTCCCGGCTCCAGCGCGACGACCATCCCTGGCTCCAGAACCGTGTCGTTGTCTGGGACGATCCGCGGCTCCTCGTGCCACGCGAACCCGACTCCGTGCCCCGTGTGATGCGGGTACTCCCAGCCGTCGTCCGCCATCACCGCGCGTACCGCGGCGTCGACGTCGCCGCTGCGCGTACCGGGCCTGAGCATCTCGAGGCCTCTGTGCAGCGCTGCTCGGGCCGCCGCGTGGGCGCGGTTCTGATCGACGGTCGGCTCGGCGTCCACGAACGTCGAGCACGAGTCTCCCCATACGCCATCGACGCGCGGCACCAGGTCGACGAGCAACAGGTCGCCCCTCGGGATGCTGCCCATCGAAGGGGGTCCGCCGACCTCGGCCGTCCGTGCACCCGATACGAGGTCGGCCAGGATCGGAATCCTGCCGCCCGCGCGCGACTCCATCGCCTCCCGGACGTGCTGCCAGACCTCGAGCTCGGTGGCGCCCGCGCGCATAGCTTCCCGGGCGGCGGACTGACCGGCGTCGCAGACCGCGATCGCCCCCTCGATTGCGGCGATGTCGTTCGCGTTCTTGACCGCCGTCAGAGGGGCGAGGGCACCGTCCGCCAGGGTGCTGAATTGCACGTTGGGCAGCGCGCCGGCCGGCACCGAGGCGCCGTCGACCGCCCACCGTGCGCCGGTGCCGCGCGTCCGCTCGATCGCCGCTTCTACCGAGTGTCGGGCGCTCGCAATCCGCTTGATAGGGCTGACCGAGAAACCCTCGTAGGTGATCGTCGTGTCCGATGCCTCGGCTTCGTCAGCCGAGCACACCAGCACCGTCCCGCCTTCGCGCGAGGCGACCACGATTGCGGGCAGGGCGAACACGTTCGGGCCGGTCTCGATGTCGTATGAGTGGCCGGTCAGCATCTGCACGATGCCGGGGTCCGCGGAGATCAGGCCGTCAGCGTCGAGGCGCTCGAGCGTGCTGTGCAGTCGTTGGTCAGTCATGGTCTCCATCCGGTTGATCGAGGTTCCGCGTCACGGGGCATCGACCAGCGGCCGTAGGACGAGCTCGGCGCTGCGCGTCTCACCGGCCTCGAGGCGGTGCGCCTGCCCCCGATCCCGCGCCATTTCGAGCCCGAGCGTGTGAGGCACCGACGCCGGCTCGACGATCAGCGTCTCGGCGAGCTCGCGCCACGGCCCGCCGCTCGAGCGCACCTCGTGCCACATCCAAAGGTGCGGCAACCATTTCGTATCCCAGCTGAGCTCGAGACCCTGACGCCGGTCATGGTTGTGGACCGTCAGATGCCCCTCGGGCACGTTCGCGACGATCATCATCCGGCTTCGCGGACTCCTCACCTCGGCGCGGTCGCCGCGTTCGAGCGTACCGTCGAGCAGCCGCACCTGGGGCCAGCGCGGCGCGTCCGCCGGCGCCTCGGTGGGTCCGGTGCGCTCGTCTACCTCATAGGCCTGCCCGCCCGCGAGCGCGATCTCGATCGCCGGATCGAGCATCTCGATGCCGAGCCCGACGTGCTCCACCCAGACGAGGGACACCGTCTGATCTGCCGTGATGGTGGAGCCCACGGCGACCCTGTCGTCTGCGAGCGTGAACCGCCGCTGCACCCTGATCCCGTGGCCCTCCCAGCTGAGACACGCCCCGTCCAGAGCGAGCTCGGTCACCTCCCAGGGATCGGTCGACGCCCGTCCATGAAAGCCGTGAGCGATCCCGTCGACCACGCAGGCGTTCCCGGCGTTCGGCACGAGCAGCTGCCACCCCCCTCGATAGCAGCGGGTCCAGGTCGTCTCGTCGAGCTCCCCGGAGACCGGTTCGTCGGACGCGAATGGAGGGCGGCCGAGCAGCTGCCGTCCGGTTCGAACGTCGATCAGGTCGAGCACCTCGCCGCCGTGACGAGGGTCGATCCGGATCGAGACTGAGCTGGATGCGAGGCTGATCATGGCGGGCGTTTGCGGGGCATCGGAGCTGTGAGACCGGCGGTTCCCAGCGTCGGATCCCGCCGTGAGACAATCGTTTGTGTGAACCCTGAACCTAGTGCGGACCCGGTCGCGCGTCAAACCGGGGACGAACGCGCGATGACCGAGGTCTCCAAGCTCCACCACACGGGCTACACGGTCTCGGACCTCGAGCGATCGTTGCGCTTCTATCGAGACCTCCTCGGCTGCGACGTGATCGCGACACAGGAGAAGGGGGGCGGCTACCTGGCCGACATCGTCGGCTACCCGGATGCCCACGTGCGGATGGCTCACCTGCGTGCGCCCGAGTCCGAGCACATCATCGAGCTGTTTGAGTATGTGACCCCGGAGCCCGAGGAGCGCCGGACAGAACCGCGCAACGTCGGGATCACCCATGTGTGCTTTCTGGTCACGGACTTGAAAGCGACGTACGAGCGCCTGCTCGACGCCGGCGTCGAGTTCTACAGCCCCCCGGTCGAGATCGACACGGGGATCAACACCGGCGGGTGGGCTCTGTACCTCCGGGATCCCGACCAGATCACGGTGGAGCTGTTCCAGCGACCGGCGAGGTAGGGAGCGAGGCACAAGGAGCAAAGTTCTGCCGCACCACCCAAGTGACCCACCCACCCACAACGTCACAGGGCAGTGAAGGACAGGCGTGCGCTCTGGGCGATGGGACCGGTAACGACGGGCAACGACCAGAGGCGTCAACGGTCGCCCGGACGCTGCGGGTGGTCCCTGGACCGTGCATCACGCGCCAAATCCGGGCGCGGCCGGACGATTTGGCACCCAGCGCAGGCTCAGCCCCACGTTTGCGACAGATCCGCCGCGACGATCGTGATTTGTCTCATGGTGCACGCCACAATCCGGTGCCACGGCCCGCATTCGTCCCCCCGCGCGCCCGCGGGTGTTTTCCCCACGTCGGGGCGCTCCCGGGCCCCGACGTCCTGGCCAGATAGCCCGGCGACCCCCCAGAGATCGCGGCTTGGGCAACGGCCGCGCTCGCGGCAGCTGGTGAGTTGATGCTCGCCGATCTTCTCGTCGTGGCCGAGTGCGTTTTACGTGCTCGAGTCCTTCTATGAGGTAGAGCGCCAACGCATCGCAGAGCTGATGCGCGCAGCAATCGCGCTGCCGTCGATCAAGACCGTCGACCGCGCCTCACTACTGCGCGCACTCGAGGTCTACGAGGTCGAGCGTCTGGACTTCGCCGAGGCCTATCTGGTCGCGCAGGCCGAAGCCACGGGCGTGAACACGATCCTGACATTCGATCGCACCGTCGATCGGATCGCCACCGTCACGCGCCAAGAGCCGTGACGGCCTGCTGTCCCGAATGCCCCGTTCGTTCTCGGCACATAGCCCAGCGCAAGGGCTCGCCGGCCACGTACGCGACGCGGCGGTGAGCTGCCACCGGCTCACCCCAAGCGTCGACCTCGAACAGCTCGGCCCGGCCGGCGGTCGGACGGTGCAGCCCGAGCAGCAACCGGATCGTCGTCGTCTTGCCCGCCCCATTCGGCCCCAGGTAGCCGTAGACCTCCCCCTCGTGCACCTCGAGAGCCAGGTCCGCGAGCGCGAGCGTGTCCCGGTAGCGTTTGGACAGGCCTGCCGTTCGGATCGCGGTCATCACGCGGACGGTACGGCCGTGGGCCGCCGACAGAATCGGTGCCGGTGTGCAGGGCCACCGTGGCTCGATACGGACGCGAGAGGCACCATAAGCTCTAGTGTGCCCGTGCAATGACCGCTGGAGTGGAGATCGAGCGCAAGTTCCTGGTCGGGCGGACGCCCGCAGACCTCGACACTCACCCGTCGGCTGAGATCGAGCAGGGGTACGTGGCGATCACCGACGACGGCGTCGAGGTACGAATGCGTCGTTACGGGGGGCGCGCATCGTTGACGATCAAGTCGGCCGGTGAGCGGGCGCGCCTCGAAGAGGAGGTCGAGATCGACGAGCGCAGGTTCAAGGCGCTGTGGCCGCTCACCGAGGGCCGCCGGATACAAAAGACGCGCTACCGGATTCCGGCCCCAGACGGGCTCACGATCGAGCTCGATGTGTACCACGGGCAGCTCGCAGGCCTGATCACGGCCGAGGTCGAGTTCGACTCGCCAGCCGCCGCGACGGCGTTCACCCCACTGGAGTGGCTCGGTCAGGAAGTCACCGACGATCCGCGCTACAAGAACAAGCGGCTCGCGACCGAAGGCTTACCGGACTGACGGCGTCACAGTACCTGCCGAGCGAGACGATGGCCTCGGCCCCTGGACACATTCCGGGACGCAGTCGAGGGTGTGTAACGTGGCGAGGACATGTTCCAGCGGGCGAGCTTGGGCTTGTAGCTTTGTCGGCCGACATGGGCACCCCGGGTGGTGCGCCGGCGACGGTGTCTACGGAGGACGTCAGCCATGCGGATCCGTCTGACGTGGTGATCGAGGTTTCCGGTCTGCGGATGTCCTACGACGGCGTGGAGGCGGTGCGGGGCGTCGACCTGCGGGTGTTCCGAGGGGAGATCTTCAGCTTTCTCGGCCCCAACGGCGCGGGGAAGACGACCACCGTTGAGATTCTGGAGGGGCACCGCAGGCGGAGCGCGGGCGACGTGCGGGTTTTCGGTGTCGACCCGGAGCGCGCCGATCGCCGGTGGCGAGCGCGGGTCGGCGTGGTGCTGCAGAGCTCCAAGATCGAGCAGCAGCTGATGGTGCGGGAATGCCTGGAGATGTACGCCGGCTACTACCCGGCGCCCCGGCCGGTGGAGGAGGTGATGGAGCTCGTCGGCCTGAAGGAGCAGGCTCACGTGCGCGGCGGATGTTGTCTGGTGGGCAGCAGCGCCGCGTGGATGTCGCGTTGGCGCTGATCGGCGATCCCGAGCTGCTGTTCCTCGACGAGCCGACGACCGGGTTTGATCCGTCCGCGCGGCGGTCGGCGTGGGGGATGATCGACGGTCTGCGGCGGCTGGGCAAGACGATCTTCCTGACCACGCATTACATGGATGAGGCGGAGGCGCTGGCTGACCGGATCGCCGTCCTGAGCGCGGGGGTGATCGTCGCCGAGGGAACGCCCCGCACGCTTGGCAGCCGCGACCGAGCCGCGTACCAGGTCACGTTCACCCTCCCGCGCGGAGTCGCGATTGAGGAGCTTCCTGTCACTCCCGGCTCGGCTCGCGCGCTCGATGAGTCAGGGAAGGTGCTGATCGAGAGCGAGCAGGTGATGGCGACCCTGCACGCACTATCTGGCTGGGCGATCGAGCACGGGTACGAGGTCGCCGACCTGCAGGTGCGCCGTCCCGCGCTCGAGGACGTCTATCTCAGGTTGACGGAGCCATTCACGTCGCCGCCTGACGCTTGACCCCCGCCGGCATGCGCGTCCCGGGCCAGGCGAGCGACGCACGGTTGGTTGCCAATCAGATGCGCTACGACCTGCTGGTCGCCTGGCGAGATCCGCAGAGTCGCGTCTTCACGATCGCGCTGCCGGTGATCTTCCTGTTCCTACTCACGTCGCTGTTCGGCAACCACACGACGCAGGTGAATGGCATTGCGATCAAGAACGCCACCTACTACGTGCCGGGGATCTGCACTCTGGGGATCGTCTCCTCATCGTTCGCGAATCCGGTGGCGACGGTCGTCGCGCAGCGTGAGACCGGGGCGCTGAAGCGACGCCGCTCCACCCCCGTCCCGGCATGGGTATTGATCGCCAGCCGCGCGCTCACGTCGGTGATCATCGCGGTCGCGCTGGTGATCGTCATCGTCGCGATCGGCCGGCTCGTCTATGGCGTGCATCTCCCGGGCGCGACGGTCCCGGCGCTCGCCCTTGGCGTCGTGATCGGCGCCGCCTGCTTTTGCTGCCTGGCGTTCGCCGTGGCGAGCTTCATCCGCGGTGAGGACTCTGCGCAACCGATCATCCAGGCGATCGTCCTGCCGTTGTACTTCATCTCCGGGGTGTTCGTCCCGACGGGCCACCTGTCGAGCACGCTCCGAGATATCGCGAACGTGTTTCCTGTCAGCCACCTGGACAACGCTCTGTTCAAGGCGTTTGACCCGGCCACAACGGGCTCCGGGATTGCGGGGGGCGACCTCTTGATCCTCGCGCTCTGGGGGATCGGCGGGCTGCTCGTCGCGCTGCGGTGGTTCTCATGGTCTCCGCGAGCCACCTAGGAAGAGTCCCTCCGACTCGAAGATCGAGCAAAACGGAGCCAGCCCGCCGTACTGGCGGATCGTGCGCAGCCGCTTGCGGCGGCCCGTGATCACCTTGTGCGCGTACGCCTGGTGGCCGACGTCCCAGATCACCTTGTCGCGCGGCGAGTCCAGGACCGAATGCAACGCGACGGCGATCTCGCAGGCTCCGAGGTTGGCGCCGAAGTGGCCGCCGACCTCACCGACCGTGTCGATCAGCAGTTCGCGGATCTCCTGGGCAACCTGCGCCAGCTCGGCGTCGGACAGACCATGCAGATCCTGCGGTGCGTCGACGCGGTCCAGCAGCCGGGTCACGACGAGCGTGTGTAGATCAGATCGGAGATCTGCTCCAGCTCCGCGGCATCGTGCTTGGCCGCGTGAGCGAGCGCTGCCCGCGCCCTGCCGTGCGATTGCGCCGCCAGCGAGCGCGCTCCCTGCAGTCCGTGCTCACTGACGTAGGTGAGCCGTCCGTGTCGCTCGTCGGAGCCTCGCGCCTTGCCCAGCTCGGCCTCCGTTCCGGTGACGTCGAGGATGTCGTCGACGATCTGGAACAGGACGCCCAGCTCGTCCGCAAACGCTCGGAAATCGGCCACCGTGGACGCCGCAACGTCGCTGAGGAGCAGGACGCATACGACGGCGGCGGCGATCAGGCGACCGGTCTTGAGCCTGTGCATCCGGCGCAGCCCCACGCCCTCCTCCGTCGCGAGGTGGCGCACGTCGATGTACTCGCCGCCGACCATTCCGTTGACGCCAGTCGCGTCGGCCAGCTCGGCGACGGCCGCCAGCACGCGCGCGGGATCGCCGCGCTGCTCGCGCACGACGAGCCTGAACGCCTCCGCGTAGAGGGCGTCGCCGGCCAGAATCGCGACGTCAACGCCAAACCGCTTGTGGGACGTGGGCCGGCCGCGACGTAGGTCGTCGTCGTCGATCGCCGGCAGGTCGTCGTGAATCAGCGAGAACGTGTGGATGAGCTCGAGCGCCGCCGCGAGCGGAAGGACATCACGCGGGTCGCGCCCGATCGCCCGGGCCGTCGCCAGCGCCAGCACCGGCCGGATGCGCTTGCCGCCGGCCAGCAGCGAGTAGCGCATCGCCTCCTCCAGTCCGTCGGTGCCCGGCCCGCGAGCGAAGCGTAGGGTGGCGAGATAGCTCTCGACGAGCGTGCGCAGGTGCTCGGGGTAGCCGACCACACCCGGGCCGGCCGCCGCGTCGAGGCGAGCCTGCGTTGTGTCCATGATCTTCAGGGAGAGTGCACCGCCGGCGGCCGGTTGGAAGCCCGCCCTCCGCCGGGCGCCGACGCGTCCAAAGGTCAATGTCCACCGGACGGGGCGACGCCGACCATCTCTCGAGCCGGTGGAGATCGGCTTGATCCGTGCCCGTCGCCTCGTTTCACCTGACGCGCTACCCGGCGGCCGCCACCCAGTTCTCACGCATGGGGCTGGACCGGCTCCAGCTGCGGCGCACGGAGGGGCTGCGATTCTGGCGACTGCTCGGCACCGGCCGCGACCGCACGATGACCCCCTCGGCCGACCTCCGGCGCTGGGCCATGTTCGCGGTCTGGGACGACGATGCGGCGCTCGACGGGTTCCTGGCGAGATCGCCCGTGACCCGTCGCTGGGCAGCGCTCGCGCAGGAGCGCTATGTCGTGCGGCTGGCTCCCGTGCGGTGGCACGGGGCCTGGGGGAAGCGTGACCCGCTGGCCGGCGTGGTGGCTGTCGATGCCGGCCACGGCCCGGTGGCCATTCTCACGCGCGCCGCCATCCGGACCCGCTGTGCGCCCGCGTTCTACCGCGCGATCGCGGGGCCCGACGGAGATCTGCCCCGCCAGCCGGGAGTCCTGGCCGCGCTCGGCTTTGGCGAGCGGCCGCTGCTCCGTCAGGGTAATTTCTCGCTGTGGCGCACGCTCGCGGACGCCACGCGCTACGCCTACGCACGGCCCGCCCACGGGGGTGTGGTCCGCCGTGCCCGCGCCGAGGACTGGTTCGCCGAGGAACTGTTCGCGCGCTTCGTCCCCTATGGGTCCGAGGGGACCTGGGGCGGCCGCGACCCGCTCCAGCTCTGATTCGCTCACGCGGGCCCGATCGCCCGCGCCACGGAGCGACCGCCGAGCACGACGAGCGGCAGCCCACCACCGGGATGGACGGTGCCGCCGGCCAGCCACAGGCCCCTCACCCCACGCACACGGTGCCCGGCCCGGATGAGCCCACGCAGCCGCCCATGCGGTGCGGCGCCGTAGATCGCGCCGCCGAGCGCGCCGGTCTCGCGCTCCAGGTCGGCGGGCGTGCGGCGCACGATCTCCACCAGGCGGTCCTGCAGGTTCAGGCGGTCCAGGACGAGCGCCTCGGCGCTCGCCCAGTCGGCGGCGGCGCCGACCGCCGGAGCGTTGACGAGCACGAACCACGCCTCCCCGCTGGGCGGCGCGTCGGTGGCATCGGTGACGCCGGGTGCGCTGATGTAGATGGTCGGGTCCCGGACCGGGCGGCGGTGGACGAAGAGGTCGTCGAACTCGGCGTCGTAGTCGATGGGGAAGCGAATCGCATGATGGGACAGCCCGGGCGTTCGGCCGCGAAGGCCGAGCAGCAGCGCGAGCCCGGACACCGAGCGCTCGGCCGGGCGCCGGAGGTCGCTCGATCCCAACAGCCGGCGGCGTACGACGGCCTCGTCGACATCGGTCACGACCGCATCGGCCGCCAGCGTCGCAGCCGCAGTCTCCACCCCGCGCGCTCGGCCGTCCCGCAGCGCGATGCGCTCGACACGCGTGTCCAGGCGCAGCTCGCCGCCAAGCGACTCGAGCCGCCGGACGAGGGCCCGGACGAGCTCGTGCATCCCGCCGCGGGGGTGCCAGGCGCCGAACGCGTGCTCCACGTAGCCCGCGACCGCGAGCGCTGCTGGGGCTCGCCGCGGATCGGCGCCCGCATACGTGGCGAAGCGCTCGATAATCATCCGCAGACGCGGATCGCGCGCGTGGGCCCGTGCGAGGTCCCGCAGCGTCCACCCCGGCCGGATGCGCAGCGCGTCGCGCGGGTCTGGCGCCTGCCCGGCACGGGCGCGCCACCGTGGCGGCCACGGCGGCTCGCCGGCGAGGACGGTTTCGGATGCCCGCCACATCGCGGCGCACGTTCCCAGGAAACGGGCCCAGTCGCTGCCCGCGCCCGGCGACCAGGCCTCCAACGCGTCCAGCGCGCGCGGCAGGTCAGCCGACAGCTCGACCGTGCTGCCGTCCGCGAAGGCGTAGCGAGTGACCGGCTCCACCCGGAGCAATTCGAGCTCATCATCGAGCGGCCCGCCGGTCGCCGAGAACAGCGCACGGAACACGTGCGGCATCGTCAGCAGCGAGGGACCCGCATCCCAGCGGAAGCCGCCGCGGATGATCCGAGCGCACTTGCCCCCCGGCGCGTCACTCTGCTCGAGCACCGTGACGGCATGGCCGGCATGGGCCAGCTCGATCGCCGCGGCGAGCCCTCCGACGCCCGCGCCGGCCACGGCGACCCTGACCGGGAGCGGCTCCAGAGCGCGGGAACGGCGAACGCTCCCATCGCCACCGCGCCCGCGCCGGCCACGAGCGGCCGGCGCCAGAGCGCGGCGTTGGCAAACGACTCGCCGGCCCAGGTCCAGGCGTACAGCGCGAGCGCCCCGTCGTCGCGATCGTCCGGCCGCGCCGACTCGATCGCCGCCACGATCGCGAAGGCGGCGAGCCCCGTCGCGAACCAGCCGACGAAGTTCGACGCGGGAACGCCCTCATACGCCCCCCCGTCCGGCCAGGTCCAGTACCCCTCACGCGCCATGCGCGGATCCAGGAACACATCCCACGCGGTGAGCGCACCGGCCGCGAGCGGCGCCCGCAGCGCACGGCGAGTGCTCACCCGGCCCGCCACGACCCACGCCGGACGCGCCAGCAGCGCCCACGCCGCGGCCGCGAGCACCGGCACGCCCCGCACGCGCGGACCGAGGCGGTCCGAGTAGGCGTAGCGACCGAACGGCCGACCCGTGGCCACGCCGAGTACCTCCGCGGCGAAGCCGACGGCGCCGGCGACCGCGCCGACCAGCGGGCCGCGTCGGCCCCGCGCCTCGAGCGCTTCGGCGGTCGAGGTCGCCAACATGAGCACCACCACCGCGCGGGTCTCGGCGGCAGGTCGCGGCGGCACGCCGCGGCCGCTGCGCAACTCGTCGACGCCGGCGAGGCCGCGCTCGTAGAGCGCGTCGGCGTACGCAATCTGCTCGTACAGCAGCCCGGCGCGCCGCCCCGGCTGCAGCGAGCCATGACGCCTCACCGCCTCCTGCGCGACGTAGACGCGCCCGTTGGCAGCGTCCTCGTCGATGTCGCGCAGCATGTTCGTCCGCTGCATCGCGATGCCCAGCGACACGGCCGCGGGCCGGGCCCGCCACGGATTGCGCGCACCGAGCACGGCCGTCATCACCAGGCCGACCGTGCCGGCGACGCGGTAGCAGTAGCGGTCGACATCGGCCTCGGTGGCGAACGTCTCGCGGGCCAGGTCCTGGCGCATCCCGGCACAGAAGTCGGCGACCGCCTTGCGCGGCAACGGGTAGCGGGCGCCGAGGGCGGCGAGGACTTCGAACGCCTCGCCCAGGGCCGGATGTGGCGGGGTCGCAGCGGGAACCCCGGTGTCGAGGGCAGCGCGGCTCGCGAAGCTCACGCCGCCACCCGCATCCGGGTCGCCCGTGCGTCGGCGGCCACGAGTGCGGCGGTCACGCCGGCGCCGAGCATGACACCGGGAATCCCCGCGCCCGGGTGCGTGCCGGCGCCCACGTGGTACATGCCGGTGACGCCGCGTACGCGGTTGGGCGGACGGAAGGACGCCGATTGCCGAAGCGTCGGCTCGATGGCGAAGGCGTTGCCGTCGACGGCTCCGAGGTCGCGCGCGTAGTCCAGCGGCGTCATCCGATGCTCGACGCGCACGGCGCGCCCGAGGCCCTCGAGGCCGAACGTGCGCTCGAGGTCGTCGACCAGGGCGTCGCGCAATCCATCGCCCTCCCGCTCCCAATCCACGTCCGCACGCAGGTTCGGAACCGGGAGCAGAACCGCGAGGGAGTCCCCGCCCGGCGCGGCCATCCCCGGCTCTGTCCGGGCGGGAGCATGCACGTAGGCCGAGAACGTCTGCGGGAGGCGCTGCCCCCGGGTGACGGTCCGGATGAAGTTGCGGTAGTCGCGACCGACGAGCAACGTGTGGTGCAGCAGGCTGTCGATCCTCCGGTCGAGGCCGAGGTAGAGCAGGAAGCACGACATCGTCGGCCGCAGCGGCAAGCCCGCGGCGCGCCGGCCGAGCAGTGCGTCGGTACGCAGAACGTCGGCGTTGGACACCACCGCGTCGGCGCGGAGGCGCTCGCCGCCCGCGAGCCGCACCCCGCGCACGTGACCGCCCAGGGTCTCGACGGCCTCAACGCGCGCACCGCAGCGCACGTCCAGCGGGCGCGCCATCGCCTCGACGAGGGAGTAGACGCCGCCGTCGGCGTACCAGCCGCCGTCGAGCACCTGCAGGTACACCAGCGCCGCATAGATCGCCGGGACCCGGAACGGGTCACCGCCGATGAACAGCGAATGAAACGAGAAGGCCTCGCGGACGCGCGGGTGCTGAAAGTAGCGCGCGACGAAGCGGTCCAGCGGCATCAGCGCGTTCAGCCGGAACAGGGTGGGGAGCAGCGCCGCGAGCGAGCGCATGTCGTCGAACGGGCGCCGGCCGGCGCCGAGGATGGCGTGCTCGTAGATCGGCCGGGCCGCGGCGAGGAAATCGTCGACGCGCCGGGCATCCGAGGCCGAGAAGCGCGCCACCTCCTCCCGCAGCCGGACGGGCGAGTCGGTGAAGTCAAACGTCCGCGAATCGCCGGCCCAGCGGATCCGGTACAGCGGGTCCAGCCGGCGGAGCCGAACCTCCCGGTGCAGGTCGAGACCGCCCGCGGCGAATGCCTCCTCCAACACCCACGGCATCGTGATCAGCGACGGCCCCGTGTCCCACGTGAAGCCACGGTCCGTCAGGCGCGACGCCCGGCCGCCGGGCGTGTCCCGCTGCTCGAGCACCGTGACGTCGCAGCCGATCGCCTGCAGGCGCAGCGCCGCCGCCAAGCCCCCCAACCCGGCACCGACGACGATCACCTTCACGCCGGCTGCTCCTTGTCAGAGGCGGTGGCGCGCCCGGGCGGGCAGCGGGGTTCGGACACAGGCCCAGGTTCGCTCCGGGCGTGGACTCGCGCGACTGTCCGGCGGCCGCGTCCGCGCCGTCCTCAGGTCAGAGTGGGATCTCGAGTTGTAGCGCTCGAGGAGGCGCGTTCAGGAGATCAGGCTGCGGCGACCGAGCTCGAAGCCGAGGTTCGCGTAGCTGCGGAACAGGTGCTGTTCGGCCTCCGCGAGGACCTCCTCGAGCGCGGCGACGAACCGGCGCAGCTCGTCCTCGGAGACCACGAGCGGCGGCAGGGCCTTGATGACGTTCATGTGATGACCGGCGACCTGGGTCAGGATCCGGTGATCTCGGAACAACGGGACGGTGATCATCTGCGCGAACAGGCCGGGCTGCCGGCGCTCGATCGCCTCCCAGAGTCGCCGCCCCGCCCGGCCCGACGGCGCGCAGAGCTCGATGCCCCACATCATCCCGAGGCCGCGGACCTCCCGGACGATCTCGAAACGCTCGACGAGCGGACGGGTCAGGTCCAGCAGGAGCGTGCCGAGCCGTTCCGCGCGCTCGACAAGACGCTCGTCGTCGATCACCCGGAGCGTCGCCAGGGCGGCCGCAGCCGCCAGGTCCCCGCCGCCGAAGGTGGAGCCGTGCACGACGCTGCGTTCCATCGAGTCGAATGTGGCGTTGAAGACATTCCGGCTCGCCAGCAGGGCCCCGACGGGAACGTATCCGCCGGAGAGCGCCTTGGAGATGGGGACGAGGTCCGGCTCGATTCCCCAATGCTCGAGCGCCAGGAACCGGCCGGTCCGACCGAGACCGGTCTGCACCTCGTCGACGATCAACAACGCCTGCGCCCGGTGACAGAGGTCCTGCGCCTGCTCGAGATAGCCGTCCGGGGGAAGAAAGACCCCCTTGCCCTGCACCGGCTCGACGATGAACGCCGCGACGTCGCCCCGGTCGAGCTCCCGCTTGAGCGCCGCGAGATCGCCGAACGGGATTGGATCACATCCGGGCAGGAGCGGGGTGAAGCGTTCGCGGAACTCGTCGTTGCCGTTGACCGACAGCGAGCCGATCGTGAGACCGTGGAAGCCTCGCTCGCAGTAGAGGACGCGCGGCCGGCCGGTCGCCGCGCGGGCCAGCTTGATGGCGGCCTCGACGGCCTCGGTGCCGGAGTTCGTCAGCACCGCCGCGTCGAGTGACCCCGGCGTCCGGAGCACCAGCTGCTCAGCGAGGACTCCGGCGAGCGTCGAGACCCCCAGCTGCGGGAGGTTGGGGGTGTCGGCCATCAGCACGTCCTGGAGCTGGCCCTTGACGTAAGGATGGTTGCGACCAAGGGCGAACACCCCGTATCCGGACAGCAGATCGAGGTACTCGTCGCCCTGCCGGTCGATCAGGTACGGACCGCGACCTCCGGCCCACTCGCGGTCGAATCCGAGGGTCCGCAACACGCGTCCCAGCTGGCGGTTGAGGTAGCGCTGGTTGAGCGCCATGGCGTCTGCGGACCTCTGCTGGAGCACCTCGGCGATCTCCCAGATATCAGACGAACTCGCCACGCTCTACATCGTCGCAGCCGCGGCACACGATTGCCTCCCGCCGTTTCTCCGCCGACCGAGCCCGTGCTGGCCAAAAGGTCAGAATCCGGGTCCCTCGCGGGATGCAACATGTCAAATGGGTGTAGGTTGCATCCTTTACAGGGACCATGTGCGCACTGATCTGCTGAGCTTAAGCCGATGTCATCCCACCTTTCTCTCGGTTAGCGAGTGATGAACAAGCCCCCCTCCACCGACGTCCATGTGGCGGCTCCGCGGAGCGGCGGGATCCCGGGCTCGCGTCCGCGAGCGATCGACGGTGAATCCGCGGGAGATGGCGTCTCGGAAGCGCGCGGCGCGCTCGGTCGCGCGGTCGATCACCTCCTCTCACTCCAGGATCGACGCGGCTGGTGGAAGGGCGAGCTCGAGACCAATGTGACGATGGACGCCGAGGACATGCTGCTGCGCGAGTTCCTCGGGATCCGGGAGCCGAGCGCCACCGAGCGCTCGGCGGCGTGGATCCGGTCTCGGCAACGAGCCGACGGCTCCTGGAGCAACTTCGAGGGCGGCCCGGGAGACCTGTCGACGACGATCGAGGCCTACGTGGCCCTACGGCTCGCCGGCGACTCGCCGGAGGCCGGACACATGCGGGCCGCTGCCGAGTTCGTCCGCGCCGGCGGCGGAATCGAGCGCGCACGGGTGTTCACGCACGTCTGGCTCGCGATGTTCGGCCTCTGGAGCTGGGAACAGGTGCCCACGCTGCCGCCGGAGATGATCATCCTGCCGCCGTGGGTCCCGCTCAACGTCTATGACTTCGCGTGCTGGGCCCGCCAGACCATCGTCGCGTTGTCGGTGGTCCTGACGTACCGCCCGCGCCGATCGCTTCCGTTCGCCCTGGAGGAGTTGCACGGGGCCGAACCCTGGTCACCGCCGCGCCCGCGGTCGCTGCGCGGGCGCGGGCTGGTCGTACTGGACCGGCTGTTGCGCGCCTATGGACGCCGTCCCTGGCGGATGTTGCGGGAATCGGCGCTGGCCCGGGCGGAGCGGTGGATCGTCGACCGGCAGGAGGCAGATGGCGGCTGGGGCGGAATTCAGCCGCCGTGGGTGTACTCGTTGATCGCGCTGCACCTGCGCGGCTATTCGCTCGAGCATCCCGTCATCAAGCGAGGGCTTGCGGGCTTGGAGAGCTTCACCATCGACGATGGCGTGCGCCGCCTGGAGGCGTGTCAGTCCCCGGTGTGGGATACGGCCCTGGCTCTCATCGCTCTCGGGGACGCCGGGGTCGCCGGCGACCATGAGGCGGTGCTCCGTGCCGGCGACTGGTTGCTCGACGAGCAGATCCTCGGCCGCGGCGACTGGGCGGTGCGGCGGCCGGACGTGCCACCGGGCGGCTGGGCGTTCGAGTTCGCGAACGCCAATTACCCGGATATCGACGACACCGCGGAGGTCATCCTGGGGCTGCTCACGGTGGCCCGGGCCGACCGCCCCCGCATCCAGCCGGCGATCGAGCGGGGCGTAGGCTGGCTGGAGGGGATGCAGAGCTCCGACGGAGGTTGGGGCGCCTTCGACGCGGACAACTGCCGCGCGCTCGTCCGCGACCTGCCGTTCTGCGACTTCGGAGAGGTGATCGACCCGCCGAGCGCCGATGTCACGGCCCACGTGGTCGAGATGCTCGCCGTGCTCGGCCGCGCCCAGGAACCGGCAACCCGGCGAGGCGTGCAGTGGCTGCTTGACTCCCAGGAGCCGTCCGGATCGTGGTTTGGACGGTGGGGCGTCAATCACGTGTACGGAACCGGCGCCGTCGTTCCGGCCCTGATCGCGGCGGGCATCCCTGCCTCGGACGGGCATATCCGCCGCGCCGTTCGCTGGCTCGAGACGCACCAGAACGACGATGGCGGTTGGGGCGAGGATGCTCGCTCCTACGACGACGAGACATGGATCGGCCGGGGCGCGAGCACCGCGTCGCAAACCGCCTGGGCGCTTCTCGCCCTGAACGCCGCGGGCGAGCGGTCAGCCGCGATCCGGCGCGGTGTCCAGTGGCTCGTCACGACCCAGCGGTCCGACGGCGGTTGGGACGAGCCGCAGTTCACCGGCACGGGCTTCCCCTCCGACTTCTACATCAACTACCACCTCTATCGGCTCGTCTTCCCCGTCATGGCGCTCGGACGGTGCACGCGATGAGCACGCTCGCACCGCCGGCAGCGGGGGCTCTGCCCTCGCAGGAGGCCGTGATGGCCAAGGCCGAGCACGAGAACTTCACCGTCGCGAGCGCGGTGCTCGGACGCCGGCGCCGGACGCACCTGATGGCGATCTACGGTTTCGCTCGGCTCGTCGACGATGTCGGCGACGAGGTCGCCGGCGACCGCGGCGCCCTCCTCGACGGGATCGAGGCCGACCTCGACCGGATCTATGGCGGGAGGGCGCCGCAGCACGCCGTGATGACCACGCTCGCCCAGTCGGTCTGGGCGTGTCGCCTTCCGGACTCTCCCTTCCGGCGCCTGATCGCCGCCAACCGGCTCGACCAGACGGTCACCCGCTACAACACCTTCCAGCAGTTGCTCGATTACTGTCAGCTGTCCGCCGCGCCGGTCGGCGAACTCGTCCTCCATGTGTTCGGCGTCGCCACGGCGGAGCGGATCCTGCTCTCGGACCGGACCTGCGCCGGCCTGCAGGTCACCGAGCACCTGCAGGACGTCGCCGAAGACCATGCGCGCGGCCGCGTCTACCTACCGCGCGAGGATCTCGCGCGGTTTGGATGCAACGAGGACGACATCGCGGCGACACGACCCTCGGCCTCCTACCGGGCGCTGATTGCGTTCGAGGCGCAGCGTGCACGCTCCCTGCTGGGCGACGGCGCGCCGCTGGCCCGGACGTTGCCGCTGCGGCCACGGATGGCGGTGGCCGGCTTCGTCGCCGGCGGTCGCAGCGCGCTCGACGCGCTTGACCTCGCGGGAGGCCCCGGCGCCGGCGTACGTCCCGAGCGCTCCCGGCGGAGCTTCGCGATTGGGTTTGCACAGGCGGCGGTGGGACGATGATCATGCCGGCGCTCGAGGTCGAGCACGCCTACCGGCAGTGCGAGCAGATCACCCGGCACGAGGCGGCCAACTTCTACTACGGCATCCGGCTGCTTCCGCGCTCCAAGCGGGAGGCCATGAGCGCCGTGTACGCGTTCGCGCGGCGGGTCGACGACATTGGCGACGGGTCCCTGGAGCCTGAGCTGCAGCTGGCCGCGCTCGCCATCGAGCGCGAGGCGCTGGCCGGTGTCGACGCCGGCACGGTCGACGGTGGCGATCCCGTCCTCGTGGGCCTTGCCCACGCCCACCGGCATTACGACCTTCCCCTCGACGCCCTCACGCTGCTGATAGAGGGGGTCGAGCTCGACGTGCTCGGCACCAGGTATGAGACCTTCGATGAGCTGGTGGGCTACTGCCGCCGGGTCGCCGGCTCGGTGGGACGCCTGTGCCTGGCGATCTTCGCCGGCGGAGTGAACCGCAACGGAAACGGGGCCGCCGCGCTCGCCGACGACCTCGGCGTCGCCATGCAGCTCACGAACATCCTCCGCGACGTCCGCGAGGATCGTGAACGAGGCCGTGTCTACCTACCGGCGGAGGATCTCCGCCGCTTCGGCTGCGGCGACGTTCCGACCGCGGCCGACGAGCACAGCACCGAACTGATCCGGTACGAGGCCGCGCGCGCCGCGGAGTGGTTTGACCGCGGCCTTCGGCTGATCGACGTGCTCGACTCGCGCAGCGCGTCATGCGTGCTGGCGATGACCGGGATCTACCGGTGCATCCTCGACCGCATCGCTCGTGAGCCTGATCAGGTGTTCCTGGGGCGAATCTCGCTGCCGCCGTGGGGGAAGGCGTGGGTGGCGGCGCGCAGCCTCGCCGCCGCACGACCGAACGGAGCGGTCCGGTGAGCGGTCGGGGCGTCACGGTCGTGGGCGGAGGTCTCGCCGGGATCACGGCCGCGCTCGACTGCGCGCGGGGAGGCGCGACGGTCACGTTGCTGGAGTCCCGCGGGCGGCTCGGCGGGGCCGCGTATTCGTTCACGCGCAACGGCATTCACGCCGACAACGGGCAACATGTCTTCCTGCGGTGCTGCACGGCGTATCGCGGGCTGCTCGCGCAGCTGGGGGCGACGGACGCAGTCACGCTCCAGCCGCGGCTCGAGATGACGGTCCTGGCACCCGCCGGGCGGCGCGGCGTGCTGCGCCGCTCCGGGCTTCCCGCTCCGCTGCACCTCGCGGGCGCGCTTCTCCGGTATCCCTTCCTCACCGTCCGCGAGCGCATCGGCGTTGCCCGGACGATGCAGCGGCTGCGCAGCGTCGACCCCAGCGATCAAGTGGCCGACGCCCGGTCGTTCGGCGACTGGCTCAGAGAACAGGGACAGAGCCCGGCTGCGCTCGAGACGATCTGGAGCCTGATCGCGCGGCCGACGCTCAACCTCGAGCTCGATGCGGCGTCGCTCGCGCAGGCTGCTCAGGTGTTCCAGCTCGGCCTGCTGGCAGACAGGTCGGCGGGCGACATCGGCTACGCGCGTCTCCCGCTCTCAGAGATCCACGACGAGGCGGCACGGCGGGCGCTCGCGCAGGCGAAGGTGGATGTCCGGTTGCGCCGCGGCGCCACGATGATCGTCCCGGCGGGCACCGGCTTCCGGGTTGAGGTCAACGGCGCGCCCACGATCGAGAGCCAGGCCGTGATCCTCGCCGTCGGACCGGACCGGGCGGCCCGGCTGCTCGGTGACCGGGGCGGGGTCGACGAGCGGATCAGCGCGCGGCTCGGACGCTCGCCGATCGTCAACCTCCACATCGTCTATGACCGGCGCGTCCTCGATGCGCCGTTCGCGGCCGGCGTTCATACGCCGGTGCAGTGGATGTTCGATCGGACGCGGAGCGCGGGCCTGAGCGGCGGTCAGTATCTGGCCATTTCGCTGTCGGCGGCAGACGAGGAGCTGAGCGTCCCGGCGGATGAGCTGCGGGCGAAGTACCTGCCGGCGCTCCAGGAGCTGCTCCCGGCCGCTCGCGACGCCGCCGTTGAGGAGTTCTTCGTCACCCGCGAGCACGCTGCGACGTTCCGAGCCGGACCGGGCGCGCGCGCCTGGCGCCCCGCGCCGCGCACCGACGTGCCGGGCCTGTTCCTCGCCGGATGCTGGACCGACACCGGATGGCCGGCGACCATGGAGGGCGCCGTGCGCAGCGGACACGCGGCTGCTCACGAAGCGCTGACCGACCTCTTCCGGTCGGCCCGCCCGCAGCCACCCCTGGCCGATCAGACGGGCGGAGATCCGATCCGGGAAGGCGAGCTCGCCGGAGGGCGGGCGTGAGCGTGGCCGCCTCCGTCGACGACGCAGCACCGATGGGACGGATCGTCGTGCTGGCCCCGCTGTCCGTCGAGGCCCGCGCCGTGCGCTCCGGCGCTCCGTGGGCGGACGTCCACCAGATCGGCATGGGACCTCGCCGGGCGGCGCGATCGGCGGAGCTCGCCAACGGGGCCGGAGGCCGAGCGGTCCTGATCGCCGGCTTCTGCGGCGCCCTGGACCCGGACCTCGAGCCGGGCGACATCGTCCTGGCCAGCGAGCTGCGCGGCCCAACCGGTACGACCGCCTGCGACGACCCCACCATCCTCGCCGGCGTCCTGCGCCGGGGCGGCCTGCACGTCCGCGTCGCGCCGATCGCCTCGAGCCAGCGCCTGGTGATCGGCGAGCGGCGCCGGATGCTTCAGCGGACCGGAGCGGCCGCCGTCGACATGGAGTCGGCGTGGCTGGCGCCCGCCGCGCGCGCCCGGCCACTGGTGACGTTGCGGGTGGTGCTGGACACTCATCGCCGAGAGCTCCACCGGCCGCTGCGGACCGTGGCCGGGGCCGCGACCGCATACCGGACGTTGCGCCGGGCGTGTGCACTCGTCGAGGAATGGGCGCACGCCCTCGGGCCCCGCGACGTCGTGCTCGCGGCTCCGCGCGCCTCGTGTGCCGGCGTCGACCGGGCCGTGGACATCGTCGAGAGGGCCCTCGAGTCCCGCGGGGCCCCGGTCTACGTCCGCAAGCAGATTGTCCATAACGCACACGTCGTGGCCGCCCTGCAGGACCGGGGGGCGGTGTTCGTCGACGAGGTCGACGACGTCCCCCGGGGAGCGACCGTCATCTTCTCCGCCCACGGCGTATCGCCGGAGGTGCGTGCCCGCGCAGCCGAGCGCGATCTGGCGGTCATCGACGCGACGTGCCCGCTCGTCTCCAAGGTCCACGCCGAGGCGAGGCGGTTCGCCGCCTCGAACTTCGACATCGTGCTCGTCGGCCACGAGGGCCACGAGGAGGTGGAGGGCACCTCCGGCGAGGCTCCGGAGCGCACTCATGTGATCGCAAGTCCCGATCAGGTCGCTGACCTGCGCATCGACGACCCGGAGCGCGTCGCCTATCTCACCCAGACCACGCTGGCCGTCGACGACACCGCCTCCGTCCTCGACGCGCTGCGAGCCCGCTTCCCCGCCGCGGTTGGGCCGCCCTCCAGCGACATCTGCTACGCCACCCAGAACCGTCAGGATGCCGCCCGCGCGCTCGCCAAGGAGTGCGATCTGGTGCTCGTCGTCGGCTCCGGCAACTCGTCGAATTCACGGCGCCTCGTCGAGGTCGCGCAGCGAGCCGGGTGTCGCGCGCTGCTCATCGAGAGTGCCGCCGACATCCCGCCTGAGATGCTCGTCGGCGCGCGCCGCATCGGCGTCACCGCAGGGGCGTCCGCTCCGGAGGCGCTCGTGGAGGCCGTCATCCGAGCGCTCGACGGTCTCGGCGGGGCGACCGTCAGCGAGCGGAGCGTCGCGACCGAGGATGTCCATTTCAAGCTTCCCCCCGAAGTCAGACAGAGGAGCTAAGCGATGCCCGTTTCACTCAGGCAATCAGCCCGCATAGGGGCATATCTCGTCCAGCAGAAACTGCGACGCCGCGACAAGTTCCCCCTGCTGGTGGAGCTCGAGCCGCTGTTTCAGTGCAACCTCGAATGCGCCGGCTGCGGGAAGATCCAGCATCCTGAGCACGTCCTGCGTCGCCGCATGCCGGTCCAGCAGGCGATCGACGCGATCGAGGAGAGTGGCGCCCCCATGGTCTCGATCGCCGGCGGCGAGCCCCTGATCCACCCGGAGATCGACGAGATCGTCCGTCAGCTTCTGGCGCGCAAGAAGTTCGTCTATCTCTGCACGAACGCCCTGCTCATGGAGCGCAAGCTCGACAAGTTCAGCCCGTCGCCCTACTTCGCCTGGGCTGTCCATCTTGACGGCCTGCGAGAGCGCCACGACGAGTCGGTCTGTCGCGACGGCGTGTTCGACAAGGCGGTCGCGGCCGTCCGCGCCGCTCAGAAGCGCGGGTTCCGGGTCACCACCAACACCACGTTCTTCACGCACGACTCGCCGAACACGATCCGCCAGGTTCTCGACTTCCTCAACGACGAGCTCAAGGTCGACCAGATGATGATCTCGCCGGCCTACGCCTACGAGAAGGCACCTGACCACGACCACTTCCTCGGCGTGGATCAGACGCGGGAGCTGTTCAAGGCGGCATTCGCCGACGGCCGCCGCAAGCGCTGGAGGCTCAACCACTCACCGCTCTTCCTCGACTTCCTGGAGGGCAAGGTCGACCTGCGCTGCACCGCGTGGGGCATCCCCAGCTACTCGCTCTTCGGCTGGCAGCGGCCGTGCTACCTCATGTCCGACGGCTACGCCAAGACCTACCAGGAGTTGATCGAGACGACCGACTGGGAGGCCTACGGCCGCGGCCGTGACCCACGGTGCGATAACTGCATGGCGCACTGCGGATACGAACCGACAGCCGTTCTCGCCTCGACGCGATCGGTCAAGCAGTCGGTGCGGGCGGTGCTGCAGCGCTGATTCGCAGCTGACGCCCAGGCCCCCTTAAGGGCGCGCGGGTATTGTCGATCCCGTGAGGCGCCAACTTCGCAAGTGGCCGGTCGGCGTCTCAGCAGTGGCCATGGGCATCGCCGGGATCGCCGTTGTGGTGATCGCCCGGACGACCGGTGCCGACGCGGTCGGACGCGCGTTCGCCGACATCGACCCGGCGTGGATCGCCCTGATCGCGGGCGCTGAGGCGCTGACCTACCCGGCGTACATGATGGCCTACAGATCATTGGCCCAGGTTCACGGGCATCCGCCGATGTCGCTGCCCCTGGTGGCACGCGTCGTCGTCGCCGGGTTCGGTCCGTTCGCGATCGGCGGCGGGTTCGAGATCGACAAGCAGGCGCTGCACGGCCTCCACGAGGACGAGCGCAGCGCGCGGGTCCGGGTGCTGGCCCTGGGCGTGCTCGAATGGACGGTGTTGGCGCCGGTGGCCTGCATCGTGTCGATCATCCTGCTGCTGCAGGGCGCGGACGTCATGGCTTCGCTCCTGTGGCCGTGGGCGATCGCCGTCCCCGCCGGCTTCGCCTTCGCCCTGTGGGCGAGTGCTCCAGAGCGGGCCGAGCGGCTGTCGCGAATCCGGGGCAAGCGCCGCGAGTGGTTGGCCCAGCCACTGGACGGAGTCGGCGTGCTGCGCACGCTGGTCAGCAAACCGCGGACATATGCCGGGGCCTGGGTGGGCACGATCCTGTACTGGGCGGCCGACATCGCCGCCTTCTATGGCGCGCTGCGCACCTTCGGCCTCCATCCGGGCGCCGGGAAGGTGATCATCGCCTATGCCACCGGATACGCCGCCACCCGCCGCTCGCTCCCCCTCGGCGGCGCCGGGGTGACCGAGTTCCTGATGACGTACTCGCTCTACTGGGTGCGCCTGCCGCTCGCTCCCTCCCTGGCGGCGGTTCTCGCCTACCGCGTCTTCAACCTCGTGGTCGTGTCCGCGCCCGCCCTGATCGCACACCGCCAGCTCGAGTCGGTCCTCGCCGCCGCCGACGCGCTGCGGCTGGCCAAGCGCACGCCGCGGAGACGGGGGAAGTGACGAAGGAGCGAGGGACGATCGAGCCGCGCGCGATCCGCGAGGCGCGGTCACCGGCCGTCGACCGGGATCCTGATCAGCAGCGTTGTCCCGCTACCGGCGGCGCTGATGATCTGAAGCCGACCGCCGAGGGATTCGATCCGGTCGCTGAGTCCGACCAGTCCTGATCCTCGCGCGGGATCGGCTCCTCCGATCCCGTCGTCGTGGATCGCCAACCGGAGGGTGGTGTCATCACTCTCCACCTCGACCCGCACCCTAGACGGGCGCGCGTGCTTGGCGGCGTTGGTCAGCGCCTCCGAGACCGTGTAGTAGACCGCCACCTCAAGATGCTCTGGCAACCGTCCCACGTCGCGCAACTCCAGTTCGACCGGCACCGACGACCGGCGGGCGAGCCCCCTGAGGCTCGGCTCGAGACCCCCCCGTGACAGGATCGCCGGATGGATGCCGCGGGAGATCTCCCGGACCTCGTCGAACACGCTCTGCAGCCCCGCGGCCACACGCGACAATTGATCGGCTAGCTCGCCCAGCTCCGGCGGTACCGCCTCCCGCGCCGCCTGAAGCTCCAGCCCGATCGAGACGAGCCGCTGCTGGGTCCCGTCATGAAGGTCGCGCTCGATGCGCCTCCGTGTCTCGTCCGAGGCTGCCACGACTCGGGCGCGCGAGGCCGCGAGGGCAGCGCGGCTCTCGGCATTCGCGATCGCCGTGGCGAGCAGCTCCGTGAAATCGGCGAGGCGGTCCTCGGTGTCCGCCGGCAGCGGCTGCTCGCCGGACGAGCCGGCGATCACAACGCCCCAGAGGCGACCCTCGACGTTGATCGGCGTCCCGACCGCCGAGCGAAAGCCCGTCTCGCGGGCGTTGAGACCGACCTGCCCAGAGGCATCTGCGGAGCTGTCCTTCCGGGCGGGACGCCCGGTGTCCAACACGATCGTCGCGAGATTCTGTCCCCCCAGGCTCAACCTCCTGCCAACGGGGAAGCGTTTGACGGCCCCGCCCCAGGCGGCGACGATCGTCTGCGAACGGTCCGGTTCGTAGCGGCCCATGCCCACGAGATCGACGGGGAGCAGTTGCCCGATCTCCTCGGTCACCCCGGCGAACACCTGCTGCGGCGGCGCGCCACTCGCCACCAGCGTCGCGACTCGCCGCAACGCCGCCTGCTCCTCGACCAGCGCCTGGAGCTCGTCGCGACTCGCCTCCACCGCCCGGTGCGCCTCCCGCAGATCGCGAAGCATCAACAGCGTGTCGAGCGCGTCGGCGAGTCGTCGCCCGATGCCCTGGAACAACCGCACCTCCTGCGACGTCCAGACGCGGGGGTGAGAGCACTGCTGCAGCCCGAACACGTACGGCCTGTCCACGGTGGGGCGCAGCGCGATGGCGACCATGGACCTGATCCCGAACCTTTCGGCGGGCGACGACGGCAGGGCATCCCCGGACTCAGGGTCGAATCGCACAGGATCACCGGAGGCCAGCACGGTCCGGACTGCCTCGGCGAGCTCCTGATCGTTTCGAATCTCCGCGCCGGGGCCGGCCGGGCACATGTGCTCTGGCCGAGCTCGCACCATTCGCACTCGATATGAGCCAGCCTGCGGATCACACGGATACACGAGCCACGCTCGGTCGCATCCGAAGATCGGCAGTACAGCGTCGAGGACGTCGCTCATCATCTGGTCGAGGTCGTCGGAGCGCTGGATGGCGCGATTGATCCCGTCCATGCTCTCGAAGAACCACAGCTGGGCCTGCCGTTCCTCCTCGGCGCGCCGACGCTCGGTGACATCGATGACGGTGCCGACAAACTCCTCCAGCTCGCCGGACGCGCTCAGGACGGGATGAGCGAGTGCGCGAATGTACCGCGGCGGACTGGCCGGAAGCACGACTCGGTACTCGATCTCGAAGCTTGCCGCGTCACGCATGGCGCGCTCGAGCGCTGCGGTGCACCGCACACGGTCAACCGGATGGATGCGCTCCAGAAACTCCTGCAGCGACGGGAGTCCGCGCCCCACATCGAAGCCATGCAGGCGCGCGTGCTCCTGGGACGAGTGCGTCGGTTCCCCGTCCGGGACGCTCAGAGCGAAACTGCCCGTATGCGCGAGTGTCTGCGCGTCGGCGAGATAGCCTTCGCTTCGCCGTAGCTCAGCTGTTCGCTCCGCCACCTTCACCTCGAGCTCGTTTCGCGCTTGGCGAAGGTCCGCTTCCGCCCTCGTGCGCTCGTGGATCAGGCGCGCCCCCTGAAATGAGGCCGCAGCGTGGTTCGCCGCCAGCGACAGCAGCAGCAGATCGAACTCCGTCGGAAAGTCGGCGCGATCGGATGCGGCGGCAACCACACCGGCCTCGGCATTGACACCAATGGGGAGGGCAACCCCGCGACCGTGCTGTTCGCCGCCGACGTCGGGAACGATCGCCCTTCCCGACAGGCGGCCGCTCGTGGCGAGGTGGCGATCCAGCCAGTGCGAGAACAGCGGCCAACCGTCCCCCCGCGTCACGTCGACTGCGCCGGCGCCATCAGGATCGCACAGACGCACGAAGGCGAAATCGATCTGCAACAACCTGATCAGCGCATCGGCGAGCCCAGCGGCCACCCCGGGCGGGTCCCTGCCGATCCACATTGCGGGAATGGTGGAGAGCGCCACCAGATCCCGCAGAACGGCCCGTAGCCGAGCGATCTCCCCGTCGGTTTCGATGAGCACTAGGCCGTGTCTGGACCGCTGCGGGCCGACTGGCGCGACCGCATCTCGAGCAGCAACTGGTCAGGTGGCACAAAGAAGGGATTCTCCTGCAGCAGCCCACCGATGATCACGAGTGGATGCGTCCGCAGAGCGTGGATTACAACGCCTGCTCCAAATTTCGACAGGTCATACGTGCAGATCACCGTGTCCTGGTACTTCGGAATCACCTGATTGACCCGCGTCTCGTACTCCATGAGATCCTCGACGCCCGGGAGATCGACGAGCGCCCACTCCATGTGCCCCAGGATCCTCGTCTGCCCGTAGCCGGCGGCCGCCCCGGACTGGAGGATGTCCTCGAACGACGCCATCCAGGCTTCCAGATCGAACCCGCCCCCGTGAAGCGGACCGTCCTGCCACCGTCGCAGGTCCAACTGACCCGTGCCCATCACCTCGTCCACGTTGACACCCTGGTCCGTGAGCCACCTGAGATGCTCGTCCCAGCGCTCCGGGTCAACGTAATGGAAGACCTTGTCTCCTTCGTCAAAGCCGTCTCTGACGTATGAGCGAAGCACTCGATGCTGCTCATCGGCGCTGTTGAAGAATGCGCAAATATGACGATTCTGTCCCAGCGTGTTCCGATCAAACCTGACGGGGTGTTCGTGGGTTTCCATCACACCTCCAATAGGTAAAGCATGGTGTCTATTTCCGTAGCCCAGACGGTGACAGTGACCGCCTGCTTCGGTGAGCCGATTGTGGCCGCGCAAAACCCAGTGAAATAGTCACGCCAGTCAGATTTCCAGGTCCGCTGTGCCGCATCCGGCCCCATCCGGAGGTACACGGCGAACTCTACTCCTGCCTCCTGGCAGGAACCAGCCTGCCGCCGCGGCGAGCCGAACCGCCTGCTGCCTGCGGGAATTCGGCTCACGCCACTGGGACCGGAGACAGCCGGCTCAGGCGAGGGGTACTGGAGATGGGCCCAATCGCTGCCCGCACCGGATGCGCCACGCTGACCGGGCGGTGAGGCTCCTCGGTGGACAGGCGGTCAGGGTGCAACCGAACGAACCCCGTCTGATATGCGAGCGCGACGAGCTTCGCTCGGTCGCGTACGTCGAGCTTGGTCATCGCGCGGCTCACGTGGGTCTTGGCGGTCGCGGGGCTGACCACGAGCCGGTCACCGATCTCGTCATTGCTCAGCCCCAGCGCGACGAGCGCCACCACCTCCCGCTCGCGAGCGGTCAATCCCTCAAACGACCGAGGAGTGGAGCGCTGCCGTTGTGGATGGGAGATGAACGTGTCGATCAGCCGAAGGGTGACGCTCGGGGAGAACTCGATGCTCCCGCCCGCGAGGGCACGCACCGCCCGTAACAGCTCGGCGGGCTCCGTGTCCATGGTCAGAACGCCACTCGCCCCCGCCCGGAGCGCGGCGAGCACATCCGCGTCGCGCTCGTTCTCGGTCAGAAGCAGCACCTCGACCTCCGCGCCCGGGCGCGCGGTGATCCGGCGCGTCGCCTCGACTCCGTCCATGTCCGGGAGGCGAACACTCATCAGCACCACATCCGGGCGAAGCTGCCTCGCCAGCGCGACGGCCCCACGACCGTTCGCCGCCTCCCCGGCCACCTGGATGCCGCTTCCTTTCTTGAGCAACTCGCGCAAGCCCGCGCGCACGAGCCTGTCGCCGTCAGCCAGCAACACCCGCACCACCGGGGGATGGTCGCCGGGGACGCGATCGCGGACGCGCCGATCGAGAACGCGCTGATCGAGAACGATCAGATCGCGACCCCGCGTGGAGGATCCCCAAGCGCCACGGGGGCCGGCGGCGGGCGCGCGTTCGCCACTCGCCGTCGACGGTGTGGCGGATACAGCTGTCGCTGTGGTCATGGCGACAGTGTCGACCGGCCCAAGACTGACCACAAGGACGTGTGACCCTCAAATCCGGCCCCATATGCTCGGCCCAGATGGCCGCCGGGTCCCACATCGTCGCGATTCTCGCCTACGACGGCGTGCAGCTCCTCGACCTCACGGGGCCAATCGAGGTGTTCGATGCCGCCCGTGAGCGAGGAGCCGACTACCGCGTGCTCGTGGCATCGTCCGACGGGAGCGATGTCGTGGCCGGCAGCCGGACGCGCCTCGGCGCCGACTGTGCGTTCGCCGACCTCCCGCAACGCATCGATACGTTGGTGGTCCCGGGCTCGCCTGACTGGCAGACGGTCATCGCCGACGCCCGGCTGATCACGACCGTCGCCGATGTCGCACGTCGCAGCCGCCGTACCGCCTCGGTCTGTGCCGGCGCGTTCGCACTCGCCGCGGCCGGGCTGCTCGACGGCCGCCGCGCCACCACCCACTGGGAGCTCGCCGCCGACCTCGCACAGACCTATCCACAGATCACCGTCGACGCCGACGCGATCTTCCTCACCGACGGCCCCATCCACACCTCGGCCGGCATCACCGCCGGGATCGACCTGTGCCTGGCGCTCGTCGAGGCCGACCACGGCGCCGAACTGGCGCGAGACGTCGCCCGCCACCTCGTCGTCTTCATGCAGAGACCCGGGGGACAGGCGCAGTTCAGCGTCCGCCTGGATCTCCCCATCACGACCAGCGCCCCGCTGCGACACGTGCTCGACGACGTCGCGCGGGACCCGAGCGCCGACCACTCGCTCGAGGCGCTCAGCGAACGCGCCGGATTCAGCGTTCGCCACCTCACGCGCGTGTTCCGGCGCGAGCTGGGCGTCACCCCGGGACGCTACATCGAGCGCGTCCGCGTCGAGGCCGCGAAACTCCGTCTGCAACGCAGCGACGAGCCTCTGGCAAGCGTTGCCCAGGCTACCGGCTTCGGCTCTGACGAAACCATGCGCCGCGCGTTCTGGCGCGAGCTCTCCACGACACCGGCCGCGTATCGCGCGCGGTTCCGAACCACCGGCGCCGCGACCAACGGCACCGCGACCAACGGCGCCGCGACCAACGGCCACGCCGTCACGATCGGCCACCCGTAGCGCGACGATCGTCCTCGCCCGCCCTAAGTGGCCCGGTAAGCCAGAGCTCGCGGCGGCGTCACGGCGCAGATGCCGGACCGGTGGTGGCGCGCTGGATCAGGTTGGTGGGGAAGACGATCCGGGTGGGCTCGCTCTCATCGGAGCCCTCGATCCGGTCAATGAGGATGCGTGCGGCCTGCCGGGCCATGTCGGCGAGCGGTTGACGGACGGTCGTGAGCGAGAACGAGTCCCACCCAGCCATTGGGATGTCGTCGAAGCCGGCGATTGACAGTTGCCGCGGCACGTCGATCTGGAGACGGCGTGCGGCGTCGATCGCGCCGAACGCAATGACGTCGTTGGCACAGAAGATCGCCGTCGGCGGATCCTCGCCGGAGAGCAGTTCGGTCGCCCACTGAAAACCGCTCTGGTGAGTGAACTCGCCGCGGCGCCGGAGCTCGGAGTCCAGCGGAACACCTGCCTGCTGCAGCGTGTCGGCGAGGCCCGCTTCGCGGTCGCGACTCGTGGAGGTGTTGGCAGGACCGCCGATGAAGGCGATCCGTCTGTGGCCGAGGCTGACCAGCAGCCTCCCGACCTGCGTCGCGCCCCCGATGTGGTCGGCCATGACGCGATCGACGACCGCGCCGTCCGCGTCGCGATTCAGCAGAACCGTGGGCACCGGCGATGCGGCCAGGAGCTCGGCCACGCCCCGGCCGATCGTCACCGACAGGAAGACGGCGCCGTCTGCGCCACCGCCGTTGAGCATCATGTCGAGCCCGGTATCCCCGCGCACGTCGGTGCGCTCATTGAACAGGATCATTCGATAGCCGGCACGGCCCAGTTGCTCGTGGAGCGCCTCGACGAGCTGTGGATAGAACGGATTCGTGATGTCGGCGACGACGACCGCGACCGTGCGCGTCCGCCGCGTCACAAGGCTTCGAGCGGCGCTGTTCGGCGTGTAGCCCAGGCGCTTGGCGACCTCCCTCACGCGCTGCGCCGTCAGCGGGTCGACGCGCGGATCGTCACGCAAGGTCCGCGAGACGGTCGACTGGGACACACCGGCTTCGCGCGCGATGTCGTGGCTGGTGGGGTTCCTGGCGCTCGATGGCATCCGCCTAGCCCCCCCTCCGAGCGACGCATGGCTTGACTCGTCTTTGGGCATCCATTATCGTCGAGACTACGTAGTCATGGGTGAGTCATACGCTACCGACTTGCAGGACTATGAGCGCCGGGAGATCGCCGAGGACGTGGCCGAGGTGATTGATGCGGTCCGCCGGCGGGGTGACGCGGCGCTTCGTGACTTCGCCTTCCGCGCACACGGCGAGACACGCGCGGAGCTCCGCCTCGACGACGACGAGATCCAGCGGTCTGTCCAGGACCTGCCCGGCACGACCCGCAGCCGGCTTGCTGATGCTCAGGAGCGGATGCGCACCGCCGCGCAGGCCCAGCGCGACTGCCTGCGTGACTGTGAGAGCCAGCCGTCCTCCGGGTTCGTCCAGGGCATCCGCCACGTCGCCGTCGGATCGTCCGCCGCGTATCTCTCGCGTCCGCGGGGCGACGATCCGCGCGCCGGCCTGCCCTCGTTTCACGCCGCCGTCGTCCTCGCCCGCTGCGCCGGGGTGTCGCGTGTTGTCGCCTGCATACGTCCCTGTGGCGGCCCAGCTCAGTCGGTGTGCGTCGCCGCCGCCCACATCGGCGGCGCCGACGAGGTCTACCTGCTCGACGGCGTTCACGGGATTGCTGCGCTGGCGGTCGGCACGGAATCGGTCCCACGGGTCGACGTCGTGGCCGGCGCGGGAGACCCCCTGACGGCGGAGGCCTGCCACCGGCTGTTCGGCGAGCGCGCCCTCGACGTATCGGCGCGATCGGATGACCTCTTGCTGATCGCCGACCGCACGGCGGATGCCCGACGCGCCGCCGCCGAGTTGATCGCAGCGGTGCTCGCCGACGGCGAGGCACGCGCAGTGCTGGTCACGGCGTCGAGCACGCTGGCGCACTTGGTGAGCGTGCACGTGGAGCAGGCGCTCCTCCACCATCCCCAGGCCGGCGTGGCGCGCGCCGCGTGGAGGGGGCGTGGGAGCATCCGCGTCGTATCGGATGCGATGGCAGCATGCGCGCTCGCTGACCGGTACGCCTTCGGCCACGTCCGCGTCATTGCCGAGACGCCGCGCTGGTACCTGGACCGGTTGCGCAACCACGGGACGGTCTCGCTGGGCTTCGCCGGCCGCGGCGAAGAGCGCCTGGCGCCGTTGGGCGCCCCTGTCGCGGTGGACGCCAGCGCGCCACGCCATCCGCGGGCGTTGTGGATTGGCCACTTCATGCGCGCCGTGACCTACCGGGAGTGGGCGGACGACGGCGTTGCCGGAGGTCTGGCGTCCGGCGAACGTCAGCTGGCGGATACGGTCGTCGCCCTCGCGCCGAGTCTCGGCTGAGCACGCGCCCCTAGACACGATCGCGAACACGCTGATCACGGCCGTAGACGCCGACGAAGAGGAGGATGAGTACCCCGAACAGGATCTCCTGGAGCGCCTCGCCGGCGCCGTGGCCGACAAGGAGCGTGGTCAGCAGCGTGAGGATCAGGGCACCGAGGACCGTCCGCGAATAGTCACCACGAGCGCCCACCAGCGACGTTCCGCCGACGAGCACCGCCGCGAGGCTCGTGAACAGGTACGGATCGCCGACGCCGGCTTCACCGGTGCCGGTAAAGCCGACCAGCAGGATCCCGACGCTCGCCGCCGCAACCGCGCTGATGGCGAACGCGGCGACCCAGATGCGCCGGGTCCTGACCCCCGCCAGCTGGGCAGCCCGCTCGTTGGCGCCGGTCGCGTACAGCCTGCGCCCCGGAGCCGTCATGTGCAGCACGATGCTCAACGCAATCGCAATGAGCCCCCACGTCACGACGATTGGTGGGATGTCGATGCCAAAGAACCGCCCAATCGGTGAGCTGAAGCTCGTCAGCCAGTTCGGCACCTGCCCGCTCACCTGACCGCCTTTCGTCCACCCGAGCGTGAGACCGGTGACCACCGCGCCGGTCGCCAAGGTGACGATCAACGGCGGTACCGAGAAGCGATGGACCGTGTACCCGTTGACGAAACCGACGATCGCCGCGCACCCCAGCACGAACACGATCACCAACCCGAACGGCCAGTGGTGGCCGCTGAGGAAGGTGCAGACGAGATTGGCTCCACTGATGAGAGCCGGAACCGACAGATCGATCCCACCGATGAGGATCACGATCGTCTGGCCGATGGCGGCGATGCCGAGGAACGAGGCGAGCACGAGGGTGGCGTAGACGCTGCTCTTGGTGAAGAAGCCGGTGATGGTGAGCGCCGTCAGTAGGAACAGGACGACGACTGACACGAGCTGGAGCAGCGGGCCGAAGCGCACGAAACGGCGCAGCGCCGTCTCGTGGGCGGCCGAATCCGGAAGGGCGCCCGGAACCGCAGACGGCGACGATGGAGGTGTGGGCGAGGTCGAGGCGCTCATGCGGTCGACTCCTGTCGGAAGAGGCGCGCCCCGAACAGCACGGCCACGAACAGGACCGCCCCGTACGCGACCTGGATGAAGTAGGCCGATGTGTGGAGCGACGTCAGGAGGTTCTCCAGCAGGAAGATGCTGGCGGCGCCCATCACCGACGGGAAGAGGCCGCCGCGTCCGCCGGTCAGGTTGGCCCCGCCGAGCGCCACCGCGGCCAGCGCGACGAGGAGGTAGTTGCCGAACGTCTGGGAGTCGGCCGATTGCACCAGGCCGGTGAGCGCGATCCCGCCGATCGCCGCGATCAGGCCTCCGAGGGCGTACGCGCTGATGCGCACGGCGTTGACGTTCATTCCCGCCGAGAACGCGGTCGCGTCGTGGTCACCGACCGCAAGCAGCGACTCGACGAACGCGCTGCGTCGCAGGACGTACCACAGGGCCAACGGGACGCCGATCGTCACCAGCGCCCCCGGGACAGGACCGATGGAGCCGGCGAGATGGTCGGTCCAGTTCGGCGATGCGGTGACGGGGTTTGGGACGAGGTCGAGGTCGACGCCGGAGAGGACGAAGTAGGTCCCCAGCGTGGCGATGACCGGCGGGATCCGCAGGCGAGCCACCATCACCCCGTTGATCGCACCGATCGCCGCCCCCACCGCCAGCAGGATCGGGACGGCGAGGAACGGCGAGCCGAACGGGGTACCGAACAGCTTCGTCACCAGCAGGATGTTGATGAAGCCGATCAGCGGAGCCACCGAGAGGTCGATTCCGCCGCCTCCGCTGAGAAACGCCGGGGTGCTCGCCATCCCGGCGATCGCGAACGGCGCCATCGTCCCGAGCGTCGGCGCGACCTGATTCCACGACGCGAACGCCGGCTGCACGATCGTGTTGACGACGATCAGCACGATGACGAGCAGGACAGCGAATCCGGCGGGACGTCGGCGCGCGCCGGCGATGAGCCTGCCGGTCACGCCTGTTCCACCCTTCCGAAGTAGCTGGCGACCAGCCGAGACCGCGTCAGCCCGGAACGACTCAACTCCGTGAACAGCTCGCCCTCGCGAAACACGAGTACGCGGTCCATCAGCTCGACGAGCTCGAGGACCTCGGTCGAGAGCATCACCACCGCGACGCCCTGCGCCGCCGCCTCCGACAGCACGCGATAGATGTCGCGCTTCGTCCCCGCATCGACACCACGGGTGGGATCGTTGAGCAGGAGCACCCGCGGGTTCATCGCCAGCCATCGGGCGATGACGACCTTCTGCTGATTGCCACCGCTCAGCGACGTGATCGGATTGCTCCGGTTGCCGGCGCGGATCTTCAGCAGGTGGACGAAGTGCTCGAAGCGCCGCTCCGCGCGCGCCCGCATAACGAGTCCGCGCCGGCGATCCTTGTCAAGGGTCGCCACCTGGAAGTTCTCGAGGATCGACCGCGATTCGAAGATCGATTCATCGCGACGGTCCCGGGGCACGTACGCAATGCCTCGCCGCAGAGCGTCGGCCGGAGAACGCACGGCGCTGTGTCCGTTGCCACCGGCACAGGTGACCGATCCGCCGACCGGCGGAACTCCTGAGAGAACGCGGAGGAACGCATCCTGCCCGTGCCCCTCCAGCCCGGCCACACCGAGCATCTCGCCGGCACGGATCTCGGCATCGATCGGCGTGGCCCCGGCGCGCAGCCGGACGCCGGTGGCACCGAGCACGACGTGGTGCTTCGAGGCGCCTCCGGCGGGCGTGTCGAGGGTCGGATGCATCTGTTGATGCACATCCGTGGAGCCGGTCATCAATGCCACCAACTCCCGCGTAGTCGCCTCGCCACGATTCAACGTCGCCACAGCCTCGCCCGAGCGCATGACGGTGATGCGATCGGCGATCTCCTCCACCTCATCCATGCGGTGGGAGATGAAGAGGACACTCGTGCCCTCGGCCCGCAGACGGCCGAGAACCTCGAACAGCCTGTCTCTGGTGGCCACGTCGAGGGCAGAGGTGGCTTCGTCGAGGATCAGGATCCGGGGCGCGCGGACCAGCGCCCGCGCGACGCAGATCGCCTGACGCTCGCTGAGGGGAAGCTGGGCCGCCGGGAGGTCGAGGTGCGGATCGTCGATGAGCGTCCCCAGAACGGCGGCAGCCCGCTGCCTGCGCTCGAGTGCCGGCACGCGCCGGCGCAGAAGTCCGTCCTGACCGAGCCAGATGTTGGTCAGCACCGATTGCTGCGGAACACACAGGATCTCCTGGAACACAGTGGCAATGCCGACCGCGATCGAATCGCGAGGGGTGCCAAGGAACGGAACCGTGTCACCGCCGACGGTGATCGTCCCGGCGTCCGGCCGGTGAACGCCGGAAAGGATCTTGACCAGCGTGCTCTTCCCGGATCCGTTCTCCCCCATGATCGCCAGAACCTCGCCGGCGCGGAGATCCAGCGAGCATCCGCGCAGCGCCTGCGTCGTCCCGAACGACTTCACCAGATCCGAGACCTTCAGCCCCACCTCCGGCGAGCCGCCGGCCGGAGGTGATGCGGGGCTCAAATCAGCGACCGGATGTTCCGTCATCGTCGGAGACAAATTGGTGGGGCATGCGAGGGCCGGTCAGGGGAGACGAACCGACCCTCGCTCCCACGGCCTCACGGCTTGTTGAAATACGTATTGAGCAGGGCCGGGATGTCGATCGCGCTCGGCGGTCCGTCCGACAGAGCGTTGGTCGAGATGGTCCAACCCGGCTGCACCCACTGCGACAGGTTCGCATTGCTGATCACCGGCGGACTGTATGGGATGTCGGTGATCTTGACACCGCGTCCTTCCAGCATCGCCAGTGCCGCCGCCATCGAGTACGTCCCGTCCTTGATCGCCGGGATTGCGACGCCACTGCCCTTGTAGCCCTTGCTCTGGTTCACCTTCCAGTAGGCCAACGAGGCCGCGGGAGCACCGATGTCATCGACGGGCGGGACGGGCCGGCCGAGCTGCTGGAACGCACTGAAGATTCCAGGCGCCATGTCAGAGACCTGGAACACTCCATTGACCTGACCAGGGTGGGCGCTCAGGAAGGTGAGCACCTGCGTCTTGGCGATCGTCGGGTCGAACTTGCCGGTGACCTGCCCAACGACGTGAATACCGCACGCCTTCAGGACAGCCTGGCCGCCCTGCAGGATTCCGGTGTCGATCGAGAGTCCGGGGATTCCGTCGACGACGAGGACGTTCCCCTTTCCGCCCATTGCCGCGACCAGGCCGCGGGCACCGAAGTAGCCGAGCTGGATGGGGTTCGGCTGCAGGTTGACCGCGTTCTTGTCGGTGGACTGCCCCAGAAGGCTGATCACCGGGATGTCGGCCTTGGCCGCTTGGTCGATGACGGCATTCAGCGCCGTCGGGGACCCGAGCGTCGAGATGATGAAGTCAACGTGCTGCTGGACCAGCGAACGCATCTGCTGGATCTGGGTGGCCACATCGTTCGGCGTCGGCGGTGTGGTCGTCACGATCGAGCTGACCTTGCCGGGGTTCTGCGCCGCGTACTGCTTGAGGCCGACGAGGATGTCCTGGGCATTCAGGTTGCCCTCGTTGTTGGACATGCCGATCTTCCACGGAGGTCCGTGCTTGGGCTTGAAGTTGCTCCACGGGCTCTTGTAGACGGTGCCGGGATACCCGCCAAGTGCCGTTTTCGCAGCACCGGTGAGCGTCGCCGCAACTCCATCAGGATCCTTCGGCAACTGGCTCGGAACCGGCGGGACGCAGGCCGGAACGGTGCCGGCGGTCGACACGGGGGCGGCGGCACTCGTCGAGGATGGGCTGGCCGCAGCGCTGGCCGCGCCGGAGCTCGAGGTCGACGAGGTGCTTCCGCACGCAGCGACTGCGGAAGCAAGCAGCAAACACAATCCGAGGGCGCGCAGCTTGCGCCCGGCAACAACACGCATGTGATCCTCTCCCTCTCCCATCATTGAGGACCAAGCGCCCGCGGACGGCTCTAGTCGGCGTGCTCGGTCCGTGACTGGATCGGACGGTACTGCGTAGTCACGATCACTGTCAAGTAAGATCGTCTGACGAATATTGCCGTTTTGTTGTCTCGTTCAGGGGATCGACGCGGCCTCAAGGGGGGGAACCGTCAGACAATCGGGTTGAAACTCCCGGATAGCATCCGATACCGTACGACGCGCAAGCCGAGTGGAGCAGAGGACCAACGTGAACACAGCTGTCGAGCGCCGGTTTCCCGGCCCTCTCGAGGTCCCGGCGCCCGCTGGGGCCGAGGGCTGGCAGAGCATGTACTCCCCATATCTCCTGTTCTCCGAGGAGAACGCGGAATGGGAGTCGAGCCTGTTCTGGTACTGGGACGGGATGCACCGCCCGGATATCGAGTATCCGTTCGACACCATCGTCCACGAGGCGTACATGATGTCGGTCAGCGCCGTGGTCAGCCGGATCTTCGCGGTGCCGGGCGACCAGGCGGCGGCGAGCCGGGTTCTCAACGGACGGCTGTACCTCGCCGACGTCCCGTTCGCCGCCGAAGGCGAATCGGAGCGCAGGATGCCGATCTTCGTGCGCCGTGCCGGGCACTACTTCGAAAACTGGTCCCAGCTCAACGAGAACTGGATCGCCAAGCTCGAGCGGCTGATCTCCGACTTGACGGAGATCGAGATTCCTGAGCTGCCGACGCTCGAGGACGATTCGGTGGTCCTCAGCGGGCGCGGCTTCAGCACCGGCTACGTGCTGCTGCAGGCCTACGACAGGTTGGTGCAGAACATCTTCCTGGCGTACCAGTACCACTTCGAGCTCCTGCTCCTCGCCTACGTCGCGCAGATGAACCTGCAGGACTTCGTGCGGGCGACGCTCCGCGGCCTCTCACAGCAGACGCTCGCCAAGCTGACCTCAGGCGTGGAGCTGCGCCAGTTCCGACCTGACGAAGAGCTCAAGCTCCTCGCCCGCAAGGCGCTCGATCTCGGCCTGGGCGCCCGGCTGCGCGCCCCGGCGGCGCCGGACACGATCATCGAGCAGTTGCGCGCGGATGCCGCCGGCCGGGAGTGGGTTGCGGCGCTCGATCAGGCCAAGGACCCGTGGTTCTATGTGTCGGCGGGAACCGGGCTGTTTCACAACGAGCGCGCGTGGATCGATGACCTGTCCGTCCCGTGGGCGGCAATCACCGGTTATCTGGACCGGCTCGAGCGTGGCGAGATCATTGACAGGCCTCAGGGCGAGATCCTGCGGGAGCGAGACCACCTCACGGCGGAGTACCGCGCGCTCCTGCCGACCCCGGAGGACCAGGTGGCGTTCGACGAAAGCCTGGAGCTGGCTCGGCTCGTTGCGCCCCACCTGCAGGATCACAACTTCTATATCGAGCATCGGCACCACACGATCTTCTGGAACAAGATGAGAGCGCTCGCCGACCGCGTCGTGGCCGCCCGGCTCCTCGACGAGCAGGAGGACCTCTTCTTCCTCAATCGCTGGGAGGTGGGCCAGGTCCTGTTCGATACCGCCAACAGCTGGGCGCAGACATCTCCCGGGCGCGGACGGCACTGGCGCTCGCTGGTGACGAGGCGGCGGGAGATCATGGACGCGCTCCGCGCCGACGTGCCGCAGCCGGCGCTCGGAGCGGTGCCCAAGGCGATCGGTGGCGTGATGTCGGCCCAGTTTGGGATCACCATGGAGACCATCGACCAGTGGCTCGCGCCCCAGGCGGAGCGTGACAATCAGCTGCGGGGCATCGCGGCCTCGGGCGGAGTCGCCGAGGGGCCCGCCCGCATCGTGCTCGGATCGGACGAGATCGGCACGGTGCAGGACGGAGACATCCTGGTCTGCCCATCAACGGCGCCCGCATGGGCTCCGGTGTTCGGCAAGGTGCGGGCGACGGTGTCAGACGTCGGCGGTGTCATGTGTCATGCCGCAATCCTCTGCCGGGAATACGGCCTTCCGGCGGTGCTCGGCACGGGCGTGGCGACGCGGCACATTCGCACGGGAGATCTCGTGCGCGTCGACGGCAACGAGGGCACGGTCACGCTGCTGGCGCGAGCCGGCAGCCACTGAGCCGATCGCCGTGCCCCACGTATTGGATCTTGCCGAATGCAGCCGCGTCTCGCTCGACGAGATCGGCGGCAAGGCACGCGGGCTCGGCCGCCTGCTCGAGCAATCGCTCGAGGTGCCCCCGGGCTTCGTCGTCACCACCGGCGCATACCGCGAGTGGATGCGCGCGAACGGGTTCGACGGCCAGATCGAGCGCCTCCTGGCACGCGCGGACGGTGTGACCGCCCTTCAGGACGTGGCGGACGACGCTCTGCGTCTACTGGAGGGCGCGGAGCTCGAGAGCAGCGAGATCGATGTGGCCTACCGCCGGCTTCCGGGCGGTCCATCGGTCCCCGTCGCCATCCGTTCCAGTGCGATCGACGAGGACGCCGCCGGCGCATCGTTCGCGGGCGCGCAGGACACGCACCTGTCGATCACCGGTCATAGAGAGGTGCGCCGGCACATCGTGCGTTGTTGGGCCAGCCTGTTCACACCGGCGGCGATCAGCTACCGCAGGCGGCTGGGACTCGACCACCGCGGGCACGCGATGGCGGTCGTCGTCCAGCGGATGGTCGCCGCCGAGGCGGCCGGGGTGATGTTCAGCCTGGATCCACTGTCCGGCGATCCGTCACAGATCACCGTTGAGAGCACGTTTGGGCTCGGCGGCGCGCTTGTCTCCGGGGACGTGACCCCGGACCGCTTCAGCGTCGACAAGGTCACCCTCGAGATCCGGTCCCGGGTGATCTCCGTCAAGCCGTTTGCCGACCGCATCGTCGACGGCGAGGTCAGCCGCGTGGAGCTCGACTCGCGTCGCGCCGAGATGAGCTCGCTCGCCGACGACGAGGTGCTGGCACTGGCGCGCGTCGCCAAGGCGGCCGAGCGGCAGATGGATCGAGCAATCGACATGGAGTGGGCGCTCGGTCCGGGACCGAGTGGACGGCGTCATCTCTACCTCTTGCAGGCACGGCCGGAGACCGTGTGGAGCAACACCCCGCGGAGCACCGACCCGCCGGAAACGCCCCGGGCGTCGACGAGCAGTGCCATGAGCCGGATCGCCTTCGGCATGCGCCAGAACACCAACCGACACCCGGAGACCGAAACGTGAAGACGAGCTCGGAACGCATTCTGACGACGCACGTGGGGAGCCTCGCCCGTTCCCACCCGCTCCTCGATGCCATGCGGGCTCGCGAGCACGGCGAAGAGTTCGACGCCGAGGCGTTTCAGCGACTGGTGGGCACAGAGGTGACCGAGATCGTGCGCCGGCAGGCTGCGCACGGCCTGGACATCGTCACCGATGGCGAGCAGAGCAAGCTCGGCTTCTTTCAGTACGTGGTGGAGCGGTTCGAGGGGATGGAGAGCCGCCCCGGGCGCCTGTCCCTGGCGCCGTCCTGGCAGCTCGAGGTCGACATGTTCCCGGACTACTACGCGGAGTACCTGCAGAAGTACTCCGCCGACTCCGGCCCGAGCGGGGCAAACGTGATGGTGTGCACCGGCCCGTTGCGCTACACCGGGCATGACGCGCTGCAGCGCGACATCGCCAACCTCAAGGCAGCGGTGGCGCAGGTCGACGTCGTCGAGGCGTTCATGCCGGCCGCAGCCCCGTCGCTGTTCGGACTCAACGAGTACTACGCCAGCGACGACGAGTACCTGGGGGCAATGGCGGATGCGCTGCGCGAGGAGTATCTGGCGATCGTCGAGGCCGGCCTGATCCTCCAGGTCGACGATCCGTTCCTCATCGACCTGCTCATGGAGGATCCCGGTGCCGGGAAGGCCGCTCGCCAGGCCGTCGCGGACGCGCACATCGAGGTGGTCAATCATGCGCTCCGGGGGATCCCACCGGAGAAGGTTCGGCTGCACACGTGCTACGGGCTCAATCACGGCCCGCGGCTTCACGACGTGCCGCTCGCCGACGTCGTGAAGCCGATGCTCAAGGTCAATGCCGGCGCCTACTCGTTCGAGGTCGGCAATCCTCGTCACCAGCACGAGTGGCGGGTCTGGGAGGACGTGAAGTTGCCGGAGGGTAAGGTCCTGATTCCCGGGTTCCTGTGTCACGCGCACAATTTCGTCGAGCACCCCCGGCTGATCGCCGACGGGATCATCACCTATGCCCGGCTGGTGGGCCGCGAGAATGTCATCGCGGGGGCGGACTGCGGGTTCTCCTCGCGTGCCATCTACAGCCCCGAGGTCCACCCGTCGGTGGTGTGGGCGAAGTTCGACGCGCTGGCCGAGGGAGCACGGCTCGCCAGCGATGAGCTGTGGGGCTGACCGGTGCAAACGCTCGTCGCCGCCACGGCTGGTTGGGTGGGCGAGGTGCACCCGCACGTGCGCCATCTGTACCGCACGCGCGACTGGCTGTTGACGCTGCATCCGGCGGCGGGACCGGCGCTGCTCATCGCAGCGCTCACGCACGACATCGAACGCGCCTTCCCAAGCGAGCAGGCCGCCCCCTCGTCGGACGACCCGGCGTCGCGTGAGTACAACACCTGGCACCAGGAGCGCTCGGCCGAGATCGTCCGCCGCTGGCTCGAGGGCAGGCGAGCACCCCAGCGGCTGATCGACGAGGTCGTGTCGCTCGTGCTGGCCCACGAGTACGGAGGCTGGCCCGAGGCCAACCTCCTCCAGGCGGCCGACTCGCTGTCGTTCCTGGAGGTCCAGGTCGACCTGTTCGCCGAGCGGGTCGTCCGGGGACAGCTCTCCGGCCGAGCCGCCGAGCGCAAGCTGCAGTTCATGTATGAGCGCGTGCAGGTCGCGCGCGCCCGCGAGCTCGCCGCTCCGATGATGCAGGACGGTCTGGCCCGCATCGCCACCGCTTCCGGGGAGCGGGACGCCACTTCTCAGCCAACGTCAGACGCCACGTAAACGGTGTGCCAACGGGTGCACGCCGGATCGACTCCCGGGAGGTTCAAGAGATGGGGTTCCTGGATGGCAAGGTCGCGATCGTGACCGGTGCGGGTACGGGGCTGGGGCGCTGTCACGCGCTCGCGCTCGCTGCCGCCGGCGCCACGGTCGTCGTCAACAACCGCAGCCATGGGCCTGACCGGCCGGCTCCGGCGGAGATTGTGGCGGACGAGATACGTGGTGCCGGCGGCCGGGCGGTCGCCGACACCGCCTCGGTCGCGGATTGGGCGGCGATGGGGATCCTCGTCGAGCGGACCGTCGACGAGCTCGGACGGCTCGACATCGTCGTCAACAACGCCGGGATCCTCGAGTGGGAGCTACTCGCCGACATCACCGAGTCCCAGTTCGATGAGCTGATGGAGATCAACTTCAAGGGGACGTTCGCGGTGACCCGACACGCCTGCCGCCACTGGCGGTCCATGGCCCAGCGGGGCGAGCGGCCGGGCGGCCGGATCATCAACGTCACCTCCGGCGTCGGTCTCTTCGGCTTCCCCCGCGGCGGTCTCTACGGTGCTTCCAAGGGCGCGACCATCTCGATGACCATGGTCTGCGCGATGGAGATGCGGCACTACGGAGTGACGGCGAACCTGATCTGGCCCGAGGCGCGCACCCGGATGGGGAAGGGCATCTTCCCGGAGGCCCCCGAGGACGGCTCGTTCGACGGCTACGAGCCGGCGAACATCTCGCCCCTCGTGGTCTACCTCGCGTCCGACATGGCCGCATGGCTGACCGGTCAGGTGCTCTACATCCAGGGCAACCGCATACGCCGGATGGCGGCCTGGCAGGTCGCTGGGGAATATCGCAGCGCCGACGAAGGCCGGCTCGCGGTCGACGAGCTCGCCGGCGCGCTCCCCTTGCTGTACGGCACGCTGGCGCCGATCCAGCCGGAAACGAGCCTGCGAGATGCGGTCGAAGGCATCGATCCCGCGGTCGCCGGCGCGTCGGATCAGTAGGTCACGCTGAGCGGCCGGAGCGGATCAGCCCGCCGGCGCAGTAGTTCCATCCCGTAGTCGCCGGCATTCGGCAGCCGGACGATCGTATGGATGTGAAAGGGCTGTGGCTCCTCACTGGTCAGGAAGATGCCGGCATGGTGGTCGAACTCGATCAGGATCACCGGGCTGTGGACGCGGTAGTAGAACGCCTCGTCCGCCGAGGGGTTGCCGATCCAGGCGAAATGTGTCTCCGCGATGTGACGCTCGACGAGTTCCATCTGCAACGTCGCGTGAGGCTCGCACGCCCGGCCGACATACGTCCGGATCAGGTCGAGCAACGCCGCCCGCTGGTGAGGCTCGAGCTCGTCGCAGCTCAGGCCCTCGTAGGGGAGCACCAGGTTGTCACGCCCGGCGCCCGCGCGGTGACGTCCGTCGACCCGCCCGGCCAGCTCCGGCGGCAGGTCGGCGGTCCGCATCGACCGGTGCAGGATCGCCCGCGCCTGCTGGCGGTCGGTCAGCGAGTGCAGGAACGCCGGCCCAACCGCGTGCTCAGACTGCAATGCAGTCGTACCGGCCATCGGGCCCTGGTCGATCTGTGTGATCTCCGCGCCCATGAACGTGGGGCCGAAGACCATCTCGTCACCGGCGATCAGGCAGTTGAGCACGAGGTGGTGCCCCATCAACTGCCAGCCCCACGGGTCGGTCTCCGACGGCTGGCCGAAGATGGCAAACCAATAGACCCACTCCCCGAGCGTGTCCTTGTGAAGGCGGACGAAGTCGCCGAGCGCCTCGTTGAGGGCCATGACCTTGCGAGCCTCGGCGAAGCCCTCAGCACTCATGCACGCACGCACGATCTCCAGAGCGGCGATTCGCTGCTCCGGCGCGAGGTCGTCGAGCATGAGGGCCGCGGGCAGCCACGTCGTGAAGGCGTTCGTCCACCGCCGGCGATGCGCGGTCTCCAGCGGCTGCAACGCAGCGCTTCGCTGATCCGCGTAGTCCAGTGTCTGGAGAAAGTCGCGGGCGCGGGCGGTTGCCAGTTGCGTCCGCCCCCCTGCCGCGGGACCGGCCACGCTGTCGTACACATCCCTGCGTACGGTGCCGTCAGTCGTTATGCCGACGAACGGCTTCGCCAGCGCGGCTTCCAGCGCTGCAAATTCGTGTTCGTCCACAGCCGGCACGCGCGCCATGTAGCCGTGGAACAGGCGAATGTCGCCCATCAACGGCCGGGGCGTGAAGCCCCGGTACTCGTTCTGCCTACCCGGCGGCACCGCGGACGTTGCCGAGCGATTGACGGGGCTGCTTCACTTGGGTCAGTATGACTGACAGTCTGGCTGAAAACAAGACGCTCGCACCGGAACCTGGTGACTCGAGGGATGCATCCGGGGCTGAGGGGCCGGAGCCCGGTCTAGTATCTGCCCGGGTGCGATCGCAGCCATCGTTCATCGGACAACCCGTACGCGTGTCCCGCGCCTACGAGACGTTGGCATCGATGATCCGCGATCGGATCTTGTCCGGCGAGCTCGCCGAGGGCGACCGGATCCCGTCCGAGACGGCGCTGGCCCGCGAGGCGCAGGTGAGCCGATCAACCGTGCGCGAGGCGCTTCGAACGCTCGAGGAGGCCGGGCTGGTCGCCCGCGCCAGTCCGAAGATCATGGTCGTGCAACGGGCCGGCGAAGACCGGGCCGGCGCTGAACTGCAGCAGGCACTGCGTCGGCAGAACGTCACATTTCGCGACCTTCATGAGGCGTTGCTCGTCCTCGAGCCTGAGCTCACTCGCCTCGCCGCGATGCGCGCCGATGCGGCCGCAACCGCCAGACTGCAGGGAAATCTCGAGCGTCAGTCCGCGCACTTGGACGACTTCGGCACGTGGTGCGAACTCGATCGCGAGTTTCACGTCGAGATCGCCGAGATGAGCTCGAACCCGGTCCTGGTGATGGCCTGCCGGCCGATCAGTGATGTTCTGCAGCCGGTGCTCGAAAGCTTCATGACATCTCCGGAATTGACGCATCGCGCCCTGGACCTCCACCACCGGATCCTGGAGGAGATCCTGGTCCGAGATGCCGATGCCGCCGCCCTGATGGCGCGCAAACACGTCAATGACCTGCGCTCGATCTGGGAGCAGGCGGGACTCAACTTCGATCTCCGGATCAGCGATGAGGCTGCGCCGGGGCCGCTCGCGTCGGCTGCCCCACGGCGCTGACCCGGCCGCGGCGCCGGGCACACCGACGACGTTTGACGTCCCGCGGCGTCCCGGCGGCGCAGGAGTCACACGCGTGCCTGTCGGTGGAACCGGTCGTGATGCGCCGCGAGCGACGCGCCGCACCCACCGCGAGCTACGGTCCTACCGTCAGACGATAGACTGCCGCCATGAGAACGCTCCGGAAGGTCGACTTCCGCGCTTACGAGCGCCAGGGCTACGAGGCCCAGTACCTCTTCAACGGCGAGAGCTGCGTGGTCATCGGCAGCAATGTCCCCCCCGGGGCCGCCGCTCCGCCTCAACATGTGCACCCGGTGGATCAGCTCTATTACATAGTCGAGGGTGAGATGAATCTGATCCTCGGCTCAGAGCATTTCCTCGCCGGCCCGGACACGCTCGTGTTCATTCCGGCCGGCACGCCGCATCACAACTGGAACGAGGGGTCGGTGGACGAGTTCCACTTCGAGGTCCTCTCGCCCGCGCCCCTTCCCTCGCAGCCGGTGATGGTGCCGACCGACTCAGACGACGCCGCCGGGCGGCCGTACCTGGTGCGACCGCTCGACGCCGACGCGTACGACCCGACGCTTCCCGGCTTCTCCATCCAGCGTCTCCTGCGGCGTTCCGACCGATCCGAGCACATGTCGTTGTACATCGGATCCGTCGACGCGGGAGGCGCCGGACCGGGGACGCATGTCCACGACTTCGACCAGTTCTACTACGTGCTCGAGGGAACGATGAACATCAGCGTCGGCCTAGACTCGTACACCGCCACCCGGCACACGCTGGTTGTGCTTCCGGCGGGCGTGCCCCACCGGCAGTGGAACGAAGGACCCGGACCGGAGCGCCACATCACGCTGCTCGCACCGGAACCCGAGCCAGGACGGGAACCATGGGACATCGGCGTCGAATTGCGCCGCACCGGGGAGGATCACACGTGAGCGCGTCCCGCTCGCGCCAGGTCCTGCCGGGACCGGGAAGCAGACCCGGTTCGAACCGGGTGCACCGGAGCTGTCTGACAGTAACGGCAAATTCCTCCGCTTACGTGGCGCCCCGGGGCATGAGATGGTATGTTGCGTCTGTTCGTCAGACTATTTTCGTCAGCGAAGGAGTTCCCTTGGGTGCTTGTGGTGTGGGGCGCAGGTGAATGTGGCGCCCAACGACTGAACCGGTGGTGATCACCTGCGCGCTGACCGGGGGCATTCACGGTAAGGAAGCCAATCCGCACCTTCCGGAGCAGCCCGATGAGATCGTCGAACAGGGGATCGCCGCGTGGGAGGCGGGCGCAGCGGTTCTTCATGTTCATGCCCGGGCGACCGACGGCACCAACACGATGGATCCCGACATCTACGGAGAGCTCCACCGCCGGCTGTGCGCCGAGACGGACGCGATCGTGCAGTTGACCACCGGCGGGTCGCCGCTGCTGGGGATCGAGGAACGCATCAACACCGTGTTGCTGGAGCCGGAGATGTGCTCGCTCAACATGGGGTTGCTGAACTTCTTCATCCGCGGCGAGCAGGTCTTCTTCCCCAACCACCGCACGGACATCGAGCGCTTCGCCCATGAGATGCGAGCGCGCGGGGTCCGGCCGGAGTTCGAGCTCTACTCGGCGGTCATGCTGGAGGAATTGGCCGCGCTCCTGCGCCTGGAGGTATTCGAGCCGCCCTATGCCGTCAATTTCGTATTGCACACGCCGACGCAGGGCGGCGCTCGCGGCACGCCCCGGAACCTGCTCGACATGTGGGAGCGCCTCGACGAGCTCCCGGTGGACTCGGATGATCTGCGGGTCACGGTGTCCTCGATGGGCCCCACGCAGCTGCCGCTGACCTCGATCGCGTGCGCCATGGGCCTCAACGTCCGGGTCGGCATGGAGGACAACGTGCTCATGCGCCGAGGTGAGCCGGTCGTCGACAACGCCCAGCTGGTTCGGCGCACGGTGAGGATCGCGAATGAACTCGATCGGTGTCCGGCGACGCCGGACGAGGCCCGGACCGCTCTGGGGCTCCGCGGCCGGACGCGCGGCGAGCTTCCCGCACCGGCGGCCGTCTGATGTCCGCAGAATCGAGTGCCAGCGCCGCCGAGTCGAGCCCGGCACGCGCTGCCGCCCCCCTTCGGCGCGCCGCAATCGTCGGCGCCGGGCGGATGGGCGTGGGAATCGCGGAGAGCTTCCTCACCGAAGGCCTGGAGGTAACCGTTGTCGACGTCACCCCGGAGCAGACCCACGGCTCCCGTGACCGGCTCGTCGAGAGGATGCGAGCCCATGCGCAGGCGGGGTTGATCGATCCGGCCGCCGCGCGCCGCGCCGAGGACGTTCGAGTCGCCACCGAGATTCGAGCTGCGGTCGGCGACGTCGACCTCGTGGTGGAGGCGGTGACCGAGGACGTGGACGTCAAGCGCGATGTTCTGAGCCAGTGCGATGAGGCGGCGCCGGACGATGCGATCATCGCGAGCAACACGTCGTCGCTGGACATCAACGTCCTGTCGGAGTTCGTCGCCCGGCCTCAACGATTCCTCGGGATGCATTGGTTCAACCCGCCGGAATGGACGCCGGGCGTCGAGGTGATCCCAGCTGAGAGCACCGAGCCGGAGATCGTGGCGCGGGTCGTGGACCTGCTGCGGTCGATCGGCAAGCGCCCCAGCGTCGTATCCAGCAGCGTCGGCTTCATCGCCAACCGGCTCCAGATGGCGTTGTTCTGCGAAGCCGCGCGGTGCGTGGAGGAGGGGCTGGCCACGCCCCGGGACATCGACGAGGTCGTCCGGAGCTGCTTTGGCTTCCGTCTCCCCTACTTCGGACCCTTCCAGATCGCAGACATGGCCGGCCTCGACGTGTACCAGGCAGTCATCGAGCAGCATCAGCAGGGGCTCGGCGGCCGCTTTGGGGTTCCGGACGCGCTCCGCTCACTGGTCAGCGAGGGCCGGTTCGGAACGGCGACGGGTGGCGGGTTCTACGACTACGCGCCCGGCTCGCCTGACGGGATCCTGGTGGAGCGTGATCGCCGGTATGCGGCGCTGAGCGAGCTGTTGAAGAACGAGCCGCCGGTGGAGTTCGACGGCGGCGACGGGAACCGCCGGTGACAGACGGCAGCGTCCTCGTCATCGGAGCCGGCGCCATCGGCGGCGTGATTGCCGGGCTGATGACGGGTCAGGTCAAGCGTGTGGCGGTGATTGATGCCAATGTCGAACACGTCCGCCGGCTCCGCGAGCCAGGACTCATACTCGAGCTCGACGACGGGTCGCGGACCGTCCCGCTCGACGCCTATGCCTCCGTGAGCGAGCTGACCGATTCGTCCGAGTTCGGTTTGATCACGGTCAAGGCGGTCCATCTGGAGCAGGCTGTGCGCGGCGTGGTTGACGCCGGTCTGGCCGAGACCTATGTGGCGCTCGGCAACGGCCTGGTGCAGGATCGCGTGGCCGCACTCGTCGGCGCCGAGCGCCTGATTGCCGGAACCGTCGAGCTCGGCGCGACCAACTTGGGACCGGGACGCGTGCGGCGCACGACAAGCAACCCGTTCGTCATCGGCGAGCTCGACGGGGTGCGTCGCCCCCGGCTGGAGCGCCTCGCCGACCTCCTGGGGACGGTCGACGCCGTGCGCCTCACCGGCAACATTCATGGCCAGATCTGGTCCAAGCTGCTGGTCAACAGCACCTTCTCCGGGTTGGGGGTGATCGGAGGCGTCCTCTATCGCGATGTCGCCGAGCATCCGGCAGGACGACGCGCTATCGCCGCCGTATGGTCGGAGGGGTACCGGATCGGCATGGACGGGGGCCTCGAGCTCGAGGAGGTGTTGGGCGTCCGGCCGGTGGACCTGGCCTCGTCGGCCGCCGCCGACGGGGAGGCGAGAACACAGCGCGCGATCGACACCGTCATCGGTTTCGCCGGAAACACCAAGGCGTCGATGTTGCAGGACGTGGAGCGTGGCGCGGCGACCGAGGTCGACGTGATCAACGGCGCGATCGTCGAGCGCGCCCGCCGCGAGGGGTCCGAGGCACCGCACAATGAAGCGATCGTGGAGTTCGTGCACCAGTTTGAGCGTGGGGAGCGCCGACCGTCGCCTGACCTGTTCGCGCAGGTGCTCGCGGCGGGATGATTCGCGGGGCGCCCGCGGCGGGATGACAGGCGGGGCGCCGGCTGTCGCAACCCTGAGCGTTTGCTTGAGGTTGATAGTTCCGGCGAGAAGCCCGGTTTCCGGACCCGGTCGGAGGCAGACGCTGGGCACACGACTTGGCTTATCTGGCGCCCAAAAATGGACCGGGCGCATGTGAGCCCTTGGGGACTCACATGCGCCGGCCGCGCCCCACATCTTGCCCCCTATTTCATTCGGCCGGCTCCGAGCCAGCCTTCGGGGCCCCCACTGCGAGACGTCACTGCCCCCAGCAACCCTCTGCGGATCAGCGTAGGAGATCGGACATCAGGGTCACCCCCTTAACTTTCCGGTCCCTCGATTGCCATCATGGCCGGAAATGAGATTTGTCGAGAGGAAGCTCGAGTGCTCGCGGCTCGAGCGGGTGATGCAGAGCGTGTCGAGCGGGGACGGCGGGGTGGCGATCGTGGAGGGGCCGCCGGGGATCGGCAAGTCGGCCCTCGTGCGCTGGCTCGGCGATCGCTGCCGGTCGGCGGGGATCGGCATCCGGACGGTGCGAGCGACCGAGCTCGGCGCCGAGGTGTCGTTTGGGCTGGCGCGGCGGCTGCTGGAGCCCGACGTGCGCCGCCGGCCGGAGCTGCTGCACACCGGCTGGTCGCGCCGCGCCCGCCCGCTGTTCGACGGCGAAGCGGCGGGCGGCGGTTTGGCGGCGCCGCTGATCGAGGGGCTGGTCGCGCTCGTCTCCGAGCTCATCCGCGCGGAGGGTCGCCTGCTCCTCGCCGTCGACGATGCCCAGTGGGCGGATTCCGAGTCGCTCCGCTTCCTCGGCGAGCTCGCCGAGCGCCGGCACGAGCTCGGCGCCGGAGTGGTGCTCGCAGTCAGCGATGGCACGCCGGCCGCCGACGGCGCGGCATTGGACCGGATCGCCGCACTCGCCCACGGCGGCGGGATCATCACGCCGGCCCCGCTGAGCCCCGCCGGCATTCGTGAGCTCGTCGACGCTCGGCGGCCCGGCGGCGGGGAGGAGCTGGCGCGCCGGCTGGCCGCGGCGACCGGCGGCAACCCCCTTCTCGTGGTGGCCCTGCTCGAAGCGGCGCATCGGGATGATCTGGAGGACCTGCGGGTTCCCGCCCCGGTCACGCGGCTCGTGCTGTCGCGCCTGCGCGACCTGGGCGCCGAGGCACAGCAGCTGGCGTTCGCCGTCGCCGTGCTCAGCGAGGCGCCGCTGCGGGTGGCCGCAGAGCTCGCCGGGCTCCCTCCCGCGGTGGCCGAATCGGCGGCGGATGCCCTGATCGCTCGCCACGTGCTGGCCGAGGGCGAGCCGCTTCGCTTCTCCCAGCCGGTCGTCGCCGACGCGCTCCTGCAAACGATCGCGGGATTCGATCTGACCGCGCGACACCGGCAGGCGGCGGCGCTCCTGGCTCGCGATGGAGCCCATGACGAGCAGATCGCAGCCCATCTCGTTCGCAGCCGCCCCAGCGGCGATGCCTGGAGCTGCGAGATCCTCCGCCGCGCGGCGCGGGCTGCCCTGGGACACGGCGATCCGTCCGGGGCCGTCCGGTTGTTGGAGCGCGCGGTGGCCGAGCCGCCTCCGCCGGCCCTGCGTGGAGCGCTGCTGGTGGAGCTCGCCCAGGCCCGTGCCGCCACGGGATCGCCCGCCGCCATCGAGGCCTTTGAGAGCGCCCTTGATCAGCTGCGCGAGCCGTCCCGGCGCCTCGACGCGTGGCATGGGCTGTCGCGCCTGCTCTACGTGCGGGGCGAACACGCCCTCGCGGCCACCGCGGCGGCGAGCGGGCTGGCCGAGTTGCCCGCCGGCGACCCTCGGCGGGAACGGCTGCTCGCCGACGAGCTGGCGGCGGCGACGTTCGTGCCGGATCTCGCCGGCGACGCCATGGCCCGCACCGAGGCGCTCATCGGCGGGCCCCCACCGTCAGATCCGGCGCTGATCGCGCAGGTGATCATCCACCAGGCGTGGCGGGGCATCGACGTCGAGCGGTTGCCGGAGCTGGCCGCCATAGCAGTGGCGGACGATCCACTCGTCGACGCCGGGTCCGGCGGCTTCGCGCTCTCGTTCGTCGCCGGCGCGCTGAACATGATCGACCAGACGCCGCGATCGTGCGAGCTGCTGAACGCCGGTCTGGAGCGCGTGGCCGAGCGGGGCGATCCGCTCGCCGAGGTGGCCCTGCGCTGCTGCCGGGCCTGGGCCCAGATCTACCAGGGACAACTCGAGCGGGCACGCCGCGATCTCGACGCCGTGCAAGCGCTCAACCGGCTCGGCTGGTCGGCGGTCGACGGCCTCTGCGGGCCGCCGCTCGTCCGGCTGCTGATCGAGCTCGGCGATCTCGAGGGCGCCCGGGCGGCGCTGCGCCGCACCCCGCGCGGCCTCCACAATCCAGGCCTCCCCTGGTTCGCGGGCGCCGTCGCCTATGCGGCCGGGGACTACGCCGAGGCCCTGACGGCCTTCGAGCAGGCCGGCCGGGAGCTCGAGGAGACGTTCGCCCTCGGCAATCCCGGCGTGCTCCCCTGGCGCTCGAGCGCGGCGATGGCCGCTGCCCAGCTCGGCCGGCTCGAGTACGCCCAGGCGCTCGTCACGCCGGAGCTCGACCGCGCGATGGGGCTGGGCGTGCCGCGGGCGCTTGGGATCGCGCTGCGCGCCGCAGGCTTCATCACCGGCGATCTCGCGCTGCTCGAACGATCGGTCGCCGTCTTGGAGCAGTCGCCGGCGGCACTGGAGCTGGCCTGGTCCCTGCTGTTCCTGGGCATCACCTACCGTCGTGCACGCCGCACCCGCGATGCCCGCGCGCCTCTCGGCCGAGCCCTCGATCTGGCTCGCGAACTCGGTGCCACCCTCGTGGCCCAACGCGCACTGCATGAGTTCAAGGCGGCCGGCGCGCGACCGCGGAGCCGGCCGCGGACAGGCGTGCAGGCGCTGACGGCGAGCGAGCGCAACGTGGCCGAGCTGGCGGCGAGCGGCAGGACCACCCGTCAGATCGCCGGAGAGCTGTTCCTGACCCCCAAGACCGTCGAGACGCATCTGACCCGCGTGTTCCGCAAGCTGGGGCTCACGTCACGAGCGCAGCTGGCACCGCTGCTCAGGCCGCCACCTGAACCCGGGTCCGCGTCGCTGCCACCTGAATCGGCGCCGATGCGGTAACCCGCGACCGGGCGCGCGGGCGGGTCACCGTGATGGACTATCGCCATCCACAGGAGAGGAGCAGGATGAGCTACGAACAGATCGCGACCGAGGTCGAGGCCGGTGTTCTGACGATCACGCTGAACCGGCCGAAGCGTCTCAACGCCTGGACGCAGACGATGGGCCGCGAGTTGATCGCGGCGTTCGACGACGCCGATCGCGACGACGACGTCCGGTGCATCATCGTCACCGGCGCCGGGCGCGGCTTCTGTGCCGGGGCCGACCTCGAGGCGGGCGGAGCGACCTTCGACTGGCGAGAGCGCCAGGCTGAGACGGGGGCGACAGACGGCCCGGTGCCCCGCGACGGGGGCGGTCGGTTCACGCTGCGCGTGTTCGACTGCACCAAACCGGTGATCGCGGCGATCAACGGGCCCGCGGTCGGCGTCGGCGCGACGATGACGCTACCGATGGACATCCGCCTCGCCTCCGACACCGCGCGGATGGGGTTCGTCTTCGCGCGGCGGGGGATCGTCCCGGAAGCGTGCTCCAGCTGGTTTCTCCCGCGCGTCGTGGGAATCAGCCGAGCGATGGAATGGGTTGCGACGGGACGGGTGTTCCCGGCCGAGGAGGCGCGGGACGCGGGGCTGGTGCGCAGCCTCCATCCACCAGACGAACTGCTGGACTCGGCCCGCTCGCTCGCCACCGAGATCGCCGAGAACACAGCGCCCGTGTCGGTCGCACTGGCCCGCCGGATGTTGTGGCGCATGCTCGGGGCAGAGCATCCGATGCTCGCTCACCGCGCCGACTCGCGGGCGATGTTCCTTCGCGGCCAATCCGCCGATGCCGCCGAGGGCGTGACGTCGTTTCTGGAGAAGCGTCCGGCGCGGTTCACCGACCGGATCAGCGAGGGGCTGCCGGAGATCATGCCCGGCTGGCAGTCGCCCGGCTTCGCCTGACCTACGAGGCCCGCAACGCCGCGCTGGACGGCCGGTCAGCGGACGGAGCGGAGGGCGAGCGGGGCGTCGGCCTGCCCCGGGCGTGTCCGCGCGTCTCCGCCGACGAACACCTCGGTCATCGACGTCCCGGAGACGGCGGCGCCCATTGCCAGCGGCGGCTGGTACGGGTACAGGACGTTCTGGCGGTGGCCCCAGCAGCCGGCGCTCTGCGCGGAGCGGCAGTCGACGTTCGACGAGCCCGGCCCGTCGTCGTACATCCACAGGAAATCGACCGCCAGCGTCGAGCCGATGCCACCGGCCCAGTTGGATCCGTACGCGTTGCCGTAGAACGGGTTGGGGACCGGATCCTGGTCTGCCCGGGCGGCCGTCAGCGCGTTCTGGTCGAGGCTGCGCGATAGGCCGATCGCGGCGGTCAGCCCTCGGTCAGACCGCTCGAGATTGGCGATCGCCAGCAGTTGCGCCGGCAGGCTGAGCCCGGCGAAGCCGGCGGGTAGGCGCATCGCACGGACCCCCTCGGCGGAGCGGGCCCGGTTGATCGCGGTCAGGACGGAGTTGACACACGCCGCTCCGGAGGGATTGGCCTCACATGCCCACAGCGTCGCCTGACTCAGAGTGCGATTCGACGCAGGGTTGCGGGCCGCGCTCGCCCGGGCGCGCGTGCTCGGGGCGGTATCGCGTTGCCGGGTAGCCCCCAGCGCCGGACCCGGCGCGGCCACCAGCCCGGCGGATGCGGCCAGCCAGCCGAGAGCGCAGATCACGCGAAGGTGACGATGAAGGAGACGCATCGACGCGTTCTCATCGGCACCGGCGGCCGCCTCCACCACTCGAACATCCGTCCACGCGGATCTGGTCTACGTGCGCAGCGCCTCGGTGGGGCTCAGCCGCGCCGCCTTGGTGGCCGGGTAGAGCCCGGCGACCGCGCCGATCACGAGCCCGGCCGCCGGCGCAGCGACGAGCGCGTACAACGGGACGACGAACGGTTCATTCTGCGCGACCGAGTACGCCAGCGTCGCGCCCGCGCCGAGGAGGAGGCCGGCGAGGCTGCCGAGGGCGGCGAGGACCGCCGACTCGGTCAGGAACTGGAGGCTGACGTGCCGTTGGGTCGCGCCGAGCGCGCGGCGCAGACCGATCTCGCCGCGGCGTTCCAGCACCGAGATCACCATGATGTTGGCGATCCCGATCGCGCCCACCAGCAGCGCCACCGCACCCAGCCCCAGCAGCAGCGTCGTGAACTGACCCTTCGCCGCCGCCCGCGCCTCCAGGACATCGGACGGGCGCGACACCTGGACACCGCTCGCGTTCTGGGGATCGGCGGTGGCAGCGAGCAGGTTCGACACCCCGGTGACGTCGTTCTGGTTGGCCCGGACGTAGATCTCCGACGGACTGGGGGTGATGTGGAAGATCCGCTCGGCCACCGGCAGCGAGATGAACACGGTGCTGTCAAGGCTCGTATCCAGGACGGCGGACCTCATGATCCCGACGACGGTGAACCACGTGTTGCCCAGGTAGACCATGACGTGGCCGCCGACGCGGGTGATCTGCAGCACCTGCGCGGCCTGGGCGCCGAGGACCGCCTCGGGATACCGGCTGCCGACGCCGTCCAGGAAGTGTCCTGCGGACATTGCCGCGCCCATCACCTGGGGGAGGTTCGTTCCAGCCGCATCGACGCCGATCCCTCCGGTCTGCGCCGCGGGGACGTAGGGCGTCCGGTAGACGCTGGCGCCGGCGACCTGGTACACGGCGGCGTCGCGGTTGACGTTCGGCATGTGGTCGATCATCGCCACTGCCGTGTCCGGCAGCACCTCGTTGGCGCCCGCGAAGGTGGTGCCGGGCGAGACTGTCAGCAGGTTTGTGCCGAGACTGTCGATCGTCGCCAGCAGCTGCGCCTGGCTGGATGACGACACTCCCACGACCGCCACCATCGCCCCAATCCCGATCGCGATTCCGAGCGCCGACAGCGCCGCCCGCAGCCGCCGCGTCCGCAGTCCCTGAAGCGCCGCGCCGACCAGCTCGCGCGGCGGGAGGCGAGCCCTGTCGAGGCCGCGACGCGTCGGCAGTGTGGCTCCGGCGGCGCTCATGCTCGCTCGTCGGCGACGATCTCTCCGTCGCGCATCTGGATGCGTCGACCAAACGAGGCCGCGATCTCGGCATCATGGGTGATCAGCACGAGGGTTGCCCCGTCGGAGGCGAGCTGGTGAAGCAGCGCGATGATGTCGTGACCGGATGCGGAATCGAGATTTCCGGTCGGCTCGTCAGCCAGGATGATCAGGGGGCGCTTGACGAGCGCCCGCGCGATCGCGACCCGCTGGCGCTCGCCCCCGGAGAGCTGGGGCGGGCGATGCGTCAGCCGGTGGCCGAGACCGACGCGCTCCAGCGCGCCCCGCGCCGCCTCTCGGCGCTCGCGGGCGCCGGCGCCGGTGTACAGCATCCCGGTGGCGACGTTCTCGAGGGCCGTCATCGGGTCCTGAAGGTGGAAGGTCTGGAACACGAAGCCGATCCGATGGGCCCGTAGACCTGCCAGCTCGGTGTCGGTGGAGCTGCGGACATCCTGGCCGGCGACGCGGACCTCGCCTCTCGTCGGTCGCTCGAGCGTTCCCAGGATCGTGAGCATCGTCGTCTTGCCAGAGCCGGACGGTCCGACCACCGCCACCTGATCTCCGGTCGCAATCTCGACGCTCACGCCACGGAGCGCCGCCACGCCGCCCGGGTACTCCTTGGCGACGTCCTCGAGCGCAAGCGCCGTCTCGACGATGCTCATCCCTGAGAGTCGGTCACCTGCAGCCCCGGGTAGATCCCGGCGCCGGAGACCTGGACGTAGCCGGCGGCGAACAGACCCGTCGTGACCGGGATGAGGTGATGGGGCGACGCCGCCTCCTGGAGGTCGTAATTGCCCCCGGATGTTGCCAGCAGCGCCGTTACCGGCACCGAGAGCACGTTGTTGGCCCGCTGCTGGACGAAGTTGACGCTGACCGCGGCCTGGTCGAGCCCGGCTCCCGTGTGGTGTCGGTTGAGCGCGATCGTCACCGGCACCGTCGACGAAGATCCTCCCGTGCCGCCGGAGCCACCTCCGCCAGAGCCGCCGCCGGAGCCCCCTCCTCCGGATCCGCCGCCGTTCCCGCCGTTCGAAGAGCTGGGGTTCTGCGCGACGGAGCTGACGGCGGTGATCCTGCCGCCGACCGTGGTCGCGTTCGGCATCTCCACCGTCACGTGACCCCCGACGACCGCCTCACCTTGGGAGCTCGCCGACAGGTCCACCGTAACCACGAGCCGGGTTGACGTCGTCTGGAGGATCTCGGTGGCGCTGCCACCACCGCCGGAGCTACCGGACCCCGAGGTGTTCGATGAGCCTGATGCATTCGACGACCCTGAGCTGTTCGACGACCCTGAGCTGTTCGACGACCCGGACGGCGAATGTCCGCCGCTGTTCGAGTTCCCATTCGAGGCGTTGTGATCGGCCCTCAAAGCCGCAGCGTCGGCCCTCAGCTGCGCTTCCTCGGCCCTGAGCAGGGCGGACAGCGCCGCGAGCGTCTGTCCGCTCGCGGCGCTGGTGGGACCCGACGGTCGGTGCGTGCCGCCGTGCGGCTTGTGGGACTTAGTCGGCTTCGGCGTCGTGGAGGCGGGGGTGGTCGTCGTCGGCGTCGTCGTCGACGCGCTAGTTGTGGTCGTCGCGGGGGTACTCGTCGTGAGGCTGGCGAACTCCGGCCGCGGCGTGCCGACGATCAGGCTCGCCCCGGTGGCGCCTCCGGTGCCGGCACTGCCGCCACCGCCCCCGGTCGAGCCAAGCGTGCCGTCGACGGTGGAGACGAGCTGAGCGCCCGGGAGGAACACGACCTGGCCCAGGGTGAGGCTGCCCGTCGCCGACTCGCCGAGTGACTCCTGCAGCAGATCGACCCCCAGCGTCGTGCCCGGCTGCCAGACATCGTCGACGGTGATCCCGTCGGCGTTGAACCCCAGGCGGACGAGGTTGCGGTTGAGCTCGAGCACGTCGGCGCCGTCGCTGACCGCCGGGGTCAGGTCCCGGTAGGCGGGAGTCCTGCCGTCCATCAGCAGCACGGGGTTGCCGTCGACCTTGAACAGCGTTCCGCCGGGCTTGATCACCTGTCCGACGCTCGGCAGCCATGTGATCGTGCCGCTCAACCGGTTGTAGACCGTCTGGGGGTTGCTGTAGCTGAGCGTTCCGGACTCGGTATCGGTCGCCACCAGGTTGCGCCGCTGGACCGAGGTGGCCCCGGACGCCGTCGCAGCCGCGGCCGAGCCGGTCGGCGAGGACGGAGAGCCAGTGTTGACGACGAGCACGATGATGACGGCGACGCCCATGACGAGTGCCGCGCCCGCGAGGAGGCGCTGGCGTCGCCGGGCGCTGGAGATGAGGCCTAGGTGGGGTCCGGGCATTGCCAATGTGGCGTTTTACGGAGCTTGTCGTAACACGGTGGTAACGCTGTTATGCGCCTGTTATGTGGGGCCGGTGAGGCTGGAGGCATGAGATGGGATGCGGGGTCAGTGGGGCCCGTTGATGGCGCGCTCTACATCGGCGCCGGTGATCGCACCATGGGTGACACCGACGCAGGCCTTGGCCGCTGTCAGCACCCCGGGGGCGTGCAGGTCGACGCCGGCGGCGTTGATCATCTCGATCGTCAGCTGGCCCTGGCTGTTGGGGTCCGGGAATTTCGAGATGCCATGACTGCGCAGGCACCGCGCGAACGCCAGCAGATCCTGCGCGCGGGCCCGGCGCTGGGCTGGGGTCTGATTCTGTGGCCCGGGCATGAGGTGCTGGCAGGCCTGCTGGGCGGTCTTGAACTGCGGAGAGCCCTTCCCCACCGCCCGCACGGCGATCCGGATCGATGTCTGGCCGGGGCTGGTCGTGACCTGTGGATCCGGGAAGTTGCTGACGCCGTGCGTTCGCATGCACCTGGAGAACGCAAAGGCAGCGGCCGCGGGACTCTGCGCCGCGTTGGCCCCGGTGGTGGTGGTGGACGGCCCGGACGATCCGCAGCCGGCCACCGCCAGGCATACTCCGGCGAACGCCATGGCGCGGCATGCGATCGATTGTGACGTGGTGCGCATGACCCTCTCCTGTTCGGTGCGAACGAGCGGGCCAGTTGTAGTCGGCCGGTGGTGACAGGACGGTGACAGCATCTGTGACCGCACTGTCACCTCCGGCGCGGGATGCTTCTCAGCTGCGATGAGGGTCTTGGTCGTCGAGGATCACCAACGGCTGGCCGCGGCGGTGGCCGAGGGGCTGCGCCGCGAGGGGATGGCCGTCGACGTGGTGTACGACGGGGCCGACGCGCTTTCTCACGTCGCCGTCCATCCCTACGACGTCGTCGTGCTCGATCGCGACCTGCCCGGGATCCCAGGCGACGATGTCTGTCGCTCGCTTGTCGCCCAGCGCGCCGAGACTCGCGTGCTGATGCTGACAGCGGCGAGCACGATCAGCGACCGGGTGGAGGGACTCGGACTCGGTGCCGACGACTACCTGCCCAAGCCGTTTGATTTCGCAGAGCTGGTGGCGCGCATCCGCGCCGTCGCCCGGCGAGCGGCCGCGCCGCAGCCGCCGACACTGGCGTCCGGCGACCTGGCGCTTGACCCCTCCCGGCGGGTCGCCATGCGCGCCGGGCGCCGCCTCACCCTCAGCCCCAAGGAGTTTGCCGTGCTCGAGTATCTGCTGGCTGCCGACGGCCGGGTCATATCGGCCGAGGAATTGCTGGCGCGTGTGTGGGACGAAGCCGCCAATCCGTTCACGAGCACGGTCAAGACGACGATCGGCCGGCTGCGAGCGAAGCTGGGCAATCCGCCGGTGGTGGAGACCGTCCGCGAGGCGGGTTACCGGATCGGATGAGGGGCTCATTTGCCTATCGCAGGAGACCGCGGCTGCCTGCACCGACGGCGCGCCTGCGCCTGACCCTGCTCTACGCCGGGATGCTCGTCGTCCTGGGAACAGTCGCGTTCGGCCTGACCTATGCCTTGACCTCCCACACCGCAACGATCTCGGTGGCGCATGCGAATCCGTCTGTCATGGTCACGCCCACGCCGTCCCCGGGCTCGACCGCTGGTGCCGGTGTCTCGCGCCGGCTTCTGGGGCTCCCCGGAGCCAAGAACGTCGTGGGCCAGCAGCATTCGGCAGATCAGAAGCGGCTTCTGGGGGTCTCCGCGCTGGTGCTCGCTCTCAGCGCGATCGCGTCGGTGGCGCTGGGCTGGTTCGTCTCCGGCCGCATCCTCCGTCCCCTGCGCCAGATCACCGCCACCGCCCGGACGATCTCGGCCGGCAACCTGAGCGAGCGGTTGGCGCTCCGGGGACCGAACGACGAGTTCCGGCAGCTCGGCGACACCCTCGACGACCTGCTGACGCGGTTGGAATCGGCGTTCGAGGCCCAGCGTCGGTTCGTCGCCAACGCCTCGCATGAGCTCCGGACTCCGCTGACCTTGGAACGGACGCTCCTCCAGGTAGCGCTGGCGGACCCCGACGCGGACGCCGCCAAGCTCCGCGCGACCTGCCAGGAGCTGCTTGCCTCCGGCCGTGAGCAGGAGCGGCTGCTCGAGGCCCTGCTCACGCTGGCCAGCAGCGAGCGCGGGCTGGACCACCGGGTCCCGTTCGACCTCGCCCCGCTCGCCGAGCGGGCGGTGGCCGGAGCCCAGCCGGACATCGCGCGCCGGGGGCTGGCGGTCGTCACCAACCTGGCCGCCGCTCCGGCCACCGGTGATCCTGCCCTGGCGGAGCGGTTGGCGACGAACCTCGTCGACAACGCTGTCCGCTACAACGTTCCGGACGGCCGGATAGAGGTGCGCACCGCAACCGAGCGCGGCGGTGTCGCGCTATCGGTGACGAACACCGGTCCCGTCGTCTCGCCATGGGACATCGAGCGGTTGTTTGAGCCGTTCCAGCGCCTCGATCCGGCCCGGATCGGCGCCCACGACGGCCACCACGGGCTGGGCCTCTCGATCGTCCGCGCCATCGCCGATGCGCACGATGGGCGCGTCGTCGCCAACCCCCTGCCGGACGGGGGCCTGGCGGTGACCGTCACCCTCCCAATCGTCGCGCGTTCCCACCGCACGCCTCCGCCGCGTGCTTGAACGCGGGCGAGCCGGGGACGACGCCGCCTGGCCCGCTCGCGATGCGCGTCTGGAGACCGGGGGCCGGAAAGGTCGCGGGAGGGTCAGGGAAGTTCGGCACGCCGTGGGTCCGCATGCACTGCGAAAACGCGACCAGCCGGCGCCGCTGGGCGGCTGACAGGGCATGCGGCCCCCCGCCCCCGCCCGGTCCGTACTTGGCGCAGGCGTGCGCCGCCGACTGGAAGGCCGGAGCCTGGGGATTGAGGTCTCTTTCCCCGGGGCCGATGTTGAGTTGGCCGTTCGGCCCAGGATCAGGGAAGTTCGGCACGTCGTGGGAGCGCATGCAGTTCGAGTACTTCAGCGCTGTCGCGTAGCCGCCCGCCCCGCCCGTCGTGCCGGTGTCGGCCCCGCCGGCGCCGCAGCCGGCCGCGACCAGCCCACAGCCGGCGATCGCAGTGACGGCGCGGACGACGCGGCGCGAAGTCACGTCCTCAACGTCCGGGCGGTGGGGAGCAGCATCCCGGGACGTTCTACGCAGAGCGCGCTAACACGGCGGTAACGTTGTTATCCGGCTGTTATCCGCAATCCGGCATCCTGCCTGGCAGGTTATGCGGGTGCTGGTCGTCGAAGATCATCCAAGGCTCGCCGCGACGGTGGCGACCGTGCTGCGCCGTGAGGGGATGGCCGTCGACGTCGCGTTCGACGGGCGCGAGGCACTTGATCGGGCGGCGCTGACCACGTATGACGTGGTTGTGCTCGATCGCGATCTCCCCGGCGTCCACGGCGACGAGGTCTGCCGGTCGCTGGTAGCGACCGGATCGCGCACCGGCGTGCTCATGCTGACCGCGGCCGGAACGCTCGAGGACCGCGTGGAGGGTCTCGGCATTGGCGCCGACGACTACCTGTCCAAGCCGTTTCACATCGCCGAGCTCGTAGCTCGGATCCGCGCGCTGGCGCGGCGATCGGCCCCAGGCCTGCCGCCGATGCTTGCGCACGGCGACCTGGTGTTGGATTCGGCGCGCCGGCTCGTCACCCGCGGCGGGAAACCGATCTCGCTCAGCCCCAAGGAGTTCGCGGTTCTGGAGCTCCTGTTGAGCGCGCAGGGAGCGGTGCTCTCGACCGAGCAGATCCTCGAGCGCGCCTGGGACGATGCGACCGATCCGTTCACCAACACGGTCCGGATGACCGTGAGCCGGTTGCGGGCCAAGCTCGGAGATCCCCCGGTCGTCGAGACGGTGCCTCCGGTCGGCTACCGAATCGGAGACGCGGCGTGACCGGCCGGTCGTCGGCCGTTGCGATTGCGGCACGACTCCGTCATCCCCAGACGACGGTGCGCTGGCGGTTGACGTTGCTCTACGGGGCTCTGTTCCTCGTGTCCGGCGCCATCCTGCTGACGGTCACCTACGTGCTCGTCGAGCACGCGGCCGTGAGCCGGCCCCCGGGCGGGCTGTTCGTCAAGGGTACGGCGTTGGAGCGCCGCACCCCGGTGCCCGCCGCCGTGCGTCCGGACAGACTCAACCAGGCGTTCTCTCAGCTGCCCCCGCGGATCACGTCGGTGCTCCGGTCTCCGGACGGCCAGGTGGCGATCCGGATCGTCGGGGCCAAGCAGCGCCTCGCGGATCTGCACCAGCTCATCGTCGAATCCAGCATCGCGCTCGCGATCATGGCGATCATCTCGGCCGCGCTCGGGTGGCTGGTCGCCGGACGGGTGCTGCGACCGCTCCGGACGATGACGACCGCCGCGCAGCAGATCTCGGAGGTCAACCTGCACGAGCGCCTGGCGTTGGAGGGCCCGCGCGACGAGCTCCGCCAGCTCGCCGACACCATCGATCGGCTGCTCGCGCGATTGGAGGCCGCCTTCAACGCGCAGCGGCGCTTCGTCGCCAACGCCTCGCACGAGCTGCGGACCCCGCTGACCGCCGCCCGCGCGCTGCTGGAAATGGTCCTGACCGATCCGCGGGCCACGATTGAGACCTTCCGCACGACGTGCCGCCAGGTGCTCGAGGAAAGCGAGGAACAGGAGCAGCTGATCGATGCCCTGCTGGCGCTGGCCCAGGGCGAACGGGGTATCGACCGGCGCGCATCGGTGGACCTCTCCGTTCTCGTCGCCGGCGCCCTGCATTCCTATTCAGCCAACGCCGCTGAACGGGGGCTTGCGCTCCAGACGTCGCTGGCTCCGGCCCGCCTCTCCGGGGACGGGCGGCTGGTGGAGCGCCTGGTCGCGAACCTGCTGGAGAACGCGCTCCGCCACAACGTCCCGGACGGGCGGATCGCCGTCAGCGTGACGAGCCTCCACGGCGAGGCCGAGCTCGTCGTGACCAACACGGGAGCGCCGGTCCCCGCCGATCAGCTCGAGCGGCTGCTGCAGCCGTTTCAGCGTCTGGGCGCCGACCGGTTGCGCCAACGCGAGGGCTTTGGCCTTGGCCTCTCCATCGTCGCCGCCATCGCCTCCGCCCATGACGCCACGCTTCACGTGCAGCCGGGTGCCGACGGCGGACTCGAGGTCCGCGTCCACTTCCCGCGGCCGGCGCAGCCGGAACCGCAGCCGTCGAAGCCAGGCTCAGGCGAACGGCGGGCTGGGCAGGAACGGCCGCAGAGTCCCAGGTTGGCCGCGCACGCACAGGGCGCCGTAGGCGCTGATCTGGAGCCCGGCTCTGACGACGACGTCGACGGCCCAATCCTGACCGGCGGTGATCCAGCGGACCGGTCGCTCGACATTGCCGGCGACGTTGAGCGCGCTCCACAGCAACGCTGAGGCGGCGCGGTCGTCGCGGGCCGCGAGCAGCCAGACGCCGATCCCCGTCTCGGCGACGGCAAATCCCTCACCGCCGAGGAGCAGCAGCTTCGCCCCGCGCCCCAGCGCAAATGCGATCTCCGGGGTGTGGGGGGCTCCGCGCACCGCCCGCGAGATCCCGGCGATCCTTTCCAGGTCGGCGGCGCTCCCCCGGGTCACGCGGGCGCCGTCGGCCGGAAACAAGCGGCGGTCGATCGTCCCGCGCGCCTCCATCGCCGGGCGGAGCGAGAACCCGGCCGCGGCATAGAGCCGGAGCGCACGGGGGTCGTTGGAGGCTACGATCAGGCCCGGCCCGTCGTCGCCGTATCCCAGCGCGCGCTCGAACAGGGTCCGCCCCACGCCGCTGCCCTGCGCCCCCGGCTCGACCGCGAGCATCGACAGGCACCACAGATCCTCGCGCCGGTAGGCCTGGGCCATGCCGATGATCTCCCCGCGCCGTTCGCCGACAAAGGATCCGCCGGGATCGGTGGCGAGCAGGTGAGCAACCCGCTGCTCCCCGCGACGCCGGACGTCGTCGTCGGATGCATCGATGCCGAAGGCCCGGGCCAGGACACGAGCGGCACCCCCGATGTCCTCGTCGACCATCGCCCGCACGCGGGTCCGCGCCATCACGATGGGCATGGCCTGTCCGACACGTGTGCGCGCGTACTCATCCCCGCACCTGACCATACGAGAGGGCTCGCCTGCGCGCTCGCTCAGACCTGGCAGACTTGTCCGGTCGGCGGGCTGGTTGTGCGCGCCGACTGGACAGCACCGCTTCGCGTTGGGATGGGTTTTGACTGAGTTTGATGCGTCTCGCCAGAGGATGAGCGGATGAGGGCATGCATGCGCGCCACCGCCGTGGCGCTGCTGGTCGCAGCGCTGGCGATGGCCGCGATGGCGGGGACCGCCCTCGGCGACGGTGATCCCGGCAGCGACGTGCTCGTCTACCAGGACCTGTTCGTCGCTGGGGATGCGGGCATGTCGATCGGCCAGCAGTCCCGGCTGGGTGCTCTGCTCCAGACAGCGGCGAAGGCCGGCTTCCCGGTCCGAATCGCGATCATCTCCGGCCCGTCGGATCTCGGTGCTGTCACCGCCCTGTGGCGCAAGCCCCAGGCGTACGCGAGGTTTCTCGGCTATGAACTGTCGCTGGCCTACAAGCAGCGTCTGATCGTGGTCATGCCGAACGGCTTCGGCTTCAACTGGCCCGGTCATTCCGCCGCTGCGGCCTCCCAAGCTCTTTCGAAGGTGTCGATCCGGAGCGGCGGGACGGGCCTGTTCTCAGCGGCCGAGTCGGCGGTGCGGACGCTCGCCGCAGACTCCGGTGTCAAGCTGACCGGGTCGGCTGGGGGTGGGTCGGCTGGGGGTGGGGCGGCGTCCGCGGCGGGCTCGGCCTCCGGCACCACCCCTGCCCCGGCCAGTCCGGAATCCGCCAGCGCGACCGTGGGCGGGTCCGGAAGCTCATCGAACACCGGCCAGGGCACCGACACGATCGTCGCGGGCGTCACGATCGCCCTGCTCGCCCTCGCCGGCCTCTTCTTTGGCGGCCGCTACGCCCTCGCGCGTTGGCAACCCGCGGCCGGTGGCTCCCCGTCTGAGGATGCGTCGGCCGCGAAGGTCAGGCCCTGGCCGCGGGTCCGGATGCGTCATGTGGTGCCCGGTCTTGTGGCACTCGTCGTGCTCGGCGCGGCCGGGCCGGTGCTGATGGCCGGCACTCCGGGTGCGTCCGGCGAATCGGAGGGTGCGGCGCTGGCCACCAACCCATACCTGGACCCGGGGACGAAGCTTTCGGCGCCGGCGCCGCATTTCACGCTCGTCAACCAGTTCGGCCGCTCGGTCCCGCTCAGCTCCTTCCGCGGCAAGGTCGTCCTGCTCGCGTTCACCGACTCGGAGTGCACGACGATCTGCCCCATGACCACGACCGCGATGCTCCAAGCCAAGGCGATGCTGGGAGCTGCCGGCAAGCAAGTTGCGCTCCTGGGCGTCGACGCCAATCCGGCCTCGACATCGATCGAGGACGTCTCCTCGTACTCGCAGCTGCACGGGATGACCCACGCCTGGGACTTCCTGACGGGGTCGCTGTCCCAGCTGCGCCGCGTGTGGAAGGCGTACGGGATCGATGCCGCCGTCGAGCGCGGGCAGATCTCCCACACGCCGGCGCTGCTGGTGATCAGCCCGCAGGGCCGGGAGGAGAGGATCTACATGACCCAGCAGTCCTATTCCTCCATCGGTCAGCTGGGTCAGATCGTCGCGAACGAGGCCTCGAGCCTGCTTCCCGGCCATCCCAGGGTGAACTCCAAGCTCTCCTACGCGCAGGTCAAGACGATCACCCCGGCGCAGACGACGACCCTGCCCCGCGCCGGGGGCGGGGCGGTGACGATGGGTCCCGGCCGCTCCGCCCGCCTCAACGTGTTCTTCGCCACCTGGACCCAGGAGATCACCAGCCTCGCCGGCAACCTCGACGCGCTCAACCGTTATGAGTCGACGGCCGACGCCTCCGGGCTACCCCGGCTGACCGCCGTCGATGAGGGACAGGTCGAACCCTCCAGCGTCGCGCTCCAGGATTTCCTGCGCGGGCTGCCGCGCCCGCTGGGTTACCCGGTCGCGATCGACGGCAGCGGCCAGGTCGCCGACGGCTATGAGGTGCTCGGCCAGCCCTGGTTTGTGCTGACCTCGCCCACCGGGCGCATCCTCTGGTACCAGCAGGTTTCTACGTCCGGATGGCCGACCGACGGCAGGCTGATTGCGGACGTCCGGGCCGCGCTGGCCCGCACCCCCGGGGCGTCGACGAGCGCCACGGGCGTTGCCCGGGCGTTGGCGGGGTCGCCCGCGCCGCTGGCGCTCGTCCACAAGCAGGCCAACCAGCTGCTCGGCAGCCAGAGCGCTCTTGACGCCCGCATCCGCGCGCTGCGGGGCTACCCCATCGTCATCAACGAGTGGGCGTCATGGTGCACGCCGTGCCGCTCGGAATTCGACCTGTTCGCAAACGCGTCGGCCCAGTACGGCCGGAAGGTCGCCTTCCTCGGCGCCAACACCAACGACTCGGCGGGGGACGCGCGCGCCTTCCTCGCCCAGCACCCGGTCAGCTACCCCAGCTACCAGACCAACACATCCGATCTCAATTCCCTCGCCCCGGTGGGGTTGTATCTGCCGACCACCATCTTCATCAACCGCGGCGGGAAGGTCGTCTACACGCACATCGGCCAGTACGACACGCAGGGGTCACTCGACGGGGACATCGCCAGCTACGCGCCCGGCGGCTGAGTGATCTTGGAAGGTTGCTCCCGGGGCGGGGGTGGCTCTGGGGGCGGGGGTTTGCTTTGGGGCCGTGGGTTGGTGCTTTGGCGGCCCGGGTTGCTGCTTTGGGGCCCGGGTTGCCTTGGGGCTGAGGGTTGCTTTGGGGCTGAGCCCGCGGGTTGCTGCTGTCGGGCCGCGGGTTCTTCCGGGCCGCGGGCTCTTCCGGGCAGCGGGGATTCTGGCGGGGCGCACAGGACACCACGTGCGGGTCCCGTGACGTTGTGGGTGGGTTGGTCACGTCGGTGGTGGGGGGTGGGGCCAGGGCAGTGGAGACGGGCGTCAGCTCTGGGCGATGGGACGGCAACGACGGGCAACGAAGGGGGCGTCAGCGGCCGCCGGGGCGCTCCGGGTGGTCCCTGGACCGTGCATCGCGCGCCAAATCCGGGCACGGCCAGACGATTTGGCGCCAGACGCAGGCTCAGCCCCACGTTTGCGCCAGATCAGCCGAGACGATTCTGATTTGTCGCGTGGCACGCGCCACAATCCGGTGCCACGAGAGAAAATCGGCCATCAGCGCGCTCACGGGGGTCGTTTCCCCGACGTCGGGCCGCTCCTGCGCCCAGACGTCCTGGCAGACAGCGCGGCGTGGCGGCGGCGGTCGCGCCGCGCCGCCCCCTCTCGGCGCTCGACATGCACGCCGAGCGCGGCGCGGACCGACGACGACCGCCGCGCTACCCACCCCCGTCCACCGACGCAGGCCGCAACAGCACACCCGCATCGCCAGGCGCGACTCAAACGCCGGAGTTTTGCGACAGCGTTCCGGGCGGCTGGCGCCGCTACCTCTGAGGATGAAGTCCGGCGTATTTCAGGACAGCCTCTCAGCGTGAATCTGCGCGAGTGGGCTATCCGCTTCAGTACCCCGGCCGGGTTCAGGCGCGGCTCGGCTGAGGCGGCCGGTGGGGGCGGGGACGCGCCGAAACGACCCAGCCGCGGCTGACGGCACGCCGGCGATGGAGAGAGAGCCGGGGCCTGGATCGCGCCGAGGACGGGACCCCGGTGCGCCGCGGGACGGTCCCCCGGCCCCGGCTGGGCCCGGTCACACGTCCGCCTGCCCACAGGCTTTGGGGGCTCACGCGTCCTATACACCAGTGATCCCCCAAACCCCCGGACCCGCATTCACTGCTGACGACAGGGGTAGCGAAGTGGATAGCTCAGCTGCGCCAAATCTTCGAACGCGCCCAGGTTTGGCGCATTATGCAGGTCGCAGAGGAATGGATTTCCGACGATGACCCGGGTTCAGGTAACCACGAATTTCCCGGAGCCGACGGGTGCGCCATACCGTGCCGCCGACCGCTGACCGAAGCCCGGCCACACGTACCAGCGATACATCCCACGTCTGAGCCGACGACCCTGCCCGCCAAAGCGCCAAGTCCGCGTCATCTGCAGACGAGCGCGCTTGGGCCACGCGCTCAGGACCTTGCCGCCACGGAACACCTGGACGTTGTAGTACGTCGCCTTCGGCACCGGGGTCCAGCTCAGCACCGGCGGCACGCTCACGTGCGCCCCTTGCGCCGGCGAGAGCAGGCGCAGTCCGGGCCTGACGGCGACGGTGCGCTCACTGACGTTCCCCGCCTGGTCGATCGCGATCACCGTGTACCGATACGAGGTGCGGTTGCGCACGCGTCGGTCCGAATAGCTCCCGGCCCCGCTCGTCGGCGCCAGCACGCTCGGGCTCGCCCCCCGCAGCCCCGGGCTGCGCACGACCCGGAGCGAAGTCAGCGGGGCCAACCCCGTCGTCGCCTTCCAGTGCA
>DASZMU010000169.1:0-1664 GCA_035551695.1 Solirubrobacteraceae bacterium
GTCGTCGGTGAACGCGACCACGGATGGGGTCACGCGGCCGCCCTCGGTGTTGGGGATCACCTCGGCGTGGCCGCCCTCCATCGTCGCCGCGACCACCGAGTTCGTGGTCCCGAGATCGATTCCAACCGCCTTAGCCATGTCTACTCCTCTCTGTCGTCCAAACGCGTCTGCCCTCTTCGGTAGGGCGCAAGCGGTCCGGTTCAAGGCGTTGCGCCGATTGCCCCCTTGGACGCCGCCTCCGACGGCCTAGGACCATCAGTGCCACAGACCTCTCACAGCAAAGGAGCACACATGGCCCTTCCCGTCCGACGCACGACGACCGTCTCGCCGCAGCCGCTGGAGCGCTGGGAGCCGTTTCGCGAGCTCGAGCACCTGCAGGAGCACATGGATCGCCTGATGCACAGCGTCTGGTCCCCGATCGGGACCGGAAACGGGGGCGCCTGGATGCCGGTTACCGACATCGAGGAGACCGAGGACGCCTGGATCATCGAGGCGGAACTTCCCGGGGTCGACAAGAAGGATGTCGACGTCGAGCTGCGCGATTCCGAGCTGATCATCTCCGGCGAGATCAAGGACAAGGAGCGCAAGGGGATCGTGCGCCGCCAGACCCGCAAGACCGGCGAGTTCGAGTACCGGGTCACGCTCCCGGGCCAGTCCGACCCCGACCGCATCGAGGCCAACCTGCACGACGGGGTGTTGACGGTGCGCGTCCCGAAGACCGAGACCGCCAAGCCAAAGCGGATCGAGGTCAAGGCGGCTTAGCCGTGGCCGCAACCGAAATCGCTCGGCGCCAGCCCGCTGTCCCGGGCTGGCGTCCGGCCGACCAGGCGCTCGTCCGGGACTTCTCGTTTCGCGACTTCGACCAGGCGTTCGCGTTTGCGACGCGGATCGCGGAGGGAGCGGTCGACTTCCTGCGACGGCCCGACATCTGCGTGTTCGACTTCAACCGCGTCCGGCTCGTGATCGCGAATCCGACCCGCGCCGGGCTGACCGACGCCGAGCTGCGCCTGGCTCGAAAGGTCGATGCGCTGGTGGCCGAAGGGCCGTGACCACTCTGCCCGGTGTGTGGCCGGTTCGCTGCGCCCATCTGGCGATGATCCGGCCGGTCGTCCCGCGGACCCCAGAGGGCTGCGAGGAGTGCCTGCGGACCGGCTCGCGTTGGGTCGAGCTGCGCCTATGCCTCACCTGCGGCCACGTCGGCTGCTGCGACTCATCCCCCGGCACGCACGCCCGTCGCCATGCTCACGCGATCGCCCACCCGATCGTCCAGGCGTATCAGCCACCGGACGGCTGGCGGTGGTGCTACTTCGACGAAACGTACGTCTGAGCGAGACGGACCGCCTGCAGGCGGCCACCCAAGAACTGGTGCACGTGGCGGATCGCGAGTGCGCCGTCGCCGACCGCGGCGGCGACGCGTTGAGTCGAGCCGCTACGAACGTCGCCGGCCGCGAACACGCCGGGCAGGCTGGTCTCGAGCAGCTGCGGCGTGTGGCGTGAGCCGTTGCCCGCCGGCCCCGCCGCGCCGGCGGCCGCCGCGTCCTGTCCGGTGAGGATATAGCCGCCCTCGTCGAGCGCGACGGTCTCGCGGAGCCACTCCGTGTGCGGTTCGGCCCCGATGAAAACGAACAGCGCCCGCGCCTCGATCTTCCGCCGCTCGCCGGTCT
>DASZMU010000170.1:0-49334 GCA_035551695.1 Solirubrobacteraceae bacterium
CTCGTGCTGACGATCGGGCTGCTCGCGGCGTTCATGATGCTCAGCATCAACCTCCACGCCAGCGCGGACGCGCGGGCGCGCGAGGGCGGCGTGACGCTGGCCCGGCAGATCACCGAAGATGCGCGCTCGATCCCCTACTCGCAACTTTCCAGCACCACGATCGCCAGCCAGCTTCAGGCGATGCCGGGGCTGACGAGCGCCTCATCGGGCTCGGACTGGACGATCGTTCGCGCCGGACTCACGTACACCGTGACGGCCGGCGTCAGCACGCTGACCGACCCCAAGGACACCTCTGGTGCGGTCAACGCGGCCGACATCAAGCAGGTCAGAGCATCCGTGACCTGGAAGACCTCCCAGGGCAAGACGCACCAGGTCACGGAAACAACCGCGATGAGCACCGCTGGGCAGGACCCGGGCTTGATCGCGAGCAGCCTCGCGCTCGCCGCATCGCAGCAAGGGGTCGCGGGGATATCCGGTCCCGCCAACGGCACCGCGCCCGTGGTCACCTCGACGGGGATTACCTCCCTGCAGTTCCAGGTCACGGCGCCAACCGGGACCACAGCGATCGTCTGGACTCTGAACGGCGGAAAGCAGTCGACCTGGAACGGCTCGGCGCCCTCCGGCGGGACCATCTGGACGTCGGCCGCTTGGCTCCTGTCGGGGCTTTCCGACGGTACGTACACGGTCGGGGCCCAGGCGGAGGATACGAGTGGCGTCGACGGACCGCCGGTCACGATCACCGTGCGGCTGATCCGAAACGTGCCGTCGGCTCCCAACGTCACCGGTTATGGCTTCGACCCCAACGTCATGGTCGCGGGAACGGCGACCTTGGGAGCGGATCTCCAGTGGGCCGCGAACCCCGAGATGAACGTGGTCGGCTATCGGATCTACAAATCGGGGGTAGGGAGGATCTGCGAGACGAGCACCACCGCCTTCTCGGCCAATTGCGGGGCGAACGCGTGGTGCTCCACGCCGACCGCCTGCGTCGACTTAGGCGCGAGTTCCTCCAACTCCACCTACACCGTTACGGCGCTTTACTACGACGCGAGCAACAGGCTGCAGGAGGGCAATCCCATGAGCGTCACGCTCGCCTCCGGAACGCCGCTTCCTCCGCCGCCAGTGCCGCAGGTTTCGATGTCCGTGGTCACCGAGCCTGACGACACGGCGATCCTGACGTGGTCGCCGCCGTCGGGTGGAACGCCGGTCTCCTTCTACCGGATCTATCGCGGCGGGGACAACTACAGCAATCGTTATGACACGGTCCCGGCCTCGAGTTGCTCGACGACGTGCACGTATCACGACACAAATCGCACCTTGTCGACCAGCTACTGGGTGACGGCCGTCGGGGGGGCCACTCCAGGCTCAGACATGGCCGAGTCGCCGGCGACCGGACCGGTGACTGGATGATGTACGCAAGGGATCAGCGTGGGTTCACTCTCATCGAGCTACTCGTCGCCATGGTGATCTCGATGATCGTGATGGGATCCGCCGTCGCGATCCTGACCGTCATCCTGAATGACAACCGTTACGACAACTTGCGCGATGGGGCGCAGGCCGATGCGCAGACGATGGTCGATCGCCTCAGCCGAGAACTCCGCAGCGCTTCCGCACCGAGCGCCGGATCCGGCGGTTTGCTCGCGAAAGCGACGTCATATGACATTTCGTTTGCGACCGTCAACGCCACGCCCGGCTCAGCTCCGACGGGTAATCCCGCAAACCAGATTTGGGTCAGGTATTGCCTCGATGGAAACGACATCCTGTGGAGACAGAGTACGACCCCCTCATCGACGACCTCTACCGTGCCGGACACCAGCGCCTGCCCCAGCACGAGCAGCGCTTGGGTGACCGCTGCCAGCAGCGCGTGCTGCGTCGAGCTGAACGACGTGACGAACGAGATCGGCGGCGATACGACCCGTCCCCTGTTCACGTTTGGGCCGTCGGGGTGGTCAAGCGTCTCTCAGATCAACTCGGTCCAGCTGAACCTGTATGTCGACAAGAATCCCGGTCACCGCCCGGGACCCAGGGAGCTCATGAGCGGAATTTACCTGCGCAATGAGCTTGCGTCGCCTACAGCGAATCTCACCGCGCTACCGACAACGAACCAACAGGGCGCCGACGTCCAGTTGAATGGGTCGCTGTCGTTTGATCCCAACGGCCAGGTGCTCAGCTACCAGTGGTACGAGGGTGTGTCCTGCCCCACACCGCCGTCGAGCGCTCCGTCGTCAGGCGCCATCCCCGGAGCAACTACGCAACTGTACGACGCGGGGGAGTTCCCGGCGCGATCGCAACCTTTATTCGCGCTGGCCGTGACGAACACTGGGGGGTTGACAAATTGCAACTCGCAGCAGGTGACGATCCCATGACCAAGCTACGCAACGAGCAGGGGAGCGCGCTGATGATGGCGCTCATGATCACGATCGTGGCCTTGGGAATCGGCACCGCCCTACTGGCCACCTCGGTGGCACAACAGCGTGCGGCCGGTAATCAGCAGTCGAGCGAGACCGCTTACTCCCTGGCGGAAGCGGCACTGAACGCGCAGGTCTTCGAGCTCTCGCAGCAGTGGCCGACGAGCGGAGATGCTCCTCGGCCTTCCGGCTCACCCGGGTACGGCTATCCGATGAGCTGCAATGCCGCCAGCAACGGGACGTCCTATTGCCCGGCAGCTAACGACCTATCGTCCTACACGCCCGGCTCTCAGACCTGTCCGGCGGGAACACAAGGCGACGCCTGGAGCAGCAGCTCGTCGGTGACGAATGGTTGGACCACCTATGTCCGGGATGCGGGCGTGACCGGCTCGAGCAGCCAATCGCTGTTCACCTCTACGGGCACCACGGGCGAAGAAGGCGCTCTGGCCTACGACGCCAGCGCCAGTGGCTCCGTGTGGGTCCGCGCTGTGGGGATAGTCAACTGCCACATCGCGGTGCTCGTCACGAAGGTGTCCGATCAGATCGTGAGTCTGAACTTCCCAAAGTTCGTGCTCGACGCCAACAGCTTCTCTGTCTCGGACAACGGCCAGAAGGACATCGTCAACGTCCAGGACACGAACGGCAACACGAGCCAGATCAGCCTTCGCTGCACCGGTTCCACGTACGGTAACGGCGCCCAGCCGCCGAACCCCACCTGCGCCGGACTCCAGAATCCGAGTCAGGTCCAGCCGGCGCCCTCCTATGCTTCGCCGCCGGCCGCGTCCCCAACTCTCAATGCCACGCAGCTTCTGGCGGTCAAGAAGTTAGCGATCCAGAAGGGCACCTACATTCCCGCCTCGGTCGCGTGCTCGAGCATCACGGCCGCTCAACTCCAGGGCTCAACCGTCTACATCGAGGGCAACGCGAGCTGTTACGGTAATGGCGGTATCAGCATCCCGAGTAACCCTCAGATCAACGCACCCCCGCTGGCACCCGGACTTCTCGTGCTCGTCAACGGCACGATCAGCTTTACCGGCAGCGCGACCTTCTACGGGGTCATTTACGCCCCTAACACAGGGGCCTATACGGGCGACGTGGTGACGCTGGGAGGCACCTCCACGGTGATCGGCGGTGTCAACGTCGATGGCAACGCAGCCCTGAACGTCGGCAGCAGCGGCAACGGCGCGGTCAACTGCACCGACACGAGCGACAGCCAAAAGTGCGGTGACCTCGAGTACAACGCGGCGGCCTTCTCCGGGTTGAGCGGTTTCGATGGTGCCGCCTCCGCCCCGAACATGTTCAGGCAGCTGCCGAACAATCAGTGACGCCGGCGCAGAGCACGTTCCAGATCATCCGGTAGCGCGCAGCGCACGACCGGCGCGCGGCGACGCCGCGGACGCGAGGCGCTCAGCTACCCGCCCGTGCCGGCGCGCGGTGTCCGGCGTCCGCGCCGCCCGGGCCACCACCTCGCGGCTGCCGACGATGACGGTGGCGAGCCGGGCGCGGGTGATCGCGGTGTACAGCATCTCGCGGCGCAGGAAGAAGGCGCCGGCGGCGGGGTGGGCGACGATGACCGCGACCGGGAGCTCGATGCCCTGGCCGCGGTGGACGGAGCAGGCGTAGCCCAACGCGAGGCTGTCGGCCTCCTCCGGGGGGAGGCGGAACACGCCGTCGTCGCCGCCGAGGAGGAGCGCGGCCTGGTCGCCGTCGCCGTCTGCCACCTCGTCGAGGAGGCGCAGGACGGTGCCGTTCATGAGGCCCAGCTCGTGGAGGTTGCGCCCGGTCATCATCAGCTTGTCGCCGATGCGCAGGCGGCCGCCGCGGACAGGCTCGCCGTCCGGGTTGAGGGCGCTGCGGAGGGCTTTGTTGAGCGCGTCGATCCCCACGTCGCCGCGGTACACCGGGGCGAACACCTGGATGTCGCGGACCGGGTCGACCTCGTAGTGCGAGGGGAGGCGCTCGGCGACGAGCGAGACGATCTCGTCCAGCGCGGCGCGGGGCGAGGGCCGCTCAATGAGGAACAGGTCGCGGCGCATCCCGGTGCGAACCGAGAAGTCCGGCGCCGCCCCGCGGCGGATGGCGTGCGCGCCCTGGACGATCATGCTGTCGGCGGCCTGGCGGAAGATGTGGGTGAGGCGGGTTACGGGGACGATCTCGGAGGAGACGAGCTCGGCGAACGGTTTGCCGGCGCCGACGGGAGCGAGCTGGTCGGCGTCGCCCACCAGGACGACGTGCGTGCGATCGCCGACCGCGCGCAGGAGGGTGACGAGCAGCTCGAGATTGGCCATCGAGGTCTCGTCGACGATCAGCAGGTCGCACTTCAGCGGGTCCTGCTCGTCGTGGGTGGGCCCCTCGCCGGGAACCCAGCCCAGGGCCGAGTGGACGGTCCGGGCGCGCAGCCCGCTGGCCTCGCTCATGCGCACCGCGGCCCGGCCGGTCGGCGCCACCAGCATCACGCGGGCGCCGCGCTCGGTCGCCTCGGCGGCGATCGACTTGATGGAGGCGGTCTTGCCGGTCCCCGGGCCGCCGGTGATGACCGAGATGCGATGCGCGAAGGCCGCCTCGAGCGCCGCCTGCTGCTCGGACGTCAACTCGCTCGGACTCGGACCCGGCCTGCCCGTGCCTCGGCGAGGCGCCATCCGCTCGCTCGGCTCGCCGGCGATCAGCTCCGCGACCCGGGCCGCCAGCTCGGCCTCGAGCTCGGCCGTCGCCCGCCGGTAGATCCAGTCCTGCTCGCGGACCGTCTGGCCGGACTCGCACAGTGCATCGACCGTGCCCGGGTCGATCTCTTCGGCGAGCAGCTGCGCGGCGTCGGCGAGCAGCACGGGAAGCGGCAGGCAGCTCGAGCCGCTGCGCTCGGCCTCGGCCAGCGCGTGCATGACCGCCGCGCGCCGGCGCTGCTCCGGGTCAGGCGGAGCTTCGAAGCCGAGGGCGATCCGGTCGGCCATGGCAAAGCCGACCCCGAACACGCTCGTGAGCTGGTACGGGTCCGCGGCGATGACCTCGTGGGCGCGCGCGCCGTACTGCTCGTGCAGCCGGCTCGCGAGGTAGGCGAGGCCATGTGGGGCGAGGAGCAGGTGCAGCCGGCGGGTGACCCGGAGCCCCTGCCAGGACTCCGCCGCCTGCTGGGCCCGGCGGGAGGTCAACCCCACTGCGGCAAACGCGGCGGCGGGATCACGATCGATGACATCGAGCACGCTCGCCGCGCCGAACCGCGCCACCAGGTCGGCAGCGCGCTTGGCGCCGATGTGCTTGACCCGCTGCAGATACGCGACGAGCGCGTCGGCGTCGTCCGGGGGGAGCGGACGCGCCTCGGACACCTTGACCTGTGGCCCGTACCGGCTGTCGTTGACCCACGCGCCGACGACGTGCGCCCGCTCCCCCTCCTCCAGATGCACGAGCGGCCCCACGAGTGCAACCGGCGTTCCGTCGGCGCGGGCGGCGTCGATGACGGCCCAGCCGCTGTCCTGGCTGGCGTAGCGCACGTGCCGGACCGTCACCTCGTCGTCGAACGTCACGCCGGTGACGTTAGACCGGCCCGCGGGCGCGCGCCAGCACTTGATGCCGAGTTGTCACACACGCGTGGCGGAGGCCGCCGAGGCGGCCTCCGTCGCGAGCGCCGGCGTTGCCGGCAACGGTGCGCAAACAAGGGCCGGCGCCAGCCGGCCCACCCAACTCAGATCAGCCGCCGCTCCCCATCATCGTGGTGCCGCTGGACTGGCGGCCACCGCTCCCCATCATCGTGATGCTGCCGGACTGGCGGCCGCCGCTCGCCGAGGCGCCGGTGCAGACCACGTTGGCACCCTGCGGGCACGGCATCGCCGGCGCGGTGTCGAAGTGCTGCGTGCTCGTCCCCTCAGCCGTCGTTACGTCGGCGCCGACCACCTGGCGAGCCCCGGGCCACCAGGCGACGAACCAGCCGTTCGCGCTCGAGGCCTGAATCCGCGATCCGTCCGAGAGGATCAGCGTCGTCGCCGTCACGCCGGCGCCGGTATGGCCCTCGGCGAACGAGTACGCCTGCCCCGCCCGGGCCGTGTGCTCGGCTGAGGAGAGGACCACCTTGCCCGCCGGCGGCGTCGTCGAGCCGGTCGACGCGGTCCCCGACAGGGATGTGAACGCCGGCGAGGAGATGCACGAGGCGCTGGCGTGGTCGCTGGCGAAGATGACGAACGTGAACGGCCCGCGGGTGTCGGTGAGCACCGGGGCGAGCGTGCTCGGCGACGGTGGCGCCGGCGCTCCGGAGGGCGGCGCCGGCATGCCGGCCAGCTGCTGGCGGCACGCGGACTCGGCGGCGGTCGTCTGCTGGTCGGTGGCGTGCGTCGGCGAGGCCGTCCAGCCGGCGAACGCCTCGGTCGTGCCCGTGCCCAGGTCGACGGCGAGCACGGCGGCGACCGCGACGCCGGCGGCCAGGGCGCCGGCGGCCACGGGCGGTCCCATGGCGCGGGTGCGTGGCCGGTAGTCGTGAGCGCTCAGGCGCCCACTAGCGCGCGCGGGAACCTCGTCGGCGCGGGCGGCCAGCGCGTCGCGTACGTCTCTCTCGATCTGCTCCATCATCGTGTCTGCTCCTGTGGGGTCGACATGTGCGTTTGCAATCGCGTCAGGGCGCGCGACGTCGTGCTCTTGACGGTGCCGACCGAGCACCCCATCGCGACGGCGACCTGGGCTTCGGACAGGTCCTCGAAGTAGCGGAGCACGAGCACCGTCCGTTGCCGGGGTGGGAGCGTGCCGAGCGCCAGGATGAGCTCGGAGCGGGTCGCGACGCCGTCGAGCGCGCGCGCCGAGCTCTCGTCGGTGATCACGGGCACGTCGGAGTCGAGCTCCTGTCGCCGTCGGGCGTGGCGCTTGCGGTCGTCGAGCGCGAGGTTGACGAGAACCCGCCGGGCGTAGGCGGGCGGATGGTCCATCCGGCGGACGCGCGGCCACCGCCGCGCCACGGCCAGCAGGCACTCCTGGACGAGGTCCTCGGCCTCGGCGAGATCCCAGACGATGAGGTAGGCGGTGCGCAGCAGGGAGTCGGTCGTCTCCGCCACGAATCGCTCGAACTCTCGGCGGCGGTGGGTCCGCCGGGTCGCCGATGCCGGATTGATCGTCACATCTTGGTCAACCCCCGCTAGGGGGCGAAAGGTTGCCATCGACCGCTCGACGTTCAGCTCGGCGCACCGCAGCGTTGATGCCGTCCGAACCCACCAGGCCCTGAAACGACAGGACGAGCGGCCGGATGGCGCGCAGGCCGATCCGTCCGCGGGCGCCGATCGCGTCGACCCGCGCCTCGGCGCCGATCGTGGTGTGGCCGTCCGGCCCGGGCATGATCCAGTTGGCGATCACCACCCGCGCCGTCCCGTTCTCGGACCAGTCGCGGAACTCCTGGGCGGAGGCGAGCTCCGGGTAGTCGCGGCGCAACGTCCAGATCCGCCCCACCAACCCGGAGACGAGTAGATGCTCTGCCTCCTCGAGGACCATGAACGGCGGTTGGCGGAAGAGCTGGTCAAAGCCCTCCTCCCGTGGGAGACCCGGGATCCGCCAGCGCACCAGGCGCCCCAGGAGGGCTGCGTCGGCGAGCTGCACCAAGCGCGCCGCACGCCACAACTCATCGGCGGAGGCCGAGCTCTCACGCGTGTGGATGACGCGCAGCGCCGGATCAGGCAGCCACTTGTCGAGGTCAGGCGTCCTGGTCACGGAGTCCCTTGTTTTTAGCGCAGCGACTGTTTGCGCCATGATCGCCCGCGTGCTGCGCCATGCCCTCGCGCCCGTGAACCTCTCGGCTGCGCGGGCGCTCGCCGTGCCCCGCGCTCTGCCCGGAGCCGCCGGCGTGGCTCTGACCTTCGACGACGGGCCTCATCCGGAGGGCACGCCGGCCGTGCTCTCACTGCTCGAGGAGGCCGGCGCCCGGGCGACGTTCTTCCTCGTCGGTGAGCAGGTGGAGCGCCGCCCGCAGCTCGCCGCCCGCATCGTGACCGCCGGGCACTTGGTGGGGCTGCACGGCTACCGTCACCGGCTCCAGCTGCGGATGAGCGCGTCGCAGGTGGCGGCGGACCTGGCGCGCGGCGCGGCCGTGATTGAGGACGCCGTCGGCGAGGGTCGGCTGCGGTGGCACCGGCCGCCCTACGGGATCTACAGCCCTGCGGGCCTGGACGCTGCGCGCGCGCAGGGGCTGACGCCGCTGCTGTGGTCGCGCTGGGGGAAGGACTGGCGCAAGTTCACCACCCCGGAGCGGATCGCCGCCCGCGCCACCCGGTCGCTGCTCCCCGGTGACGTGATCCTGCTGCACGATGCGGATTTCTATAGCGCGCGCGGCTCGCATCGGCGGACCGCGGCGGCGCTGGCGCGCATCCTGTCGGAGCTCAAGCGGCGCAAACTCGATACCGTCCTCCCTGTCTGACACGCTTGCCTCCCCGGGCGCGCGTGTCTTCACGCGCCGAGGTGGACGCCTCCTGGCGTCGAACGGTTCCTCAAATCCGGCGCAGATGGCGCTTATTTCCAATGACCTCAGCTTCCGCTTCTGCCTCTGAGCAGGCCGCCCCTGATTTCGCACGCTTCGCGATCGGCTTCGATCACCGAGACCGTGAGCGTCTGCACTCGCTGATCGACGAGGTCCTCGACAGCAACCGGTGGGCCGAGGCCGACATGAACGCCCGCTTCGAGTCCGCCTGGGAAGCGTGGAACGAGGCGCCGGCGGTCGCGCTGGGCAGCTGGGCCGGGGGCGCGCTCGCCGCGCTGCATTTCGCCGGTGTCCAGGGCGAGACCGTCCTCTGCCCGTCCAACACGTTCATGGCGACGCCGCTGGCTGCCGTGCGGGCCGGGGCCGAGGTGCAGTTCGTCGACTGCAATCGCGAGGACCTGTGCATGTCGTTCGCCGACTTCGAGCGGGCGGCCGAGCGCTTTGCGCCGCGCGCGGCGTTCCTCGTGCACATCGGCGGGCACATCGCCTTCGACTCCGACCGGATCGCGCAGTACTGCCGGGAGAACGACATCTTCCTGATCGAGGACTGCGCCCACGCCCACGGCGCTTCGTGGAACGGGCGCAAGCCGGGCACCTGGGGGGACGCCGGCGTCTACTCGCTGTATGCGACCAAGACGATCTCCACCGGCGAGGGCGGCGTGCTTGTCTCCCGGCGCCCGGAGGTCGTCGAGCACGCCCGGAACTTCCGCAATTACGGCAAGCCCAGTCACGAGGTCCACGGGCTCAACTTCCGGATGAGCGAGTTCACGGCGGCGCTCGGCCTCATCCAGATCGAGCGGATGCCGGAGATCGTCGCCTGGAAGAACGAGACGGCCCGGGCGTGGCTGGACGGTCAGTACCCGGGCCGGCTCGAACTGCCGGAGGGTATGACCTCCGGGCTCTACAAGTACATCGTGTTCGACTGGCTGGAACGGTCGACCGGGCGCGTATACGATGAGCCCTGCCACCGGATCATGGGGCATCACGTCGATCTGCCCAACTCCGACTGGGTGGCACGCAACCACTCCTGCGTTCCCCTCTACTACCGACCTGGCAACTGAGCATGCGGGTTCTCGTCACAGGTGGCTCGGGCTTCATCGGCTCGCACGTCGTCGACAAGCTGCGCGAGCGCGGGCACGAGCCGGTCATCTACGACCTGCGCCCCTCGCCGTGGCATTCGAATCCCGCCCAGCCCACCCCCAGCCGCCCGCCCGTTGACACCGTGCTCGGCTCGATCACCGACCGCGAGGCGCTGGAGCGGGCGCTGCACTCGTGCGACGCCGTCGCCCATCTGGCAGCCGTCGCCGACGTCAACGACGTCCACGCCGAACCCGAGGACGCCGAGCGCGTCAACGCCCGGGGCACCGTCGCCGTTCTCGAGGCCGCCCGCCGCGCCGGGGTCAAGCGGATCGTCTACGCCTCGACGATCTGGGTCTACTCCGACTGCGAGCCGGAGGAGGTCGACGAGGAGACGCTGCTGCCCCCGCCGAGCCACCTGTACACGTCGACCAAGCTGGCCGGCGAGCTGTACTGCAAGGCATATCAGGAGCTGTACGGCATCGACTACACGATCCTGCGCTTTGGGATCCCGTACGGCCCGCGCGCCCGCGAGGCCGCCGTCATCCCGGCGTTCGTCAACAAGGCGCTCGCGGGCGATCCGCTGACGCTGGCCGGGGACGGGTCCCAGTCGCGCAAGTTCGTCTACGTCGAGGACCTCGCCGACGGGGTCGCGCTGGGGCTCAACGACGTCGCCGTCAACCGCGTCTACAACCTGGCCTCCGACGAGACCGTGACGATCAAGCAGATCGCCGAGACGATCAAGCAGGAGATGGGCGACGTCGAGATCGTCCACACCCCCGCGCGCCCTGGAGACTTCGGCGGCAAGATCGTGTCGAGCGACCGTGCGCGCGACGAACTGGGGTGGACGGCGGCGACCCCGTTCTCCGAGGGCGTGCGCCGGTACATCGAGTGGCGGTTGGAGCAGCGCCGGGCCGAGAAGGACGAGGAGGAGGCCGCGATCATCCCGGCCGGCGAGCCGGACGCCGAGGCCAAGCCGCGCCAGGTGCTGATCATCTCGGCCGACATCGGCGAGGGCCACGATCTCCCGGCCCGCGCGGTCGCGCGGGAGTTCAAGGACGAGGACGCGGACGCCCAGGTGTCGATCGTCAACGGACTGCCCGCGATGGGCCCGTTCCTGACCAAGCTGCTGCGCGAGAACTCGTGGTTCATGTTCACGTTCATGCCGTGGTGGTTCGACTTCCAGTACCGGCTGTTCATGAACGTCGCGCCGACGCGCTGGCTGGCCCGCAAGCTGCTGATGCTGTTCGGCCACCGCGGGTTGATGCGGCTGATCCGGGCGCACGATCCGGACGTGATCGTGTCGACGTACCCGGGCGTGACGGCCGTGCTCGGCGAGTTGCGCCGGCGCGGGAAGCTGAAGGTCCCGGCCTACTCGTCGATCACCGACCTCGCCGGGCTGCAGTTCTGGGCCCATCCCGGCATCGACCTGCACTTCATCACCCATCCTGAGTCCGCCGAGGAGGTGGAGCGGATCGCCGGACCCGGCAGCGTCCGCTGGGCCAAGCCGCCGACCGCGCCGGCCTTCCTCGCTGCGCGCTCGCGGGGCGATGCACGGCGGTCATTGGGGCTGCCGGCGGCCGGGAGGGTCATCGCCGTGTCCGGAGGCGGCTGGGGCGTCGGCGACCTCGCCGGCGCGACGGGGGCCGCGCTTCAGTTCGAGGACGCGACCGTGCTCTGCCTGTGCGGGCGCAACGACCGGCTGCGCGCCAAGGTGGTGGGGCGGTTCGGCGACGAGCCGCGGTTGCGGGTCATGGGCTTCACCGACCGCATGGGCGACGTGATGGCCGCCGCCGATGTGCTCGTGCACTCGAGCGCCGGGCTGACCGTCCTGGAGGCGATCATCCGGGGTTGCCCCGTCGTCTCCTACGGCTTCAGCTACGGGCACGTGCGCGCCGCCGACGAGGCGATGGAGCGTTTTGAGCTTGCTCAGGTGGCGCGGGTCGAGTCCGACCTGGTGCCGGCGATCACGCGTGCGCTGGAGAGCCGGCCGGAGCCGGACGGCTCGTTTGCGCGGCGTCCCTCCACGGCGTCGCTGATCCTCTCCAACGAGCGCCGCGTGGTGCCGATGCCGGCCTGGCGCGCGCGCACGGCGCGGGCTGCCGCCTCACTGGTCGCCGTGCTCGCGATCGCCGGTTGGACGCTGACGACCGGGGCGTCCTACTCGCTCGTCGCGCACATCGCGCACATCCGGCCGGTAACGACCGTCGACACCAACCGGCCGGAGGTCGGCGTGATCGTCGACGCCCCCGGGACGCAGGTGCCGACGCTCGCGAGCACCCTGTCCGCGTACGGCATCCACGCGTCGTTTGCCGTGGGACAACCGTCCGGGCCCGTCGTGACGAGCGTCTACAGCTATCACGATCAGCCGCTGCCGCGACTGCCGAACGGAGGCCTGTGGCGCTGGCTGGGCGAGCGCGGACAGCTTCGCCGTCTCAGCGTCCTGATGCGCGACGGCCGGCATTTCCTGTACGTCTCGAGCGGTCCCAGCCTGGGACAGTGGATCATGGCGCACGGTGCCGGGGGCAAGCCCGTCGCCGGTGCCGTGCGGCTGCAGGATGCCGATGACCCGCTGGGATTCCTGCATCCCGGTGAGGTGGTGGAGGTCACGGTCGCCAACGCCGATGGCATCCAGCCGCTCGTCGACAAGCTCCTGAGCAGCTTGCGCCACGAGCATCTCGCCGCCGTGTCGGTCGGCCGGCTGATGCACGACGCCGAGCGCACGACCGCCGCCTAACCTCGTGACCGCGGCGGACGCTGTCCTGGGGCTCGAGGACGTCCGCCGGGCCGCGGCGCGGCTCGACGGGGTGGCGCACCGGACCCCGGTGCAGACGTCGCGCGCCATCAACTCCCTGGTCGGGGCGGAGCTGGCGTTCAAATGCGAGACCTTCCAGCGCGTCGGCGCGTTCAAGTTCCGCGGCGCCTACAACGCGGTTGCCTCGCTGGAACCGGACGCGCGGGCGCGCGGCGTCTGCACCGCGTCGTCGGGCAACCACGCGCAGGCGCTGACGCTGGCGGCCGGGTTGTGCGGGGTGCCGGCGGTGATCCTGATGCCGGCGGACGCCCCCGCCCTGAAGCGAGCGGCGACGGAGGAGTACGGGGCCGAGGTGGTGGAATTCGACCGCTACCGCGATGACCGCGAGGCGCTGATGCGCTCGCTCGCGGCCGAGCGCGGTCTGGCGCTCGTGCACCCCTACGACGACCCGGCGGTCATGGCCGGGCAGGGCACGGTGGCGCTCGAGTTGCTGGCGCAGGTTGAGGAGCCGCTCGATGTGCTGGTCGTTCCGGTGGGAGGCGGCGGGCTGATCTCCGGCTGTGCCACGGTCGTCAAGGCGCTCGCGCCCGCGGCACGGGTGATCGGCGTGGAGCCGGCGGCGTCCGACGACGTGGCGCGGTCGCTGGCGAGCGGACGCCGGGAGCGGGTTACGGTGGGGCGGACGATCGCCGACGGCCAGCAGACGACGGAGCCGGGCGAGCTGACCTGGCCGGTCATCCGTGAGCGCGTTGATCAGGTGGTGACCGTCGCGGACGAGGACATCGTCGTTGCGATGCGGTTGCTGTTCGAGCGGATGAAGCTGGTGGTGGAGCCGAGCGGCGCGTGCGCCTTTGCCGCCGTGCTCGCGGGCGCGGTTCCGGTGGCAGGGCTCCGGGTGGGCGTGGTGCTGTCAGGGGGAAACGTGGGCACCGAGGCGTTCGCCGCGCTGATGCACGGCTGAAGGCCCCGGCGCCCGGCTAGCGGCGCCCGGCGGGCGGTCGCGGACGGCGCTCTACGCGAAGGCGATCCCGGTCGGCTCGTCGCCGAGGCCGAGGTCGATCGACTTGATCACCGTGTTGCTGGAGGGGTTGATCACGACCAGCGAGCTGTGACCGCATCGTTGCCGAGCTACCAGTGCACGCCGCGGGTGGCCTGGGCGAAGGCGCGCTGCTCGGCCTCGCGGCGGTGATCCACCGGCTCGCCGCTCTCTGGAAACAGCTGGTAGGCGCGATTGACCACGAGATCCTGGGCTCCAGGGGCGATCGCGTAGGTCAGCTGTCCGAGGTTGCCCAGGGTTGTGCCGATGCGCTTTGGGCGCTTGCGGATCGCCTCGCCAACCATGGCGGCCGCATCCTCCGGGCTGGCCACCGGGAGGCGATCGTACGCCTTTGTGGGCGCGATCATCGGCGTACGCACGAGCGGCATGTAGACGGTCGTGATGTGGACCCCGTCGCCGACGATCTCCGGCCCGATCGACCGAGAGAAGGCGTCCAGGGCCGCCTTCGAGGCCAGGTACGCGGCGAACCGTGGCGTGTTGACCTGCAGCCCAATCGTCGAGATGTTGATGATGTGGCCGGACCCCTGCTCGCGCATCACCGGCAGCAGGTTCAGGATCAGCTTGACCGGAGCGAAGTAGTTGAGCGCCATCGTGCGCTGGTAATCGTGGAAGCGGTCGTAGGAGCGGTCGACCGAGCGCCGGATCGACTTCCCCGCGTTGTTGATCAGGATGTCGACGTGCCCGTGTGCGGCCAGCACCTCCTCGGCCATCCGATCGATGTCGTCGGTGTCGCTCAGGTCGCATGGATGGACGTGAGCGGTGCCGCCGAGCTCCCGCACCTCCTCGGCCACCTTCTCCAGCTTCTCCCGGGTGCGTGCCACCAGCAGGACGGTTCCTCCCGCCTTGCCGATCTCCAGCGCGGTCACCTCCCCGATGCCGGAGGAGGCGCCGGTGATGAGCACCGGATGCCCCTTGACGGCGTCATGGAGAGACTGGGCGAGGATGCCGCCGGCGACCGGGATGCGCTGTCCGAAGGCCCGCAGCGTGCGGATGCCGCCAACCGCCATGTCAGTCAGATCCGGCACGTCAGTGTCTCCTCTCGTCGGGCCGGGCGAGCATATAGGCCCCTGCCGGAAGCCGTCCACCGGCAACCGACGTACCAGGTCCGGCGTGGAGCCGGCGGAACGGGGGTCCGGCTCAGCGGGGGCGGCGGCTCAGCGGCGGCGGCTCAGCTTGCCGACGAGCAGCTCGACCGAACGCTCGAGGTCGGCCAGTGTCGCCTCCTCCACGCTGGAGATGCCGAGCTTGCGGTTCAGCCAGGCGTTGATCTCACGGTGGCTGGTCCCGTCACGGCGCCGGACCTCCGAGACGAGGCGGTGGCGCTCGTCGCGCAGCCGCGCCCGGCGTTCGAACGCGGGGACCTCGGTCGGTGCGTTGGTGGCAGGCACGCCGTCGCCTGCGGCGCCGCTCGCGGAGGCAGGGGTCGTGGGGGCGGCGATCGCGGTTGTCCACCGGGCGGCTGCCGGACTCGGCGCGATGGAGGACTTGGCGGGCTCCGGGGAGCCGAACAGGCTCATCTGCGGCGTCACGTCGGCGCTCAGGGGTTCGAACTCCGGGGGTCCGGTGCGCTCGGTCTGCCGGCGCTCCTCGCGCTCGTCCAGCGCGAACTCGTCGGCCTCGGCGCGGCGGCGCAGCGAACCGCGCAGCTCCTGCTCGATGGTGGCCGCATGGTCGCGCAGAACGGGATCGGCCGGCACGTAGAGCCAGCTGGGCGTCACCGGGCGGGGTGGGTGGGTCGGCATCGTGCGGACGAACCGGCCGACGATCTGCCGGAAGATCAGCGGTGTCTTGGCGGCGGTCGCGTACACGCCGACCCGCAGCCGCGGGATGTCGACGCCCTCGGAGACCATGTTGACCGCGACGATCCACGGGTCGGTGGAGCTCGTGAAGGCGGCGAGCTTTGCCGCCGCCCGCGGCTCGGCGTGGAGCACGACGAGCGGGACCCGGCCGGTCGCCTCGCGCAGCAGCTTGGCGATGCGCCGGGCGTGCTCGGAGTCGGCGGCGACGACGAGGCCGCCCGCATCTCGGTGGCCCTCCTGGCGCAGCGCCCGCAGCTTGACGTCGGCCTCGCGCAGGATGCGGGGCAGGCCGTCAGGGAGCTCGGTCGAGATCGCCGTCCGGTAGCGGCGACTCGCCTCCCGAGTGGAGAGCACGGTCTCGAAGCTCGTCTCGATCACGTCGTCGCCGCTGCGCCACGACAGCGCGCCGTCATAGGCGACGAAGCACACCGGGCGGCAGACGGCGTCGGCGACGGCCTCGGCATAGCTGTAGGAGACATCAGGTTCGGCCAGCCCGTCGGCGTCGTAGCTGACGCCGGGGATCGGCGTGGCGTCGGAGCGAAAGGGGGTGCCGGAGAGCAGCAGCCAGCGGTCGCTGGTCTCGAACGCGCGGGAGAAGCCGACGCCCCAGCTCAGCTCCTCGCCGAGGTGGTGGGCCTCGTCGGCGATCACCAGCGTCCGGCGCGGGAGCGCCGACGCCCAGCGGCGGGGCGCCTTCGCGATCCTGGCGTACGTGACCGAGACACCATGGAAGCCGCTCGGCGGCCGGGGCGAGTCGGCGTCCGGAGCGAGGTCAAGCCCCAGGTCATGCGCCGCCCTCGCCCACTGGCGGGTCAGCGGCGCCGTGGGGCAGGCGACGACGACGGCACCGGCCGCCCCCGCCTCCAGCTGCGTGCGCGCGAACTCGAGCGCGGGCCGCGTCTTGCCCGCGCCCGGAGCGGCCGAGATCAGGAACGGCCCGCTCTCCCAGGTGGCCATCGCCGCGAGCGCGCGTGTCTGCCAGGCGCGGAGCACGGAGCGGTTGGTGGGGGGGCGCAGGGTGCGGTTGGTGGGGTCGGTGGGGGAGGCGGGGGAGCGGAGTGAGCTCACGGGTCGGCCATCGTGAACGACGCGCCGGACGAAAAAGCGGTGGAGTTCGTGGTGGCCGATGCGGGTGTCAGCTCCCAGACCTGGAAGGCTGACCCGTCGCTCCGGCGGTGGAAGACGTCCGCGAACTCTGCGAACATACGTTCGGATGATCGTCTGTGTGCTGATCCCGCGCTTCGCTCTCACGACCGCCCTGAGGGATCGAGGAGAGCTCTTGCACAGTCCGGTGGCGTTGGCGCCGGAACCCGGTGGAGCGCAGCAGATCGGCGAGGTGTCGCTCTCGGCTGAGGCGTTCGGCATCCATCCCGGGATGCGTCTGGGCGAGGCGCTGGCGCGGTGTCCGCGCCTGACCCTCATCCCGCCTGACCCGGCCGGGGTCGCCGATCTGTGGGAACGACTGCTCGTGCGCCTGGAGTCGGTGGGGGCCGCTGTCGAGCCGGAGCGTCCGGGGCTGGTGTGCTTCGACGCACGAGGATTGCTGGCGCTGCACGGCGGGCTCGATGGGGTGCTGCGGGCGGCGCGGGAAGCGCTGAGGATCCCGGCGCGGTATGGCGTGGCGCCATCGCGATTCGCCGCCGTGGCAGCGGCCACCCGGGCTCGGTCGCGGCGACCGGAGATCGTTGGTGGAGGGGGTCGGACCACCGACAGCGGCCGTGAGCTGGCGCGGGCCTATCTGGCTTCGCTGCCGGTGGCCCTCCTGCGGGCGCGTCCGGCGCTCGCCCATCTGCCTGAGGCGCTCGAGCGGTTGGGCGTCAAGACGCTTGGGGAGCTCGCGGCTCTGCCTGTCGCCGCGCTGGCCGATCGCTTTGGACGAGAGGGGCTGCTCGCTCACGAGCTCGCCTGCGGTGGCGACAGTGAGCTCAGCCCGCGACCGGCTGGGGAGTTCCTGCGCGAGGCGCTGGAGCTGCCGGAGGCGGCATCGGGCATCCAGCTCGAGCGGGGGCTCGGCCTGCTGATCGATCGCCTGCTGGCCCGCCGCGAGCGGCGCGGCCGGACGCTGCGGGCGGTGGTCATCTCCGCGGTGCTCGTCGAGCAGGGCGGGACTTGGCGCCAGCAGGTCGTGTTCCGTGAGGCGCTGGCCGATGCGGTCCGGATGCGGCTGGCGCTCGCGCCGAGGCTGGCGCTGATGCCGGCGCCCGCGGAGCTGCTGAGGCTGTCGGTGGAGCGCTTCGGCCCGCTGGCCTCCGATCAGCGAGCGCTGCTGGAGGATCCCGCCGCCGCTCGTGCGGCCCGCTTGCGCGAGGCGATTCGCCAGGCGCGGGTGGCGGCCGGGCCGGAGGCCGCGCTGCGGGTGCTCGAGGTCGATCCTGATTCCCGCTTCCCGGAACGCCGGGCCGTGCTCGCGCCGTTCGAGAGCTGATGGCCGGCCCCCGGAGACTCTCGGTGCCGCGGCGGGTCGCGGTGGATGCGGCTCATGACGGGCGGCCGCTCGTGGTCGATCGGCGGGAGGTCGACGCGGTCCGGGAGTCTTGGTTGATAGAGGACCGCTGGTGGACTGAGCGACCCCTACGGCGGCACTATTGGGAGGTGGTCACGACCTGTGGACGGGACGAGGTCGTGTTCTGTGATCTGTTCAGCGGGAGGTGGTGGCGCCAGCGCTGATGCCCGCCACCGGGTCCCTAGACTCATGCCAGTCATGTCGCAGGCGTCATCTCACCGTGATCCCGGCCGCGTCGCGATCGGGACCTGGAGCGGAGGGCGCTTTATGCACTTCGGCGAGGCGCTTGACGACGACCGGTTCCTGGCGCTGATCAGCCCGGACGAGCAGATCGACACCGTGCTCACGGCCGACGTCTACGGGACCGGAGACGCCGACCGAATGCTGGGCCGGGCGATCGCCGGCCGCCCGCGTGATCAGATGTGCGTCGTCGGGGCCGTCGGTCATGACTTCTACGAGGGTGAGCGCAACGGCGCCAAGGGATTTCCCCGCTTCACCGACCTCGCGCTCCGCCGTCCCGAGGGCTACGGCGACTACCTGCGGATGGCGACCGAGCGGAGCCTGGAGCGCTGTGGGATCGACAGCTTCGACCTGCTGCTGCTCCACAACCCGGATCGCACCGGCTACACGAGCGAGGCCGTGTGGCGGGGGATGGCCGCGCTGCGCGACGCGGGGCTGACACGCATGATCGGCGTCGCCCCCGGACCCGCCAACGGCTTCACGCTGGACCTGATCGACTGCCTCGAGCGCTTCGGCGCGATGATCGACTGGGCGATGATCATCCTCAACCCGCTCGAGCCGTGGCCCGGTGAGCTGTGCCTGGGCGCTGCTGCCGCCGCCGACGTCAAGGTGATCACCCGCGTCGTCGACTACGGCGGGCTGTTCTTCGACGACCTGCGTCCCGGGCAGGAGCTCGCCCGTGGCGACCACCGCGGCTTCCGGCCCGCCGGCTGGATCGAGGCAGGCCGCGAGCGTCTGGACGGGATGCGGCCGATCGCCGAGCGCGCCGGGCTGACGATGATCCAGCTCGCCTCGCAATGGAACCTCGCCCACGACCCGGTCGCCTGCGTCGCGCCGACGCTCATCCAGGAGGTGGGGCCGGCGGCGCGCCGCATCGAGGACAAGCGTGCCGAACTGGCCGCGCTGCCTGTCGATCTGCGCCTCATCGACGAGGAGGTTCAGGAGATCCGGCGCCTGGGGGACAACACCGGGTCCATGTCGCTGAAGGGCGCGTCGCCCCAGCACTCGGGAGAAGAGCTACCTGATCGCTGGACGCTGGATGTCCGGCTGCGGGATGTCGCCGACCGCTGGCGTATCGACCCGCAGCGCGATCTCGCGCAGCGGGTGGCGGCATGACCGCGTCCGCCGGAGCCGCCGGCGGCCTCCCGCTGACCGGCGGGTGCAACTGCGGCGCGGTCCGCTTCGAGGTCAGCGAGCCGTTCGTGGGGGCGACCTACTGCCACTGCATCCGCTGCCAGCGGCGCACGGGCGCCGGAGCGTCCGCGAACGGGAGGACCGCGCCGGGTTCGTTCCGGATCGTGAGCGGCGAGGACCGGGTCCGGTCCTGGAAGCCGGAGACGGGAGCCGCGAAGTTCTTCTGCGGCGACTGTGGCTCGGCCCTGTTCAGCAAGACCGCCGGCGACCCCCCGGGCATCGGCGTCCGTCTGGGGGTGATCGACGGCGACCCCGGGATTCGCCCCAGTGTTCATCAGTTCGTGGCCTACGCCGCGCCCTGGGAGCAGATCCCGGACGACGGGCTCCCGCGCTACCCGGAGCAGATGCCCCGCTGAATCACTCGGTTCACGGTGCGGGACTCGGTCCCGCCCCGTCCGCCTCGGCCTGCATCCACTCGCATCCGGCCGACAGGTCCTCCACCCCCATCGCCGCGGCGACATTCAGCCACATGCCGTACCGGAAGAACTCGTCGATGCGCTCCTGCGAAGCCCCGGACAGGCGTTCCACGTGTGCCACCAGGCGTGCGTAGGCGGCCCGGACACGGTCACGGATGACCTCGTCGTCACAGGCCGCGTATGCCTGGTGCTGGAGCATCAGGTAGTCGCGGTCGGTGGTGAGCATCGCGACGTACGCGTTGCCCATTGCGGTGAGGACATCGGCGTCAGGGAGCGCGACCGCCGGGTCGAATTCGGCCGCGCCTCGCGTGAACAGCTCGCTGACATGCTCGAAGTCACGCTCCACCGCCGCCAGGAACAGGTCGCGCTTTGAGCCGAACAGGCTGAACACGTACGGCTGCGCGACCCCGACGCGCCGCGCGATCCGGTCGACCGGCGTCCCGTGCAGACCGCCATGAGCGAACTCGTGGACGGCCGCGTCGATCAGCGCGTCCCGGCGTTCTGCCGCCGGGACGCGCTGACGTGACGGATGGGCTGGTGTCGACGAGGTGGCCATTGCTGATTTCCGAGGAAGCCGATCCTACGCGACCCTCAGGCCGTCACCGGCGACAGTCCCGCCGGGGTCGACCCCTCGCGCTCCGCCGCCTGCGCTGCGGCCTGGGCCTCCGCCGAGGCCCGGGTGCTGAACGGCAGCAGCAGCGGGATGACCGCACCCACCGCCAGGATCGCCGTCCCGACCCACAGCGCCGGCACCACACCGTTGACGAACGCTTGGGGCGAGGCGTACCCACCGTGGCTCGTGAACACCGTCGCCAGGACCGACACGCCGAGGACCCCACCGAGTTCGCGGATGGCGTTGGTGGCGCCGGATGCCTGGCCGGCCTGGTCGGTCCGCACCGATGCGAGTACGGCGTTCGCCGACGGCGCAAACACGAGCGCCATCCCGGATCCGCCGAGGACAAACGGGCCGATCAGGCTCACGTAGCTCTCGTGGACGCCGGTCACAGCGGCCAGCCAGCCGAGGGCGATCGCCTGCAGCCCCAGTCCGGCCGCCATGAACAGACGGCTGCCGTACCGCTCGGAGAAGTAGCCCGCCAGCGGCGCGACGAGCATCGTCGCACCCGTCCAGACCAGCAGCTTGACCCCCGCCTGCAACGGCGAGTTCCCCAGGACGTTCTGCAGGAACTGACTGAGGAAGAACACGGAGCCGAACATCCCGAAGTACATCGCCAGCGAGACGACGTTCGTCACGGCAAACCCGCGCCGGGCGAAGAACTCGAGCGGGAGCATCGGCGTCCGGGCGCGCCGCTCCTGGACGACGAAGCCCACGAGCAGGGCCACCCCGGCGGCGAGCGAAACGAGGACCTGCGTCGCGCCCCATCCCAGCGACTGGCTGCGGATCAGGCCGAAGACGATTCCGAACAGCCCGGCCGAGCCGAGCGCCAATCCCGGGAGATCGAGCGTCTTGGCCGGACCATGGCTCTCGACGAGGCGCAGGCCTGCGAGCGGAACCAGCGCCAGACCGATGGGGACGTTGATCCAGAAGATCCAGTGCCACGACGCGGCCTGGACCATGGCGCCGCCGACGAGGGGGCCGAGCGCCACGGCGATCCCGCTGACGCCGGACCAGACGCCGATGGCGACGCCGCGACGGGCCGGCGGGAATGCGTCGGCCAGCAGCGTGAGCGTCAGCGGCGTTGCGATCGCCGCGCCCGCGCCCTGGGTCGCCCGGGCGAGGATCAGCAGGCCGATGGACGGCGCCAGCGCGGCGGCGGCCGAGGAGACGGTGAACAGCCCGATTCCGGTCATGAACATGCGCTTGCGGCCGAGTCGGTCACCGAGCGACGCCCCGGTGAGCAGCAGCACGGCGTACGACAGGGTGTACGCGTTGACGGTCCATTCCAGCGACTGGATCGATGCCCCCAGATCCCGGTGGATGCTGGGGAGGGCGACGCTGACGACGAGGTTGTCGAGCACCACCATGAACAGTCCGACGGAGACGATCGCCAGGGTCCACCCCCGGCGGCGAGCGACTGTCATGCCGACCTCCCGGTTGATGATTAGTGACTACTAACTACGCGTCCAGGAGATTAGCAGCCGCTAATAATCTGTCAAGGGGGGTGCTGCGATCCGTCGCCGTCCGTCGCCGTCCGTCCCGCCCGTCGGCGACGCTCACCACAGCGCCCGGGGGGTGTCGTCGGGCAATCGTGCGAACATGTGTTCGATGTACGTGGAGTTGCACTGCCATTCGGCGTTCTCCTTTCTCGATGGCGCCTCGCTGCCGGACGAGCTCGCGCCGACGGCGGTGGAGCTGGGGTATGGGGCGCTGGCCCTGACCGACCACAACTCGGTCTCCGGCTCGATGGAGTTCGCCGTGTCGGCGCGCGCCCTGGGGCTCCGCCCCATCCATGGCGCCGAGATCGACCTCGACGACGGCCGTCACCTGACGCTTCTGGTCCAGGACTCCCGTGGGTGGTCGAACCTCTGCCGCATCCTCACCCGCGCGCACGCGCATACGCGGGAGGGACGGCCGGGAGCGCCGCCAACCGAACCATCGACGCCGCTGGAGACGGTGCTCGAGCATGCGGAGGGGCTCGTCTGCCTGAGCGGATGCGCGCTGCGCGGCATCCATGACGAGCCGACGCTGGCCCGGCTGAAGGAGGCGTTTGGGTCAGAGCGCCTCCGGGTCGAGCTGCAGCGCCCGTTCCTGCAGGACGACCGGGCCCGCAACCGCCGCCTGGAGGAGCTGGCCCGGCGGCTGGAACTCCGGTGCGTCGCCACCGGCAACGTGCATGCCCATGCCCGCACGCGAGCGCCGCTGCAGGACGCATTCGTCGCCATCCGGTTGCACACGACGCTCGACGCCTCCGAGCCCCAACGGCGCGGGAACTTCAGCCACGTGCTCGCCACGCCGGAGGCGATGGCCGCCCGCTTTACCGAGTACCCGGAGGCGGTGGAGGAGACCGCGAGGCTGGCCGATGAGCTCAGGTTCAACCTGGGCAGCGATCTCGGCTACCGCTATCCGGGAGCCGAGGATGACGGTGCGATGCGCACGCTGGTGGAGCTGTGCGACGACCGCCTGCGCAAGCGCTATGCAAAGGAATCCGCCGCGGTTCGCGAGCGAGCGGCCGCGCGCCTTCAGGAGGAGATGCGGATCATCGACTCCCTCGGCCTGCCGGGATTCTTCCTGCTCCACCACGATCTGCTCGAGCTGGCGCGCGAGGTGGCCGTCGAGGTGCGTGGACCGGACACCGCCCGGTCGCTGCTGCCCCCGGGGCGGGGCCGCGGTTCGAGTGTCTCCTCGATCGTCTGCTTCCTGACCGGGCTCTCGCACGTCGATCCGATCGCCAACGAGCTGCTGATCGGCCGCTTTCTCAACGACGAGCTGACCTCGCTGCCGGACATCGACCTGGACTTTCCGCGGGACATCAGGGAGAAGCTCATCCCGCGCATCCACGAGCGCTACGGGCATGAGCGCTCGGCGCTGGTCGCCGCCTTCCCCACCTACCGCTCCCGCGGCGCGATTCGTGAGCTCGGCAAGGCGCTGGGGCTGCCGCCGGGCGAGATCGAGCGGGTGGCCCGCGGCAGCGAGGGCTGGGATGCGCGGGAGGTGGGCCGGGACATCGAGAGCACCGGTCGTCAGGGACTGACCGGCCGGTGGGCGTGGCTGGCCCGCCTCGCCGCCGAGGCCCACGGCCTGCCCCGCCATCTCTCCCAGCACTCCGGGGGGATGATCATCGCCACCCAGCCCCTCATCGACTGCTGCCCGATCGTGCCCGCGGCCATGGAGGGGCGTCAGATCGCCATGTGGGACAAGGATTCCTGCGCGGATGCCGGGTTTCTGAAGATCGATCTGCTGGGGCTGGGGATGCTGTCGGCGGTGGAGCGCGCGGTCGATCAGATCGCCCGGAACCGGGGAGTGCGCATCGACCTCTCCCGGATCCCCTACGACGACGCCGCCACCTACGACTGCATCCAGAACGCCGAGACGACCGGGGTGTTCCAGATCGAGAGCCGCGCGCAGATGGCATCGCTGCGCCGGACGCGGCCGGAGAACCTGCGCGATATCACGATCCAGGTCGCGATCGTGCGCCCGGGGCCGATCCAGGGTGGCGCGGTCAACCCGTACATCGCCCGTCGCCAGCTGATGCGCGTGGACCCCACGTACGAGGTGCCCTACGACCATCCGTCCCTGAAGCCGGTGCTCGAGGAGACCCTGGGCACGATCATCTTCCAGGACCAGGTTCTGGAGGTGGCGATCGCCTTCGCCGGGTTCGGGGTCGGAGAGGCCGAGGGACTGCGCCGGGCAATGAGCCGCAAGCGCTCGGAGGCGGCCATCCAGGCCTATCACGGGCGCTTCGTCGAGGGGGCGCAGCGGAAGCACGGCATCGACGCCGAGACCGCCGAGCGCGTGTTCGCGATGGTCAAGGGCTTCTCCGGCTTCGGCTTCCCCAAGGCTCACGGGGCGGCGTTCGGCCTGCTCGCCTACCAGTCGACATGGCTGCGTGTGCATTACGCCCCGGAATTTCTCTGCGCGCTGCTCAACGAGCAGCCGATGGGCTTCTATCCGCCGGACGCGCTCGTGCACGAGGCCCAGCGCCGGGGAATCGAGGTCGAGCCGCCGGACGTGAACGAGAGCGGCGTTGAGTGCGAGCTTGAGCCGGATTCGGATCTGGATCCGGAGTCCACCCACCCGGCTAATCGCCGCGTGCGGATCGGCCTCGCCTACATCCGCGGTGTCCGCGCACAGGATGTGGCGGCGCTCGTCGCCGCACGGGAAGCCGGCGGCCGCTTCCGGAGCCTCTCCGATCTCGCCTCCCGCGCCGGGTGCGGTGCCGCCGCGCTGGAGCTGCTGGCCTGGTCAGGAGCGTGCGACTCGCTGGCGGCCTCACCGGAGGCGGGTCTGCGCCCCGGGGCCGCGCGTCGTGTGGCTCTCTGGCAGCTGGGCGTGATGACTCCCGGCCGGAGCGTCCCCGGGGGGACTCAGCTGGCGCTGCCGCTCGATCTGCCGGCCCCGCCGACGCTGCGTGCGCTCTCCGAATGGGAGGGGATGCTCGCCGACTACAGCACGTTCGGACTGACGACGCGCGCCCATCCGCTCGCCCTGCTCCGGGAGCGGATAGCGCCGAACACCGTGACCAGCCGGGACCTCGAGCGCCTCGAGCACGGCCAGCGCGTCCGGATCGGCGGCCTGGTGGTCGCGCGTCAGCGTCCCGGCACCGCCAGTGGCGTGGTCTTCATCCTGCTCGAGGATGAGTTCGGCACGATCAACCTGATCGTGCCTCCTCCCGTCTACGAGCGCTACCGGCTGATCGTCAGGACCGAGCCGCTGATGCTGGTGGAGGGCAAGCTGGAGCGGTTCGCGGCAGCCGGTGGGGCGATCAACGTGCTCGTCGATCGCGTGGGCCAGATCGATGCTCCGGATACGGTGCTGGCCGAGATCAAGGACTTTTCGATGCTCGACGAGCAGGTCCGGCGAGGACTGGCCGAGCAGAAGGCGCAGGCGGACGGCGAGACCGCTGGGCAGGTCGCGGCGATCGGCGGGGAGGCCGAGGACTTCCGGGCGGTCGCACCACCTGTGATGAGCTTCGCGTCAGGCCGCCGGCGGTGACCGGATACGACCGGCTCGGTCTCGGATCATCTCGGTGCCGGGCGCGATAAGGTCTCGCCCGCATGCTCGCCGTCGCTGCATTCGTTGCCTTCTGGGTGATCGTTGCCCTGGCCCTGGTGATGCTCGCCGGCCGTGCCGGCCGCAGCCGCCCCGGCCGGGGGACGACGCGGGCGGCCAGCCGCTCGGCGCTTGCGCTGTTCACCGTGACCGCCGCGGTGTTCGGCGTCGCGCTGCCGATCCTGATGCTCACCGGCAATCACGCCAACGCCAACTCCCAGGTGGGCGGAATCAAGCTGACCCCAGGCGAGAAGGCCGGACGCGAGCTCTTCGGTGAGCACTGCGGCGTGTGTCATACGCTGGCCGCGGCCAACACCGCCGGGAAGGTGGGGCCGAATCTCGACCTGCTCAAGCCCAGCCAGTCGATCATCCTGCACACCATCGCCAACGGCTGCCTGCCAAACGCCTCCACGAGCTCCGGGGAGGCCTGTCTCGGCCAGGGCGTGATGCCGAGCAACGTCGTTCAGGGCCGGCAGGCACAGCAGGTCGCCGCGTTCGTCGCCAAGGTCGCGGGGAACGAATAGCCGCGGGGGCCGGCGCCTCGCCGCCCCCCCCATGACCGCGGTTGGGTCGTCTGCACGACGGGTGTCCTTTCGGCCCGGCGCGGGCCGCAGCAGACGATGAGTGCGATGCCCTCGCGAAGACCCCGGAGTTTGCGAGGACCGCGCTGTTCCTATCCGCCGGACGTGCTGGTAGGCTGCCGACCCGTACCGCTGAATTCCAATCCGCTCCAGCCGCCGTAGCGATGGAAGCGGGGGACCCAAGTTGTTGGGGCGAATCGCCTCTGCGTAGCGCCGCTCTTTCGGCGCGAGCCCGTCAGCTAACCCCGCAAGCACGAGAAAGAGGACGACGAGATGCCGCAATCAGGCACAGCCGTGCCCGGGGAAGACCGTAGCCGGCACACCAGACGTTCGGTTGCAACCGGTACAGCCGCAACCGGTACGGCCGCTCCCGCTGCCGGGGGCGATCGGCCTGCGCCGCGGACGACCACCCGCCCGGTGCGCGCAAACGACCGAACACCGTCCCGGTCGGCGCGCGCCGGTGAACGGTCGGCTGAGAGCGCGGCAACCCGTCTGGATGAAACGCCGGAACGCCGCATGCGCTGGGAGGCACCGGCCGAGCGCCGCACGGTCACGATCCGCGGCCGCGGATCCGAGCGGTACGTCTCGCCGAGCCGGTCCGCCTCGCGCCGGCGCCCGGAGCGGCGCTACGAGCGGTCCGGGTTCCGGCCTGACCGGACCGCGATGTGGGCGGTGCTCCTGGGGCTGATGCTGATTCTCGCGGCCGCGGCGAGCGCCCACGCAGCGACGCTGCACGTGCTCACCCACCTTCGCTAGCCCCCCCACCGGGCGCGGGCGGCCCCTGGCACGACGCCGGAGGCCGCCCGTGCCCACCGCGCCCCGCGCGCCCCACCGCGCCCAACGCCCAACGCGCCCCCGCACGGGCGTCTCCGTGCTGAGGGCGGCCCCGGCAGGCGATGCCGGCCGGCGACTCGCGGTGAGGGACCTGCACAACGCGCCAAATCAGGTTCGCGCCGGCCGATTTGGCGCAGATTGAGGGCCATGCGTGCACCTGGTGCCAAATCGTCGAGAGGGTGCGTGATTTGGCACGATCTGCACGCTGAAATCCGGTGCGATGGTCTGAGCAGAGGCGCCTCTCCGGGCTTTGGAGCGCACCCGGACGGGACCGCCGGACAGGCGGCCGAAGGGCCCGCTTACGGAACCATTACCCCGGCGATGATCCCCGGTTTATCGCTGTGCGTAAAAGGAGAAAGGCGTGGTCAATGCTCTTGTGTGGCGAGAACCGCGCCGGTAGACTTATGTTCTGTAAGCAGATGTTAGAAGTGAAGGGGAATTTTTCACCCAGACCTTGTGGCCTCTTTAGACCTCCGGTGGTCATGCGATGAAGACGACAATGAGCAGATTCCAGATTCACGACGACCTGACGGCGCCGGAAGGTTCCGTCGCCGTCCTACGCGGGGCCCTGTCCTCCGGCGGGCAGCTGCCGAACTTCCTCGGTGTGCTGGCCGGGTCGCCGGCGGCGCTGCGCGCGTACGCGCGCTTTCGGTCGGAGCTGCGACACGGCAAGCTGACGCTGCCGACGCTGGAGCGGATCGCGCTCGCGGTGGCCGAGCATTACCACTCGGAGCCCGGGATCGCCATGCATTCCCGAGCGGCGCGCGGGGCCGGTCTGGCACTCGACGAAGTGGCCCTGGCCCGCCAGTTCACCTCAAAGGACGAGCGCGAGGCGGCTCTGCTCCGTTACCTGCAGGCGCTGCTCGAGGAGGGGCGGCCGGCGATGCATCTTCATGAGGAGGCGCGCGAAGCCGGATGGGACGACGGGCAGATCCTCGAGGCGATCGCCGCCGTCACGCTTGAGCATTTCACGGCAATGGTCAACGTCGCCGGGGACATCCCCGTCGACGGCTCGACCGAAGCGTCGCGGGCGCTCGAGGCCGCATAAGCGTAAGCTCCTTATCCCATGCCGGCCCAACAACAGGCCCCCCCCGAGGGTCAGGTTCGAGGGAATTGCTGCCCCCTGTATCACGAGGCGGTCGAGCTGGTCGGCCGGCGCTGGACCGGCGCCATCCTACGGGTGCTGATGGACGGGTCGCTCCGTTTCTCCGAGATCGCGCAGGCGATTCCGGAGCTGTCGGACCGGCTCCTCTCGGAGCGGATGAAGGAACTCGAGGCGCGCGGCATCGTGCAGCGGACGGTCATCCCCGGACCGCCGCTCCGTGTCCAGTACGAGCTCTCCCGGATGGGTCGCGAGCTCGAGCCGGCGCTGAGCGAGCTGCAGAGCTGGGCGCGGCGCTGGCTGGGCGACCAGTCCTCGGCCGACGAGTGCTCGTAGGGCTGAGAGCGGGCCCGCCGCGCCGGCGCCCCGCCGCCGCCACAAGTAACGTTCGCGCGCGATGCCTGAGCCGCCCCTGACCGCGCAGGATGTGCTCGCCCTCGTGCGGGAGCGAGACATCCGGTTCATCCGCCTATGGTTCACGGACATCCTCGGTCAGCTGAAGTCGTTTTCGATCAACGTCACCGAACTCGAGGACGCGTTCGAAGGCGGCATGGGCTTCGACGGCTCGTCGATCACCGGCTTCAACGCGATCGAGGAGTCGGACATGATCGCGATGCCGGACCCCAGCACCTTCATCGTGCTGCCGTGGCGGCCCAACGAGGCCGGGGTGGCGAGGATGTTCTGCGATATCCAGACCCCGGAGCGCACGCCGTATGAGGGCGATCCCCGTCACGTGCTGCGGCGCGCGGTTCAGCGCGCGGAGAGCATGGGGTTCGACCACTTCTACGTGGGCCCGGAGCTCGAGTACTTCTACTTCCGCGATTCGAAGTCCACCGAGGTCCTCGACGAGGGTGGCTACTTCGATCTGACCACGCTCGACGCGGGCTCCGACCTGCGGCGCGAGACTGTTCTGGCGCTCGAGCAGCTGGGGATCCACACCGAATACACCCATCACGAGGTCGGTCCCAGCCAGCATGAGATCGACATGCGCTACGCCGACGCGTTGAAGATGGCCGACGACTGCATGACCTACCGGATCACGGTCAAGGAATACGCGATGAAGTACGGCCTCCATGCGACGTTCATGCCCAAGCCGTTGTTCGGCGAGAACGGCTCCGGGATGCACACGCACCAGTCCCTGTTCCGGGGCGATCGGAACGCGTTCTTCGAGGCCGATGATCCGTACTACCTCTCGGACGTGGGCAAGGCGTTCATCGCCGGGCAGCTCCGGCACGCCCGGGAGATCTGCGCCATCTTCGCCCAGTGGGTGAACTCCTACAAGCGCCTCGTCCCCGGCTACGAGGCGCCCGTGTACGTCGCCTGGTCGCGCCGTAACCGCTCGGCCCTCGTCCGCGTCCCGCTGTATCACCCGGGCAAGGAGCGGGCGACGCGGATGGAGCTGCGCTGCCCGGACCCGGCGTGCAACCCGTACCTGACCTTCGCCGTCCTGCTGCAGGCGGGACTCGAGGGCATCGAGCACGGCTACGAGCTCCCGGATCCGATGGAGAAGAACCTGTACCACCTGGCGCCGGACGAGCGCCGCCGGCTCGGCATCGATCAGCTCCCGGAGACCCTCGGCGAGGCGATCGAGCTGACCGCCGAGTCAGAGCTCGTGCTCAGGACCCTCGGCGAGCACATGTTCAACCGCTACATCGAGATCAAGCGCCAGGAGTGGGACGACTATCGCGTGCAGGTCACTCCCTGGGAGCTGGGGCGCTACCTGCCGGTGTTGTAGGCCGGGTCGCATGCCCCCATCCGAACGTCATAGCGCCGCCGACAGCTCCTCGGCGCTCGTGACGGGGGCGCGGCACGTGAAGTGCTCGCAGACGTAGGCGGCGGCGCGTCCGTCGACCGGCGAGCGGCCCTCGAGCAACGGCACGCCGTCCGCGACGCCTCCGGCGAGCACGACGTGCGGCCGGTACTCGCCGTGGATGACGCGCGCGAGCTCGCGCCGCCCGTCCGGCTCGCCGACGATCGCGACCTCCCGGACCGGCGCGAGGTAGAAGTCGATCGCCTGCAGCACGTGGCCGAACCCGTGCGGGTGGCGACCGACGATCGGTGCGAGGACCCGCAGCACGCCGAGCGCCCGCTGTTCGTAGCCGGCCTCCCCGGTCAGCCGGGCGAGGCGGAGCAGGCCGAACGCGGCCGACGACCCGCCGGCGGGAACCGGGGAGTCGTCGAGATCCTTGCGACGGGCGAAGCCCTCCGGATGATCGGCCGCCGTGGTGAAGAAGCCGCCGGTCTCCTCGTCGGCGAAGCGCTCGATCATCGTGTCGGCGAGCGCCCGGGCCTCGGCGAACCAGCGCGGGTCGAACGTCGCCTCGTACAGCGTGAGCAGCGCCTCGAGCAGATAGGCGTGATCGTCGAGGTACCCGGGGATGTGCGCGGTCCGTAGCAGCCGGGGCGGGTGGGTCCCGATTTCGCGGCGCGTGACCAGGAACTCGGCGCCTGCCACCGCCGCGTCGACGTAGTCCGAGCGCTCGAGCGCCGCACCGGCCTGCGCCAGCGCCGAGATCACCAGCGCGTTCCACGCCGTCAGGCGCTTGTCATCGAGTCCGGGGCGCACGCGCTGCGAGCGCGCGCCGAACAGCTTGCAGCGGATCTCCGGCAGACGCTCTGGCTCCGGCCCACGTCCCTCGAGCACGTTCGTGCCCTCGAAGTTGCCGGCCTCGGAGGCGCCGAAGAACGCGATGGCGGCGTCGGCGTCGGCGCCGAGGACGTCGCGCAAGTCGTCAACCGTCCACACGTAGAACTTGCCCTCGACACCCTCGGAATCAGCGTCGAGCGCCGAGTAGAAGCCCCCCTCCGGACTCCGCATCTCTCGCAGGACCCAATCCAGCGTCTCTCCGCACACGCGCCGCAGCAGCGGATCGCGGGACACCTGCCAGCCATGTAGGTAGGCGCGCGCCAGCAGGGCGTTGTCATAGAGCATCTTCTCGAAGTGCGGGACGGTCCACGTTGCGTCGACGGCATAGCGCGAGAAGCCGCCCCCTACCTGGTCGTAGATCCCGCCGCGCGCCATCGCCCGCAGCGTCGCCACGGACATCTCGCGCTCGCCGCGCGCCAACAGGAACTCGATCAGCGACGCCTGCGGGAACTTCGGCGCTCGCCCAAAGCCGCCGTTGACCGGGTCGTACAGCTTGTGCAGCCCCGCGACGGACTCGTCGAGCACCGTCTCGGTGATCGGTTCGTCGGCGGCCGGAAGGCGCGACGCGCCGCCGAGGGCCCCAAGCACGTCGGCGCCCTGCCGGCGCACCTGGTCGCGCCGCTGGTCCCAGGCCTCGGCGACTGCCTCCAGCACGGTTCGCCAACTCGGCATTCCGTGGCGGGGCTCCGGCGGGTAGTACGTGCCGACGTAGAACGGCGCCTGCTCGGGGGTCAGGAACGTGTTGAGCGGCCAGCCGCCCTGGCCGGTCATCGCCTGGCAGGCCTCCATGCACACCGCATCGACATCCGGGCGCTCCTCGCGGTCGACCTTGATGCAGACAAAGTGCTCGTTCATCAGCGCCGCGATCTCCGGATCCTCGAATGACTCGCGCTCCATCACGTGGCACCAGTGGCACGCCGAGTAGCCGATCGAGACCAGGAGCGGGCGATCCTCCCGGCGGGCGCGCTCGAGGGCTTCCTCGCCCCACGGGTACCAGTCGACCGGGTTGTGCTGGTGCTGGAGCAGGTACGGCGAGGTCTCGCGGGCTAGGCGGTTGGGCATGATCCATACGAGCCTACCCCGGCGGTCTCGGCGCAATAGGCTGTTGAAGAGAGCCACGAAAGGAGCCGATTTGGCCGACACCCGCGAATCGATCACAGCACCCGATGCCCCCAAGGCCATCGGCCCGTATGTCCACGCCGTCGCCACCGGAGGGTTGCTGTTCTGCTCCGGCCAGATTCCGCTCGATCCGCGGACCGGCGAGATCGTCGGCGCTACGCCGGCCGACCAGGCGGGTCGCTGCCTGGAGAACCTTGCCGCCGTCTGCCACGCCGCCGGTGCGACGCTGGGCGACGCCGTCAAGGTGACGATCTACATGACCGACCTGTCGGCGTTTGCCGCGGTCAACGAGGTCTACGGGTCCTTCTTCGAGTCCAGTCCGCCGGCGCGGGTGGCGGTGGGCGTGTCGGCCCTTCCCCGGGGTGCTCAGGTCGAGATGGACGCGGTGGTTGCGCTCCCTGGCTGATCCCACCCTGGAGGACATTCGCCACGCGGCCGCAGCCGGCGCCGGAGTGGTCCGCGAGACGCCGCTGCTGAGCTCGCGAACGCTGACCGAGCGCACCGGGGTCACGGCCGCGCTGAAGGCCGAGAACCTCCAGCGCACGGGCTCGTTCAAGCTCCGCGGCGCGGTGGCGAAGATCGCCGCGCTGGGGGAGGACTGCGCCGCCGGCATCGTGACGGCGAGCGCCGGAAACCACGCCCAGGCCGTCGCCTACGCCGCCCGCGAGCGGCGGGTCGCCTGCGAGGTGTACATGCCGACCTCGGTCCCGATCGCCAAGGCCGAGGCGACAACGGCGCTCGGAGCTCATGTGCGCCTGGTCGGCGACACGGTCGACGAGGCGCTGCTCGCTGCTCAGGAACGGGCGCGCGACGGCGGGCTGGCGTTCGTGCATCCGTTCGACGACCCGGTCGTCGTGGCGGGTCAGGGCGGGCTTGGGCTGGAGCTCGTCGATCAGGTCGCTGATCTCACGCGTGTGATCGTGCCCGTCGGCGGCGGAGGTCTGATCAGCGGCGTGGCGATCGCCGTCAAGTCACAGCTGCCGGATGCCGAGGTCATCGGCGTCCAAGTCGAGGCGTGCTCGCCGTTTCCGGCCTCGCTGGCCGCCGGGGAGCCGGTCGCGGTGCCCTCGGCGCTGACGATCGCCGACGGCATCGCGGTCAAACGTCCGGGGCGTCTGACGCTGGAGCTGATCGAGCGGTGGGTCGACGGGATCGTCGTCGTCAGCGAGGAAGAGGTCGCCGAGGCGATGGTGTTCCTGTTGGAGCGCGCCAAGCTGGTGGTGGAGGGCGCGGGAGCCGTGGGGGTGGCCGCGCTCCTGTCCGGCCGGATCGGCGCCGAGGCCAACGGGACGACGGCCCTCATCCTCTCCGGCGGCAACGTCGATCCCGGGCTGCTCGCCTCGATCGCGCGCCGCCACGAGAGCCAGGCCGGACGCCGCTACGTGCTGCTGGCGACGCTGCCGGATCGTCCCGGATCGCTCGCATTGCTGCTGGCTCTGGTGGGGGAGCGCGGCGCCAACCTGCTCGACGTCGAGCACATCCGCGAGGGGTTCGACCTCCACGTTCGCGAGACCGCCGTCCAACTCGTGCTGGAGACGCGTGGTCCTGAGCACGCCGCCGAGGTGCGGCGGGCGATCCGCGACGCCGGCTACGGCGAGCCGCGCGCGGTCCGTTAGGCGAACGCGCGGTTTTGGCGGTACTCGACGGCGGCCTGCACGAGCGCGCCGATCACCCGGCTGCGCTCGTCGGCCTCCGGATGCCACTGCACCCCCAGCACGAACCGCCGATCCGGCATCTCGATCGCCTCCACGAGGTCGTCGAGCGTCGAGGTTCCGGTGACGCTCAGCCGCTCGCCGATGACGTCGACACCCTGATGGTGGTGGGATTTCGTGATGTGGACAAGCTCCCCGGCCGCCTGGGCGGCCAGCGAGTCCGGCGCGAGGCGCACGTCGTGATCGGCGTTCTCGAAGCTGCCCGCGACCCGCCGGTGGTGTTCGTGCCCAAAGGCGTCCGGCAGGTGCTGGAGGAGCGTTCCGCCGAACGCGACGTTGAGGATCTGCATCCCGCGGCAGATCCCCAGCACCGGTATGTCGAGCTCGGTGGCCCGGCGGGCGAGTGCGATCTCGAACTCGTCGCGCGCAGGGTTGGTGCCCTTGGTGGCCGCATGCGGCGTCGCGCCGTACATCGCCGGATCTATGTCGTTGCCGCCGGACAGGATAAGCCCGTCGACACGCTCCAGCAGGTCGTCGGGGTTGTCGACCAGCTCCGGGTCCGGGGCCACCAGCAGGGCGAGGCCGCCCGCGCGGTTGATCGCGTTCGTGTAGTCGGCAGGCAGGACGGCGGCACGCTGATTCCACACGCCGAAGGTGGCGTCGCTGACAGGAGTGCAGACGGCGATGGCGGGCCGAGACTCGCTCATGCGGTGTGAGCTTAGCGTCGGCATTGGACGCCCATCCTGTACGCCGGGTCAGGGGGCGCGCAAGACCGCGCGCTGGATCTTGCCGCTCGTCGTCTTGGGCAGCGCGGGGACGAACTCGACGATCCGCGGGTACTTGTACGGGGCCGTCTCCTGCTTGACGTGGTCCTTCAGCTCTTCGGCGAGCCCGTCGCTGGCCGCGAACCCGTCGCGGAGCACGACGACCGCGCGGACGACGGAGCCGCGCTCCTCGTCCGGGGCGGCGACGACCGCTGCCTCGGCCACCGCGTCGTGCGAGACGAGCGCCGACTCCACCTCGAAGGGACCGATGCGGTACCCGGCGGAGATGATCACATCATCGGTGCGCCCCTCGAAGTACAGGTAGCCGTCATCGTCCCGGCGAACCAGGTCCCCGGTGTGCCACGGCGCGTCCTCGGGTGCCGGAGCTCCGCCGTCGAGGTAGCCGACGAAGAACGTCGGATCGGTGCGTGGGTCGTTGAGCACCAGTTCGCCCTCGAGCTCGCCGCGCGCTCGGCGTCCGGCCTCGCCGGATCGCGCGGCGCTCGAGCCATCCGGCGCGACCGCGAGATCGATGCCGGGCAGCGGCCGGCCCATCGACCCCGGCCTCACCTGGCCCCCGGCGGGGACGCCCGTCAGCTGTCCGGTCTCGGTCTGGCCGTAGCCGTCGCGGGTCTCCAGCCCGGTGCCCTCCTTGAACGCCCGCAGGACCTCCGGGTTCAGTGCCTCGCCCGCCGCCACGAGCCCGCGCAGCGATGGCACCGGCTCGAGCGTGGCGCGCTTGGCGATGACGCGGTATTCGGTCGGCGCCATGCACAGGATGTTGACCTGCTCCCGCCGCAGGATCTCGAGTCGCTGGTGGGGGTCGAAGCGCGCGTCGTGCAACAACGCGGCGGCGCCGTTGAGCCACGGCGCGATGAAGATGTTGCGGGCCGACTTCGACCAGCCGCTCGCGGCGGTGCACCACACCAGGTCGCCGGGCCGTGCGTCGAGCCACTGCGTCGCCTGGAGCGCCTGTCCGGGCAGGTAGCGCTGCCCGTGCACGATCCCCTTGGCCCCCCCGGTGGTGCCACTGGTGAACGTGATCAGGCAGGGATCGGTCGGCTCGAGGTCGATCGCCGGCGCCGGGTCATGGGCGAGCAGGGTGGCGTCCGGGATCAAGATCACCTCGCACTGCGCGCCGGCGGCGTTGAGCTCGGCCGTGTTGCGTTCGTCGGCGACGATGAGCGTGGGGCGGGCATGCTCGAGGCGTTGGCGCAGGTCCTTGGCGCGCAGCTGCTCGTTGCACGGCAGCGCGACCGCGCCGATGCGAAAGCAGGCGACCATCGTCAGGACCCATTGCGGCCGGTTGCCGATCAGGGTGAGGACCACGTCACCGGTGTCGACTCCGTGCGCCCGCAGCGCGCCGGCCAGCCGCGCCGACGCGTCGGCGACCTCGCCGAACGTGAACTCCCGGCGGGCGCCCGCCCGGTCGATCTCCACCAGCGCGCGGCGCCCCGCGGGCGCGGCGTCGACGACATCGCGGGCGAAGTTCATGAGCGCGCAGTCTGGCAGGCGAGACCGGATTGGTAGCCTCCGGTGTATGGGATGGATGACCGGCACCGGCCCGCTCGGCAAGCAGCCCGCCGGGCAGTTCAACTTCGAGCCGCCGCCTCCGGGTCGGACCATCTACCTGGAGCCGACGCCGAAGCGGCTGCGGGTCGAGGTCGGCGGTGAGGTCATCGCCGACAGCCGGAACGCGTTCATCCTCCACGAGTCCGGCCTGCAGCCGACCTACTACTTCCCGTCGGAGGACGTCCGCTCCGATGTCCTGGAGCCGACCGACCGTCACACCCACTGCCCCAAGAAGGGCGACGCGTCCTACTACACCATCCGGGCCGGCGGCGAGGTCGTCGAGAACGGAGCGTGGTACTACCCGGAGCCGCTGCCGGATGCGCCCTTCATCAAGGACCTGATCGCCTTCTACTTCGATCGCATGGGCCGCTGGCTGGAGGAGGGCGAGGAGATCGCAGTCCATCCGCGGGACCCGTACCACCGCATCGACGTCGTCGCCACCGACCGCCATATTCGCGTGTCGCTGGAGGGAGAGTTGCTCGCGGAGACCGACCGCGCGCTGGCGCTGTTCGAGTCCAACCTGCCGCCACGGTGGTACATCCCGCGCGAGGACGTGGTGGCGTCATTGGAGCCGTCGGACAACGTCACCCGCTGCCCGTACAAGGGCACGGCGTCGTACTTCACCGTCACCGGGGTCGAGGGCGGCAAGGACTTGATCTGGTACTACGAGCAGCCGTTTGACGAGGTGGGGCGGATCGCCGGGATGCTCTGCTTCTTCAACGAGAAGGTCGACCTCGAGCTCGACGGTGAGCTCCAGGAGCGGCCGGAGTCGCCCTGGAGCAAGCGCGTCACCGCGACGCGCTGAGGAGCTCCCGCAGCAGTGCGGCCTCGGCGTCCGGCTCCAGATGGAGCCGATCCCACGTGATGCGCCGGGTGCGATAACCGGCTTTCAGGGTGGCGCCGTCCCGGGCACGGTCGGTTTCGAACGCATCGCGGTCGTTGTGAAACTCCCACCCGTCGAGCTCGACGATGAGGAGCTGGCGGGCGAACAGCGCATCGACGGTGTAGCCGGCGACGGGCACGTTGATCAGGGGGCGGGGGAGGCCGTGGCGTTCGCAGAAGGCGATGAAGTCGTCCTCGAACGGCGACCGGGTGGGGTTTTGACCGTCGAGAAAGGGGTCGAGGAGCTTGGCTCCAGGGTGCGTCGGGAACCGGTGGCGGACGTCGGAGAGCTGGTTCCGGGTGAGGAAGGAGGTGTGGAGCGCGTCATTGACGGTGCGTTTTCGTTGCTGGGGGTCAAGCCCCGGGGCGCAGTCCAGCAGGGTGCGGGCGGGGCTGGTGGCGCGGATGCCGAGTTGGACCGTGAGGTCGCGGCGCAGGAGGCCGGTGTACCGGTGGGTGGTGATGCCGTGGGGACGGCGGTCACCTGTCGCGAGGATGACGTCGAAGCAAGCCGGCCAGCTCTTCGTAAAGCCCCAGAGGGCCAGGGCGCCCAGGTGGCTGAGCGCGGCGCCCGGGCCGCACGCCAGAACCGCGGCGGCGGCATGCTCGACGGGCGTGCTCGGCGGCCGGCCCACCGCATATACGCCCGGATGAACCCGGTACAGACGCCCGCGCCGGACACGCCAAAGTATCGACGTGTCAGTGAGGCCGGAGCCGATCAGGTCCGCATGTGTGACGTTGCCGTGGTGTCGCTTCGCGCGTCTTGCCACTTCGGCATCGGGGGTTTGGGGCCTGACTGGTCCTATACACAAGTGAGCCCCCAACACCCCCGGGCCCGCCCCTTCACCGCGCCGGTTTCACGCTTATGTCACGTATCCTGCGGGATCCGAAGCCGACCCCCAGGAGTTGACCACCCCCATGGCCACCACCACGCAGCAGGATCTCACCGACGAGCAGCGGGCGATCTGCGAGATGGTCCACCAGTTCGCCGACGAGCAGATCCTCCCCAACGCCGAGCACTACGACCACGAGGATGCGTTCCCGGAGCCGATCGTCGAGCAGATGAAGGAGCTGGGGCTGTTTGGGGTGACGATCCCTGAGGAGTACGGCGGGATGGGGCTGGACCTGACGACGTACGCGATGATCGTCGAGGAGCTGTCGCGAGGCTGGATCAGCATCAGCGGGATCGTCAACACCCACTTCATCGGCTCCTATCTGCTGATGAAGTTCGGGACCGAGGAGCAGAAGCAGAAATACCTGCCGAAGATGGCGACCGGGGAGATCCGCGCGGCGTTCTCACTGTCGGAGCCGGAGCTGGGCTCGGACGTCGCCGCCATCAAGACGAGCGCCAAGAAGACCGCGGACGGAACCTATGAGATCAACGGCACCAAGATGTGGGTCACCAACGGCCTGCGGTCCGGCCTGGTGTTCGTGCTCGTCCGCACCGACCCGGATGCGAAGCCCAAGCACCGCGGCCTGACGTGCTTTGTCGCCGAGAAGGAGCCGGGCGTCAGCGAGAACACCGGCCGGTACGCGGGCTTCAACGTCCCGCCCCAGATCAAGAAGATGGGCTACAAGGGCGTCGAGTCCACCGAACTGGTCTTCGACGGCTACACGACGCCCGCCGAGTCGATCCTCGGCGGCGAGGACGCGGGGCTGAACAAGGGGTTTGCGCAGATGATGGATGCGCTGGAGCTCGGCCGCGTCAACGTCGCCGCCCGCGGCGTCGGCCTGGCCCAGCGCGCCCTGGAGCTCGCGCTCAAATACGCCCAGGAACGCCGGGCCTTCGGCAAGCCGATCGCCGAGCACCAGGCGATCCAGTTCAAGCTCGCCGACATGGCCACCCAGGTCGAGGCCGCCCGCCTGCTCACCCGCCAGGCCGCCCGCATGAAAGACGCCGGCCAGCGCTCGGACATCGAAGCCGGCATGGCGAAGCTGTTCGCCTCCGAAACCGGCCGCCTGTGCGCCGAGGAATGCCTGCGCATCCACGGCGGCTACGGCTACTCCAAGGAATACGAGATCGAACGGATCTACCGCGACGCGCCGCTGCTGCTCATCGGCGAGGGCACCAGCGAGATCCAGCGCATGGTCATCGGGCGAAAGCTTCTGCAGCGGAACAAGATCTGAGCGGTGGCGGAGCTTTCGCCTTCGGGCGAAAGCTCCTGCAGCGCTACAAGATCTGAGCGCTACAAGATCGAGATAGACGGGGCGCGCCCCTGCGAGGGGGCGCGCCTGTTTGGGTTGCCGGCTAGCCCGGCATCGTCTCCTGGGCTCGTGGGCCGGGGCTGTAGGCCTCGGCCGGCTCCAGGAAGTCTCGGAGCTCCGCTCGGAACTGAGGAGTGTCCTCGTGTCCGTGCACCGAAACGGCGTGCTCGCTGGCGGCTCGGATAACCTCGTCCTCTTCGCCGATGATCACCAGCGAGCAGTTCGACTCGCTGGGGAAGCGGCGACAGTCAGCCATCATTCTGGCCATGGTCCCTCCTTTGTTGCCCTTCGGCATCCTCCCGCCGCTCCGCAGATCTGTCAACACTGCGTAGACTCCGCTGCCCTTGTCCTCGCCGTCTGACACCAAGACGCTGATCGAGACAGCGGTCAAGCGCTTCCTCGAAGACGTGCCGGCGCTTCAGCCGCTCAAGCTCGTCGCCGGGCTGGAACTGCGCGGGCGGGGCGACATGCAGATCTACCGCGTCGAGCTCCCGGGTCCGAAGGTGACGAAGGACATTCCGGCCGACGCCAAGGTCACCCTCACCATCAACCGCGCGCAGTTCAACGAGCTGGCCACGAAGGGCCACATCAGGGACTGGCGGGACGCATTCGAGCACGGGGACGCCAAGGCCACCGGCATCGAGCAGGTGATCAGGCTGATCGCCAACGTGGTGGAACGCCAGGAGGAGCGCTCCCGCACCCGCCGGGCCAAGGCCCACTAGCCGCCACCAGCCGCCCGGCGGCCCCGGTCAGCCCGCGCGCTTGGCGGCCAGTTCCTCGGCGTCGCGCAGCTGCTGTTCCACCAGCGCCAGCCCGGAGTCCCAGAAGCCCGGATCGGCGAGGTCGATGCCGACCATCGCGCCCAGCTCCTCTGGGCTGCGCGAGCCGCCGGCGGCGAGCAAGCCGAGGTAGGAGGGCGCAAACGACGGCCCCTCCTCTAGGTACCGGCTGTAGACCGACAGGGCGAGCAGCAGGCCGTAGGCGTATGCGTACACGTAGCCGGGCGTGTTGATGAAGTGGGGCACGTAGGACCACCACGTCCGGTAGCCCTCGGTCATCTCGACCGAGTCACCGAACAGCTCGGACTGGCTCTCGGTCCACGACTCGTTGATCCGGTCGACCGACAGCTCGCCCTCCGACCGGCGTCGCGTGTGCACCAGGTGCTCGAACCGGTTCATCGCCATCTGCCGGAAGACGGTGGCGATCGCGCCGTCGATGCGCTCGGCGAGCAGGCCGAGACGCGCCTCGTCGTTCGGCGCGGCGTCGAGCATCCGGCCGAACACGAGTGCCTCGCCGAAGACCGAGGCGGTCTCGGCCAGCGTCAGCGGCGTCGACTGGTGGAAGACGCCCTGCGGCTGGGCCAGCACGGCATGGAGGCCATGGCCCAGTTCATGGGCCATCGTCAGCACGTCGCGACGACGCGCGGTGAAGTTCAGGAGGACGTAGGGGTGAACGCTCGGCACCGTGTAGGCGCAAAAGGCGCCTCCGCGCTTGTGGGGGCGGACCGGCGCGTCGACCCAGCGCTCGCCGAAGAACCGCTGGACGATGGTGCCCGCGCGCGGCTCGAACGATGCGTACGTGTCGAGCACCAGGTCCCGCGCCTCGGCGTAGGAGAAGCTGATTTCCTCCTGGAGCACCGGCGCGCTGCGGTCGTAGTCGGCGAGACGGTCGACGCCGAGCAGCCTGGCCTTGAGCCGGTACCACCGCTGGGGGATGTCGTAACGGGCGCGTACGGCTTGGATCAGCGCCATCACCGACTCATCGGAGACCTCATTGGCCAGGTTGCGAGACGCCAGCCAGTGCGGATAGTGCCGGAGGCGGTCCTCGACGGCCTTGTCGTGGACGAGCGTGTTGTAGATGAACGACCGCGTCCGCAGACCCGGCTCGAGCGTGCTCGACACCGACTCGGCCACCGCCCGGCGCGTCTCGCGATCTGGATCCTGGAGGCGGCTCAGGGCGACGTCCAGCGGCACCTCGTCGCTGTCCTGCGACACACGGAGCGCGGCCACGAGCTCGCCGAACAGCCGGCCCCACGCGCTCTGAGAGGCGATGGCCTTCTCGGCCAGGATCGTCTCCTCCGGCTGGGAGAGCAGATGCGGCCGGTAGCGACGGGCGCTGCGCAGGTAATGAGCGCAGAACGCCAGCTCCTCTACGGACAGCAGCTCCTCGGCGCGCTCGTCCGGTAGCGCCGCCCACTCCAGCTCGAAGAACAGCAGCTTGGTCTCGATCTCCGTCGCGCGCTCCTGAACGAGCTGGAGCAGCGCGCCACGCGGGGCGTCGGCGGTGTCGGTCGAGAACTGCAGGGAGGCGTACGAGCCGGCCTTGCCGATCAGGTCGTTGATCGCCGCGAGCTCGTGCATGGCCGTGGCGAGACCGGGGGCATCGAGCTCGGCGACGTGGCTCTCATGGGTGGCCTGGAAGGCCTCGGAACGCTTCAGCGCCTCGCCGAGCTGGCGCTCGACGCCGTGCTCCTCGTCGCCGTCGACCAGCGCGCTGAGGTCCCACGCGGCCTCGAGCAGCTCCGGGTCCGCGAGGTTTTCGGCTGTGCTCGACATTGAGCTATCAGAGATTAGCCGTGCTAGACCTCGCCAAACCTATTGAGACCGCTCGTCGCCGGCGAGCCGGGCGGCGTGATCCGCGGGACGCGCCGGCGAGCTGCACACTGAAAACCGGCGCAACAAATGTGCCGGGGGTGTGGGCGCCGCGATCCGCAGGCGCGGTTAGGGTTCCGGCGATGTCATCGCCCGTCGCATACGAGCAGAGCCGCCCCGTGCGGATGCTCGCCGCCGGCGGCACGATCTCGATGCGGGGGGAGCACGCCGTGCCCGCGCTCGACGCCGCCCAGCTGGTGGAGGCGGTGCCGGAGCTCGTGAACTTCCCGGACCTGACCGCCGAGAGCGTGCTCGGGCTTCCGGGCCCGCAGATCTCGCTGATGCAGGCGCTCGATCTGTCCCAGCGCGCCGCCGCGGCCGCCGCCGACGGCGCCGGTGTGGTCATCACAACCGGCACTGACACGCTCGAGGAGCTTGCGGTGCTGTGCGCGCTGCACCACGCCGGGGACGCGCCGATCGTGCTCACCGGCGCCAACCGCCCGGCCAGTGCCACCGGCGCCGATGGCCCGGCCAACCTCCTGGACGCGGTGACGCTCGCGGCGGCGCCGGGCGCCGCCGGGCTCGGCGCGGTCGTCGTCTTCGGCGGCGAGATCCACGCGGCGATGAGCGTGCGCAAGGTCGACAGCACCGGCCCCGCCGCGTTCGGATCCCCGGTCGCCGGGCCGCTCGGCCGGATCGTCGCGGGCCGGGTCTGGCTCAACGCCCGGCCGCTGACGCCGCCGCACATCACACCGCCGACGCTCGGGCACCGCGTGCCGGTCGTCACGGCGGTCCTCGGCGATGACGGCGAACTGCTCACGTCCCTCGGTGCCACGGCTGACGGGCTGGTCGTCGTCGCGTTCGGCGCCGGGCACCTGACGCCCGGGATGGCGCGGGCTCTCCAGGAGGCGGCCCCGCGGATCCCGGTCGTCATCACCGTGCGCCCTGAGCGGGGCTCGATGCTGCATGCCACCTACGGCTTTGACGGCGCCGAGCGGGACCTGCGCCGCAGCGGCGCAATCTGCGCGCCGTTCCTCTCCGCCCCCGCGGCGCGGATCGCGTTGCTGTGCTGCCTGGGCGCGGGCCTGGACCGCGCGGCGATCGCCGCCGCCCTGGCGTCCTACGACGCCTGATTACATTCACCGGCGTCCATGCGCTCGCCGACCCGGATGCTCCTCGCGCTCGCCGGCTGCGTCGCGCTCGCCGGGTGCGGCGGGGCCTCCAACAACCGCGACCTGGGAGCGACAAACGTTCCGCTGCCCGCCGGCGCTCAGATCATGGCCCACGTCCGCGTCTGCGACCGGGGCGCCAACGCCTACTGCTCTGACCAGCTGGTCGTTGTCGGCCGCCGGTACGGGACCTCGGCAGCGCTGCTCAACAGCGAGAACGCTCGCCTGAAGAAGCTGGGCTGGTCGGACTCGCGCGGACAGACCGGCAAGCAGCTGGCGGCCCAGCCGCCGGGGAACGAGCTGCGCGTGTACTTCAACACCGCCTACAACGACCTGCTGGCGCTCGATATGGGCTGGATTCACCGGTCGGCGCCGATCGGCCGCGCCCTGTCGGCGGCGATCTTCGACCGCGCGCCGGCGATCTCGGTCATGCTGGTGCGGGGCTCTTCGTGAGCTCCAGGCGACGGCCGGAACCCACCGACACCGCGCTGCGCCCGGCGAGCAGATCCCGCAGGTCATCGCCGACGAGCTCGCGCCGCCACCCGCACAGCGTGCGGACGTCCGGCTCCGGCTCGGAGCGGCGCGCGGCGCCGACGATCTGCTCGAGCTCGGCGCGCGAGGCGATCAGCTCGTAGGCCAACCCGGCGTCCAGCGCCCGCGCCCGCAGGAGCGCCTCGGCGAGCGCGATCAGCGGTGCGTCACCGGGCTCGGAGCGAGCCCGGGCCTCGTCACGCGGAATCGGCGGCGCGTCGCGTCCGCGGGCGATCGCCTCGAGGATCGCCTGGCCGCGGCGCTTGATCGTCGGCGGGTGCAGTCCGCGGATCTGCTCCATCGCCCCCAGGGACGCCGGCCGGCGCTTGGCGAGCTCCACGAGGGCGGGATCGGCGACGATCGAGCCGACGGGGCGGTCGGCGTCCGACGCCGTGCGTTCGCGCCAGGCGGCGAGTTCGCGCGCCATCACGCGCGAGCGAGGGTCCAGCTGCCCGACCCGCGGCAACCGTTCCCACGCCGTCTCCGGGTCGCGTTCGTCGGTCGCCGACTCCAGCCGGCGGCACTCCTCGCGGGCCCACTCCAGCCGGCCACTCCCCTCCAGGCGGCGCTGGATCTCGTCAGAGAGCTGGAGCAGGTGGGCGACGTCCTCGGCGGCGTATCCCAGCTGCTCGGCGGTCAGCGGCCGGGTATCCCAGCGCGTGTAGCTGGCGGTCTTGCCGACCCGCTGTCCCAGGAGGGAGCCGAGCAGGTTGCCGTAGCCGGCCTGGGCGCTCGCCCCGGCGAATCCCGCCGCGATCTGGGTGTCGAAGACGTTGGTGAGCTCGGTGTGCCAGGCCCGGCGGAGGATCGCCACATCCTGGCGGCCCGCGTGCAGGATGACCTCGATCGCCGGATCGGCGAGCAGTTCGGCCAGGGGCGAGACCTCGACGTCGGCGAGCGCGTCGATCAGGAGGATCCGTGGCTCGCCCCCCTGCGGATCGTCGACCGCGATCTGGACGAGGCACAGCAGCGCGCGGTAGCGCCCCTCGGACATGAACTCGGTGTCGATCCCGAATCGGCCCGCGGAACGCGCCGCGACCGCCGCGGCCGCTATCTCATTTGAAGTCCCCAAGCCCCCGGCTTCCATCACGCTGACCGTCCCCCCTACATCCATGACGCCGACCTTACAGTCCCCTACCGCCTCTAGTCTAAGAGAGTTCTAAACCGACCGCCCTGGTAGGATTTAGCGAGATGATCTTCTCCTCCAAGGCCGAGTACGGCGTCCGGTTGATGATCGAGCTCGGTCGTCAGCAGCCGGAGCATCCCACCAGCCTCAAGGCGATTGCCGACGCCGAGGGCCTGCCGCTGGCGTATCTCGAGCAGGTGGTGGCGCGGCTCCGGCGCGCCGGACTGGTGATGAGCGCCCGCGGCGCCCACGGCGGCTATTGGCTGTCGCGCCCGGCGGAGGAGATCACGATGGACGAGGTGGTTCAGGCGCTGGAAGGGGCGATCGCGCCGATGGAGTGCTTTGTGCACGACCACACCGAGCGCGTGCTGTGCTCGCACATGCCGGACGCGGGCCGGGGCTGTGCCACCAAGCTGCTCTGGACCCGCGTCCAGGGCGGGATCATTCGCTCGCTCCAGAACACGACGCTCGCCGAGCTGGTCGAGTTCTCCGGGCGGAGCGAGATCCAGCCGCTGCCGGCCGAGGCGATCGGCGCCGGCGCGCCGGCCTCCTGACGACAACAACGAAAGCGCAAACACAGAACCCATGCCAGATCTAGAGATCCGAAACCTCCACGTCCGCGCCGGGGACAAGCAGATCCTGCGCGGCCTCGACCTGAGCGTCGGCCAGGGCGAGATCCACGCGCTGATGGGCCCCAACGGCTCCGGCAAGTCAACCCTGGCCAATGTGATCATGGGCCACCCCAACCTCGACGTGACCGAGGGACAGATCCTGTGGGGCGGCGAGGACATCACCGAGGCCGGCACCGACGAGCGGTCGCGCATGGGCCTGTTCATGGCGTTCCAATACCCGGTCTCGGTGCCGGGCGTGACGGTCACCAAATACCTGCGCACGGTTCTCAACGCCCACCGCGACGCCCGCGGCGAGGAGCCGATCCCGCTCAAGGACTTCCGCCAGGCCGTCGAGGCGGCGATGACGCTGACCAAGGTGCCCCAGGAGTTCAGCCGGCGATACCTGAACGAGGGCTTCTCCGGCGGCGAGAAGAAGCGGATGGAGATCCTCCAGCTGGCGCTCCAGCGCCCGGAGCTGGCGATCCTCGACGAGACCGACTCCGGGCTGGACATCGACGCCCTGCGCGTCGTCGCGGACGGCGTCAACTCCGTCGCCGGGCCGGACATGGGCTTCCTCATCATCACGCACTACCAGCGCATCCTCCACCTCGTCGAGCCCAGCCACGTGCACGTCATGTACCGGGGCCGGATCGTCAAGGAGGGCGGCCCGTCGCTGGTGACCGAGCTCGAGGCCAAGGGCTATGGCTGGATCACCGACGAGCTCGAGGAAGCGGTGGCGTAGGCGCATGAGCACCGTCGAGGCCATCCACGACGTCAGCTCCGAGTTCCCCGTTCTACGCCGGGAGTTCGATGGCCGTCCCGTCGTCTACCTGGACTCGGCGGCGACGTCGCAGACCCCGCAGCCGGTCATCGACGCGATGACCGGCTACTACACGGAGTCACGGGCGTCGGTGCACCGCGGCGTCTATCCGCTGGCGGTCGAGGCGACCGATCTGTTCGAGGGGGCGCGGCAGAAGATCGCCGACTGGCTGGGGTCGACCGTCGAGGAGACGATCTTCACCGCCAACGCCACTGCCGCGATCAACCTCGTCGCCTACACGTGGGGCCGCCAGAACGTCGGCCCCGGCGATCTCGTCGTACTGACCGAGATGGAGCACCACTCCAACATCGTCCCCTGGCAGCTGATGTGCCAGGAGCGCGGCGCCGAGCTCGCCTACGTCCGGGTGCTCGATGACGGCCAGCTCGACCTCGACGGGCTCGACCAGCTGCTGGCGCGAGAGCCGAAGCTCGTGGCGGTCGCCCACGTCTCGAACGTGCTGGGCACGATCAACCCGGTGGAGGACATCGTCCGCCGCGCCCACGCGGCCGGCGCCACGGTCCTGCTCGACGGCTCGCAGGCCGTCCCTCAGCTCCCCGTCGACCTGCGGGCGATCGACGCCGACTTCTATGCCTGGACCGGCCACAAGGCCTACGGTCCCACCGGGATCGGCGTCCTACACGGCCGCCGGGAGCTGCTCGAGTCGATGCCGCCGTTCATCGGCGGGGGCCACATGATCCGGACCGTCGGACCCACCGAGTCGACGTGGGCCGACCTGCCGTGGAAGTTCGAGGCCGGGACCTCCCAGATCGCCGAGGCGATCGGATTGGGCGCGGCCGTCGACTGGATCCAGTCCCTCGGCATCGAGCGCATCCGCGCGCACGAGAGCGCGCTGCTCGCCGACGCCCTGGCGCGGCTGACCGAGGTGCCGGGTCTGACGCTCCACGGCCCGGCCGACGCCGCTGACCGCGGGGCGCTCGTCTCGTTCGTGATAGACGGAGCCCATCCCCACGACGTTGGCGAGATCCTCGGTCGGGAGGGCGTCTGCGTCCGCACCGGCCACCACTGCACCCAGCCGCTCATGCGCCGCCTGGGCGCCTCGGCGACCACCCGCGCCTCCTATGCGGCGCACAACAGCACCGCCGACACCGACCGGTTGATCGAGGGGCTCGGCACAGTCGCCCGCGTCCTCCAGCTGTGATCGCACGAGGCTAGCCTGGATAGCGAGATGGACGACCTCTACCGCGAGAACATCCTCGAGCACTACAAGCGGCCCCACAACTGGAGTCCCCCGGCGCCGGAGCTCGACCGCGTCGACCTGCAGTTCCACGATCTCAACCCCCTGTGTGGCGACGAGCTGACCGTCAAGCTGCACGTCGGCGAGGACGAGCGCATCGAGGGCGTGCGCTTCGAGGGCCACGGCTGCGCGATTTCCCAGGCGGCGGCCTCGATGACCTCCGACGAGGTCAAGGGAATGACGGTCTCCGACGTGCTCAAGCTCGACCGCTCGTTCGTCCTCGATCTCCTCGGCATCGATATCTCGGCGCAGCGGATGAAATGCGCGCTGCTGTCGCTGAAGGTGCTCAAGAGCGCGTCGCTCGGCAAGGCCGCCGGCTGGGAGCCGGAGGCGCCGGCCGGCAGCGCCGAAGACGAAGACGCCGCGGCCTGACCGCGCTGACCGCCGCGCGCGTGGTCTCACTCCGGCCCCAGCGGATCGCGCGTTCGGTCTCGTTGCGGGCCGACGTCGCCCGCCACCGCGGCGACGCCGTCTTCTGTCCCATCTGCGGGCTCGGCTTCGATGAGCTCAAGAGCGCTCCGGACGTGGCGCTGGGGCTGTGCTGGCGATGCGGCTCGCACGAACGCCATCGCGCCCAATGGCTGCTCTGGCAGTCGCGCCCGGAGCTCTTGGGCGGGATCCGGTCGCTGCTGCACTTCGCGCCGGAATGGACGCTGCGGCGGCGGCTGAGCCGGATCGGCCACCTACGGTATGTGACTGCTGACCTTGATCAACCGGACGTCGACCGCCACCTCGATCTGACGGCGCTGGACCTGCCGGACGCTAGCTTCGACGGCGTCATCTGTTCCCACGTCCTCGAGCACATCCACGACGACGCCGCGGCGATGCGCGAGCTGTGCCGTGTGACCGCCCCCGGCGGCTGGTGCCTGGTGATGGTGCCCATCGACCTGAACCGCGCCACGACCTACGAGGACCCGTCGATCACGGCGCCGGCCGCTCGTCACGCGGCGTTCTGGCGACCGGACCACGTGCGCCTCTACGCCCCGGACATCGAGGGGCGCCTGGCGCAGGCGGGGTTCGACTGCGAGCGGATCCGGCCGCTGCACGAGTTCGGCTCAGATCGCTGCCGCCGGTGCGCGATAGGGCCCTCCGAGGAGCTGTGGCTCTGTCGTCCGCGAGGCCGCGTGGCCGGGGAGAGCGAGTGGCCCGCTGCCCGCTAAACTCCCACGGAGGAAATCCGATCCCTCCGCTAGGTTTTACGACAACGTGCCCCAGATCATCGACGTCTGCCCTCTCTCCGAGCTTGGACCCGGCGATAAGCGGCTGGTCGAGTGGGATGACCTGGAGATCGGCATCTTCAACTGCGGGGGGACCGTGTACGCGATCGAGGACCGCTGCTCACATGATGACGGCCCGCTCGTCGAGGGGACCTTCGACCCCACGTCGTGCACCGTTGAGTGCCCCCGCCACGGCTCGCTGTTCGACGTCACGACCGGCAAGCCCAAGACTTTGCCCGCCTATGTTCCGGTCGACACCTTTCCGGTGATCATCGAGGACGACACCATCAAGCTGGAGGTCGACTAGCCCCATGGCCACTCCTGACACCATTCCGACCATCCCGCCGGTGCTCACCGAGAACGAGGCGCTGCGCGGGATCAACGCCGACTACGACACCCGCTACGGCTTCCACGACGCCGAGAACTACCTGTACAAGGCGCCGAAGGGGATCAACCGTGAGATCGTCGAGAAGATCTCCGAGTTCAAGTCCGAGCCCGCGTGGATGCGCGAGTTCCGCCTCAAGGCGCTCGAGCACTTCATGGCCCGGCCGCAGCCGACCTGGGGCTCGCCGCTGCTTGCCGAGGTCGACTACGACGACATCCACTACTTCGTGCGGGCATCCGAGCGGGCCGAGCGGTCCTGGGACGACGTCCCGGAGGACGTCAAGCGGACGTTCGATCGCCTCGGTATCCCGGAGGCCGAGCGCAAGTTCCTGTCCGGCGTCGGCGCCCAGTACGAGTCTGAGGTCGTGTACCACCAGGTCCGCGAGGACCTCGAGCAGCAGGGCGTGATCTTCACCGACATGGACACCGCGCTCCGGGAGCACGAGGACCTCGTGCGCGAGTACTTCGCGACGATCATCCCCCCCAACGACAACAAGCTGGCCGCTCTGAACAGCTCGGTGTGGTCCGGCGGATCGTTCGTCTACGTCCCGCCCGGCGTCCACGTCGAGATGCCGCTGCAGGCCTACTTCCGGATCAACACGGAGTCGATGGGCCAGTTCGAGCGGACGCTGATCATCGCCGACGAGGGCTCCTACGTGCACTACGTCGAGGGCTGCACGGCGCCGACGTACAGCTCGTCCTCGCTGCACTCCGCCGTC
>DASZMU010000171.1:0-2331 GCA_035551695.1 Solirubrobacteraceae bacterium
GACCGGCACGGTCCACCCCGTCACCGGGGAGATCCTGCCCCCGCAGGAGCCGTGGACCTGCGGCAACGCCGGCGGCGCGATCCGGCTGTACGCGAAGATCATCCGCAGCCCCGACGGCACTTTCCGCCTCGGCGACTTCGCTACCCCTGAGCAGCTCGACCACATCCGCTACATGCGGGACCAGAAGCTCGTCATGATCAGGAAAGACGACTCTGTCGTTCCCCTTGGCGACGCCGACCCCGACCCGGGCCGCACGTACCCCGGCGCCCCCCTTCCCGATCCCCGGCCGGGCAAGTGCGAGGGTGCGGCGCTCGGGAAGCCCCTGCGGAACCTGGCCGATGAGCTGATCATCGACGCGTTCCGCGAGCTGTGCGCGGAGAACTCCGAGCAGCACAGCCGCGGCGCGGGCCGCGTCGGCATCTCCAACCGCGACATCTGCGAGCGCGCCAACCGCAACAAGGGCAAGCTCCGCACGCTCGACGAGTACCGCTACCTCTCCGTTGAGACCGCGAGGCGCCACATCGCCGGCAGCGGGAAGCATCCCGGCCTGCTCGACCAGGGCGAGATGACCGAGCTCGAGCCCCCGCAGCGCATCCGGCAGGACCGCACCTGGAAGGCGCTCCCGCGCGTTTACGAAATCCCGCTCGACATCATGCGCGCCGGCCCGCGCCCGGAGCGCAAGCGTTCCCTGCTGCTCCGCCGCGGCCGCCGCGACCGCTTGCGCGAACTGGAGGCAGCATCATGACCGAGGTTTCAGAACTCCGCAAGCGCCTCCTTGGTGACGACCCGGCCGCGCCTCCAGGTGCTCACGGTGGTCGGCCGAGGATTCGCAACGCTCAGCAAGAGCCGGTCGACCCGGAGATCATGGCTCGCCTCCGCCGGCGCGTCGAAGAGCTTCAGCGGATCGTCGCCGAGCAGCACGGTCTCGCCGTCGGCGATGAGCGATGACCCGCTCGACGCGGCACGGTGGGAGTCGATGGAGCGGATGAGCGGCTACATCGCCCGTACCCACCCGGCCCCGGCCAGACCGGATTTCGGGTACCTCGACAAGTACGAGGCGGCACTGGACGCCCTGGTCGAGTACATGGCCGAGCGCGGGTGGCCCGACGGCCAGGACTTCAAGCCGATGATGGCGTTCGCCGGCGCCGCCGTGAACCGCGCCTACCACGAGTCGGTCAAGCACCTCGCGCACGCCAGCTTCTGGGCCCGGCCGCCCGCGAACGAGGACTCCCTGGGCGAGAAGATCACGGACAGGATCGGCGTCCACCAGCTCTGCCACGCGTTCACCGAATCTGAGTGGCAGGCCGTCTGGGCACTTGCCGAGGCGATCCGGCGCGGCGGCGACTACCGAGACGCCGCCGCGTCCATCGGCCTCGGCGACGCCGCATTCACGCAGCGCCTCTACCTGGCACGCAAGCGCGCGTTCCAGCTGTGGGTGGCGCCCGGCGAGACTCCCCGCGGCCGGTACGCGCCCATGGCCGGCGCGCACCGTTCCCGCCTTCATCACGCGCTCGAAGAGCGGCGCCGTCAGGAACGCCTGCGTCAGGAGCCAGCATGACCCGCTGCTTTCTCGTCAACCTGCTCGTGCTCGCCCTGGCCGCCGCGCTCGACGGCGCCGCGGTGGCGCTGTGGGTGCAGCACCTCGGCATGGTGCCGGCATGGGCCTGATCGGCAAGATGTCCGAGGCCGAGCTGCAGCAGCTCGTCGCCGAGGCGTGCGCCCGGCTCGGCCTGATGCATTACCACACCTACGACAGCCGCAGGTCGGACCCCGGCTACCCGGATTCCACGATCGTCGGCTGCCGCGTCCTGTTCCGTGAGCTCAAGTCGCGGGACGGCGTGCTCTCCCCGGAGCAGCGCCGCTGGGGATCGAGGATCGAGCGCGCAGGCGGGGACTGGGCGCTTTGGCGCCCCGTCGACTGGGAGAACGCCACGATCCTTAACCAGCTCCTGGCGCTCACGACCGAGAGGACACGCGTGTTATGGACCGCCGCAAGATATCGCTGCTCGACGCAGCCGGAACCGTGATCAAGGAGCTTGACGTCTCCGAGTTCGACCACGCGAACGCCCAGTGCTCCATGCACCTCGAGGTGCGGACGCGATGCGACATGGGCGAGTGGCACGCCACGCAGCGCCTTGAGCTCTACCCGTGGGGAACGAGGATCACGCGCCCTTAGGAGATTGCACCAAGGCCGAAGCCCCGGAGGGTTGACATCCTCCGGGGCTTTTGCTACGCGCGCGCGAGGGGAAACTCATATAGCGCAAGGGGCGTCATATTGGACGCTAAATTAAGCGCCCCTGCGTAGCCTGACCTGGTATAACTACCAAGCCA
>DASZMU010000172.1:0-68064 GCA_035551695.1 Solirubrobacteraceae bacterium
CAGGGCGCGTTCTATGGAATCGGTGCCTACGTGGTGGCGCTGATGTGGATGCACTGGCAGACGTCCTTCTGGCTCGGCTTCGTCGCAGCACCCGTCGTAGGGGCGTTCGCCGCACTGCTGGTCGGCCTCATCGCGCTCAGAACTCGGCGGCTGTACTTCGCGCTGCTGACGCTCGCGTTCACGCAGTTGTTCTTCGTGATCGTCGTGCAGCAGGAGAGCTTCACCGGCGGCGCTAACGGCGTGTTTGGCTCGATCTTGCCGGGCTTGCTGAGCGACCTCAACAACGGCTACTACTTCACCCTGGCTGTCGTGGTCGTCGCCCTTGTGTTGCTCTGGAGGATCACCCGCTCGCCGTTCGGGATGACGCTGCGAGCGATTCGAGAGAACCGCGAGCGGGCCGAATCGCTTGGGATCAACGTCTTCGCCCACCAGTTGCTGGCGTTCGTGTTCGCCGGGGCTCTTTGTGCGGTGGCCGGAACCCTGTTCGTGGTCCACGACCAGTCGGCGAACCCGGACCTGCTCAACTGGACTGAGTCCGGATACCCGATCTTCATGGCCGTGATCGGCGGGCAGTTCCTGTTTCTGGGGCCGGCGGCCGGGGCGCTGATCTACGAGCAAGGACGGGACGTCGTGCTGGCACGCTTCTCGGACTGGCAGCTGGTGTTCGGCCTGATGCTGTTGGCGATCGCGCTGTTCGCGCCCGACGGGATCCTTGGCTTGCTCGTGCGTGGACGCGACTGGGTCGTCAGCTGGCGACGCCGGCCGCGGGCCGTCGCCCGCGACCACGCCGGCGACGAGACCCACCGGGAGCCCGAGCAGGCGGTGGTGCTCGACCGATGAGCACCGAGACGTTGCTCGATGCCCGCGCGCTCACGAAGCGCTTCGACGGATTCATCGCCGTCAACGCGGTCGATGTGTCGATTTCGCGCGGCACGATCCACTCCGTCATCGGCCCCAACGGCGCCGGAAAGACAACCTTCTTTCGGCTGCTGACGGGGATCCAGCGTCCGACCAGCGGGCAGGTGACGTTCGCCGGTCAGGAGATCACGGGCCGTCGACCCCACGTGATCGCACGCCGTGGCCTGGCACAGTCCTTTCAGATTACGAATATCTTTCCACGGCTCAGCGTGCTGGAGTCGGTGCAGATCGCGATCCTGGCCAGGCGCAAGCGCTCGCGTGACTTCCTGACTGTCTTTCAACGCCGCGTGGAGAGTGAGGCGCGGAACCTGCTGGAACAGGTCGGGCTCGAGGACTTCTCCGAGGTCACGGCCCGCGAGCTCTCTCACGGTGACCAGCGAATCCTGGAAATGACGCTGGCGCTCGCCACGCAGCCGCGCCTGCTTTTGCTCGACGAGCCGACTGCCGGGATGTCGCCTCTGGAGACAGGCAAGATGGTCGAGCTGGTGACCGACCTGGCTCGTGCAAAGGGGCTTACCGTGCTGCTCTCCGAGCACGATATGGACGTCGTGTTCGGCATCTCTGACCGGGTGACTGTGCTTCATCAGGGGCGCGTGATCAGTGAGGGGCTTCCCGAGCAGGTACAGGACGACGAGCGGGTGGTCGAGGTGTACCTGGGGAGTGAGGCATGAGACTCACGCTCGCCGACGTCAACACGTACTACGGGGACAGCCACATCCTCCAGAGCGTCGCGTTGAGAGTGAGTGAGGGCGAAGTCGTCGCCTTACTGGGCCGCAACGGAGCGGGCAAGACGACCGCGATGCGCAGCATCACCGGGCTCACCCCGCCCCGCCGTGGAAGCATCAGGCTCGACGGGGAAGAGATCGCGCGGAAGACGCCGCATCGCGTTGCGCGGGCCGGCGTCGCCTATGTCCCTAGCGGTCGCCGAATCTTCGGCTCGCTGACCGTGCGCCAGAACCTGGAGCTCGCGCGGCGCGACGCGCACGTGAGCGATCCGGATTGGACGATCGAGCGTGTGCACGCCACGTTCCCCAAGCTGGCCGAGCTCGACTCACGGCGCGCGGGGTTCCTGAGTGGCGGGGAGCAGCAGATGCTCAAACTCGGCCGTGCGCTGCTGGCCCACCCCAAGCTGCTGTTGCTCGATGAGCCGACCGAGGGGCTGGCGCCGGTCGTCGTCGCCGAGATGCGGTCGTGGATCGAGCTGATCAAGCGGGACCACCGCATGAGCATTCTGTTGAGTGAGCAGAATGCACTGTTCGCCCTCCATCTGGCCGATCGCGGATACATCCTCGAGAAGGGGCGGATCCAACACGAAGCCGCGGCCGCTGAGCTATCGGAGAGTCAGGAGATCCGGACCTACCTTGGTGTGCAAGAGCGAGGGGCGCGGAGGCGAGTGTGGACACCCCATGCGCACGGCCTCAGGCAGCCCGCTTTGAGGTCGGACGTCGCGGAGACGGACCGATGACCTCAGCCGGAGGGCACGCGCGCGCGTCGTTTCGCTACCGCGTCGCCCCGGCGCCGAAGAAGGGGGGATAGCCACTCCTATTGCGCGTCCGAGGATATGGGGAATCTGAAGGATGTTCCCAATACGTTGCGAGATCGGCGTACGATCGGCGCATGGCCGGGGATTTGAGGATCCCGACGCGGCACATCTGTCGCGTCGGGAGGACGCGGGGTCCGGCGGGGTATGCGAAGTACCACCCCGCATGAGGCGCGAGGCGGGCATGACGACCACGGCTGCGGCGCTGCAGGCGCGGTACCGCGACCAGATCGGCCGCGCGCGCAGCGACGTGTCGACTCCCGCGCTGCTGCTCGACCTCGACAAGGCGAAGCGCAACATCGCCACGATGGCCGCGAAGTTCCGCGAGCTGCCGGCGGATCTGCGCCCGCACTTCAAGGCGCACAAGTCGCCGCAGCTCGCGCGCCTGCAGATTGAGGCGGGCGCGATCGGCGTCGCCTGCGCGACCATCTGGGAGGCGATCGTGATGGCCGACGCGGGGATCAGCGACGTGCTGATCTCCAACCAGCTCGTGCAGCCTGACAAGGTCCGCGCAGCCGCCGAGCTCGCCCGCTCGCACCGGCTCACTGTCGCGGTCGACGACGTCCGCAACGCCGACCAGCTCTCTCGCGCAGCGGTCGAGGCCGGGGCGGAGCTCGAGCTCCTGATCGAGCTCGATGTCGGCATGGGGCGCTGCGGCGTGCGCGCGCGGGACGAGGCGCTGCCGCTGGCCGAGCGGATCGCCGAGCTGCCCGGGCTCAAGCTGCGCGGCCTGCAGGCCTACGAGGGCCACTGCATGCTCGAGCCTGACCCTGACAAGCGCATCGCCGACGCGCGGACGGCCAACCGGCTGGCGATCGACGCGTTCGACTTTCTGACCGAGCGGGGACACCCGGTCGAGTTGATCTCCGCGGGCGGGACCGGCACCTACCACATCACCGGGGCCAACCCGCGGATCCACGAGGTCCAGGCCGGCTCCTACATGCTCATGGACGCGATGCACCGCGCGCTTGTGCCGGGCGGGTTCGAGGTCGCGATGACCGTCGCCAGCACGGTTATCTCGCGGCAGGGCGACACCGTCGTGCTCGACTGCGGCCGCAAGACCGTCGGCATCGACTTCGTCACGCCGCCGCTGGTCTCCCACCCGGGCGGCCGGGTGCGCTACTACGCGGAGGAGCACTGCCTCGTTGACTTCCCCGGGCCGCCGTCGCTCGACCTGGGCGATGTCGCCGAGGTGATGGGCGGCTACGGCCCGACCACGGTCAATCTTCACGACGTCTTCCACGTGGTCGAGGACGGCGTCGTGACCGACATCTGGCCGGTCACGCCGCGGGGGCCGGGACGGCCTTGACATGTACGCCGAGTAGCAGGGTGGACGAGGAGGGTCTGAGATGAGCGTCATTCCAGGCAACGGCGAGGTCGAGTCATGGCGGCAGACCGGCGGGTTCAGGACCGATCTGCAGGCGGGCGCCGTCGGGCTCCCGGGGATCCTCATGCAGGGCGTGGCGACGATCGCCCCATCGTTCGCCATCCTGGCGACGTTCGTGTTCACGGTGTCGCTGGCCGGCATCGTCACGCCGTGGGCCTACCTGCTGGCCGGCTCGGTGTTGCTGCTGATGGCGATCACGTCGTCGCAGCTGGCCAAGGAGCTGCCGTCCGCGGCCGGCTGGTACACGTGGATCGCTCGGGCGCTGAGCCCGCAGGCCGGCTTTTTCGCCGGCTGGGTCTTCTCGATCTGGCTGCCGCCGGTGGCTGCGCTGTCGTCGGGCTTCCTGGCCAAGACCGTGCTCGAGCCGGAGATCCAGGCCCAGTACAGCGTGACGATTCCGTGGTGGGTCTGGGTTGTGGCGATCGTCGGGTTCGCGACCTTCCTGACCTACCGCGGTATCGCGATCTCGGAGCGCATCCTGCTGATCACGGGCGCCCTGGAAATCGTGATCATGGTCGTCCTCGCGATCTGGGGGCTCGCCGACCCCGGGCCGGGCGGCTTCAGCGCAGAGCCGCTCAACCCCGGCCACTTCGGCGAAGCGCCGGACCTGTTCCTCGCGGTCGTGTTCACCATCTTCGCCTTCAGCGGCTGGGAGGCGACCGCGCCGCTGGCGGAGGAGAGCAAGAACCCTCGGCGCTACATCGTGCTGGGGATGATCGGCTCGGTGATCCTCCTCGCTCTCTACTTCGTGTTCGTGACGTGGGGCTACCTGGTCGGCATCGGCATCGACCATGTGGCCGCGATCCCCAAGGCAAGCGCGTTCCCGGTGTTCACGCTGGCGACGCGGGTGTGGCGCGACGCGTGGGTGATCCTGCTGTTCGCGCTGCTGAACTCGGCCATCGCCGTGTCCATCGCATGCTTCAACGGCGGCACGCGGACGTGGTACGGGATGGGGCGCACCGGCGTGCTGCCGAAGGCGCTGGCCGAGGTCTCGCCCACGCGCAAGACGCCCGACAAGGCGATCGCCGTCGAGGCGGTGGTGTGCGCCCTTGCGTTCCTGCTGATGATCATCTTCAGCGTCGAGGACGTCTTCTTCACGTGGGCGCTGACCGTCACCCTCGGCCTGATCCTCATGTACATCCTGGCCAACGTCGGGGTGATCCGGTACTACCTGACCGTCGGGCGCGCGCAGTTCAATCCGCTGCTGCACATCGTGCTGCCGATCGTCGCAAGCGTCGCGGTGGGCTACGTGGGCTACAAATCCGTCGTCCCGTTGCCCGCCGCGCCCGCGAAGTACGCGCCGATCATCCTCCTCGGCTGGCTCGTCGTCGGCGCGGCTGTGCTCGTGTGGCAGAACGCCCGCGGCAACCGCGAGTGGCTGGCCAAGGCGCAGCTGGCCATGGAAGAGACGCAGCGGTGAGGCGCGGGTTGCGGCACTTGGGCATCGCCGAGTTCGAGGCGATCTTCGAGTCCGTGAAGAACTGGGGGCGCTGGGGGCCGGACGATGAGCTCGGCACGATGAACTTCATCACACCGGAGAAGGTGCGGGCGGCCGCGGGGCTGGTCCGCTCGGGCCGGCGCGTCTCGCTCGCGATCCCCATCAACAAGGTTGCCGGCCCGGACAATCCCCAGCAGGCGATCCACTTCGTCGTCCAGTCGCACGACGTCCCGGTCGACACGAGCAAGGTCGGCTTCGCCATGGACTTCCTCGGCATGTCGTGCCACGGCGACTGCCACACGCACGTCGACGCGCTGTGCCACATCTCGTATGACGGGTTGACCTACAACGGGCGGCCGGCTGCCGAGGTCGTCCCGTCGACAGGCGCGACCGCGCAGGACATCACGGCGTACAGCACCGGCGTGGTGGGGCGCGCGGTGCTGCTCGACATCCCGCGGCTGCGCGGCGTCCAGTGGCTTGAGCCGGGGGAAGCGGTCACGCGGGTGGAGCTGGAGGAGTGCGTGCGGGCGGAGGGCGTGGCGCTCGGCGAGGGTGACATCCTCGTCCTGCGCACCGGCCATCACGCGCGCCGGATCGCACTCGGCCCGTGGGACAACAGTCCGCCACCGGCGGGCGAGGGCAAGGCGGGCATCCACGTCGACGCCGTCCCCTGGATGCACGAGCTCTCCCTCGCGGCGTTCCTGCCGGACGGCGACGGCGAGACGGTGCCGAGCGTGATCGACGGCATCACCTACCCGATCCATCCCCTGCAGGTGGTGGCAATGGGGATGCTGGTCTCCGACAGCCTGCAGTTCGAGGACCTGGCCGCCGCCTGCCAGGGCGAGGGGCGCTACGAGTTCATGGTCGTAGGCCTCCCGCTGCGGTTGCCGGGCGGCACCGGCTCGCCCTGGAACCCGATCGCGATCTTCTAGGTCGGCGCCGGAGCCGCGACGGGAATCTGCGCGATTAGCTCCGTGCCGCCACCGGTTTCGCTGCGAACCTCGAGCGCGCCGCCGAGCGCCTGGACGCGGTCTCGGAGGCTGATCAGACCTGACCCTCGCGCGGGATCCGCGCCGCCGACGCCGTCATCGCGGATCTTGAGCACGAGCCACCGGCCGTCCGCCTCAACGGCGATGTCCACCGCCGACGCCTGCGAGTGCTTTGCCGCATTCGTCAGCGCCTCGGAAGCCACGTAGTACGCCGTCACCTCGACATGGTCGGGCAACCGAGCGTCGGTCGACGCGTCCACGGTCACCGGGATCGGGGATCGGCGAGCGAGCGTCTTGAGCGCCGGCCCCAGCCCGCCGGACGAGAGGATCCTCGGATGGATGCCGCGCGCGAGCTCGCGCAGTTCGTCGATCCCGCGCTCCCCGTCCGCGAGCGCCTCCTCCATCAGCTCGGCCACAGGTCCGTTCGCGTCACCGAGCTCCATTCGCGCCAGTCTGAGCCGCAGCATCGTGCTCACCAGGCGCTGCTGCGCGCCATCGTGCAGGTCGCGCTCGATTCGCCGCCGCGCCTCGTCGGCCGCCGTCACGATGCGCCGCCGGGACGCGGCCAGCTCGGCGCCGCTCTCGGCGTTCGCGACCGCGGTGGCCACCAGCTCGGTGAACTGCCCGATGCGGATCTCGGTGTCACCGCCGGCCATCTCCGGCTGCTTCCAGGCGGCCACGATGGCGCCCCACGGCCTGCCGGAGACGATGATCGGCGCGGCGGCCGCGGCAGCCGCTCCGACGCCGCGCTCCGCGATCCGCCGCCAGAGCCTGCCGGGGTTGTAGGAGTCGGCGCCGAGCTCGGCGTCGGCGGCGCCGTAGCTTCCGACGACGACGGTGGTTCCATCCTGCCGGTAGCGCAGCAGCCGGGTGGCGTCGGCGCTGAGGAGCCGGCCGACTTCGCCTGCGACGGCGTCGAACAGTTCAAACGCATCGTGGCCCTGGGCCACCAGGGTGGCGACCCGACGCAGCGCGGCCTGTTCCTGGGACAGCATCCGGTTCTCGGTGACGTCGCGCGCCGCGGCGTACATCAGCCCCCGCCCGGGCATCGCCCGCGCGTTCCAGTGCAACCAGCGCACCGCGCCGTCGGCCCGAAGGCAGCGGTTCTCGAAGTCCGAGATGTGCCGCGTCTGGGGCAGCCCCGCTATGACCTCGACCGTCCGCGCGCGGTCATCACGGTGGACGAGCTCCACGAGCGGGCGTGACAGAAGCTCGGCGGCGTCGTAGCCGAGCGTCCGCTCGAACGCGGGGTTGACTCGCTGGAGGTGGCCGTCGAGACTGGCGACGCACAGGAGGTCGGGAGACAGGTCGAAGATGTCGTCCACCTGGCGCTCCGCATGCCGCCGTCGCAGTATTCCGCGACCAAGCAGGTAGACCAGCAGCGCCGTCGCCGGCGGCCAGACGACCGCGGGCCACGAGAGCGTCGCCCGTAGGGCGGTGGGCGGCTCCCTGGCGGCGGCCGCGTCGGTGCGCTCACGGCCGACCGCCGGCGTCATGGTGCGGAAGCCCGCGACGCCGAGCAGGACGACCACGACCGCTACCGCAGCGCGAGCGGAGCTCGTGGAGCGAAGCCGGCGATGTCGTGCGGCGTCCAACTTCGACAATTATCCGTGCCAGCTACTTACTTGCCAGGAAAATTCCTGACGAGTCTGCGCCGCGCTCGCTTCACAGCAAATTCTTTAACTCGTCTGCCAAAGCGCTAATTAAGCGGCGGCAGGCTCACTACGTGAGCTTTATGAGCGCCATCGCGGCGGAGCCTGTCGCCGTCGAGCGACCCGTCTCGCTCGGGCCGGCGACCTCGCCCCCCGCGCCCCCCGCACCGGCCGCCCGTCAGCCACGGCCGCGGCTGACCCATGTCGACGCCATGCGCCCGGTCAAGCAGTTGGGGGTGGTCTCGACCCATTCGCTGCAATGGTTCGCGCCCGCGGCGAACATCGGTGTCGGCGCCGGGCTGATGCTCACCCACGTCACGCGGTTCGCGTTCATGTTCATCTCGGCGGCGATGCTCGTCTACGCGTATCCCGCCGTGGCTCGCGGCGGCTGGCGTACGTTCTGGCGGCGCCGGCTGCTGATCGTTGCGCTGCCGTACGTGACGTGGACGGTCATCTACTTCGCGCTCGGCATCGTCCAGTCCGGCCGGGTCGGCAGCATCACCGGCGACGCGGGGCGGCTCGGATCGATGTTGCTGACGGGCTACGACCAGCTGTACTTCCTGCTCCTGCTCCTGCAGTTCTACCTCGTGTATCCGGCGTTCCTGTGGCTCGTGCGCCGGACCGAGCACCATCATCGATGGCTGCTCGGCGCGAGCTTCGCGGTCCAGCTGGTCCTGTTCTGGCTCGTGCACGAGCAGGCCCTGCCGACGTGGATGCTCGGCAAGGGGGCGACGAGGGAGCTGTGGAACTACGAGCTGTTCGTCGTCGCCGGTGCGGTCATGGCGTCGCACTACCGAGCCGTCCACACCTGGCTGTGCAGTCACTGGCGCGCGCTTCTGGCGGCCGCCGTCGCCGCGGTCGCGTTCGGCGAGGCGTGGTATGTGCTGGCGGCTCTGGGCGTGCCCGGCTTCGGCGGCAGCAATCCGTCGGATCCGTTCCAGGCGGTCGAGATTCCCCTCTATCTGGGTCTCATCATCCTCGTCTACCTGCTCGCCGTGCTGATGACGAGCGAAAGGTGCCCCCGCCGGGTCCGGGCGCTCGTCCGAGCCGGGGCCGACTACTCGTACGGCATCTACCTCAGCCAGGTCCTCGTGGCGACCCCGCTGACGATCCTCGGGTGGCGATCGCTCGACCGTGACCTGCCCTGGGAGGTGGTGACGGCGGGCGGCATCGTCGTCATCTTCGTCACCGCGGGCCTGCTGACGGTACTGCTCGCCCGGCTGCCCGGAGCCCGGGCGACCGTCGGCATCCCCCGCCGGCCCTGGCGCACGACCAATGGAGGCTTCGATGGCAGTCGCTGATCACGCCCAGCGCAGGGTGATGCCTGCGACCCCTGTCCGAGCGGGCGAACGCCTGGACCGGCTGCCTGTATCCCGCTGGCTGACAGGGGTCATGGGGGTCCTCTTCCTCGGCTGGCTGGTCGAGTCCTACGACATCGGGCTCACCGGCAGCGTGCTCCCGTCGCTGACGGCCGTCTACCACCTCGGCACCGGCCTCAAGACCGTCGTCTCCATCTCGGCCGCGGCTGGGATCGTCCTCGGTATCGCTCCTGCCGGGTGGCTGGCGGACCGCTTCGGCCGCAAGCGGATCATGATCGCCGGCACGGTCGCCTACTCCCTGTTGACGTGCCTGACCGGGCTGGCGGGCGACATCGCGACGATCATCGTGCTGCGGGTGCTCGCGGGGATCGCGATGGGCGCGGTGTTCCCGTTGCCGTACGCGTACGGAGCCGAGCTGTGCCCGCCCTCGCTCCGCGGGCGGTTCACCGGCATCGCCGACTCCTTCCTGTCCATCGGCTACTTCTTGTCGCCGCTGCTCGCGCTGGTGCTCATCCCGACCGCCACCAACGACACGGGGTGGCGCGTGATGTTCTTCCTCGGTGCGCTTCCGCTCGTCTTCGCCGTCCTGGCGTGGCGATACGTCCCGGAGTCTCCTCGGTGGTATGAGGCACGGAACCGCTTCGCCGAGTCCGAACGAGTGCTGAAGCAGATCGAGGCTCGGGTGGCCGGGGAGATCGGCCGGCCGTTGCCGCCGCTGCCCGCCCCCCGTCCCGCTCCCGTGGCGACGACAGGTGGGTCGGCCCGGATCCTGTTCAGCCGTCGCTACCTGCGCCGCTCCGCGATGCTGTGGACGACGTTCGGCGGGATCTTCTTCGTCTTCTACTCGATCCAGACGTTCATGCCGACCGTCATCGCCTCCATGGGCTTCACGCTCACCTCGGCGTTCGTGTTCACGGCCGTCATCGTGGGGGTCTCGGTCCCGGGCAAGCTCCTCGAGGCCTGGCTCGTCGAGCGGTGGGGCCGTCGACCGGTCATCATCGGGTTCGGCCTCGTCGCAGCCGCCGCCGCGCTGGCGTTCGGGTTCACCCGGGGCGTGCTCCCGGTGCTCCTCGTCGGCTGCGTCATGTCGTTCTTCGGCATCGGCGCCGACCCCGCCGTCAAGGTCTACACCTCCGAGAGCTACCCGACCGACATCCGTGCCACCGGCACCGCGGTCACGGAAGGATTCGGTCGTCTGCTGTCCGGTGTGATCGGGCCATCGTTCGTCCCGCTGCTGCTCGCGGCGGGCGGGGTCGTCGCCGTGTACAGCCTCGTCGGCGTCGCCGCCCTCGTCGCCGTCGTCACGGTCGCGGTGTGGGGCGAGGAGACACGGGGCCGCACGCTTGAGGCGATCACCGCCCCGAGCGGCCGGCGAGGGCCGGACGCCGGGCGCCCCGGATTCCGGGCGAAGGCGCACGCCCGCCCCCGGCGCCCGCGCGTCCCGGTGTCAGGCGCGAGCTAACGTGCACCGATGGGCCGCAGAGCCATCGTCGCTGCCGGGGCTCTGGCCCTGCTCGCGCTCGTCGGCGCCGCCGTCGCTCGCAGCGGATCCACATCGTCCCCGGCGAAGCCCCGGACGCCCACGATCATCGCCCCGCCCGGTTCGCAGGACGCCGCTGGGGCGGCGCGTCGGCCGCTGCTGGCGGTCGTCGGTGCGTCGGTCTCGGCCGGGGTCGGCGCCGGGCATCGCCACGACGCGTGGCCGGAGGACCTGGGTCGCCTGCTCGGCTGGCGCGTCGCCGTCGACGCCGACCCCGGCGCGGGGTTCGTCAATCGCGGCAACGGCGACCGCGGGCCGTTCTCCCGGCTGGCGTCCCAGCTGGACGTGGGCCGCCGCGACCCGAACGCGATCATCATCCAGGGCGGCCACGACGACATCGGGCGGCCATTGCCGCTGATCCGCCACCGGGTCGAGTGCCTCGTCGGCGAAATCCACCGCGAGGCGCCGCACGCCCTGCTCGTCGTCGTGAGCGTCTTTGCCCGCGGGAACCGTCCGTCGCCGGCGGCGGTGGCCACTGACCGGACGATCGTCGGCGCTGCGCGCCGCGCCGACCCCGGGGTTGTCGTGGTCGATCCGCTCGCCGAGCACTGGCGCTTTCCCCGTATCGGCGACCACCTGCACCCCACCACTGCCGGTCACCGCTGGATCGCCCGGCGACTCGCGGCCGTCCTTCGGGAGCGGCTGGCGACGCCGTGAACCCGCGTTTCTCCGATAACCCTTCGCCGGGACACACGACGCGCTCACGCAGCCGCGCAACGCTGCTGTCATGACCCAGGAGAACGTTCCGGCCGGCAGCGGCCTCGCGCTGCTGATCGTTCGCCGTGCCCGCGACGACGGCTCGCGACGCTTCCTGGAGGACATCGGCGGAGGTCACGTGCTGACCTACACCGAGCTGGGCGGCCGCGTCCGGCGATGCCGGACCGCGCTCGATGCCGCCGCCATCGCGCCCCGCGGGCGGGTGGTGATCGACGTCGCGGACCCCATCGCGTTCTCCGCCGCGTACCTCGGGGTGATCGCCGCGGGCCGGTGCGCCGTACCCGTCAACCCCGACGCGCCGGCGGCCGAGCTGGAGCGCGCTGCGGCGGCGATCCGGCCGACGGCCGTTGTCAGCGACCGCCGGAATCGGACCGTCGGCCCCGGCCTCGCGATCCTGCCCGCGCTCGCCACCGGCGGCTCGGCGGTGGGCCCCCGGGGCGACGACGCCGGCGGCTGGAGCGTGCCGGTCGAGGGATCCGGGTCCGCCCTCCTCCTGACATCCGGCTCCACCGGCGCACCCAAGGCGGTCGAGCTGACCGAGGACCGGCTGCTGCACGCGGCGCGCGCGGTCGCCGGCCACAACCGGCTGACGCCGGACGACCGCGGGTTCAACCCGCTGCCGCTGTTCCACATCAACGCCGAGGTCGTCGCGCTGCTCGCGACGCTGACGGCCGGGGCGACGCTGCTCTTGGATCGGCGATTCCACCGCCACGGGTTCTGGGAGACGGTCGCCGAGCACGACGTGACATGGCTCAACCTCGTGCCGGCGATCCTCGGCATCCTCGCCGAGCATCCCGCCCCGGTCCGACCGCGGCGGCTGCGTTTCATCCGCTCGGCCTCGGCGCCGCTCCCTGGCGCGGTCCGGCGCCGGGTGGAGGCCCTCGCGGACACGAACGTCGTCGAGAGCTATGGCATGACCGAGGCCGCCAGTCAGATCACCGCAATGCCGCTGGACGGCACCGGTCCCGCGGGGTCGTGCGGACGACCCGTGGACACCGACGTCGAGGTGCGAGGGCCCAACGGTCGGCCGGCCCCGCCGGACACGATTGGGCAGATCTGGATCCGCGGGCCCGCGGTCATCGACGCCTACGACGGCGGGCGCGCCGCCGACCGGTTCGACGCCGGCGGGTGGCTGGACACCTGCGACCGCGGCTTCCTCGACGCGGACGGCTACCTGTTCCTCGCGGGGCGCAGCGACGACGTCATCAACCGCGGCGGCGAGCTGCTGTACCCCCGGGAGATCGAGGAGGTGCTGATCGCCGACCCCGGTGTGCGCGACGCCGTCGTCGTCGGCCGCCCCGACCCAATCCTTGGACAGGTTCCGGTGGCCTACGTCATCCCGGTCGAGGATCCGAACGCCGCCGAGAGCACGCAGGTGCTGCCGGACCGGCTCTCCGCACGCTGCGCCGCGCAGCTCAGCCGCTACAAAATGCCCCAGGCGATCCACCTCATCGAGAGTCTGCCGCGGGCGGCCACCGGCAAGGTCCAGCGGCAGGTGCTCGCGCAGGCGGAGGTTTGATCGTTCAGACCGTCTCGCCGGGAGATCGCCTCGCGCGGTTGCCGGATCTGACCACGCGCTGTTAAGTTGCGTCGCCGTGTCCGAACGAGCGATCTCATCGTCGATGATCCACCGGGAGGTGCCTGTGGCCGGGGAGGCGCCTCGCCGGTCGCCGGCAAGCTGGCTGGCGGGGCATCCCTGGGTCGTTGTAGCTGTCGCGGTGGTTCTCGTTTCGGCGCTGTTCGTCGCCGTGTCCGGGGTGCGACCGGAGTTCGATACCTACGGTTGGCTTGTCTGGGGCCATCAGGCCCTGCACTGGAATCTGGACACGAACTCGGCGCCGTCCTGGAAGCCGCTCACGTTCCTGTTCACGTTCACGTATGCGCTTGCCGGCAGCGGAGAGTTGTGGCTGTGGATGGTGACCGCGGTGGCGGGAGCTCTGGCCGGGGCGATTGTTGCCGGACGAATCGCCTTCCGACTTACCGGTCCCGCCCCGGGACGCGGGTATGCGCGGATCGTTGCCGCGGTGTTTGCGGGGCTTGGGGTGCTGGGGATCGCGGGCTACGGGCACCTGATCCTGATCGCCGCCTCGGACCCGATGGACGTCACGCTCTGCCTGGCCGCCATCGATTGCCACCTGTCACGACGTCCGCGGGCGGCATGGTGGCTGCTCGTACTCCTGTCGCTCGGGCGCCCGGAGGCATGGACGGTTGCCGCCCTGTACGCGGTGTGGGCATGGCGTGCGATCCCGCGGATGCGGACCCAGATCGCCGTGGGGGTGGCCCTCGTCCCGGCAATGTGGTTCGGGATTGCGGCCCTCACATCCCGCAGTCCCTTTATCGCCAGCGACGTTGCCCTTGACTCCACGAGGACGCTGCCTGGCAGCCCCATCTCGAGGCTCCCCGCCAATTTTCTGAGCCTGTATGAGCTGCCGATGCAGTTGGCGGTGCTGTTCGCGCTCATGCTCGCGGTCGCGCGTCGCGAACGCACGTGGCTGCTGCTCGCGGGTACCGCAGTGATATGGCTTGCCACCTGGACCGCCTTGGCACTCCATGGGTGGAACCCTTCGGCTCGTTACATGTTCGAGGCGGCGGCCGTGCTGATTGTGCTGGCCGGTGCCGCGGTGGGATGGGTGCTGGCGAATGCGCGGCGCCACACGATCTTGCGATGGACAGTGGTGACAGCCGCGATCGGACTCGCCGCGGCGCTCGCCCTCCCCGCCCGAAACCGCGCGCGGCTCGCGCACAACGGCATCGTCTTTGGGCGTACCTGGGCACGCCAGCTCAGTCGTCTACACGCGGTCATCGACAAGGACGGGGGCGCCAAGCGGATCCTTGCCTGCGGCCAACCCGTGTCCTACATCGGATTCCAGACCATCCTGGCCTGGGACCTCGACCGGAACATCTCCGACATCGGCTGGGAGCCCGAAGACGCGATCAAACAAGCCAAGCCAATCGTGTTCTTCGAGCCGTACGGCGCCGGCTGGAAAGTGCTCCCGTTGCACACCAAGCGTGCCGGCTGCAAGGGACTGTCGAGAACGACAGCGTTCGGCTGACCGTGTGATCAGCCCGGCGGTTGCGTCAGCAGGCCGTATCCAAACGGAGGGCCGAACCCCGGCGGCGCGTCTGATGGCGGAGGCCCTGGGGCCTTCAGCGGGGCGCGGGCGAGGGCCCGGGAGATCTCACCCGGCGTCACCCGGGCGGTGTGCGCCGAGCGCAGGCGAAGGATCGAGAACTGGTTGACGTGCAAAACGGGGCCGTAGCGGTGGAAGCCGCGGACGCGGATCGACGTGTCGAGCTGTGAGGACAACAGGTTGCATGCCGACCCCCACCAGCAGAACCAGCCGCCGTTCGGAGCCCGGATCGCGACGACGTCGAGCTCTCGCACGCGGTCGCCCTGCGGCTTGATGAAGCGCAGACCGGGCACGTCGATCGCCAGCGGCATGAGGAACACGTCGCGTTGCATGAGGATCACGCGGCCACCGCGCGCCGGGCGGTCGGCCCCGATCGTACGGGCCAGTGCTCGCCAATCGGGGCGCTGGAGATTTGGGTCGACGGCTACGTCGATCACCGCGGCGACCCCGATGGCGCAGATGATGGCGGTGCCGGCAAGCCCCAGCAGCCCGGCTCGGCGTGCGCCGAATCCGCCGGCAACAAGCACGATCAGCGGAATCAGGACGACCATCACGTTGCGGGTGATCAGCTCGTCGACGCCAGCGGCGAGCAACACCAGGCTGAGCACAAGCCCCGTGACAGCCAGTGCTCCCGCCAAAACCGCCCCGCGCCGCTCACGCGCATCCGCCCTGCGCGCGAGCAGCGCCAGTGCGACGATCACGGCCGTGGCGCCCACCGGTTCCAGCCAGCTCCGCGCCGGAGCACCGGTGCCGAGCAGGAATTGGGTCGGGATCTGCTGGAGCCGCAGATCCAGTCGCCATGGCGCGATCCAGCTGGCCTGGGGCCGCTGACTGACGGCAATCGGCAGCAGGGCGCCTCCGACCGCTACGACCGCCGCGACCGCCGGGAGGATCCGGCGATCACGCCGGTGAACCCACAGCAGCCAGACCGCCTCCGGTGCCACGACAAGGACGCCGAAGTAATGGGTCGCGACCGTCAGAGACGCCGCGAGCGCCCAGGCGACAAGCCGCCGCGTCGTCAGCTGCGGCAATCGCGCATGCGCGAACGCCACCAGCGAGAGAGTGGTGAACAGGATCAACACGGCATAGGACCGTGCCTCCTGCGAGTACCAGACGAGCAACGGGTTGCAGGCGGCGATTGCCGCAGCGATGAGCCCGGCTCGTCGCGAGACCAGTTTCGCTGCCGCGGCATAGACCGCCGGAATCGTCGCCACGCCGGCCAGCGCCGACAGCGACCGCAGCCCGGCCTCGCCGTATCCGAAGACGCGCGCCCAGGGCCACGCCAACAAATAGTAAAGCGGCGGCGTCAGCTCGGTCCGGGGCAACAACCCCAGCATCTGGCTCGGCGAGTGGCGAACCAGCAGGACGGTGAACGACTCGTCGTACCAGAAGCTCTGATGGCCGATCCGCCAGAACCGAAGCACTGCGGCCAGCGCAGTGAGGCCGGTGACGATCAGCGTCGTTCGGTTCGCCGCGAGGACTCTCGCGCGGACGCCCGGCAGCGGCGGACGCAGGGTGTCTACCGCGACGCTCAGGTTCACAGCCGAGGCAGCTTACCTTTCTCTCGCGTCGGGGCTGACGCGACACCACAGGTCGCCGCACGTGGACTTAGAATCCATGACGTCGAGATCGTGAGGGATCGCCTCCGAGGATGCGATCGGCGTGACGCTCGAGGAGATCGCTGGTCTGTGCGCCGGCACCGAACTGGTGATGGAGTATGCGGTGCCGGCAGAGCTGAGAGATGGACCTGGGCGGGCTCTGGCCGATTACTTCATGCCCCGGGCCGCAGGACCACGGAGAAGAGGGGCCCCACACGCCGGTCGGAAAGCCGCCAAGGACGCCGCTGGCCTGCAGGGCCGTTGCGCCTAGTACAAGAAACAGCAGACGGGCGGTGCGCAGGTCGGCAATGTCTTGCGTCGTGTCCTGTGAGTTCTCTGATTGCGGCCGGAGATTCCACAAAAGGATCGTCTACCAGGTCTGCCCGGCGAGCAATCCGACCGTCCGAAGAGTCCGAGCCTTCAGGCGTGGTCAACGGCCGGCGGGTGGCGCGTGTCCGGGTTGAGTCGTAGGCAGTTCATCGGCGGGAGCACGGCGGCGACGGTCGCCGCATCGCTCACGCGCGCCAACGTCCCGGAGCCCGAGCGCGGCAATACGGGTGGCACGATCCCCGGCCCCATCAACAACCCGGTCGACCGCGAGAACCCGGACCTGCTCGCGCCGCCGAGCACCGACGCGGGTTTGCTGCCGAACCTCAAGTACTCGATGAGCGATGCGCACATGCACCTGCTCGACGGGGGCTGGTCCCGCCAGGTCAACATGCAGCAGTTGCCCATCGCGACGACCCTCACGGGCGTCGAGATGCGCTTGGAGCCGGGGGCGATCCGCGAGTTGCACTGGCATCTACAGAGCGAGTGGGCGCTGATGCTCACGGGCCGTGCGCAGGTCACAGCGGTCGATGACCACGGACGTAACTTCATAGGGGACGTCGGCGAAGGCGACCTGTGGTTCTTCCCCGCGGGGTACCCCCACTCGATCCAGGGCCTGAAGGAAGGCTGCGAGTTCCTGCTCGTCTTCGATGCCGGCGACTTCAGCGAGTTCAACACGTTCATGGTCACCGACTGGATGGACCACACCCCGCGCTCGGTCTTGGCGAAGAACTTTGGCGTGCCGGGGAACGCGTTCGCCAACCTCCCGCTCGAGTCGGCACGCTACATCTTCCCCGGCACGGTCCCGCCGCCCGCGTCCTCCAACGCCGTCCGCTCGCCCGCCGGAACGGTCCCGCAGAGCTTCACCCATCGCCTGACCGCCCAGGCGCCGATCAGCACGTCCGGGGGCTCGGTGCGGATCGTCGACTCCGCGAACTTCCCTCCGTCGACGACGACCGCCGCGTCGCTCGTCGAGATCAACCCGGGAGGCATGCGGGAGCTTCACTGGCACCCGAACGCGGACGAGTGGCAGTACTACATCTCCGGACAAGGGCGCATGACGGTCTTCGCCGCCGGGGGAGAGGCGAACACGTTCGACTACCAGGCCGGCGACGTCGGCTACATCCCGCAGCCGATGGGTCACTACATCGAGAACACGGGTACCGGGACCCTCCGCTTCCTCGAGATGTTCCGCAGCAGCTACTACGCCGACGTCTCGCTTGACACGTGGCTCGCGCTCACGCCGCCTGAGATGATTCGCGCGACCCTCAACCTCGATCAGCGAACGATCTCGAAGCTGAGAAAGAGCGAGACGCCCGTCGTCGGCTGATACCGCCGGGCGCTAGTTCAACCCGGCACGATGGACCATCGCGTCGACCGCCTCGACCGCGTCGCCGGAGAGCAGGGCCGCAGTGAAGGCGCCTCCCAGCTTCCTGATCCTCGTCTCATCAGGCTCGGACGAGCTGTTCTCCTGGCGGTGGGCCATCTCCTCGCAACGGTGACGATACCCCCCCGGTTTCAAGCACCGACAGCAAAACCTTGCTTGACAAAAATAGTTGTCGGTGAGAAGCTCCTCCCATGCATGACGTCACCGTGATCGACGACCCCGCCGCCGCTGAGACCTCGCTGGATCCGATCCGCGCACGCCTGCTCGCGGAACTGGCCGAGCCAGGCTCTGCCAGCACGCTCGCCGGGCGCGTCGGCCTCACCCGGCAGAAGGCGAACTACCACCTGCGGGCGCTGGAGCGCCACGGCCTGGTGGAGCTCGTCGAGGAGCGCCGGAAGGGCAACTGCACGGAACGCGTGCTCCAGGCGACGGCCGCTTCATACGTGATCTCGCCGACCGCACTGTCGGCAGTCGCGCCGGATCCGTCGCGTCAGCCGGACCAGCGGTCGGCCCGCTGGTTGCTCGCGGTGGCGGGCCGCCTGGTCCGCGAGGTCGGCGAGCTCATCACCGGGGCGAGCGAGGCAGGCAAGCCGCTCGCGACCCTCGGGATCGACAGCGAAGTGCGGTTTGCGTCCGCGAAGGATCGGGCCGCATTCGCCGCAGAGTTGGCGGACGCCGTCAACAGCCTCGTCGCGAAGTACCACGACGAGAAGGCCCCCGGCGGCCGTCCGCACCGGTTCGTCGTCGCACTGCACCCCACCATCACAACCCCAAAGGAGCCCAAGTCATGAGCCGTCCCTTCGAGATCAGACGCGAGGTCGATCTGCCCGCCGCCCCGGACGACGTCTGGACCGCGATCACCGCTGATACCGCGGCCTGGCAATTCCCGACCGGGATGGAGATCCCCGCCGGCAGTGCGCCGCCGGAGGGGGCACCCGTGACGACGTGGGATCCGCCGCACCGCCTCGTGATCCGCATGGAATCTCCAGACGGGACCTTCAACGCCCTCGACTATGCGATCGAGGCCCGCGACGGCGGGACGGCCCACCTGCGCTACGTCCACAGCGGGATCCTCGCCGACGAGTGGGAGGACCAGTACGACGCAATCGACGGCCACACGGACTTCTACCTCCACACCCTGGGGCAGTACCTCGAGCACTTCAACGGCCGGCCGGTCACATACGTTGGCCAGCCGTCGTCCGGCATCGAGGGGCCCGCAGCCGCCGGAACGCCGGAGGCGATGAAGACGCTTCGCGCCGCCCTGGGGGTTGCCCCGGACGCGGGTGTGGGTGGTCCGGTCCACGCGTCCCTCGGCGATGCCGGCACCCTCGACGGTGTCATCGACTACTCGACGCCGCAGTTCCTCGGCGTTCGCACCGCCGACGGTCTGTACCGCTTCTTCGGGCGCAACCACTTCGGCGGCGTCGTGGGGATGAGCGCGCACCTGTTTGCCGACGGCGTCGACGCGGCGGCACGGGAGGCTGCGCTCAAGGCGTGGCTGGACGGGGTGTACACGTAGACAGTCGTCGAGGCGGCGCGGCCCGGGCCTCCTCTTACGGCGGCACGAGCCGCGCCGCGATTCGCCCCCGCGATGCGGGCGCTTGGCGCGCAGCGGAGCATCTTGTACCCTTAGCTACGAGCGTCGGCTCCATGGGGGCGTCGACGCTTGAGGGAAGCCTTGCGAGGGACCAGACATTGCGGGAGTACCGACCCGCGCTCCGCTCCGGGGGCGCTCGCGCTGTGGTTCGTGCTTGGGGCGGTTCTGCTCATCGCTGGGAGCGCCTACCTGCTCCCGGTTCGTGCCCAGGCGGCGGGGCCGGCAGAGACCATCGCGGTGACGCTGTCGCCGAGCAGCATCGTTGCCGACGGCGTCTCAACCGCGACCGCGACCGCGACCGTCCGCGTTGGGGGAGCCCCGCTGCCGGGTCAGACGGTCGCGTTTTCCTCCAGCGACAGCGGCATTCGGTTCGGTCCCACCGTCGACAAACTCAACGGCACCTACAGTGCGACGCTGACCAGTTCCACGGTCGCCGGGACCGACACCGTCACGGCCACAAGTCGATGGGGTGGGCAGACGGCCTCCGGCGGGGCCACCCTGACCCAAACCTCCGGGCCGGCCAAGAGCATGACGCTCAGCCTCGAGCCCGGGTCGCTCATCGCCGACGGAAGCTCGTTTGCCACCGCGACCGCGACCGTTACGGACGCTCACGGGAACCCGGTTCGAACCGATGCGGTCGTGTTCTCCGCCTCCGATCCCCGCTCGGAGGTCATGCAGTCGGCGAATAACGGCAACGGCACGTACAGCGCGCTGATCAGGAGCTCGACGACGCCGGGCCAGGTGGCCATCGAGGCAACCGACACCACCGCCAACCTCAGTGTCCGTTCCGAGCTGCGTCAGACCGCCGGCGCCAGCATGCTCTCCCTGGTAACGATGCAGTGGACCTTTCACTACACGCGTGCCTACACCACGGTCCTCTCCCTCATGGTGGAGGGCGCGCCCGCCGCCACGAGCGTGCTCGTCGACTGCCGCGGCCGAGGCTGTCCGTTCGCCGAGCGCCTCAACGGGTCTGCTACGACCAGGGGATGCGTGCACGGGGGCAAGCGCGGATGCCCGCCTGACGGGGCGATCAACCTGACCCGTGATTTTCAGAGTCGTCGTCTGCGCGCCGGGACGCGGATCACGGTTGCGATCACCCGGCCGGGGTCGATGGGCAAGCGATACGTGTTCGACGTGCGCGCCGCCCGTCCACCGCGCGTCCACGTCAATTGCCTGGGCGCTGGTGGAGCACCGCCGATCGCACCGTGCTGAGCAACGCGGTTGACGCCCTGAGCTACGCCGGGTTCCTACGGTCAGTTCGGACCGGGCCGCGGATCAGCTCAGGTGGCGCCTGAGTCGGGCGACACTGTCTCCATTGTCGGCGGGGCGCGCTGGAGACAGCGCCCGGATCCGAGACAGTCCCGGCGGTGGCCTCGACCGCTGGCTCAGGAGTTACCGTATGGTCCTTCGCAAATTTGCGGCGGTCGCGCCCGTGATCGCCGCGCTGGCGCTCGCCGTTCCGGTGGCGGGTGCGAGTGCCCAGGCCACCGCGGCCCCCTCGCCGGCCTTGATCCCGTGTTACCCGTACCCGGCGTTCTGCGGCCCCGGCGGGCAGCCGTGGTTCCCGATCCAGCCCCCGGCGGCTCTGCCCTTCCCGGGTCTCACCCCACTGCCGGGTCTCACCCCACTGCCGGGGCTCCCGTTCCCCTAGGGAACCCTCTCCTCCCCAGCGGGAGCGCCGCGTCGCAGGCAGCGAGCGTCGGCCTTGTCAGTCTCAGTTTGACGAGGTCGGCGCTCGTCTGAGCGGGGTGGCCTGGTGCCCGCATGGGCAGGTCCAGGTCGTCGGCATCGCCCGTCCCTTGGGTCAGTTCCGTGCCGGAGGCGCCGCGGCCAAGCTACCCCTCGGCAAACGTCGAGACAGGACGATCAAGTCCTCGACCAGAACGGCGGGCCGGTCGTCCACCCAAGGCGGCCGCAGAGTGTCAGGGGCGATGGGAACGTATCGATCTGAACCGAGGAGGGTCTGTTTTGAGTGACGGCCAGATAATCGAAGCCGATGCCGGCGAGATCAAAGCTGCAGAGGCGCTCGACGGAGATCAGCTGAGGCTGACCGACGCCTACTGGCGCGCAGCCAACTACCTGTCGGTCGGCCAGATCTATCTATTGGACAACCCGCTTCTGCGCGAGCCGCTGCGGCTCGAGCACGTGAAGCCGCGGCTGCTCGGCCACTGGGGCACGACCCCCGGGCTCAACTTCATCTACGCCCACCTCAACCGGGTGATCAAGGGCCGGGATCGCAACGTGATCTACGTGATCGGTCCGGGGCACGGCGGCCCTGCGATCGTCGCCCAGACCTACCTCGAGGGCAGCTACAGCGAGGTCTATCCCGATGTCGCGCGGGACGAACACGGGCTGCGCCGGCTGTTCAAGCAGTTCTCCTTCCCGGGCGGGATCCCGAGTCACGTCGCGCCGGAGATCCCCGGCTCGATCCATGAGGGCGGGGAGCTGGGCTATGCCCTGTCGCACGCGTTCGGCGCGGCGTTCGACAACCCGGATCTCATCGTTGCGTGTGTGATCGGTGACGGCGAGGCGGAGACGGGTCCGCTTGCGACGAGCTGGCATTCGAACAAGTTCCTGAATCCCGTCACCGACGGCGCCGTCCTCCCGATCCTCCACCTGAACGGTTACAAGATCCACAACCCGACGGTGCTCGCACGGATACCTCGCACGGAGCTCGAGAGTCTGCTCGTCGGCAATGGCTGGAACCCGTACTTCGTCGAGGGCTGCGAGCCGGATCTCATGCACCAGCAGATGGCCGCGGTCATGAACCACGTCGTCGACGAGATCGACGCGATCCAGCGTGACGCGCGTGAGTTCGACGTCCGGAACCGTCCTCGCTGGCCGATGATCGTGCTGCGCACCCCCAAGGGCTGGACCGGCCCCGGGCAGGTCGACGGCCTCGACGTCGAGGGCTCGTGGCGGTCGCATCAGGTTCCGCTGGCAGATCTGGCCCGCGCACCCGGTCGGCTGGCGGAGCTCGAGGCGTGGATGCGTTCCTACCGACCGGAGGAGCTGTTTGACGAGGGCGGGGCCCTGGTCGACGAGCTGGCCACGCTGGCGCCGTCCGGAGATCGTCGGATGGGTGCCAATCCACACGCAAACGGCGGACCCGTCGTGCGCAACCTGCGAATGCCGGACTTCCGCGATTACGCGGTTGACGTCGCGAAGCCGGGCGGCACCGCCGCCGAGGCCACGCGCGTGATGGGCGCCTTTCTGCGGGATGTGATGCGGCTCAATGCCGGCGCTCGGAACTTCCGCGTGTTCGGCGCCGACGAGACGGGATCGAATCGACTCGACGCTCTCTATGAGGTGACCGCCAAGAGCTGGGTGGCGCAGACCCTCCCGGAGGACGAAACGCTGGCTCCTGACGGACGCGTGATGGAGTTCCTCTCCGAGCACACCTGCCAAGGCTGGCTGGAGGGGTATCTGCTGACTGGGCGCCACGGATTGTTCTCGAGCTACGAGGCATTCATCCACATCGTCGACTCGATGTTCAATCAACACGCGAAGTGGTTGAAGACGATCCGCGAGCTGCCCTGGCGCCGGCCGGTCCCCTCGCTCAACTACCTGCTGACCTCCCACGTGTGGCGCCAGGACCACAACGGCTTCAGCCACCAGGACCCGGGGTTCATCGACCACGTCGTCAACAAGAAGGCCGACGTCGTGCGCGTCTACCTCCCGCCGGACGCGAACACGCTTCTCGCGGTGACGAACCGGGTGCTCCGGAGCCGGAATCTCGTCAACGTCGTCATTGCGGGCAAGCAGCCCGCGCCGCAGTTCCTGAACATCGACGCCGCGATCCGGCATTGCGCTCAGGGGATCGGCATCTGGGATTGGGCCAGCAACGATCAGGGGGACGAGCCGGACGTCGTAATGGCCTGCGCCGGCGATGTGCCCACGCTCGAGACGCTCGCGGCTGTCGACCTCCTGGGCCGACACTTCCCAGACCTCAAGGTGCGGGTGGTCAACGTCGTGGACTTGATGACTCTCCAGCCTGAGATCGAACATCCGCACGGGCTGTCCGACCGTGAGTTCGACACGATCTTCACGACCGACCGGCCGGTGGTGTTCAACTTCCACGGGTACCCGTGGCTCATCCATCGCCTCACCTACCGTCGCACAAACCACGCAAACCTCCACGTGCGCGGCTACAAGGAGGAGGGCACGACGACGACCCCCTTCGACATGGCCGTCCGCAACGAGATCGACCGCTTCGGACTGGTGTGCGACGTCATCGATCAGGTACCCAGGCTCGGAGTCCGCGCCGCGCACGTCCGCCGGGCAATGCAGGACAAGCTGATCGAGCACCGGGAGCACATTCACCGCTACGGGGAGGACCTGCCGGAGGTCACGGGCTGGACCTGGGCGAGCTGAGCCGGGGTCGTCGACGATGATCGCCCTTGCGCTCAACGCCGGGTCGAGCACGCTCAAGGCCTGCCTCTATCGGCTCGTTCCCGGGGCTCCTCTGGCCGCCCCACCCGCGCCCGTCTGGGAGCAGCAGGTGAACTGGCCGGTGGGGACGGCCGGCGACGACACAGCTGGGCGGCTGCTGCGCGAGTTGTGGCACGGGCCGGGCGCACCACTCGCGGGGCCGTATGAGATCGATGTCGTCGGTCATCGCATCGTGCACGGCGGCACGCGATACACGTCGGCGATCGCCATCGGCGACGAGGTCAAGCGGCAGATCGCCGCGCTCGCGGCGTTGGCGCCGTTGCACAACCTCGCTGCGCTGAGCGGGATCGAGGCGGCCGAGCGAAGTCTCGTGCCGGGGACGCCGCAGATCGCCGTGTTCGATACGGCGTTTCATGCCAGCTTGCCGGCTCCGGCTTACACCTACGCAGGCCCCCGGAAGTGGGTCGACGCCGGGCTGCGGCGGTTTGGCTTTCACGGCATCAACCACGAGTACGTGGCTCACCGCACCGCTCGCATCGTCAACCGCAGCCTCGACGGGCTGCGGTTGCTCACCTGCCACCTTGGCAGCGGCGCGTCGCTCGCCGCTGTGCGCCACGGCCGCAGCGTCGACACGACGATGGGCTTCACGCCACTCGACGGCCTAGCGATGGCAACGCGCTCCGGCTCGATCGACCCCGGGTTGCTCCTGCACCTGCTCCGCGCCGGCGACACGTCGCCGGACGAGCTCTATGAGGTGCTCAACCGCGAGTCCGGTCTCGCTGGTCTGAGCGGCACGGGCGGTGATATGCGCGATGTGCTCGCCGCGCGGGAGCGAGGCGACGCCCATGCCCACCTCGCGTTCGACGTCTACGTGCACCGTCTCCATCGCTGCATGGGAGCGATGCTCCCAAGCCTCGGCGGCCTGGACGCGATCGCGTTCACCGGCGGCGTTGGCGAGCACAGCGCCGCCGTTCGCCGCGCAGCGCTGAAGCCGTTTCGCTTCCTCGGCGTCGACCTCGACGACGCCGGCAACGATGCGTCCACCGGCGACGCAGATATCGCAAAAGCCGACTCGCGGGTGCGCGTCGTCGTGATCAAGGCCCGCGAGGAGTGGGCGGTCGCCAGAAGCGCCGCCGAACTGTTGACTCAACGCGGCCCGCGCCCTGGTGCGAAGAGCTGCTCGGCCGGTCAGTAGTTGCCGGAGATCAGATCCCAGGCACGCCGGAGCTTGTCGAGGCGGAAATCCGCCTTTCCCTCGGCCGGGTCGTCACGGAGCACGCCCGGGTTCGCCGAGGGCCTCGGCAGCTGCTCGCATTCCGGGCCGGTGAGCTTGAGCACGACGCCTCGCTCGTAGATGCGGTCGACATCATCGGCATCAGCGAAGCGATGGCCCTCGCCGAACGCATGCTCACCGATCACTATCCCGTCGAACACGTCCTCGTCCTCGGCCGCCAGGACGTGGGCCACTGTCCCAATCCGTTCCCCGTCGGCGCAGTAGACCGGGGTGCCTCGGCTCAGTACCTCGTAGGAAGCCGGCTCGCCGAGATCCATGAGGCCAGCATATAGCCGCACGCCTGCGGTTGCCCCATGTCCGGGTTGCAAGGTTCGCCACGAGGTGCCGGTGCTCCCGTCTTCGGAAGCCCTTATGTCGGATGTGGGAGCATGAAGTACTTTGACACTGTTCGGAAAGCGTGCGGTACCGCTGAGTGAGGACGAACGTGAGGCTGCCGCCGTCGATCTCGAACGCATCCAACGCGGCGGGATCCCGCTCGGAGCCGAACAGCGCCTCAGGAAGATCGCCGAGACCAGGTCCCCGGTTTTCAGCAGCGATCTGAGCGCGAAGGAGTACGCAGTCGCCCACGCCTCCGGTCTGATGCCGGTTGCACAGGTCATGGGCTCGTCTGTCGTCCAGCACGGCTGGCAGAACTACGGCTGGTCTTCCTACGGGGGAGGGATCCGCGAGATGGCGGCGTTCGCCACGCCGTGGAACCTGTCGCGCCGTCGCTCGTTCGACCGTCTGCGTCAGGAGGCGCAGTTCGCGGGCGGGGACGCCGTGATCGGAATCGAGATGACGGCACGCAGCTTCCTCGGAGACCCGGGCAACGTCGAATACGCCGTGTTCGGCACCGCGGTCCGGGAAACGACGCTTGCCGCTCCTGACCCATCACGCCCGTCCGGTCCCCGGATGTGCGCGCTCTCCGGCCAGGACGTCGACAAGCTTCGCCGGATCGGAGCCGAGACGGTGGGCGTCATCGGCCACACCTCCGTTGTGACGGTGGCGCTGAGCCCCCAGGCCAATCAGATGATGCGCTCCTGGTGGGGCAATCAGGAGATGATCGAGGTCACCGAAGGTGTGTACGCGGCCCGCCGGCTCGCGATGGACGAGGTGCGCCGTCAGGCGAGCGCGGCCGGCGCGAACGACATGGTCATCTCCACCCTCACGCACCAGATCAATCACCAGGAGTACGAGAGCGGCGGATACACCCGGCACTTCTTCATCGTCTCGATGCACGTGCTGGGCACCGCGATTCGTCTCGGTGCGCACCCGCCTCATCCCTCGCCGCTGGGAGTGCCGGTCATGTCGATCAACCTCGGCGCCTAGTCCACGACCACTTCAGGAGAGCCACGATGTCGACATACGATCCGACCAGTACCGAAGGACTCGCCGAGCACGCAAGCGAGCGCCTGCAGATGAACGCCCGCGGGCTGTTCACATCCGATCTCTCGGTGAACGAGTACCTGTGCGTGGAGAAGGCCGGCTTTGAGCCGGTGGGCCTGGTGGTGGGCTCGAGCATCTACCACATCGGCTTTCAGCAATCCAACTGGAGGGCGAGCCAGGAGATGGGTGTCCTCACCCAGGCGATGTACGCGGCCCGCGAACTCGCGATGACGCGGATGGAGGAGGAGGCCGATCAGCTTGGTGCTGACGGGATCGTCGGGGTTCGCCTCGATGTGGGGCGGTATGAGTGGGGCGCGGACATGGCGGAGTTCATCGCCATCGGCACGGCGATCAAGCACAAGGGCGGCAAGGTCCACCGCGCGCCCAACGGGCGTCCGTTCACCTCCGACCTCAGCGGTCAGGCCTTCTGGACCCTGATGCAGACCGGCAAGCGGCCCGTCGGCCTCGTCATGGGCAACTGCGTCTACCACGTCGCGCACCGCGGCATGATCCAGTCGATGCGCCAGACCGGCCAGAACGTCGAGCTCGAGCAGTACACCCAGGCGCTCTATGACGCGCGCGAGCTGGCGATGGAGCGCATGCAGAAAGAGGCCGAGGCGATTGGCGACGGTGTGCTGGGGATCGTCGAGGTCAAGCTCCACGAGAACAATCACGGCTGGGGCAGCCACGTGATCGAGTTCTTCGCTCTCGGCACCGCCGTCGTGCCCAACGAGCACGCCGAGGCGGAGCAGCGGTTGCCGGACATCACGCCGGTGCTCGACATCAACGACTGAAGGTCGGCGGTTGGGCTTGAGACACTGCCGAGATGGAGCAACCGGTTGAAATCGCCGGCGACATGATCCGCCTCGGCCAGCTGCTCAAGCTCGCCGGTGCCGCCGCCGGCGGCGCAGACGCCAAGTCGCTGATCGCCGATGGGCAGGTGACGGTCAACGGCGAGCCGGAGCTGCGGCGAGGGCGACAGCTTCATCCGGGTGACGTTGTGCGCGTCGGGCCGCACGATCTCCGGATCGTCGGCCGGCGGGCGTAGCGGATCGTCAAGGGCGTGAAAGAACCCTTGCGGGTCGCCCGTTCGGATGGCAGAATATGAAACATGTCTTTCATACACGAGGGGCGGCCGGAACGGCGAACTCGCGTCACCGACCCGCGTGCCCTGCGCGCCCTGGCCCACCCGCTCCGTCTGGCGCTGCTGGATCGATTGATGTCGTTCGGCGAGCAGACGGCAGCTCAGTGCGCCGCTGCCGTCGGCTCCACGCCCTCGAACTGCAGTTATCACCTGCGCGCGCTCGCGCGCGCCGGATTGGTCGAGGCCGGTGAGTCGGCCGACGGACGAGAGCGCCCGTGGCGCAGCACATCAACCGGCCTCGAGTTCGGCCCTGAGGATCCGGCTGTGTCGACGTCAGCGGCCGCCGCCGCGCGCGCGGTCGACGAGCTGGCGCTGTCACGCGACGAGGAGCTCACCCGGCGGGCCCTGGCGCATCACCACGAGCAGCCGGCGGTGTGGCGGGCGGCCGAGGCACACAACAGCTATGCGTTGACGGTGACGCCGTCGGAGCTCGAGCGCCTCGTCGGCGAGATCGATCGGCTGGTGCGTCCGTACATCGCACTCACCCGCGGAGAGGCGCCTGACGATGCGGACGTCGCCTACGTGCGACTGCACGCCTTCCGCCATCCGCAGGCTGCATGATCGGCGCCGCCGGCCTCACGGGAGGCGCGGCTGGGCCTCCCGCCGGATCCCGGACGCCCTTGCGCGGCAACTCGTCGTATCGCCGGCTCTGGTCGGCAGTGGCGATCTCCGAGACGGGCGACTGGCTGCTCTTCATTGCGCTGCCGTTGTATGTGTTGCAGGTCTCCGGGTCGGCGCTGGCGACGTCGAGTGTCTTCCTCGCCGAGCTGCTGCCGGCCGTGGTCGTCGGAACGGCGTGCGGTCCCGTCATCGACCGCATCCATCCGGCTCGGCTCCTGAGCCTGCTGACGGGCTCCCAGGCCGTCGTCCTCCTCCCGCTGCTCTGGCTCGGACCGGGGCGGCTGTGGCTGGTGTATCCGGTCACCGTCGTCCAGTCCGCGCTGACGAGCGTCACCACCCCGGCACAACAGGCCCTCGTCTCCACACTTGTCGGACCCGGGGACCTACCGGCCGCGAACGCCATGGTCGAGGTGGCCGGCAACGTGGCCCGGCTCATCGGCTCACCGCTCGGCGGATTCCTGCTGCCGCTACTCGGGGTCGAAGGCCTCGTCCTCGGCGACGCCGCCTCCTTCATCCTGAGCGCCGCTCTGCTGGCGGGGTGCCGCGGGTCCGCGGCACGAGATGAGGTGCCCCGGGAGGCGAGGGCCGCGGGGCGCCTGGGGGCGGTCGCCGTGGGGTGGCATGCCGTTCGCCGGGAGACCACCCTGATGTCGGCGCTCACGATCTCATTCGTCGGAGCGGTCGCCCAGGGCTTGTTCCTCGTCCTCTTCGTCCTCTTCGTCCTCAGGTCGCTTCACTCCGGCGCCGAGGTGGTCGGGCTCCTGCGCGGCGTGCAGGCCGTCGGTGGCGTGGCTGGGGGGCTGATGGTCGGCGCGTGGGCCGCGCGCCTGGGCGCGCGCGCGCTGACCGTCGGTGGCCTGACCGCATTTGCCGCCGTCTCCCTGCTCGCGTGGAACAGTCCGCCTCTCACCACCGACACCTGGTGGTACGTAGGGCTGTTCGCCGCGGTCGGCATTCCAGCCGCCGCGCTGACCACCGGGCTCATCACCGGGATCCAGCGCGCGAGTCCTCCTGGCGTCCTCGGCCGGACGCTCAGCCTGATGCAGGCCGCCCAGGCACTCGGACAGGGAACGGGCATCCTCGCCGCCGGGTTGCTCAGCGCCAGCATCTCGCTGACCGTGCTCCTCAACCTCCAGGCCGGCTGTTACGTCGCCTGCGCCCTCGTGGCCGCGATGGGCTTCGCACGCCGGCGGAGACGTCGCCGGCGGCCCGTGCCCGGAACGCGCGCGTCGCGTCGACGACGAGGGTCACAGGGTTGATATCGGCGAACGTGTGGACGACGCCGGGCACGTGGGCGGGTCGGAGCGAACGTGCTCAGCGGCCGGTCGGCAGGTAGACCGGCTGCCCGTAAGCGTGATCCCGCGCCCGGCGGTTCCTCCACACGAGGAAGCCACCGATGCCGGTACCGGCGATCAGGGACGAAACGGCGTTGAGGATCAGGATCGTTGTCATCGCGGGGTTTCCTTGGTTGGTGATCCCCAGGATCGCGCCGCCGGGTCAAGGCGGAGCCTCGGAACTCCTTACAGACGCATAAGAATCGCGTCTCCTCGTGACCCCGCCGGGCGGGTCAGCCGCCGGTCAGTGCACTGAGCGGACGACCGCTCTGGACCGATTCCGGGCGCTCCGCCGCGATGTCCGAGCCGGACCGGGCGTGCTCGTCTCGCCGCTTGACCAGGAGCCACTGCGGCGTGTCGCCGGTACGAGTTCGCTGCAGCGCGAACCCACCGCGGAGCTTCGTGCCGTGGAGGACGAACACGGCGTGGCCGCGATCCAGCGCTTCCGGCCAAGGGACCCGACCGCCCTGCTCGTAGACTCCCCGATCCCAGACGATCACGCCCCCGTTGCCCGTGTGCCCCTCGAAGTCGTTGTGCGCGATGGTGTGGTCCTCGACCTGTACTGCGAAGCGCTTGACCGCTGGATCCATCGACGGACCCTTGGGCACCGCCCAGGAGCGCATGACGCCGTCGACCTCGAGGCGCACGTCGAAGTGGTGTGCTGTGGCCTGATGCTCCTGCACCACGAAAGCACCCGCTGGTACCCCGCGGATCGCGAACTGCTCGTGCCCTTCGACCTTGTGACCGAGGCCGGCGACCGACTGGACCCCGGGCGCCGCGCGCAGCAACGACACCAGTTCGTCGATCGCCTCAGGCTCCCCCTCGGCGTGGGCGCAGAGGGTGCCGTCCTCCATCAGGCGCACCCAGCCGAGCAGGCCCAGCCCGCGCGCGGTCGACTGGACCGCGGTTCTCAGGGCGATGTCGGACACATCGCCGGCGATGCTGATCCGCCTCGCTGCCGGCCGGCGGGTCGATGGACGTCGTCGTGCGGGCGACCGACCGCTCAATACATCCGTCAGCCGCGGCCCGGCGGGAAGCCGACCTGCACGCGCTCCCCACCGTCGCGGACGATGGTGGGGACGACCCCGCGGTTGTTTGTGTAGCTCATGAGCTCGGCCTTCCACTCAGGGTCCTGAGTGGCGTCGCGCTCCTCGACGCTCTCGCCTTCGGCCGCGAGGCTCTCCCGCGCCGCCTGGCAGTAGGGGCACCCCGGCTTGACGTACATCACCACGCTCATCTGATCACCATCGAAGGGTACGCCTCAGCGCGACCGAAACGCCACGCGCCGAAACCGCAGGCCCGCCGCCGGGACGGGACAGATCGAGATCAGGGGCTCTGCTACGGTGGCCGGGCTTCATAACAACGCCGAATCTCCGGCGCTCATCGTCAAAGCGCGGTCGGAGAACGGGGGACCCACCGGGTGGCATCGGCCACCGTGGGGCTAATCACCGCGTCAGCGGTGTAGCGCACTTTCTCGCGCGAGCCCGTCAGCTAACCCCGTAGGCACGAGAAAGAAGGAGGCGCTATGCCCTCGAGGAGGTCGCGGCGTGCTGGGCGTCGCATCAACCACCGCTCCGGACGAATCGGAACGGCGATTGCGGTCGCCACAAGCGCGGGACTGGCAGCGGCGGCCGTGCCTGCCGCCGCCCAGATGCAGGCTCCCGCCGCTCTGCTGCGCCAGGGGAGCGTGGGTCCGGCCGTCAATCACGTGCAACGCGCGTTGCGCATCCGGACCACCGGTCGCTTTGGCTCGCGCACCCGGCGTGCCGTGGTCGCCTTCCAGCGCAAGGACGGCCTCCTGGTTGACGGGATCGTCGGCCCGCAGACGTGGGACACCCTGTTTGGGATCACGCCCCAGCCGTCCGCCGCGCCTGCCGGCACCGGTTCGGCGGCGGCTCCGGCAGCCGCCTCATCGGCGGGCGGGGCTTATGCGATCCCTTCGGGCATCGTGCAGTGCGAGTCCGGTGGGAGCTACTCGGCGGTGAACCCCTCGACGGGCGCCGGCGGCGCCTATCAGATCCTGCCCTCGACCTGGCAGGCCTACGGCGGGCAGGGGCTGCCACAGGATGCCTCGCCGGCCGAGCAGGGGCGGATCGCGTCGGAGATCTACGCGAACCAGGGAGCGTCTGCCTGGAGCTGCTGAGGCACAGGTCGTCGGCTCGGGTCCGGACGGATTCGTCCGGACTGTTGCGGTTGCCCGTCGTGACACGCGGCGGGCAACCGCCCCCGGCCCTCTGGCTTTCGTTGCGGACGCACGGATGTGCACACGGAACGGTGCACGCATGTCACAACCCTTGGAGGCCACGAATGGGGCTTGGAAGCTCGATTGTCCTGATCGCGCTGGGCGCGATTCTGCGGTTCGCCGTCACCGTCACCACACGCGGGTTCAACATCCACACCATCGGAGTCATCCTGATGGTCGTCGGCGTCGTGGCGCTGATCATCATCGTCCTCTGGATGACCATGTGGGCCGATCGCCGGAGGGTGGCCACGGTGCGCCGGCGGGATGGGGTCGTCGTGCGGGACGACCTCCCGTAGCGCCCAGCTCTGGCATGGTCAGCCGCGTTGGCTGAGGAACTCGTCCACCAAGCGCTTGGGCGCACGCGCCAGCCAGCCCTCGGTAACGAACTCCTCCAGCTCGCTCCCTGACAGGAGGTCGAGACGCGCGAAACGCGCTCGGTCGTGTCCGGGAGAGCGAGTGCACGCTGCCGAACGTCGTTCCACGTGGCCACGGATGCAAATGTACGGTCTCCTGGGCGACTCGGCTGTCAGGCCCGTCCCAGGCTCACGCCGGCGAGCGCCCTGTGCACGGCCGCAGTCGTCCTGGTCACGTCGCCGGTCGCCAGCAGATCGAGAAGAGCGCCTCGCAGGACGGCGAGGACGAGCGTCCGCTCCGCCTCTCCGGCACGGGTGTTGCGTCGCCGAGCCGGCTGTGCCTGTGCCAGGAGCGCCAGCCAATCGTCGACCGTCTCCTGCGCGAACCGGGCCCACGGACCCTCCGGCGCGATGAGCGAGCGAGCGTAGCTCTCGCTCCAGAGGATCAGGAGAGGCCGATGCTCAGGCGCCGAGAGCCAATCCCAGACCGCGGTCGCGACGGTCACGAGATCGCCACCGGCCTCTTGGCGAACCTGGTCTGCCAGTTCGACCTCCTGTGCCCGGGCGCGGGCGAGGATCGCTCGCACCAGTCCCTCCTTGCTGTCAAACAGGAACAGCAGCACACGCGGGCTTGAGCCGATCGCCGCGGCCAGCGGTCGGAGCGACAGCTCGGTCAGGCCGTGCGTCAGGACGTACTCGTAGGCCCGGCGGAGAAGCTCGTTGCGACGAGCCGAGTGTGCCGGGCCGTTCTCGGCCGACGCCAGCGGGACGTGAGGGGACATCGTGCGATAGCTTACTGACACAACTGTTTCAGTGCGCTTGGAGGAGGTGGGCGGATGAAGGGTGACGACGTATCCGAGGCGAGGCTCCGGCGCCTCGGAGCACCCGGAGACCTGGGGTGGGTGGTGATGGCCCACGGCGAGCTGTACACCGCCGAGTTCGGCTGGGACGCAGGCTTCGAGGCGCTGGTGGCCAGGATCGTCGCCGACTACGCCGCCGCGCCTGACCCTGCCAGAGACGCCGCCTGGATCGCGGAGCTGAACGGGAAGCGCGTGGGCTGTGTGTTCTGCGTGCGTGGAGACGATCATCGGACAGCGCGGCTGCGGATCCTGCTGGTCGCGCCCGAGGCGCGCGGGCAGGCCCTGGGGTCCCGTCTGGTCGAGACGGCACTCGGCTTCGCCACAACAGCCGGATACGAGCGGATGCAGCTGTGGACCAACCACCCGCTCGTTGCCGCGGCGCGGATCTATCGCCGACACGGCTTCGAGCTCGTTGCGGAGGAACCTCATCACAGCTTCGGCGTCGACCTCGTCGGCCAGACCTACGAGCTTGATCTTCGCCGGCTCGGGCTACGATGCCGCCTTGCTTCCGAGGTATGACCGCCGAGAGTTGGCAGCGATCTTCTCCGGCGGAATCGTCGGTGCTCTCGCCCGCGCCGGCCTCGCCGAGGCGTTCCCGGTTGGCCCGGGGAGCTGGCCGTGGCCGACGTTCGCGGTCAACATCGTGGGTGCGTTCATGCTTGGCTACTTCGTCACGCGGCTGCAGGAGCGACTGCCCACCTCCGCGTACAAGCGTCCCTTTCTCGGCACCGGCGTCTGCGGCGCCCTGACGACGTTTTCGACCGTGCAGCTCGAGCTCTACAAGATGATTGAGACAGATCGATGGGCGCTGGCGACCGGATATATGGCGGCGACGATCGTGGTGAGCTTCGTCGCGGTCGCCGGCGCGACCGCGATGGTCAGACGCGTCAGGAGGATCGTGTGACCGTTGGCACGTGGCTCCTCGTGGGCCTCCTGGGGGGCGCCGGCGCGGTGTCGCGGTTTGTCGTCGACGGCCTGGTCAGCGAGCGTCTGACCGCTGGGGCCTTCCCGTGGGGAACGCTCATGGTCAACCTCTCCGGGGCGGCACTCCTCGGCGGGCTCGTCGGCGCCGCGGTCAGCGGGACGGCGCTGCTCCTCGCCGGCACTGCGACGTTGGGGTCCTACACAACGCTCTCGACGTGGATGCTCGAGACCCACCGTCTGGGACAGGACGATCAGCTGACCGGCGCGGCGATCAACCTGGTGGGGTCGCTCGTCATCGGCTTCGGCGCGCTGGCCGCGGGACACGCCGTGGGGGCGGCGCTGTGAACGAGGACTGCCTCAAGCTGACCGCCTACTTCGCCGAGCGGGACCGAAGCGGGGGCCGCTTCCTGAGCGACGCCCTCCTTGAGATCTGTGAGCGCTACGAGTTCCAGACGAGCGTGCTCCTCCGCGGCACCGAGGGGTTTGGCCGCCATCAGGTCCTCCAGTCCGGCCGGTTGCTGAGCCTGTCCGAGGATCTTCCGATGGTCCTGGTCGCCGTCGACTCGCGCCGCAGGATCGAGGCGGCCCTCGCCGAGGTGGGCCGGGCGACCCAGCACGGCCTTCTGACCCTCGAGCGGGCGCGGATGCTGACCGGCACCGTCGGGAAGGTCGAGCTGCCCGAGCACGTGCACGACGCGTCGAAGCTGACCATCTACTGCGGGCGTCATGGGCGGGTGGGGCGCCGGCCGGCCTTCGCCGCGATCGTCGATCTGCTCAGCCGGCATCAGGGAGTGAGCGCGAACGTCCTGCTCGGTGTCGACGGGACCGCTCACGGCGTGCGCGAACGGGCCCGGTTCTTTGCCGCCAACGCGCAGGTGCCGCTGATGATCATCGCGGTTGGACCGGGCGCCGCCTTCCGCACGGTGCTCCCAGAGGTCGTCGCGGTTCTGGAGCGGCCCGTTCTGACCCTGGAGCGAGTGCGTGTATGCAAGGTCGACGGACGGCGACTGGCCGAGCCCCATCTGATCAGCGGCGCCGACGACGCCGGTCTGCACACCTGGGTGAAGCTCATGGTTCACGCCGACCACGACACGCGCCACGGTCGTCGGCCCCTGTATGTCGAGCTCGTCCGGCGCCTGCGTGCCGCCCGGGCCGGGGGTGCGACCGTCCTGGAGGGGATCTGGGGCTACCACGGCGATCGCGCGCCCCAGGGCGACAAGCTCCTGTCGCTCAGGCGCCACGTACCCACGACCTCGGTGATCATCGACACCCCGGAGCGGATTCCCCGGTGGTTTGCGATCGTTGACGAGCTCACGGATGAAGGCGGGGTCGTCACGAGCGAGCTCGTCCCGGCCTTCCACGCCCGGGGGGAATGGGGGGAAATCGGAGGCCTGAGGCTGGCGGGGCCTCAGCCCGGATAACCGCGGGCGGGCGCTTGCCCCGCCGCCGGATCGCCGTCACCATTGCTCGGCATGACTCAGCGCGATGACCTGCCGGCTTCCCGACCCAGCTCGTCCCGGCACCAGGTCATGCCCGCAGCTCCGGTTCTGATCAGTGCCTCGATTGCTCAGGAGGTCTCCGCGTCCGGACAGGAGCCGGCGACTCAGGACGCCGGGCCGTGATCGCCCGCGATGTCCCCAACCTCGCCGCTCGCTCGTCTCGCAGTCGACAAGGCAATCCGTGATCGGAGGTCGTAATGAAGTACGCAATGTTGATCTACCTGAACGCCGGATCCACGCCGGCCCTGGATGAGGCCGAGCAGCAGGCGGTCACCGCCGAGTACTACGCCCTCAGCGAGGAACCGACGTGCGTCTCCGGGGGCCAGCTGCAGCCGGTCCAGACCGCCACGACGGTTCGGGTTCAGGACGGCCAGATGCTGACTACCGACGGTCCCTTCGCCGAGACCAAGGAGGTCTTCGGCGGCTACTACATCTTCGAACTGGACGATCTCGATGCCGCGCTCGAGATTGCGGCGCGGATCCCCGCGGCGCGCATGGGCGGGTCGGTGGAGGTCCGACCGCTGGTGGAGGTGGCCCGGCTGGTGGAGGGCTGAGGCCTGCTCGAGCGCGTCTTCCGGGACGAGTGGGGGCGCGTGCTCGCGGCGCTGGTGCGCTTCCTCGGCGACTTCGAGCTCGCCGAGGAGGCCGCCCAGGACGCGTTTGCGACGGCGGCGGAGCGCTGGCCTCGTGACGGCGAGCCCGCAAACCCCGCCGCGTGGCTGATCGCGACCGCGCGCAATCGCGCCATCGACCGGATCCGCCGAGACCGCACGCTGGCGGCCAAAGCGCGTCTGCTCGACGTGCCTGGTCGCGTCGAGGATGACATCACAGACATGGATGACACGCCGATTCCAGACGAGCGGCTGGAGCTCCTGTTCACCTGCTGCCACCCCGCCTTGTCGCTCGAGGCGCAGGTGGCGCTGACGCTGAGGGCGCTCGGTGGGCTCGGCAACGACGAGATTGCCCGCGCGTTCATCATCGCGCCGGAGACGATGAAGCGGCGGCTGTCACGCGCGCGGTCGAAGATCAAGCTGGCCGGCATCCCGTTCAGCGTTCCGCCCCAGCACCTCATGCCGGAGCGATTGGCGGCGGTCCTGGCCGTCATCTACCTGATCTTCAACGAAGGCTATGGCGGCCGGGGAGACCTGGCGGCGGAGGCGATCTCCCTGGGTCGTGTGCTGAGCGAACTGATGCCTGACGAGCCGGAGGTCCACGGGCTGCTCGCGCTCATGAGCCTGCTCCACGCGCGGGCGGCGGCTCGGTTCGCCGGCGGAGAGCCCGTTCTGCTGGCCGACCAAGATCGAGACCTGTGGGACCGCGAGTTGATCGCCGCCGGACGAGCCGGGCTCGAGCGGGCACTGGCCCTTCGCGGCCGCGGCCCATACGTGCTGCAGGCGGCGATCGCGTCGCTTCAGTGCGACGATCCGGTCGACTGGCCGGAGATCGCGGCCCTGTACGCCGAGCTCGCGCGCCTGACGAACTCACCGGTGGTCGAGCTCAATCGCGCGGTGGCGGTCGCCGAGTCCGGCTTCCCCCAGGCCGCGCTGGCGATCGTCGACGGTCTGGAGCTCGACGACTACCCCTACACGCACTCCACACGGGCGGAGTTGCTTCGCCGGCTTGGCCGGACGCCGGAGGCCGCCGATGCGTACCGCCGCGCCCTCGCCCTCACGGACCGCGAACCGGAGGCTCGCTTCCTGCGTCGGCGGTTGGCGCTGCTCTGACGTCGGGCCGGGCTGCGCCGGGTGCGGCTTCGGCCCCTGCCGCCGCCGCCTCCTGCACCTCCCTCGGCCCCTGCCTCCGCCGCCGGCTCCGCTTCCCTCGCTCGGCCCTGCCTCCGTCTCGGTGCCCGCCTCCCGCCTCGTCCGCCTCCTCCGCGAGGGTCTTGCGCCTGCGGGCCGAACATCTGGCAACGAAGGGGACTCGGACGGTAGGTTGCCGGCTGACTCCGGGGCGCTGAGCGTGCACAACGCGCCAAATCCGGGCCGCGCCGGATGATTTGTCGCAGATTGAGGCCTGTGCGTGCACCTGGTGACAAACCTCCCGCGGGCTCGGTGATCTGGCGCAATCTGCACGCTGAAATCCGGAGCAACAGCCTCAATCCGGTCCGTCATCCTGTCTTCATCGTGTCGTTGCCCGCGGGGCATGGTGACCGCCCGCCCCGTCGCCCCGGCGACCACCCCGCCCGCCGCCCGAGCATCGGAGCCGGGTCACCTAATCCGGCAGCAGCGGCACCCACGGCTCCGCGTCCCGCCCCAGGAGCGTGCCCCGCGAGATCGCTGCGGCGCCGAACCTGTCCCGCAGTTCGTCCAGCGCCCGGTCGAGGCCGGCGGCGCGGTCGAACGGGAGCGCCAGCTGGACGGCTCCCTCATCGCACAGGTTCGTCAGCGCGATTCCGATGAGCGTCAGCCCTCGCTGCTCGATGACGGCGTTGGAGGCCGCGAGCAGACCCCGCGCGACGCGGAGGAGCGTCTCCGTCCGGGTGGTCGCCTCGGCGAGCGTGTGCGACCGTGTGGCCCGCGTGTAGTCATCGAACCTCAGTCGCAGCACGACGGTGCGGCAGGCACGTCCGGCCGTCCGCAGGCGTCGTGCGACGCGATCGACGAGCGTCAGCAGGGCTGCGTCCAGCTCCCCGGGGCTGCGCGAGCGCCGGCCGAGAGCCCGCTGGGCGCCGATCGAGCGCCGCCGCCGCCGCGCGGTCACCGGCCGAGGATCACGGTTGTGTGCGAGCGCGTGCAGCTGACGGCCCGCGGCGCGACCGAGCAGCGACACGAGCGTGTCCTCACCCAGCCGGGCGACCTGACCGACCGAGTGAAGGCCGTGGGCGTGCAGACGAGCGGCCGTCACGCGGCCCACCCCCCACAGGCGCTCGACCGGCAATGGGTGCAGGAATCCCAGCTCGCTGCCCGCCGGAACGACGAGCAGCCCGTCCGGTTTGGCGACCCCACTCGCGACCTTGGCGAGGAACTTCGTACAGGCCAGCCCGACCGTGATCGCCAGTCCGACGTCCTCCCGGACCTGGCGGCGCAGCGCCACGGCGATCTCACGCGGCGAGCCGAGGATGTGACCCAGACCGGCGACGTCGAGGAACGCCTCGTCGATCGAGAGCGCCTCCACGACCGGCGAGAACCGCTCGAACACGGCGAAGACGGCTCGACTCGCCTCGGTATAGGCGGTGAAGCGCGGCGAGACGACGACCGCCTCCGGGCACAGGGCCCGCGCCCGCGCGCCGCCCATCGCGGTCCGCACGCCGCACGCCTTCGCCTCGTAGCTCGCCGCGAGCACGACCCCGGCGCCGACGATCACCGGGCGCCTCCGGAGACTCGGATCGTCTCGCTGCTCCACCGAGGCGTAGAACGCGTCGAGGTCCGCGTGTATGATCGCCGGAGTCTCCACGAACATATGTTCGCATTCACCGACGACGGACGAGTAGCTAGGGTGGCTCAAAAAGGAGGATGGACATGGCAGTGACGGGCAGGATGGTGACCGGTGTCGACTTCGTGTCGGTGCCGACGCAGGATCTCGACGTTGCCGTCGACTTCTACGGCAACGTCCTCGGACTCGAGCGCTCCGTGTACATCCCGGATCGGGGCTTTGCGGAGTTCGAGACGGGCAACCTGACGCTGAGCATCGCCAACTTCGAGAAGATGGGCATGAAGCACCGGACGTCGCACAACCCCATCGCGCTCCACGTCGATGACATGGAAGACGCTCGCACACGTCTGGAGCAGGCGGGCGTGACGTTCGCCGGCGACACGTTCGACACCGGGGTGTGCCACATGGCGTTCTTCACTGATCCGGACGGGAACGCCCTGATGCTCCACCATCGCTACACATCGCGGGTCACGGAGTCCGGCGGAGGTTGAGCGGCCGCCGCGGGAGAGGGCACCTCAGCGCGCGCCGACCGGCGTGCGCAACGGCCACCGGCGTGAGCATCGCCACCCGGCGTTGAGCAATGGCCCGGCGTCCGCTCAGGGCGCGCCGACGCGTGTCAGCATCGTCGCGCCGCAGCGGGCGCCGAACTGCGCGGCCTCCGCCGGGGTCATGCCGGACGCCAGGCCGAACGTGAACCCCGCGGCGAACGAGTCACCGCAGCCGTAGCTGTCCCGGACGGGGCCGGGCGGCGGGACTGCCCTCCACCGACCCTCCGACGCCCCCCACCAGTGCCCGCCTGAGGCGCCCTCGGTGGCAACCATGAGCCGGGTCCACGGCTCCAGCGTCTTCGCCCAGCGGACCTCGTCACCGTCGCTGGCGCTGAAGACGACGGCGTCGAGCTCGAGGTCCCGGCTCTCCAGCCGCTCGCGCAATCGCGGGGTCGCGACGAGCACCCGGGCCGCTCGTGCCCGCCGGACGGCGGCGAGATCTCCCGCCGTCAGATAGACGCCGTCCGCCCCCCGCAGGCGCTCCCAATCCAGCTCGTCATCGCCCTGTGGCTGAAGACGCTCACCCAGCGTCATGATCGTCCGCTCACCGTCGCGGTCGAGCAGCGTCAGGACCTGGCGCGTCGCGACCTCACGCCGCGCCGCGTGTACCGTGATGCCCCGGGCCTCGAGCTCCCTGACCGCGGCATCTCCGTCGGCGTCCTGGCCGACAGCGCAGAAGAAGTCGACCTCCGCGCCCAGCTCCGCGAGCACCGCCGCGGCCACAACCGCTCCGCCGCCCGCGTGGGTGAACTCGCGTCGAGCGGCCTGCACCTCACCGCGGACCGGCAGGTGCGCGACCCGCAGGAAATCGACCCATTCGACGTGGCCGACGACGGCGACCCTGGTCATGGCGCGGACGCTAGCGGCCCCGGGGATTAGACCTTCGCCTCGGCAGGGCACAATGCGTTACGCACCATGGCGACAGGCGGCGAGAAGCATGGCTTCAGACGGCACAGGCCCCGCGCGGGGCAAACGGTGCTGTCGCCGGTGGCCGTCAGCCTCGCGCCCTCCGAGCAGATTCGGAGCCTGGCGTGGCTCAGCGACCCGGCGCTCTCGGAGCTCGGCCTCGAGGAGTTCCTCGACGAACTGCTTGTCCGCGTGCGCGACGTGCTCGCGGTCGACACGGTCGCGATCCTTCTGTACGACCCGGAGACCGACCAGCTCGTCGCCCGGGCCGCCAAGGGGATTGAGGAGGAGGTCGAGCGCGGAGTGCGCGTTCCCGTCGGTCAGGGATTCGCCGGGCGAATCGCCGCAGAGCGCGTCGCGATCTTCATCGAGGACGTCGACCACGCCGACATCCTCAACCCGATCCTCCGCGACAAGGGCATCCACTCCTTGCTCGGCGTCCCGCTGATCGTCGAGGGGGACCTGATCGGCGTGCTGCACGTCGGATCGCTCACAGCCCGGATGTTCGACGAGCGCGACCTGGCGATGTTGCAGGCGGCGGCCGCTCGGGCGGCGCCCGGGATCGAGCGCGCCCGGCTCGTCTCGGCGTTCGAGCGCGAGCACCGGGTGGCGATGGTCCTCCAGCGCAGCCTGCTGCCGAAGCGGCTCGTCGAGCTCACCGGCGTCGCGGCAGCGGCCCGCTACCTACCCGCCACCGACGAGGTGGGGGGCGATTGGTATGACATCTTCGAGCTTCCCCGGGGCCGCCTGGGAGTGGCGATCGGCGATGTCGTCGGCCATGGAGTGCGCGCGGCGGCGCTGATGGGGCAACTGCGCACCGCGCTGCACGCCTACGCGGCCGAAGGTCATGGACCGGCGCGAACGCTCGAGCTGGTCGACCGCTTCGTCCAGGCCATGCCGGAGCCGGCGATGGCGACGGCTGCCTACGGCGTTCTCAACACCGACACCGGCCTGCTGACCGTGGCCTCTGCGGGGCATCCTCCTCCGCTCGTCGTGCGGCGAGACGGCGTCGACGTGGTCGACGTGAGGCCGGCGCCGCCACTCGGTGCGATTCCCTACGGGTCGTGCACCGAGGTTGAGGTCATCGTGGGGCCGGGTGAGATGGTCATCCTGTACACGGACGGCCTGGTGGAACGGCCGGCCGTCCCGCTCTCTGACAGCATTGATCTCCTGCGCGGCATCGTTGGCGGCGGGCACTCCGCCGAGGAGATCTGCCGCGTCGCCTTCGATCAGCTGATTCCGGAGGGCGGTCCGCGTGACGATGTCGCAATCGTCGCCGTCGAGAACGCCGAGATCCCCGCAGAGCTCCACATGCGCTTGGCCGCTGACCCTCGCGTGTTGGCGGACACCCGGCGGGTCCTGCGCCGCTGGCTGCGCGCCGGCGGCGCCGGCGACCAGGACACGGTGGAGATCACGCTGGCGGTCAGCGAGGCGTGCACGAATGCGATCGAGCACGCGTATTCGCCGGCTCCGGCCCACTTGCAGCTGCACGCGTCGATGGTCGACGGGCAGGCCCGGTTCGTCGTCAGCGATGCCGGAAGCTGGCGCATGCCCCGCGGGACCAACCGAGGCCGGGGACTGAAGATCATCGAGGCGGCGATGGACGAGGTGGCGGTCGACACCGCGCCGTCCGGCACGCAGATCGTCATGACGAGACGGCTCGGCCGGTGAGGCTGGCCGACGTTCAGCTCACCGCCGCGGGCCGCGTCGTTGTGGCGCGGCTGACCGGCGAGCTCGATCTCTCCAACACCGCGAACATCGGCGGAGCGCTCGCCGAGAACGTGCCCAACTCCGCCCTCGCAGTGATCCTCGACCTGACCGACATCGAGTATCTCGACAGCGCCGGGATCAGTCTGATCTACGAGCTGCGGGAGAAGCTGCGCGCCCGGGGACAGTCGCTGCGCCTCGTGATCCCGTCTGGTTCCCCGGCCAACGACGCTCTGAGGCTGGCGGGCGTCTCCGGCCACGTGGTCACCGCCGAGACGGTCCAGGCGGCGCTCGCCGAACTCAGCTGACCCTCTCGTCGCGCGGTCTACGCCGCTCGCCGCGCAGCGGGAACCTGCCGGATGTGCGACGGCAGCATCGGCAGCACCCCGCGGCGAACATAGAGGGCCCCGGCGCCGACGAGTGCCTTGCGCACCGCCGCGGGCGGTAGCGGAGGGAAGCCGTACTCCGACCGGATCCGGTCAGGCAACAACGCGATCGTGATGAAGTTGACGGTGTCGCGGACCGGACGTGCCAGGGGCGGGACGGGCGGCTCGAGCACGATTTTGCGTGCCCGGCGCCGGGCCCACACGCCGACGTGGAGCTCGTCGCCGTCGAGCATCGCGTGCCCGTACTCCTCGAGGTCGGCCAGGGTCTGCGGCATCGCCGCCGGCCTGAGCCCGAACAGGCGGCCGACGACCTTGTAGTCGTCCCACAGGGACGCTCGCTCCGCTCTGTCCAGCCGGCCGACGTACGTGCTGTAGACGACGATCGCCGAATCGATCAGCGAGTACAGGATCCACATGAGCAGCCGAGGGTCGTCGGCCCGGTACGGGGTCCCGGCGGGGTAGATTCCCACGGCGTCCGCGAGGCGTCCCCGGACGGCCCGGTGCATCGTCCGCACCCGGCGGGTTGCCCGGTCGGCATCCGCGCGCGAGCCGAACGTGACGGTGTTCATCACCTGGGCGGTACGGGCCAGCCGCACGTACGGATCCTCCAGGGCCTCCGAGTGGGCGAGCAACCCGGAGACCGCCAGCGGGTGGGCGGCCTGCATGAGCAGCGCGCGCGGCCCGGAGAGGGCCAGCGCGCGCTCCCGCATCACGCGCCTGATGACCGAGTCATCGGTGAAGTAGCCGCGGGCGGCGGCGGCGGAGCGGGCGGGACGGATAGCTGCCATACAGCATGTTGAGCTTAGCTAGACAGCTTGTGGTGGATTTGGGCCGGGTCTCATGCGCCGGAGGTGGTCGCCGTCCCGGACCCGGGAGGTCCACCCGGACCGGGAGCCCCGGCCGGGCGCAGATCCGCCTGGCAGATCCGGGCCGCCGCTTGGAACTTCGAGTTCTTCGAGATGCTCGCCGGGAAGATCGGTCCCTTACCGGAGAAGTTGGGTGACGGAAGGTTGTATCCGTGCTGCTTGACGCATGCCACGAACTTGGTGACTGCGGCGTGGCTCAGCGTGCGCCGCCCGCCGCCGAACCCCCGGCCGCCGCCGCACGCCTGAACGGCCGCTCGCAGCTTCGGATTGTTGGCAAAGCGACCGCCTGCCGCCCCACCGCCGCCGAAGAAGAAGCCCGGGCCTCCGCCCGCGCCATTCGCCGGTCGCCGGCCCCCACCGCCCGGACGCGCGGGCAGGGTGACTCCGTGCGCCTTGAGGCAGGCGGCGATCTTGGTGCGGTTGGCGGCGGCTCCTGACGTGGGGCCGGATGCGGTGGCCGAAGCCGCTGAGCCGCTCGAGCCCGCGGCCCCCGCCGAGTGGGTGGAGCTGGTACTCGAGCTCGAGCCGCAGGCCGCCACGCACAGCGCGACGAGTCCGGCGGTGAGCGTCAGCGCCGGCAACCGGCGCACGCGCAAATGAGTCATGTTCCTGCCTGTTCCTTTCGTGATGCCATGTGTGCTCATCCGCCGGATGAGAAGAGCGAGCCGACGGCCGAGTTCCCGCCACCGGACTTGCCGGTCCCGCCACCGCCTCCAAATCCAAGCCCCGCTCCGCCGGCCGGGCGCGTGCCGGAATCGGTCACCGATGCTGCGGAGACGGTGCCGCCGGACCCCGTGACCCCCTGCACGATGATGGTGTCGCCGGGCCGGATCGCCGAGCGCGAAACCGGCTGGGTCTTGGAGACCTTCGTCGCTGAGGAGAGACGAACCTTGACCGTGTTGCCGGAGGTCTCGGTGACGTAAATGGTCTTGCCGCTGACGCTGGCGACCGTGCCAAACGACGCGCCGCCTCCAGCTCCGCCGGCTGCCGCACCGGCTGCCCCTCCCGCCGCACCGGCGGCTCCCGCGAAGCCGCCGGCGCGCCCGGCGCCGGACTGCGCCGAGCCGAAGCCCCTCCGCGCGGCGGCTCCAGCGCCGCCTCCCGCGGCGCCGAGGCCACGGGCCGCCGCACCCGCGGCGGCCGATGATGTCGTGCTCGAACCGGCGAGCTGCCCCTTCTCGATGCGAACGCCCGCGTAGAACCCGATGGCACATGTGATGAGCGCGCCGAACGCGGCGGTACGGCGATTGAAGAACTGGCGGCGTGGCCGGTGCGGCAACGGCTCGGCCGGCTCGTCCTGGTAGGCGCTCCAGTCGGCGCCGCGCTGCTCGGGAGTCACGGTGTTCATGCGTGTTTTCCTGATCCTCGGGGTGGACCCTCGAGATGAGGGGGTGGGGGTCATTCGAACCTCAGGGCTTCGATCGGCCGCAGCGATGCCGCGCGGCCGGCGGGATATGTGCCGAAGAACAGGCCGATGAGCACCGCGGCGCCGAACGCCAGGCCAATCGAGTACGGAGCGATGACCGGATGGACTCCGGCGATCCTGAACTGGCTTCCGAGGATCCCGGCGAGGACGCCGGCGATCCCACCGAACAAGGAGACGAGCACCGCCTCGACGAGGAACTGGATCAGGATGTCGCTCCGGCGCGCGCCGACTGCCTTGCGGATTCCGATCTCCCGTGTGCGCTCGGTGACCGAGACGAGCATGATGTTCATCACGCCGATCCCGCCGACCAGCAGCGAGATCGCGGCGACCTCGCCGAGCAGCGTCGTGAACACGCCGCTCGTCGAGTTGGAGGCCTGGAGAATGGAGCCCTGGTTGATGACGTTGAAGCTGGAGGTCGTCGAGCCGGGCGTCGGAGGCAACAGGTTGTTGAGGATGCTCGTGACCTCGGTCTGGGCGGCGCCGAGGGCCTCCTGCGACTTGGCCTGGACCGTGATGGAGTTGATCGACCCGTAGCCGGTCAGGGTGTCCTGGACGGCGGTGAGGGGGGCGACGGCCACGTCATCCTGGTTGGTGGCCCCGCTCGCTCCCTTGGAGTTGGTCACGCCGATCACCTGGAAGTTCGTGCCGTTCACCTGCACGCTCGCGCCGATGGGATCCGCGCCGCCGAACAGGTTCTGGACCACGGTGGGGCCGACGACGAGAACCCGCGCGTGCTGGCTCTCCTGTGCGCTGGTGAACCACGAGCCGCCGGCCATCGTGTAGTTGCGCGCGCTTTGGTAGGTCGGCGTGGTGCCGACGAACGACGACGGGCTGTAGGTGGTTCCGTTGTAGGTCATCGTCACGCCGTTGGCGCTGACGACCGGGGAGGCGCTCTTGACGTCCGGGGCGGTGAATGCGTTCTGGAGCGCGTCGGCGTCCGCGACGGTGAGCGGGCTCGTGCTGGCGCCGCCGCCGCGCAGGCCTCCGAGTGTGGGCCCGGTCTGAACCAGGAGCACGTTGCTGCCGAGCGCCTCGATGCTGGACTGGACCTGTTGGGAGGAGCCGGTCCCGACGGCCACCAGCACGATCACCGAGCCGACGCCGATCATCAGCCCCAGGATCGTGAGGGCCGACCTGAGCTTGTTGGCGGCGAGGCCGCTCAGGGCTATGCGGACGGTCTCGATCATGGCGCCGGCTGGACGACCGCGTTCGGCGCGTCGGAGACGATCTGGCCGTCGCTGATCTGAATGACACGACCCGCGTGGACGGCGACCTCGGGCTCGTGGGTGATCAGGATGATCGTCCGCCCCTCGTCGCTGAGTCGCTCGAAGACCGTCATGATCTCGCGCGTCGAGGCCGTATCGAGATTGCCGGTCGGCTCGTCGGCCAAGATCATCGCTGGGTTGGTCACGAGCGCACGGGCGATCGCCACCCGCTGTTGCTGTCCACCGGAGAGCTCTGAGGGCAGGTGATTGGTCCGCGGTCCCAGGCCAAGGTCGTGGAGCGCCCGCAGCGCCCGGCGCCGCCGTTCCTGCCGGGGCACGCCCGCGTACGCGAGCGGAAGCTCAACGTTGGCAAGCGCCCGAGTTCGTGGAATGAGGTTGAAGCTCTGGAACACGAAGCCGATCTCGCGGTTGCGCACGTCGGCGAGCTCGTCCTCGCTCGAATCTCGCGTGTCCCGGCCGTTGAGGCGGTAGACGCCGCTCGTGGGGGCGTCGAGGCAGCCGAGGATGTGCATCAGCGTGCTCTTTCCGCTGCCAGAGCTGCCCATGATCGCCACGTACTCGCCCCGCTGAACCGTCACCGAGACATCGCGCAGCGCGCGTACCGAGATCTCGCCGACGCGGTAGGTCTTGTCGACCGCCCGGAGGTCGATGACAGCGGGTGCGTGGAGCATCAACCGCCGCCCAATGCGCGTCCGGCGCCGCCGCCGACGCCGCCGCCGAATCCGCCGCCACCAAAGCCGCCGCCGCCGAACCCGCCGCCGAACCGGCCGCCGCCGCCGCCGAGGGTCCCTCCGGCGCTCGAGCCCGTCGTGGACGCGGAGGTACCCAGAGCCGGCAGCGTCTCGGTCACGGCGACCTGCTGTCCGGCGCGCAAGCCGCTGACGATCTGGGTCCGGCTGGTGCCGACGAGGCCGACGACCACCGGGGTCGAGACGTTCTTGCCGTTCTGCACGACGTTGACGTGCGAGACCGAGCCGCTCGTGCCGGTCACCGCGCTGTTGGGCAGGTTGACTCCGGAGGCCTGTCCGGTGATGACCGAGACCGACGCGCTCATCCCCGGTTTGACCTGAGCGTCGTGCTGGTCCAGCGTGATCGTCGCGTTGTAGCTGACGACGCCGCTGCTGGTGGTTCCCACGGTCGAGATCGAGCTCACGTGGCCGGCCAGCTGCACTCCGGTGAGCGCCTCGAGCGTGACGTTCGCGGCCTGTCCGACCTTGACCTGGCCGATGTCGGATTCGCTGAAGGCGACGGTGATGCTCATCGTCGTCGTGTTGACGATCTCGATGAAGCCGGTGCCGGAGGAGGACGAGCCCGTCGACGACGAGCTGCCGGAGCCGGCGGAGCCGAGTCCGCCCGCGCTCGTCGATCCGCCGGTTCCCCCGGATCCTCCGCTCGAGCCGGTGCCGGACCCAGACCCGGAGGTGCCCGAGCCGGAGCCGGACGCCGAGCCGGCCGACACCGCACCGCCCGGCGAGAGGGAGGAGACGGACACGACCGTTCCGCCGGCCGGGGCGTAGAGATGCGTCTCGTGGAGGGTCGTCTCGGCGTTCTGGAGCGAAGCCTTGGCGCTATCGACCGATGCCTGCGCCGACGCGATGTTGGCGGCGATCGTCGCGGCGCTGGTGGTGCTCGTGCCACCGGCGCCTGAGGCGCCGCCGCCGCTGGTGGTGCTGCCGGTGCCCGAGCGTGACCCGGCGCCTGAGGCGGGGCTCCCACTCGGCGCGCCGGCCGGGCTCGACGACCCGGATGAAGATCGGCTCGACGACCCGGACCCTGTGGAGCCGGATCCGGCGGGCTTCGTGCTCTTTCCGGTGCTCCCCGGCGACGTCGGCTTCGTCGTGGTCGTCGTTGTGGTGGTGGTCGTCGTCGACGGCGCCTTGGGTGTCGTGGGCGTCGTCGCCGTGGTCGTCGGCGTCGTCGGCGTCGTCGCGCTTGAGGGCGGGCGATAGGAGACGAACAGCGCCGTTGGCCGTGGGTCCTGGAGGCTTGCCGACGTGCCTGTGCCCGCGCTGGAGCTCGTCGTCGTCGACTGAGCCTCGGCGTTGCTCAGATTGTCCTCGGCTGCGGTGAGGTTCGCCTGGGCCTGGTCGACCGTCAGCTGGGCGGCCGTGGGATCGAGTGTGGCCAGCAGCTGGCCGCTGACCACGTGGTCGCCCTCCTTGACGTAGACCTTCTGCAGCGTTCCGCTCGTCTGGAAGTTGGCCTGGTCGTCGACGCCGGCCGCCACGTTGCCGGTCCCGCTGACCGTCGACTGCACGACGCCGTTCTGTGCGGTGATCACCGCGGTTGCCGTGCGAGCCGAGCTCGAGGGAGGTCCGATCTCCAGCACGGCAGCGACGACGACCGCGGCGAACGCAGCCGCCAGTGCCAGGATGGTCCAGGAGATCCGTAGGTTCACCAAAAGTCGCCTTCATGACCGGGGGAACGGTCACCGGCGCTCAATCTGGGTGATGCGGATAAGAGTCAGCCGTGAGAACGCTGAGATTTTCCTGAGAGCTGGTCTGGCCGGCGGCGGGCAGCGTCACGGTGAACACCGCACCCCCTCCGGCGGCGTTCGCGCCGTGGATGTCGCCACCGTGGGCTCGGGCGATGGCGCGGGCGATCGCGAGTCCCAGCCCGGCGCCCGCGCGCCCGCGGCTCCGTCCGCCCTCGGCGCGCCAGAAGCGCTCGAACAGCTGCTCGGCGCTGTCGGGAGGTAGGCCTGCGCCGTGGTCGCGTACCGTGAGGACGACAACCCCGTCCGCTCGGCTGACCGTCAGCTCGATCGGTGTCGCCGCGGGGGTATGGATGATCGCGTTCCGGCTCAAGTTCGACAGGAGCCGGCGAAGCTGATCCGGGTCGCCGAGCACAGCTGCGGGCTCGGGGGCCTCCAGGACGATGTCCCGGTCGGGCGCCAGGATCCGTACATCCTCGGCGGCCTGCTCGGCCAATTCGCGGACGTTGACGATCATCTGTCGGCGCTCGGGCGTCTGATCCAGCGACGCCAGCGCCAGGAGGTCCTCGACCAATACGCCCATCCGTCTCGCCTCGGATTCGATCCTGGCCATGGCGCGCTCGAGTGTCGCCGGCTCGTCCGCGGCCCCCAGGCGGAACAGCTCGGCGTACCCCCGGATCGACGCCAGCGGCGTGCGCAGCTCGTGCGACGCGTCGGCGAGAAAGCGCCGGAGCCGATCCTCGCTCCGTTGGCGATCGCCGAACGCTTGCTCGATCTGTCCCAGCATGTCGTTGAGCGCATGGCCCAGGCGGCCCACCTCCGTGCGCTGATCCGTGGGAGTGACGCGCCGCGAGAGGTCCCCCTGCGCGATTTCGGCCGCCACGCGTCCGATCCGCTCGAGCGGTCTCAGTCCGATCCGGATCACGATCCACCCCAGCGCGATCAGCGCGATGATCACGCTGCCGCCGACGAGCGCCTCGACCACGACAAGTCGATGCAGCGTGTCCTGCGTCTCGCGCAGCGGCACGGCGACGACGGTGATCCCGCTGCCGACGGCGAAGGCAGCGGCGCGATAGCGCGCGCCGGCCCCTCCGCTCGCCTGCACTGTGAACACCCTCAGCGGGCCTCCGGCTCGGCTCAGCGGGAGTTTCGCCGGGAGCCGGGGAGCCGGCGGCGAGGTCGCGTTGTAGGTGAACGTCCGCTGGCGGACGATCTGGCCGTGGCTTCCCAGCACGGCGCCGAACGTCCCCGGAGGAAGCGTCGCCGGCCTCAGACCGGGCGGGCGCCGTCCGAACACCCCCGCCGGCAGCGGGTTTCGAGCGGCCGTCCTGCGCTCGCGCCCGTTGGGCACGCGCAGGAGGAACGACACGGGACCCACCGCCGACTCCACCTGCTGGTCGACCCGGTCCAGCAGGAACGACCGCTGCTCTTCGTAGGTGATGACCGCCGCCACGGCGAGACCGGTCGCGACGAGCGCGACCATTCCCATGAGCAGCCGCGCCCGGAGCGACACCGTCACTCCCGCGGCAGTCGCAGCGCGTAGCCAACGCCGCGCACGGTGTGGACCAGGGGCGGTCCATGCACGTCGAGCTTCTTGCGCAGATAGCTGATGTACGTCTCGAGGACGCGCGCGTCGCCGCCGAAGTCATAGCTCCACACGTGGTCGAGGAGCTGGGCGCGCGTGAGCACACGGCGCGGATTGAGCAGCAGGTACCGCAACAGGCGGTACTCGGTCGCCGTCAGCTCGATGGGGTGCTCGCCGCGCGTGACCTCCCGGGTGTCCTCGTCGAGCTCGAGGTCGGCGAACCGCAGCCTGCTGGATGCGGCGGCGACGGCGCCGCTGCGCCGCAGGATGTTCCGCAGCCGCGCGATCAGCTCCTCCAGGCTGAACGGCTTCGTGACGTAGTCGTCTCCGCCGGTCGTCAGCCCGCGGATCTTGTCCGAGGTGTTGTCGCGCGCGCTCAGGAACACGATGGGGATGTCCGCGTGTTGCGCCGACAGACGCCGGGCGACCTCAAAGCCTTCCATGTCCGGGAGCATGACGTCGAGGACCATCGCGTGAGGGCGCCAATCGCGGGCCTGCGTGAGCGCGCCGGACCCGGTGTCGGCGGCCGATACCTCGAAGCCGTGGTGGCGCAGGGCCATGGAGACGACGTCGACGATGCCCGGCTCGTCGTCGACGACGAGCACACGCAGGCGCTCGGGGTCCTCAGCCACGGCGCCATGCTCGCTGCCAAACCTCGGAATTTGCTCAACGTTAAGTCAGAGAATCGTGAGAAACGGGGGATCCTGATTCGGTTTCCGCCTCACGGGGTACGAGATTTCACAATGAGCACAGCCACCAGTAGCCCCCCCACCACGCGTAGTAGTCCCGTCCACGCGCGTCGGGCCAAAGGCGCCGGCGCAGGCGGACACGTTCCCAACGAAGTTCTCTTTGGCCGTTGGCAGCAGCACGGCGACCGCCCGGCTCGTGACGAGTTGGTGCAGCGCTTCCTGCCGCTGGCGCGGAAACTCGCTCGGCGCTACAGCGGAGCGCGAGAGCCATTCGACGACCTCTTGCAGGTGGCGAGCCTTGGGCTCGTCAAAGCCATCGACCGCTACGACCTCAGCCGCGGAACTGCGTTCTCGTCGTTTGCGGTGCCGACGATCCTTGGCGAGTTGAAGCGCTACTTCCGGGATCTCGGCTGGGCCGTCCACGTGCCCCGGGGAGCTCAGGAGCGGGCCGTCAAGGCCGAGGAGGCGCAGCAAACGCTGAGCGCCCGGTCCAATCGCGCCCCCACGGTCTCCGAGCTCGCCGAGTATCTCGAGCTGAGCATCGAGGACGTTCTCGATGCGCTGGAGACCTCTCGTGCCCATCACGCGACCTCCCTCGACGCCCCGTATGACGATGGGGAGGGCGAAAGTGGCACGATGGTCGAATCGTTCGGAGACGAGGATCCCAGTCTGCAATCGGCCGACGAGCGCGTCACGATCGGCGCGGCGGCCCGGCAGCTGCCTGCGCGCGAGCGCGAGGTGCTCGAGTTGCGCTTCGTGCACGACCTGACGCAGACGCAGATCGCCGAGCACATTGGGGTGTCGCAGATGCAGGTTTCGCGGATCCTGCGGCGGGCGATCGCCCACCTGTCAGAGATCACGGACGGCTGACGGGGTGTCGCTGGGGCGCGCGTCGGTTTATCGGCGTGCGCCCCCGGGAACCTCAATCTGTGCTGAGGTGAGCACCGAAGGTTCCACCGTGCGCCTGCGCCTCGAGAGCAGGCCCCAGACCCTGACCATCGTCCGCGGGATGCTGGGGGGCGTCGCCGAGCTGCTCGCCATCGATCCGGAGCTTCTCGATGACCTGAAGACGTCGGTCAGCGAGGCGTGCAACAACGTCGTTCTGCATGCGTACGGCGGGGAGGCTGGTCCCATGGAGGTGGGGCTGTTCATCGCCGACGACCGTGTTCGCGTCACCGTCACCGACCGCGGGACCGGCATGGCGTCTCCGCCGGCGACGGGCGACGCGGGTCAGGGCATCGGACTGTCGGTCATCCGTGCCCTCACCGAGAACGTCCGCTTCGCCTCGGCGCCGAATGACGGAACCGAGGTGCAGATGGACTTTGCGGTGACCCGGGACGGCAGGAGGCTGCTGACGGCACCTGCGCCGGCCACCCCGGACGGGGAGCTGCCGCCTGCCCAGGAGGGAGAGGTCGTCGTCTCGCTCTCGCCGGTCACCCTGCTGCCCGGTGTTCTCGGCCGCCTCGCGCGCACGCTCGCCGCCACCGCGCACTTCTCGCTGGATCGGTTCTCCGATGTCTACCTCGTGACGGATACGCTGGCCGCCCACGCGGCGAGTGCTGCCGACGGAGACAGAATCGAGGCGCGGCTGTGGGCCGAGGACCGTCGTCTCGAGCTTCTGGTTGGCCCCTTCCGGCAAGGCACGGGGTCGCGGCTGGACGTCGGGTCGACCGGTCACCCGGCATCGCCGCTCGTGCTGCTCTCCGATCAGGTATCCGTCGAGCCCGCGGAGGACGCCGAGCACCTGCGCGTGGTCGTGATCGATCACCGGCGCTGAGCGCGCGCCGACGCGATGACCGGTCCGTGACCGGCGGTTGATTGGCCTTAGCGGCCGGCCAGCAGCTCTTCCGGCGTGTCGACCAGGCGGAGGCGGTCGGCGACGCCGGTCAGGTCCAGCAGCCGCTGCACCTGCTGAGAGCCCTTGACCAGGCCCATCTCGCAGCCTTCGCTCGCCATCCGCTGGTGGGCGCGAACGATGATCGAGAGGCCGGTGGAGTCCATGAAATCCAGTTGCCGGAGGTCGATGACGACCAGCTTGGTCTCTGGGCCGGCGAGCCGGTCAAGCTCGGTCTCGAGCTCCGGCCCCGACGCGAGGTCGAGCTCCCCACTCACGGCGACCACGGCCGCGGCCCCATCCCGGCGGACATCTACGCGGAACTGATTTTGCACGTGGACGCGAGCCTACTGATCTACGCCCACGGATGTGGCTGAGGCCGAGTGTGCGACGGACGTTTGGAAGGGCAATGCACAGGTAACGGTACTCATGACCACCATAATTCTATGGCGGGCCGCAGCGCAAACGCTCATACGACCGACCCTGGGCCCGCGTGGCGCTATCCCCACGCCGAAATTCGGTGCAACGTCCCCATCCCTCGGCGGGAGCGAGACGACGCGGACTGCGAGCAGGCTCGTCAGGCCCGTTCAGCGGTCAGATCCCGCAGACGCTGGACCGACCGGCGCAGCAGCCGCGAGACCTGCATCTGGGAAACGCCGACGCGCCGGGCGATCTCGGCCTGCGTGAGGTCTTCGCCGAACCGCAGGTACAGGATCTGGCGCTCGCGCTGCGGCAGGTGCTGCGCGGCGGCGAAGATCGTCGTCTGGGCATCGACGAGGTCAAGCCGCGTGTCGTCGCCGCCGAGCGTCTCGAGCCGGTTCTCGGCGTCCGTCTCGCTCGCGCTCCGCGGCGCGTCGAGGGAGACGGTATCGAACGCCTCGGCCGTCTGCAGCCCGTCGAGCACCTGCTCCTCGCTGCACTCGAGGTACTGGGCGAGCTCCTGGACCGTCGGCGACCGGCCGTGGCGCACGCCGACCTCGCGCCGAGCCTCGATGACGCGGCGCGCCAGTTCCTGGGCACTGCGATCCACGTGCAGCGCCCACGCGCTGTCACGGAAGTAACGCTTGAGCTCGCCGACGATCGTCGGCACCGCAAACGATGTGAAGGCGAAACCGCGAGTGGGATCGAAGCGCTCGACCGCCTTGAGCAACCCGAGGCTGGCGACCTGAACGAGGTCGTCGTGCGGTTCGTTCGACGCTGAGTACCGGTGCGCCAGCTTGCGCGCCAGCGGCAGGAACCGCTCGACCAGTGCGTCCCTGTCACGCACGCGCCGGTGCAAGAACCAGCGATTGAACAGCTCTTGTGAGCTGACGGCAGCGGCGGGAGTGGCTGGAACCGCCATCTGACCTCCGAGGGTCGCAGACAGCGGTGTTCTATCACAGCTTGCCAGGACATCTGATATTTGAAGGCCAGAATCTCTGCGCAGCGGGCTCAGCTCAGGCGGCGCGCGGCAGCGAGTGCTCGACCGATGGGGAGCCCCGGTCGTCGTGGAGCAGATCGAGGACGGCTCGCTCGAGCCGACCGCGCCGGCGGTCATCCGGACCCCGGAGCGCGCCGATGCGGTCCAACTCGCCGCCGATCGTCCAGCCGGACAGGTAGCGGTCAAAGACCCGCGGATCGATATAGGAGCGCCGCGCCACGGCGGGAGTGTTGCCGAGCACCTCCGAGACGCCGCGCACGGCGCCGTCCATCACCCGCTTGCGCGCGCTCTTGGTCGTCGCGTGGCGCCCATCGGCGGCGAGCGAGACGGCCGCGAGCACTGTCGCATTCCAGGTCCGGAAGTCCTTGGCCGTGTACTCGTCGCCGATCACTGATTTCAGGTAGTCGCTGATCTGGTCCGAACGGACGCTGTGCCAGCGGCCTCGCTCCCGGTAGGCCAGCAGCAGATCCCCGCCTGATCGGCGCCGGCGGAGCGCGCGGACGACCTCGACCGTGGGTGGATCCTGCACCGCCTGCACGCGCCGGACGCCACTCTTGGCGGGGTAGTCGAAGACCACCTCGTCGTCGCCCACGGTGACGTTCCGCTTGTGCACCGTCGCCAAGCCGACGCCGCCCCCGTCGTCGGCGTACTCCTCGCTCCCAATCCGGAACAGGCCGATGTCGAGCAGACGGACCGCGCACGCCAGCACCCGCTCGGCGTCCAGTTCCTCGCCGCCGCGCAGCACGGTCAGCACACGTCGGCGCAAGCGGGGCAGCGCCTCGGCGAACTGCACCATGTGACCGAACTTCTCGCGATCGCGCATCTCGCGCCAGCGGGCGTGGTACAGGTACTGCTTGCGCCCGGCCGCGTCCACGCCGGTGGCCTGCAGGTGCCCGAGTGGATCCATGCAGATCCACACCTCCTCCCACGCGGGTGGGATCGCCAGCTGCTTGACCCGGAGGAGGCCCTCCGGGTCCCGCAGCCGCTCGCCGCTCGCGTCGAGGTACTGAAAGCCTCGCCCGCGCCGGACTCGCCGCAGCCCCGGCCCCGAGCAGTCCGAGCGTCTCAGCCGCGCCCGAGGAACCTCATGCCCCCAGATTCCGCAAAGCGCTCGTTGGTCAGGCGCTGCTAGAGGTGCGCGCCGCGACGACGGCCGCTGAAGAACATCACGAGCGCGACGAGCGCGAGCACGAACAGCACCGGGTGGATGATGACCCCACCGGCGATCGAGATGATCAGCAGGATGATGGCGAGAGCCAGGAGCATTGGGAAACCCCTCCTTGGACGAGAAACCGGGTGAAGTTGGGATACCCCCTCAACCCGGGGGTCAACCAGCTCTCGGTGCCCACGGCTGGGATACTGCACGCTCATGAGTGCCCCATTCACGTCGGATCTGGCCGCGACGCTGGCACCGGACATGCTGCGCCGGTTCCAGCGCTACGTGCGCATCGACACGCAGGCCGCGCGAGAGCGAAGCCAGTCGCCGAGCACCCCCGGCCAGCTCGAGCTGGCGCGTGTGCTCGTGGCCGATCTCGAACAGGCCGGTCTGAGCGATGCGGCCGTTGACGACAACGGCTATGTGACGGCCACCCTGCCGGGGTCCGCCGCCAACGGGGGCGGCGACGGCAGGGCGATCGGCTTGATCGCTCACATGGACACGAGCCCGGACGCAGCCGGAAGCGGAGTCGAGCCGATCGTCCACGCCGACTACGACGGCGGCGTGATCGAGCTGCCGCGGTCCGGTACGCGGCTCGATCCGGAGGCGATGCCGGAGCTCGCCACCAAGCGCGGCCACGACATCGTCAGCGGGAGCGGCGACACGCTGCTCGGTGCCGACGACAAGGCCGGCGTCGCCGAGATCGTCGCCGCGGTCGCGCATCTCGCCGCGCATCCGGAGCTTCCCCGGCCGCCGCTGCGGATCTCGTTCACGCCGGACGAGGAGATCGGTGAGGGAGCGACGCTGTTCGACATCGAGCGCTTCCGCGCGGCGTGCGCTTACACGATGGACGGATCGGAGATCGGCGAATTCCAGGACGAGACGTTCGCCGCCTGCGAGGTGATCGCGACGATCCGCGGGGTCGATGTCCACCCGGGCCACGCCACGGGCAAGCTCGTCAGCGCGCTCCGCCTCGCCGCCGACATCGTCGCGCAGCTGCCGTCGGACCGTCTCACGCCCGCGACGACCGCCGGGCGCGAGGGCTTCATCCATCCGTACGGTCTGACGGGAACGGCTGCCGAGGCGGAGATCCGTGCCATCGTCCGCGACTTCGACGAGGAACTGCTCGCCGAGCACCTCGCCCTGTTCGAGCGCACGGCGAGCGGCGTCGTCGAGCAGGCGCCGGGCGCGGAGCTGCGGCTGGACGTCCGGCGCCAGTACCGCAACATGCGCGAGTATCTCGACCGCGTGCCGTACGTCGTCGACGCCGCCGAAGCCGCGATCGCCGCGGAGGGGCTGCGGCCGGTGCGCATCCCCATTCGCGGCGGGACCGACGGGTCGCGGCTGAGCGAGATGGGGTTGCCGACGCCGAACATCTTCACCGGCGGTCACGAGTACCACTCGGTCCGTGAGTGGGCGTCCGTCCAGGACATGGCGGCGGCAGCGGCGACGATCGTGCGCCTGGCCGAGGTGTGGACGCGGCCGGAGTGGGCGGCGCGCCGGCAGTAGTGCGCCGCCACTAGTCTTGCGCCGATGAGCCACACCGGACCGACATCCCTGGCCTCGGTCGACGGCGAGATCATGGCCGCCGGCGAGGCGACGATCCCGGTCACCGACGACGGGCTGGTTCGCGGCGACGGCGTGTTCGAGGTGATCCGCGTCTACGGCGGAACGCCGTACGCGTTCGAGGAGCATCTGGCACGGATGGAGCGATCGGCCGCCAATCTCCGGCTCCCGCTCGATCTCGAGGCGGTGCGTGCCGACGCCCACCGGCTGCTCGCGCGGGCCGGAACCGGCCCGGACCACGAGTGCCTGAGGATCATGATCACCCGGGGCGGCCGACGGCTGCTGATGACCGAGCCGATGACGGTCCCTCCGGAGCGGGCGCGGCTGATGTCGGTGACCTACTCGCCGACGCGGATCCTCGATGGGGTGAAGTCGCTGTCCTACGCCGGCAACATGCTCGCCACCCGCCTCGCGCAGGAGCAGGGCTTCGACGAGGCGCTGCTCGTGACGCCCCATGGGCGGGTCCTCGAAGCACCGACGAGCACGATCTTCTGGGTCAAGGACGGGCAGCTTCTGACGCCGCCCCTGGATGAGCACATTCTCGCGTCGATCACGCGCCGGCTCATCATCGACGTCACCGACGCCGGGGAGCAGTCCTGCACACTGGAGGAGCTCTACGCCGCCGACGAGGTCTTCCTGGCATCGACGACGCGCGAGGTCGAGCCGGTCGCCGCCGTCGACGATCGGACCTTCGATGCCCCCGGGCCCGTCAGCGAACGCACGCGCGAGGCCGTGACTGAGCGGATTCAGGCGCAGCTGCGCGCCTGATCGGCCGGCTGACGTTCCCCAAGGAGAATCGGTGTGAAGGTCCTCACGGTGATCGGTAACCGTCCGCAGTTCATCAAGGCGGCCGCGGTGTCACCCCATCTGCGCCGACGGCACGAGGAGGTTCTCGTGCACACGGGCCAGCACTTCGATGATCGTCTCTCGGCGGTGTTCTTCGCCGAGCTGGGGCTGCCGGCCCCGGACCGCGAGCTCGGCGTCGCGCTTGGGTCGCTGACGTCGCAGACCTCGCGGATGCTCGGTGCCCTCGAACCGGTCGTCGAGTCGACGCGCCCGGACGCCGTGCTCGTCTACGGCGACACCAACTCGACGCTCGCCGGCGCGCTGGCCGGGGCGCAGGCGGGGGTGCCCGTCGCCCACGTCGAGGCGGGGATGCGCTCGTTCGATCGGACCATGCCGGAGGAGCTCAACCGCGTCCTGGTCGACCACGCGAGCGCCCTGCTGCTCTGTTCGACCGACGTGGCGATGACGAATCTGCGCCAGGAGGCGGTGGCCGGTCGGACCGAGTTGGTGGGGGACGTGATGGTCGACATCGCGCTCGCGATCGCACCCCGGGCCCGGGAGCGCCACGATCTGCTGGAGGCGCATGGGCTGAGGCCCGGGGAGTACATCCTGGCGACCGCGCACCGCGCCGGCAACGTCGACGACCCGCAGCGACTGACGCAGCTGGTCGATCTGCTCACGGGCATGCCGGTGCCCGTGGTGCTCCCGCTGCACCCGCGGACGGCCGACCGCCTGCGCGCGGCCGGGCTGCTGGGGCGACTGGAGGAGGCCTCCCGAGTCACGCTCACCGATCCGCTCGGCTACTTCGAGCTGACCGCGCTGCTCTGCAATGCCCGGGCGGTGCTGACCGACTCCGGTGGCCTGCAGAAGGAGGCGTACCTGGCTCGCGTCCCGTGCCTCACGATGCGGGCCAACACCGAGTGGACCGAGACCGTGGAGCTCGGCTGGAACGTCCTGGTCGATCTCGATCTCGATGCGGCGCTCGCAGCGTTTGATCGCCCGCCCCCGCAGGCGGCCCCACCAGTGTACGGAGACGGACACGCGGGTGAACGTGTCGTCGACGCGCTTAGACTGCTTGACCAGTGAGTGTGCGGCGTCGATGAGCGAGCAGCCCCTGCGCGTGGGCGTGGTGGGGCTCGGCTACTGGGGGCCGAACCTCGCCCGCAACTTCTCCGCCATCTCCGGATGTGAGGTGGTCTACCTGTGCGACGCCGACCCGTCGGCCCGCGAGCGGCTGGTGCAGTCGTTTCCGAGAGCGATTCCGACGGGCGATTTCAGCGAACTGCTCGACGACCCGTCGCTGGACGCCGTGGTGCTCGCGACGCCGGTGCCGACCCATGCCGAGCTGGCGATCCGGACACTCGACGCCGGCAAGCACTGCTTCGTCGAGAAGCCGCTCGCACTATCGGCCGCTGATGCCGAGCGGGCGGTCGATGCTGCGCAGCGTGCCGACCGGGTGCTGATGGTCGGCCACCTACTCGAGTATCACCCCGGCGTGCGCAAGCTGAAGGAGCTGACCGAGTCCGGCCAGCTCGGCGAGGAGATCTACTACATCTACGGTAACCGGCTCAACCTCGGCAAGCTGCGGGCTGACGAGAATGCGCTCTGGAGCCTCGGCGCCCATGACGTCTCGGTCGTGCTCTTTCTCGCCGGCGAGGAGCCGGACGAGGTCGTGGCCCATGGCGAGTCGTACGTCCGGCCTGGGGTCGAGGACGTCGTCTTCTGCTTCCTGCGCTTTCCCTCGGGCCTCGCCGCCCATCTCCACCTGTCGTGGCTGGACCCGCACAAGGAGCGGCGGTTCACCGTCGTTGGATCTCGTCGGATGGCGACGTTCGATGATATGGAGCTTGAGCGCAAGCTCACGGTGTACGACAAGGGCTTCGACGAGGACGCCCGGACGTATGGTGAATACATAACCCGCAGCGGCGATGTCTTCTCGCCGCAGATCCCCAACGTCGAGCCGCTCCGGGTCGAGTGCGAGCACTTCGTCGACAGCATCCGCTCCGGCCGGCCCCCCCGCTCCGACGGCGCCAGCGGCCTGCGCGTCGTTCGCGTCCTCGAGCAGCTGCAGCACTCGCTCGATGCCGGAGGGCGAGGCCGGTGACACCGGCGCTGGTGCCGACCGGGGACGGAGCGTTCGTCGCCCCCGGCGCCCGCTTGGCCGCCGATGTCTCCCTCGCCTCTGGCGCGGTCGTCTACGACGGTGCGGTGATTGGCCCGGGCTGCGTCATCGGGGTCGGCTCGGTCGTCCATGCCGGCAGCCGGCTCGGCGAGCGGGTGCTCGTCGAGGACGGCGTCGTCCTCGGCAAGCGTCCGCGTCTCCGCCCGGGCTCGAGCGCCGCGGGCGCGTTCGGAGACCTTCACGTCGAGGACGACGCCACGATCTGCTGCGGCGCTGTCGTCTATGCCGGGGCGACTATCAGCCACTGCGCGATCGTCGGCGACCAGTGCCAGGTGCGCGAGCGCGGCGTCCTCGGCGAGCGCTCGGTTCTTGGCCGGGGCTCGACGATCGACTTCGATACCCGCGTCGGCGCTCGGGTCTCCATCCAAACGCTTGTCTACGTGACCGCCGGCACGATCGTCGAGGACGACGTATTCATCGGTCCCGGCGTGGTCATGACCAACGACGACACGATGGGCCGCCACGGCCCAAAGGACCCTCTGCGCGGCGCCACTCTGAAGCGTGGATGTCGCGTCGGCGGCGGCGTCGTGCTGACGCCCGGAGTGGTGATCGGCGAGGAGGCGTTCATCGCCGCGGGAGCCGTGGTCAGTCGCGACGTGGCGGCGCGCGAGGTCGTGATGGGCGTGCCGGGCCGCGCGGTCCGGCAGGTCGGCGAGGACGATCTGCTCGAGCGCTGGCGCTGACTCGGGAGCCGGTGCGCCGGTCAGCCCGCGGGGACGGCCCGGTTCTGGGCCCCGCCGCCCTCCGCCCCGCCGGCGGCGGCCATCCCGCCACTGGCCTCGGTCCAGATGACCTGCTCGCGCCCGGGCCCGACGCCGATGAGCGCGATCGGCACCCCCACGAAGTCGGCGATGAACCGCAGGTAGTCGCGGGCGGCCTCCGGCAGCTCCTGCTCGGAGCGGCACTCGCTGAGATCCTCGGTGAACCCAGGCATCTCGATGTACTCGCCGGCCGCGTGGTGCAGCACCGTCTGGTGGTAGGGGAAGTGGTCGAACTCGGCGCCCTCGGGGCCGCGGTAGCGCACGCACACCCGGATCGGATCGAGCCCGGCGAGCACGTCGAGCTTGGTGATCGCCATCGCGGTCAGCGAGTTCAGGCGCGCCGCGTAGCGCAGCGCGACCAGGTCAAGCCACCCCACCCGCCGCGGGCGGCCCGTGGTCGTGCCGTACTCGCCACCGCGCTCGCGCAGCTCGTCGGCGAGCGGCCCCTCGAGCTCGGTGGGGAACGGGCCGGCGCCGACCCGGGTGCCGTACGCCTTCGTCACCCCCCACACCTCGTCGATGTCCTTGGGGCCGACGCCGGCGCCGATGCAGGCCGCCCCGGCCACCGGGTTGGACGAGGTGACGAAGGGATACGTGCCGTGGTCGATGTCGAGCAGCGCCCCCTGAGCACCCTCGAACAGGACCGTCTCGCCCGCGTCCAGCCGCTCCAGGACGAGCCGCGACGTGTCGGCGATGTAGGGCTCCAGGACGTGGCCGTAGGTCAGGTACTCGTCGGTCATCGACTGGAGGTCCAGGCGGGGATCCTTCGCGTACGGACGCAGGGACAGGCGCTTGGGGTCGAGCGCGGCGACGATCTTCTTCTTGAGGATCTTCTCGTCGAGCAGATCCTGCACGCGAATCCCCAGGCGCGCCGCCTTGTCGGCGTAGCACGGGCCGATCCCCCGGCGTGTCGTGCCGATCTCCAGCTTGCCGAGCTTCGCCTCACCGGCGTGGTCGAGCATCATGTGGTAGGGCATGATCAGGTGCGCGTTGGCCGAGATGCGAAGCGCACGGGTTTCGACGCCCCGCCGCCGGAGCTCGTCGAGCTCGTCGGTCAGCACCTTCGGATCGACCACCACTCCGTTGCCGATCACGCACAGCTTGTCCGGGTGGAGGATCCCGGACGGCATCAGGTGAAGCTTCCACGTCTTGCCGTCACGGACGATCGTGTGGCCGGCGTTGTTGCCTCCCTGAAAGCGCACGACCGCGTCGGCTCGCTCCGCGAGCAGGTCGGTGATCTTCCCTTTTCCCTCGTCACCCCACTGGGCGCCGACGATCACGATTCCAGGCATGGCGTTGACCAGTGTAGGGCGGCCGGGTCGGGAGATCGGCGAACGAGCGACAGCGGCCGCGAGAATCTCCGATTTCTCGCCTCCTACCGGCCGCAGGCGGTTACGACGTTGACAGCCTCGAGGCGATCGAACATGAGGGCCGCGCTTCAGAGATTCAGGCGGTGCGGAGGTCCATCCGGTGGTCGTGACCGAGGAGCGGCAGCTCGTCGCACATCTCCGTCAGCCGCGAGACGGTCCGGGCGGTGATCTGCTCGCAGAGTGCCTCGCGGTCCAGGATGTTGGTGGTGACGACGATCGAGCGGTTCTCTTCATAGCGCGCGTTCACGATCGAGTACAGCTCCTCCAGCACCCAGTCGGTCGATCGTTCCGCGCCGACGTCGTCGATGTGCAGCAGGTCGACCTCGGTCAACCGGTCGAGCAGGTCGATGTGCGAGCGCTCGGCGCGGTGCGTGTCGCGGATCTCGTTGAGGAGCCGAGGCAGGGAGTAGATGGCGACGGTCCGCCCGGCGTCCGAGGCGGCTTTGGAGACGAGCATCGCCAGCGTCGTCTTGCCGGTTCCGGGCGGCCCCATGAACCACAGCCCACGGCCGGCATCGAGCTGGTTGTCGATGGTCAGCGCGAACCTCCGGGTCGCGGTGACGATCGCCGGATCGATCTCGGTGACCGGAGGCCGGTCGAACGAGACGTCGCGGTACCGGCGCGGAATCACCGCGGAGAGCTTGCGCGCCCGGGCCCGCGCGACCCGCTGGGGGCGGCAGCGGCAGTCGTAGTCCGTGTTGGTCTGCGGGTCGTAGCGGAAGCCCGAACCGTCGCAGAGATCGAAGGGACAGTCGGTCATCCCTCGAAGCGGTCCCCGGCGTAGTTGGCGAACTTGGGGTACTCCCGCTGGAACGTGAGCCGAACCTCGCCGATTGGACCGTTGCGGTGCTTGGAGATGATGATGTCGGCCTCGCCCGGGCGTTCGGAGTCCTGGTTGTAGTACTCGTCGCGATAGATGAACATCACGAGGTCGGCGTCCTGCTCGATGGCGCCGGATTCACGGAGGTCGGAGAGGATCGGCTTCTTGTCATCCCGCCCGCGTTGCTCGACAGCGCGGCTGAGCTGCGACAGGGCGATCACCGGCACCCCCAGCTCTCGCGCCAGGCCCTTGAGCCCGCGGCTCATCTGACTCACCTGTTCGACGCGGCTCTCGACGTTGCCCTCCGAGCGCATGAGCTGCAGGTAGTCGACGATGATCAACCCCAGGCCACCCTCGACCTGGTTGTGCAGCCGGCGGCACTTGGCCCGGATCTCGAGCACGCCGGTGTCGCTGGAGTCGTCGACGAACATCGGCGCGTCCGACAGCCGCTGGCAGGCCTCCAGGATCTTCGGCCAGCGGGACTCCGGGACCTTTCCGCGGCGGAGGTCCTCGCCCTTGATTCGCGCCTGTGAGGCGACGAACCGCTGGGCGAGCTCGGACTCGGACATCTCCAGCGAGAACAGCGCGACCGCATGGCCCGCCAGCACCGCGTTCTCGGCGATGTTGGCGACCAGGGCCGACTTCCCCATCGAGGGGCGGGCGGCGAGCACGATCAGGTTGCCCGGCTGGAAGCCGCCCGTCTTCTCGTCGATGTCCGTGAACCCGGACGGCGTCCCGGTCAGCGCCGTCTTGGACACCGACAGGCGGTGCAGCTTGTCGGTCTCCTCGTGCAGGATGTCGGCGATCGACCGGATCTTCTTCTGGCGGTCGTCGGTCGCCACCTCAAGCACGGACCTCTCAGCCCGTTCCACGAGCTCACGCGCCGGGGCCGCCCGCGACAGCACGCTCGCCTGGATCTCGTACGACGTCGTCAGCAGCGCCCGCAGCTTGGCGTTGTCGTGCACGATCCGCCCGTACTCCCGGGCGTGACCGGCGGCCGGCACCCAGCCCGCGAGCTCATCGATGGCGGCGGCCCCGCCGACCTCCTCGAGCTTGCCGTGCTGGCGCAGCTTCTCCGAGACCGTCAGATGGTCGATCTTGCTGTCGCCCTCGTACAGCTCCAGCATCGCCGCAAAGATGGCGCCGTGCTGCTCGCGGTAGAAGTGCTCCGGCCGCAACTGCTCCTCCACCAGCAACGCGTGCAGGTGCCGCTCGTCGAGCAGCACCGCGCCCAGGACGGACTTCTCTGCCTCCAGGTTGTGGGGCGGAACGGCGATGTTCTGGACGGCGCTCATGGGGATTCGAGAATAGGTCCGGCAGCGGCGGCGCCGCTCGGTCGATCCCGCAACCACCGGCGTTTCCGTTCTCCGGCTGGACGAGTTGGTGTGTCTCTCAACCGCGGCCGTCTGCCTGCGGGCCGCTCAGCCGCGGACGTGCCCGCGTGTCAGCGCAGGCGTTCGCCGCCGACGTAGGTGAGTGGGGCGGGACGAGCGGCAGACCCCGCCCCATCAGCCAAGCGAGAACGCTAGTGCGGCACTAGGCGGCGACGACCATGGTCTTGACCGCCGCAGTCACATCGTCGGCGACCTCAACCACCACCATGTAGGTGCCGACGTTGCGAATCGGCTCCTCCAGGTGCACCTTGCGGCGGTCGATCCGGATCCCCCGCGCCTCGCGGATCGCATCCGCAATGTCCTGGGTCGTCACCGAACCGAACAGCCGGCCGTCGTCTCCGGCCTGCTGCGTGATCGTCAGCACTGTCCGTCCCAGGACCGCGGCGCTCTCCCGCGAGCGCTCCTCGGCCTCGCGCTGCGCCCGCTCGGCGTCCTCCTGCCGGCGCTCGGCCACCTTGATCGACGACGCGGTCGCCGGCTCGGCGAGCTTGCGGGGCTCCAGGTAGTTGCGCAGGTATCCGGCCGACACGTCGACCACGGTCCCGCGTTCACCGAGCGACTCGACGTCTTGGAGCAGGATCGCCTGCGGCATCGCTTCCTCCGTCTACCGGTCGCGATCGCGGTCGCGGTCGCGGTCGCCGCGGCCACCGCGGTGCTCGCTTCCCTCGGCCACGTACGGCAGCAGTGCCAGCTCACGCGCGCGCTTGACCGCGCGCGCCACCTGGCTCTGGTGCCGGCGGCACGCACCCGTGATGCGGCGCGAGCGGATCTTGCCCCGGTCCGAGATGAACCGGCGCAGCATGGAGATGTCCTTGTAGTCGACCTGCTCGACCTTTTCACGGCAGTACGGGCACGACTTACGGCGGGTCGATGTCGCCCCGCCCTTGCGGTCGCGCCGGCGTACCGGTCTTCTGCGTTGCTTTGCCACGGAGATCAGCCTAGCGTGCTCGTTCGTTTACCGTCGTCTAATGGAGCTCGAACGTGTCGGCTGCTCCGCTAGAACGGGATGTCCTCGTCTGCTCCAGCTCCCACGGGGGTGCGCTCGAAGTCGCCGGTATCGATGGGGACGTCGCTCTCGCTCGCGCGTGCGCTGCTGGAGAACCCGTTCCCGCTACCAGCGTCATCACGGCCGCCGAGGAACTGCACAGACTCGGCGATGATATCCACCGCCTGCCGCTTGTTGCCCTCCCGGTAGGTGAACTCACGCCACTGCAGGCGGCCGTCGATGGCCACCGGCCGTCCCTTGCTGAGGTACTTGGCGCAGTTCTCGCCCTGTGCGCCCCAGACCGTGACGTCGAAGTAGTTGGGCTGATCCTCCCACTGCCCGGTCTCGTTGTTCTTGCGCCGGCCATTGCAGGCGATGCGCAGCGAGCACACCGAGTTGCCGCTCGACGGAACCGAGCGAAGCTCAGGGTCGCGTGTGAGATTGCCGGTGAGAACCACCCGGTTGATGTTGCCTCCAGCCATTGCACTGGCTCCTTTCTCAGAACGTTGGAAGCTCGTGATCGAGTCTATGGGCGCCGCAGACGGCAACCCGGACGCGACGGCGGAAATTGGATGAATCTCTCCACCTCAGGCACAGTCCCGCCAGAAACGTGACGGTTCCGCAGGTGGTGGAGAGCGGACCGCCCCCGGCGGGGCGGACGATGACCGGCGGTACTAAGCCTCGACGGGCGGCGGAGTCGCCTGGGCGCCCGCGCCCGCGACCACCGGCGGCGGTGACTCAGGCGGCGCCGGGGTCCCCGGCAGGACCTTGATGATCCGGAAGCGCAGGACCGCATCGTCGATGCGCAGGCTGTGCGACAGCGCCTCCAGCAGCGAGGTGGGACCCGTGAACTGCAGCAGGTGGAACTCACCCTCGTTCAGATGGCGGATCTCGTAGGCCAGCGGACGGGTGTGCCAGTCGTCCTGGCGTTCCACGGTCCCGCCGGCACCAGTGATCTGCGACTCGACGTCGGACAGGATCTTGGCTCGGCGATCCTCGTCCGCCGTCGTGGTGAGGACGAGTATCAGGTCGTAGAGGCGCGGTTGACTGGGCATGGTGACGGGTTGGCTTGGAGCCGGTACGGCGGCGGCCGACTATAGCGGGTGCGGCGTCGCGTCCGGTCCTGCCGCTGCGCTGTCACCATCAGATGATGCCCCCCAGGTCTCCAGACCGTCGCGCTGATTCGGCCGCGGGAGCGCGGCCGGAGCTCCCCATCCTGGAATGCGCGTCCGACGCCGATTGGGAGCGATGGCTGGAGGGCAACCACGACGCGTCGAACGGCGTCTGGCTCAAGTTCGCCAAACGCGGCGCGAGCGTGTCGACGGTCAGCCACGCCGAGGCGCTGGAGGTGGCGATCTGCTTCGGCTGGATCGACGGTCAGGTGCGCCGGATGAACGAGACCCACTACCTCCAGCGCTTCACACCCCGCGGTCCGCGGTCCAAGTGGTCGCAGGTCAACCGTGAGAAGGCAGAGCGGCTCATCGCCGACGGCCGCATGCGGGACGCCGGCCACGCGCACATCGCCTCAGCCCAGGCGGACGGCCGGTGGGAAGCGGCGTACGAGCCACCGAGCCGGGCGACCGTGCCGGACGATCTCCAGCAGGCGCTCGAGGCCGACCCGGCCGCCAAAGCCTTCTTCTCGACGCTGACCAGCATGCGCCGGTACGCGTTTCTCTACCGGCTGCACCACGTCAAGACGCCGCAGGCTCGTCAGCGCCGGATCGCCGGCTACATCGAACTCCTGCGCGAGGGTCGGACGCTCGACTAGCGCCGCCCGCGGTTCGAACTTCTGGCATCGAAGAGGAGAGGGACGAGACGTCGCCGAGCGGCGCGGCACGTGCGGGACCTACGACGCCTCGAGCGACCGCTCCTTCGCCCGGATGTCGGCGAGCTGCTCGTCGATCCAGTCCCCCGGATCCCGGGCGGTGACGATCGAGACCAGGCCCTCGTGGCGTCGCTTGCGCTCCTCCACGTCCATCGTCAGCGCGGCGTGGAGGGAGTCGGCCAGCTCCTGGATGTCGAACGGGTTGACCGACAGCGCATATTCGCCGAGCTCCTCGTGAGCTCCGGTGTTCTCCGACAAGACCGAGACGCCCGCCCGCTCGTTGACCATCGGGCCCTCCTTGGCGACGAGGTTCATGCCGTCGAACATGGCGTTGACCATGAGCACGTCGTAGTGCTTGTAGGCGGCGACCGCCTCCTCCAGGTCATCGCGCAGCTTGAGCTGGATCGGCATCCAGTCCGGCGAGCCGTGGCGGTGGTTGACGACCGCGACGACCGCCTCGATCCGCTCCAGGTACTCCTGGTACTCCGGCACGTCCGTTCGCGACGGCATCAGCTGGGCGATGAACGTGACCCGCTCACGAAACTCCGGGTGCTGCTCCAGGAACGTGTCGAAGGCGCTGAACCCCCGCAGGACGTTCTTCGACAGATCGGCTCGGTCGACTCGCAGGATCAGGTGATCCCGGCGCCGGCGCAGCAGCTCGGCCTCGAACTCGGCCACGCGCGGCCGCCGGGCGACCGCCTGCACGGCGCCGGCGTCGATCGGCAGCGGGTAGGCCCGGACCCAGACCTCACGGTCACCGGCGCTGACCACTCCCGCCTCGAAGTCGACGTCGAGCTCCATCAGGTCGCGACAGCACTGCAGGAAGTTGTCGCGGTAGGAGGAGGTGTGGAACCCGACGATGTCGTTGGACAGGATCCCGCCGTAGATCTCGTTGCGGATCACGGTGGGGAGCACCCGCCACGAGTCCGACTGGCTCCAGGGGATGTGAACGAAGTGGTGGAGGAACGCGTCCGGGCGCTCCCGGCGGATGAGGCCCGGCAACGTGTACAGGTGGTAGTCGTGGACCATGATCACCGGCTTCTCGATCTCGGACACCTCGTCGAGCACCGCGCGCGCCAGGTCCTCGTTGACCGCGTTGTAGCCGAACTCGAACGCCTCGGTCTCGTTGCGGCGGATATCCGGCGCGTTGCTGAGGTCCCACAGGTAGTGCTGGATGAACCACAGCAGCGGGTTGGCGATGATGTTGTAGAAGCCGTCGTAGGCGTTGGGATCGGAGGCGACGAGCTTG
>DASZMU010000173.1:0-14887 GCA_035551695.1 Solirubrobacteraceae bacterium
CCGGGAATCCGGCGCAGCTCGTCGGCCGCCCACCCCGCCAGCGTCGCCCGGATCGCGGGCGGCAGCTCGAGCGCGACGAAGAGCCGCGCGCGCTCGCCGCTCACAGCAAGCCCCTCACACCAAGCCGCTCACACGGCGTCGGACTCGCCGAGCAACAGCTGCCGCAGCAGATGCATGCAAACGGTCACCGACCGGTCCCGGATGTCGGCCCGCCCACCGGGAAGCCGGGTGCGGCGCGTGATCCGGCGCGCCGGGCGGCCCGCAGCCTCATCGCCGCGCTGCCACACAGAAAAGCACACGGTTCCCACCGGCTTGTCCTCGGTGCCGCCGCCGGGGCCGGCGATGCCGGTGATCCCGGCGCCCAGGTCCGCGCCGAATCGCTCGGCGATCCCGGTGGCCAGCGCCTCGGCGACCTCCGCCGAGACCGCTCCGAACCGCTCGATCAACTCCGGATCGACCCCCGCCAGGTCGACCTTCGCCTCGTTGGAGTACACGACGCCGCCGCCCAAGAAGTACGCCGAGGACCCGGCGCGGTCGGTCAGCCGGGTGGCCAGCGTGCCCCCGGTGCACGATTCGGCGGTGGCCAGCGTGTGGCCCGCCAACAGCTCGGCCAGCTGCTCATCGATCGTCGAGCCGTCCTGGGAGAAGAGCGTGTCGGCGTGCCGGGCGCGGATGAACTCGAGCAGGGCGTCGTACTGCGGCTGTGCCTCCGGCTCATACACCGTCGACACCTCGATCTCGCCCCGGCGCAGGCACGTCGTGATCTCCAGCGGCTCCAGGTCCAGGCCCTCGTCCTCGCCGGCCCGCAGCGTGTTGGCGATCTCCGACTCCGGAATGCCGAACAGCCGCACGATCTCCCGCCGGTAGGTCGGCGCGCCGGCAATCGCGGACAAGAACGCCTCGGTCTGCCGGGCCGCCTCCCACATCGGCTGGAGCTCGCGGGGCGGTCCGGGGAGGACGACGATGGTCGGGCCGTCGTCGTCAGCCGGCGGCACGACCAGCCCGGGCGCCGTCCCCACCGGCTCCAGCACGGTCGCCCCCGTCGGAACGACCGCCTGCTTGCGGTTCGAGCGGCGGATGGCGTCGGCGTCCAGGCTGGGCCAGCGCGCCATCATGGGGCGCAGGATCTCGGCGATGCGCGCCTCGAGCTCCGGGTCGAGCACCATCTCGCGTCCGGAGAACTGCCCCACGATCTCGGCGGTGAGATCGTCCGCGGTCGGCCCCAGCCCGCCGCTGGTGACGATCACCGTCAGGCCGTCGTCGCGCATGAAGCGCAGAGCCGACAGGAGGTCATCCGGACGGTCGCCGACGATCTGGATCATCGCGGTGTCGACACCCGCCTCGCGCAGCCGCTCGGAGAGCCACGGCCCGTTGGTGTCGGAGATGATGCCGGTCAGGACCTCGGTACCGGTCACGAGGATTCCGGCGCGCGGGCGACCGTCCGAAGAGCCTCGCTCCGGGCCGCTCATGCGCAGCGCGGCTGCCTGGATGGCGGCAGCGGCGAATGCGAGGTGGGCGTCAGCAGATACCCGATGGCGCTCGACGACGGTGTCACCGAGACCGGCTGGCCGTTGACCGTCATCTTGACCGACGCGTTGCCGAGCGTCAGCAGCAGCTTCGACGAGGTCTTGGTGGGGATCGTCTGCCCGGGGCTGAAGATGAGGCCCGGGATCAGCGGCTTACCGGCGCCGTCGACGAGGCAGACGTACACCTGCCCGGTTGCGACGAGCTGAAGCTTGACCTTCGTCCGCACCGCCTTGGGCTTCGTCGTGTGGGTACCGGCTGCGGCTTGGCCGGAGTGCCGGCGAGGCCCGGTGTTGGCGTGAGTGCCGGTCGTCGTGGACGTCGAGCCACCCGGCTTGCGCCCCACGAAGTACAACGCCGCCACCACCGCGACCAGCACGAGACCGATCACGGCCCACGGTGGGATCACCGGACGGCGGCGCCGGCGCTCACGGTCGCGGCTCCGGGGCGTGATCGGACGCAGCTCGTGATCTGACGGTCGCTCGTAGCGCCGCTTGTAGTCGTCCATGAGCTGGCGGCTGTCGAGCCCCAGGAAGTCCCCGTACGTGCGCAGGAAGCTCTTGACGTAGACCTCCCCGGGAAGGAGGTCCCACTCCTCGTTCTCCATCGCGCGTAGGTACTTGGCGCGGATCTTGGTGCGGCGCTCGACCTCGTTGATGTCGATCTTGGCGCGCATCCGCGCTTCCCGGAGTGTGGCACCGATATCAGGCATCGCGCAGAAGGCTACCGGCGCACGGCTGGACGACGGCGGCGGTGACGAAGCCCCGAGCAACCCTCCTGCAGGACCCCCACACGACCGAGGCTACTGCGCCGGGCCGTCTGGGTCCGGCGGGACATCGCGCTCGGCCGCCGGTGGGCCCGAGCCGTCCCCTGCCGCACCGGTCGCGCTTGCGCTGCTTCCCCTCCCGCCAGGGCCACCGGACCCCCCGGAGCCCCCTGAGCCACCAGACCCCCCGGAGCCACCGGACCCGCCCTCGGCCTCGGCCAGGTGCGACAGGATTCGCGGGACGTCGGCCTCGGTGATGAGCACCTGCCGGGGCTTTGACCCCTCGTAACCGGAGATGATCCCGCGGCGCTCGAGCATGTCGATCAGCCGCCCGGCGCGGGTGTAGCCGAGGCGCAGCCGGCGCTGGAGCATCGAGGTCGACGCGGTCCCCATCGAGGCGACCAGGAAGATCGCCTCCTCCAGCAGCGGATCCTCGTTCGCGCTCAGGGAGTCCTCCTCTTCCGAAGCCGAGCTCTCCGACTCGACCTCCTCGAGCAGTTCCTCCTGGAATTCCGGCTCGCCCTGGCGTCGCCAGGCCTCGGTCAGCTCGAGGACCTGCTCCTCGTCGATGAACGCTCCCTGGATCCGCTGGAGCTTCGAGGTCCCGACCGGGGAGAACAGCATGTCACCCTGCCCCAGCAGCGCCTCGGCGCCGTTCTGATCGAGGATGACGCGCGAGTCGGTCTGGCTCGAAACGGCGAAGGCGATGCGCGACGGAACGTTGGCCTTGATCATGCCCGTGATGACGTCGACCCGCGGCGACTGCGTCGCCAGCACCAGGTGGATGCCGACGGCGCGTGCCTTCTGCGCCAGGCGGATGATCGAGTCCTCGACGTCGGCGGGCGCGACCATCATCAGGTCGGCGAGCTCGTCGATCACGCACAGGATGTAGGGCAACGCCGTCTCGTCCCGCTTCAGCCGCGCCCGGTTGAGCTCCGGGAGCGAGCGGGTCCGAGCCAGCGACATGATCGTGTAGCGCTGCTCCATCTCCTTGACGAGGTTCTGGAGGGCGTTCGCCGCCATCCGGGGCGAGGTGATCACCGGCGTGAGCAGGTGCGGGACCGACTCGTAATGGTTGAGCTCGACCTGCTTGGGATCGACGAGCACGATCCGGACCTGGTGCGGGGTCGCGCGCAGCAAGATCGACGAGAGCATGGCGTTCACGCACGCCGACTTGCCGGCGCCGGTCGTCCCCGCGACGAGCAGGTGGGGCATCTTCGCCAGGTCGGCGCCGATCGCGCGGCCGGCGATATCCTTGCCCAGCCAGACGGTCAGCGGCGACCAGTCCGCCGGCGGCTCCTGATAGACGTCGCCAAGATGCACGATCTTGCGCCGCGCGTTGGGCACCTCCACGCCGACGGCCTGCTTGCCGGGAATCGGCGCCAGGATCCGGATGTCGGTGGCCGCCAGGGCATAGGCGAGGTCGTCCTTGAGCTGGGCGACCTTGGCGACCTTGATGCCGGGCGCCAGGCGGATCTCATAGCGGGTGATGTGGGGGCCGGTGACGCGGCCGATGACCTTCGCGTCGATGCCGAAGTGGCCGAGCGTCTCCAGCAGCGTGCGGGCGACCTGCTCCTGGCCGGCCGTATCCGGTTTGGCCGCCTCGCCCGTCGAGCGCACCAGGAAGCGGGTGCCGGGGAGCCGCCACTCGAAGTCCGGGTCGTCGGTCACCGAGGCTCGGTAGCGGCCCTGCGGGGTGAGGTCGGCGGGATCGACCGGCCGCGTGGGGCCGGCCGCGGGCTCGGCGGGCGGTTCTGCCTCGTCCTGTGAGTGATCGATCGCGTGGACCTCCGGCTCGCCCTCCGGTTCGAAGATCAGTGGCTCGTCCTCGTCGGAGACCGGCGGTCGCCCGGCGATCGGCGGCGCCTCGACGTGGGTCGCGCGTACGATCAGCTCCGCGGTGTCGAGCTCCGGGGGCAGCAGGGGCTCGGGCAGCTGCTCCTCAGCCTCGGCGACCTCGTTCGGCACGGCCGCCGAGCGGCGAGACGCCGCCTCGGACTGCCCAGCTGCGGTGGCGGGCCGCCGCGCGATCGTGGCGCTCAGGCTGTCGGTGGAACGGCGGACGACGCGACCGGTGCCGACGACGCCGGCGCCGGTCGCCCGGACGACGCCCGCGAGCGTCGCCCCCGTGACGAGGATCACCCCCGCAAGCAGGAGGAACACGGCCAGGATGTCGGCGCCCAGCTGCGAGATCAGGTGCGACGTCAGCCAGAGCTCCGCCTGCCCCAGGACTCCGCCGCGGGCCTCGAACAACGACGGCCGCCAGAACTCTCGCGCGGGCAGCGCCCCGGGGCCTATGCCGAGCGTGCCCGCGGCCAGCATCAGAGTCAGCGCGGCCAGCAGGCACCCCAGACCCGTGCGCAGCGGCCGGGCCGGCGGGCGCATCTCGCGGATCAGGATCAGCGCGCCGGCGACGACCAGGACGACCGGCACCGCGTACCCCAGGGCGCCGAACATGAAACGGAACGCGCGGACGCCCCCGTCGCCGAGGGCTCCTCCGGACCAGTGGACGTACGCGACGCCCCCCAGGAAGATGCCGACGGCGATCAGGGCGAGCGCCAGGATGTCGACGTGGTGGGGCTCGAGGACCAGCGAGGGCAGGCTGGGGCGGCTGGCCAGCAGGGAGCGCCGCGCCCGTGGGGGCGGCGTCCGGCGCTTGGGCTTCGGCTTGGAACGGGTCTTGGTGGCGGCGGCCATCTCCGAACTGCCAGCTTCGACGGCCACGCCCGGCCTCCTCCCGTAGCGGGGCGATGACGAGCCGACGATGAAGGCTTTCCTAAGGGTCTGCGAGATCGGTTCTGGTGGCCGTACCATCTCCCACCAACGTGGCTGATTTCGAGCGTTCCCCCCGTGTGCTGGTCGTCGAGGATGACGATGCGATCGCCCAGGTCCTGCAACGGTCGCTGCGGATGGAGGGTTACGAGGTGCGGGTGGCCGGCGACGGCCCCACGGCGCTGGACAACGCGCACTCGTTCCTGCCGGATCTGGTCATCCTCGACCTCGGCCTGCCCGGGATGGACGGCATCGAGGTCGCCAAGCGCCTGCGCACCTCTGACGCCGACGTCCCCATCCTCGTGCTGACGGCGCGCGACGCGGTCGAGTCACGCGTCGAGGGACTCGATTCCGGTGCTGACGACTACCTGGTCAAGCCGTTCGAGCGGCAGGAGCTGCTGGCCCGGCTGCGGGCGCTGCTCCGCCGCCGACCGCCCCGCGGGCAGGCGAACCTGGCCGTGGGCGATCTCAAGCTCAACCCGGACACGCACGAGGTCATGCGAGGCGATCGCCGCGTGGATTTGACCCAACGCGAGTTCGAACTGCTGGAATACCTGATGCGAAATGAGCGGATTGTGATCTCACGTCAACGTCTCCTCGATGAGGTCTGGGGTTATGACCCGTTCTCGATGACGAACACGATCGAGGTGTTCGTGTCCAACCTACGACGGAAGCTGGAATCAGGTGGAGAGCCTCGGCTCCTACATACGATCCGAGGCGCGGGCTACGTACTCCGGGTATAGGTCGATCCCGATCCGCTGGCGGCTGGCCGGCGGCTCGGCGGCATTGACGTTCGTCATCCTGGCCAGCTTCGCCGCGATCGTGGGCGTGCTCACCAACCGCCAGGTCCACACGCAGTTCAACGAGCAGGAGAGCTCCGCGGTCAACCAGCTCTACAGCGAGCTCAACGGCAAGCTGTCCTTCGACGGGCTGTATCTCGATTGGAAGCACACCAGGGTCTCGCTCAGCGACTTCGCGGGATCACAGCACGCGCAGATCCGGATCTTCGACGCCAGCGACGGTTTCCGGCTGGCCACCCAGCAGCAGATCTCGATCAAGGGCAACAAGGCTCCCGTGACCGGTGGGCTGTTCGCGTCCGCGCCGGCCCGCACGTCCGGCTTCTTCGTGCAGTCCGGCTACCGCGTCGTCGTCCGCCAGCTGTCGGTCAAGCCGACCGGCACGGTCACCCTGCTCTACGCGTTGCCGCTGTCGGACACCGACCACACGATCGGGCGCGTCGACGTCTTCCTGCTCCTCGGCGTCCTGGGCGGAACCGTGCTGGCGCTGCTGGCCGGGCTGTTCGTCTCGGCCCGCGCGATGCGCCCCATCGTGGAACTGACCGATGCCGCGCGCCAGATCGAGCGCACCCGGGACGCCAGCCGCCAGCTGCCTGAGCCAGAGGCGGAGGACGAGATCGCGGAGCTGGCGCGGACGCTCGAGGGCATGCTCGCCTCCCTGGACGCGGCCCGCAACGACACCCAGACGATGCTCGACCGCCAGCGCGAGTTCGTCGCCGACGCGTCACACGAGCTGCGGACGCCGCTGACCAGCGTGCTCGCCAACCTCGAGCTGCTGACCGAGGAGCTCGACGGCGAGCAGGCGGAGACGGCCGAGGCGGGGCTGCGCTCCACCCGGCGGATGCGTCGCCTGGTCGGCGACCTCCTGCTGCTGGCCCGCGCCGACGCGCGGCGAGTCCAGCCGCACCGCCCCACCGACCTGGGAGAGGTGATGGTGGAGGCCGCGTCCGAGCTGGGGCCGATGGCCGACAACCACGAGCTCGTCCTCAGCGCGGAGCCGGTCGTCGTCGAGGGTGTGCGCGATGAGCTTCACCGCCTGATCCTCAACCTGCTCGAGAACGCCGTCCGTCACACGCCGCCCGGCACGCGGGTGGAGGCGTCGACGCGCGGAGTCGACGGCGAAGGCGTGATCGTCGTTCAGGACTCGGGACCCGGCATTCCACCGGAGCTGGCCGACCGCGTGTTCGAGCGCTTCGTCCGCGGTGGACGCGACGGCGGGAAAGGCTCCGGGCTGGGGCTGGCCATCGTCCGCTCGGTCGCCCAGTCGCACGGCGGCACAGTCGGGCTCGAGCCCCCCGAGGCCGGGGCGACCACCCGCTTCGTGATCCGGATCCCCGTCAGCGGCCGGCCGGAGCCGGTCGCCATCGGCGATGCCGATCAGACCTCGACGACGACCGGCAGGACCATGGGGCGCCGGCGCAGCCGGTCGTAGACGAACGCCGCCAGGTCGTCATGCAGCTGCTGCTGGAGCACGTCGATCTCCCGCACCCCTTCGCGCGCGGCGACGCTCAGCGAGCGCTCCACCTCCTCGCGGATGTCGGAGACGAGGTCGTCGGCCTGCTCGATGAAGGGGACGCCGCGGAAGATCACCTCCGGAGGCACCACGGACTCGCCGGTCTGCTCGGAGACAGTGGCGACGACGATGAAGATGCCGTCGGCCGAGAGCATCCGCCGGTCGCGCAGCGCCACGTCGGCGGGATCCCCGATGTCGACGCCGTCCACGAAGATCATGCCCGCCGGCTCAGGGTTGCCGAGCCGCGCTCCGGAACTGTCGATCTCCAGCGGCAGCCCGTTCTCTGACCGAAACACGGCGTCCGGGTGGATGCCGACCGCGTCGGCGAGCTCCGCGTGGAGGTGGATGCGCTTGTGGTCGCCGTGGATCGGCATCACGTAGCGCGGGCGGACGAGGTTGAGCATCAACTTGAGCTCCTCGGCGAAGCCGTGCCCGGAGGCGTGGATCGGCGCATCGCGGGGGGTGATCACCTGACAGCCGATGTGGTACAGGCGGTCAACGGTCTCGTTGACGGCTCGCTCGTTGCCGGGGATCGGCGTCGCCGAGAAGACGACCGTGTCGCCGCGGCGCAGTGTGATCTGCCGGTGGTCGTTGTACGCCATCCGCCGCAGGGCCGACAGCGGCTCGCCCTGGGAGCCGGTCGAGATGACGACGACCTTGTGGTCCGGCCAGTCCTCCACCTCGTGGGGCTGGATCATCATCCCGTCGGGCACCTCGATGTGTCCCAGGGAGCGGCCGATGTTGACGTTCTTGCGCATCGAGCGGCCGACAAGCGCCACCTTGCGCCCCAGCGCGCCCGCGGCGTCGATGACCTGCTGAACCCGGTGGATGTTAGAGGCGAAGCTGGTGACGATGATCCGGCCCTCGGCCCGCGAGAACACCTCCTCCAGGTGCGGCCCCACCCCGCGCTCGGACGGGGAGAACCCCGGGCGGTCGGCGTTCGTCGAGTCGCCGCAGAGCAGGAGCACGCCCTCCGACCCGAGCTCGGCCAGCCGGGAGACGTCGGCCGGCGGCCCGTCGACCGGCGTCTGGTCGAACTTGTAATCGCCGGTCAGGAGCACCGTCCCCAGCTCGGTTCCCAATGCCACGGCACACGAGTCCGGGATCGAGTGGGTCATGTGGATCAGCTCGAGCGTGAACGGCCCGAGCGTGATCTCCTCCCCGGTAGCCAGGTCGTCGATCTCGACCTCGCGGAGGTTGTGCTCATCGAGCTTGGAGCGTGCCATCGCCACGGTCAGCGGTCCGCCGAGCACCGGAAGCCCCGTCTCGGCGCCGAGCTCACGCAGAACCCACGGCAGCGCACCGAGATGGTCCTCGTGTCCGTGGGTGATGACGATCGCCTCGATGTCGCTCGCGCGGTCGCGCAGATACGAGAAGTCCGGCAGGACCAGATCGATCCCCAGCATGTCGGCAGTGGGGAAGCGCAGGCCCGTGTCGACGACGACGATCCGGTCCTCGTATTCGACGACCATCATGTTCTTGCCGATCTCGCCCAGGCCGCCGAGCGGCAGGACGCGCAGCTTCCCACTCACCTCAACGCCTCCCGAGTTCGCCGCCAGGCGAACTCGCAAGCGAACACGAAGTGTTCGCCAGTCACGCTGCTGCGGCGAGCATGCCGTGGCGCTCGAGCATTGCGCGCACGACCGCGAGCTCATCGGCGTCGAGCTCGACATACGGCAGGCGGGGCTTACCGACAGGAACTCCGATCAAGTTCAGCGCGGCCTTGTTGCTGCACGCGGCGGGCGCGACGGCCATGTCCCGGTAGACGTCCCGCAGGCCGGCGTCGATCTCACGGCGGTGCTCCGGCTCGTCGACCATGCGGCGCATCTCCTCACCGAAGATGTGGCTGGAGGTCAGGATCCCTCCGGCTTCGCCCATGTCGAGCACCTCGGCGAGCATGTCATCGTTGCCGGCGTAGACGACCATGCCGTCGACCTTGGCCAGGTTGGCGGGGTTGGCCTGCTTGACGCCGACGATGTTGTCGAGCTGTGCGAGCTCGACCAGCAGGTCGTTGGGCAGGTCCGATCCGGTGCGCTGGGGGATGTTATAGAGCAGGATCGGCAGGTTCGTGGCACGGACGATCTCGCGGTAGTGGGCGACGATGCCCCGCCGCGTCGGCCGGTTGTAGTACGGGTTGACAGAGAGCAGCGCGTCGACGCCCATCGCCGTCGCCCGTTCGGTCAGCTTGACCGCGTGACGCGTGTCGTTGGAGCCGACGCCCGCGACGATCGTGCACTTGTCGCGCATCTCCTGAGCGGCGAGGGCGATCACCCCCAGGTGCTCGTCGTCGTCGAGGGTGGCCGACTCCCCGGTCGTGCCGCAGACGACGAGGCCGTCCGAGCCATGGTCGACGAGGTGATGCATCAGGTTGACCGCCGCGTCGTCATCGACGCGGCCGCGCTCGTCGAAGGGGGTGACCATTGCGGTCAAAATCGCGCCCAGATTCAGGTCCATCTTCGCCATTATCGCAGGGGTGCTGCTGTGCGGGTCAAGCGGCGGCCTTGGCCGGGGCCGACGGCGCCGCGGCCGGATCAAGCAGCCGCTCGTAGAGGCGCCAGCGCTTGACCAGGCGGCCGCCCATCGCCTCCAGCCCGCGGTTCATCGAGGTGTTGACCTCGAGGATGAAGCTGGCCTCCCCCTGCTTCTGCCGGCTCCGCGCGGCGACGTCGAAATGCTCCATGTACAGCGCCGCGGCGACGCCCGTGTGCTGGTACTCCGGGAGCACGCCGAGGAAGCCCACCCGGACGCGGTCGATGATCCGGGCGCGGTTGAGGTAGTACCACCAGCCGAGCGGCAGCAGCCGACCCTGCATCTTCTGGTAGATCTGGTGGATGTCCGGGATCGTGATTGCCATCGCGATCGTCTTGCCGTCCTGCTCGGCGATCATGAACCACTCGCGCGAGTAGACCAGTTGCATGTCGATCGCGTAGGCGTCCAGGTCGGCCTTGGAGTAGGGCACGAATCCCCAGTTGTGCGACCAGGCCGCGTTGTAGACCTTGGCGAACTCGTCCATCTCCCGCCGGAGGTGGCGGCGCTCCATCTTCCGGATCGTGATGCCGTGCCGGGTGCGGGCGCGCTCTGCGATCCGCGGGAGGATCGGATTCAGATGCTCGCGGTCGTTGATCGACAGGTCCCAGCCGAAGAGGTCCATGGCCTTGAGCAGACCGGCCTGGTCATAACGGGCCGGGTAGGACGGCGGGTTCCACGGCTCGCGGATCAGCGGCTCGCGCTCGAAGCCCTCGATCATGACCCCGGCCTCGTCGTTGATCTGGAAGTTCATCGGTCCGACCATCCGGTCGCAGCCACGTGACCGGCACCACACGTCGGCGACGTCCAGGAGACCGTCGACCACCTCCTGGTCGTCCTCGAACTCCAGAAAGCCGAACATCCCCCAGCGGCTGGCGTGGTGCTGATTGAAGTCGAAGTCGACCTGTGCGGTGATCCGCCCCACGACCCGGCCGCCGCGGCGCGCCAGGAAGTACTCGGCGGCGCCGTGGGTGAAGAACGCGTTGAGCCGGCGGGTCAGGAACAGGTACCGCTCCAGCTTGAGCGGCGGGATCCAGGGGGTGCCGGCGTGCAGGCGGAACGGCAGGGCGACGAAATCGACGAGGTCCTGGCGGCTGCGAACGGCGCTAATTTCGAGCGTCATGCGGTCGCAACCGTATCGGAGGTGCGGAGAATGAGTTCTGCCGAGCGAGACGCCCCGGCGCTCGACCACGTGCAGTTGGCTGCGCCCCCGGGGTGCGAGCCGGAGGCCCGGCGGTTCTACGGGGACCTCCTGGGATTGGCGGAGATGGAGAAGCCCGCCGCGCTGCGCGGCCCCGGCGGCGTGTGGTTCGAGCTCGACCGCGGCCAGCTCCACATCGGCGTCGACGAATCATTTGCGCCGTCGCGCAAGGGTCATCCCGCGCTCCGCGTGACGCTCAGGCAACTGCAGGACCTGGCTGCGCGGCTGCAGGGCGCCGGGGCGCCGGTCACCTGGGATGACCGACTCCCCGGTTACCGGCGCTTCTACACGGCCGACCCCTGGGGCAATCGCCTCGAGTTGCTGGCGCGGGAGCCGTGAGACGGGCTCTTCAGAGGCCGCCTGCTCAGGCGGCCTTCGGCAGGTCCGGCGCGTGGTGCTCGCCGCTACCTCGGTACAGCGGCCCCTTGTACGGGCCGGGCTTGGGCCGGGCGTGGCCGCCGGGGAAGGCGAGTCGCAGGATCGTGCGCTGCACCATCCCCAGCTGCTGGTGGAGGGGGCCGGTGTTGTAGGGCAGGCCGTAGCGCTCGCAGATCTGCCGGACCCGGGGGGCGATCTCTCCGTACCGGGTGCTCGGCATGTCCGGATACAGATGGTGCTCCACCTGATAGCCGAGGTTGCCGCTGATCACGTGGAACAGCGGTCCGCCATCGATGTTGGCGGCGCCGAGGAGCTGGCGCACGTACCAGCCCCCGCGCGTCTCGTTCTCGGTCTCCTCCTGGGTGAACGTGTACGCCTGATCCGGGAAGTGACCGCAGAAGATGATCGCGTAGGACCACACGTTGCGCATGAGGTTGGCGGCGACGTTGGCGGTGAGCGTCCGCTTGAACGGCTCCCGGAACGACCGCCGCTCGACCAGCTGGGAGAGCAGGCTGTCCTTGCCGGTGTTCCGGACCCGCCCACCCGCCTTGCGCGCGGCCCGGCGGGCTCTGCGGCCGAGCCCCTGGGCGCGCGTCTCGTCGTGGGCCTTGGCGGCCAGCACTCCCGCCTCGATCGCGGTCATGACGAGACCGCTGATCAGCGGCCAGGCGATGTAGTCCTTGGTGATCTGCGTCCGGGCCTTGCCGGCGATCCCCTTCAGCTCCTTGCGCACCTGCTGCTTGTCCTTCTCCCCCGCGCGGATCGCCTCGAAGTCGAGGTCGTGCACCGCGACGCCCCACTCGAACAGGGCCGCCAGCGCGATGTTGTAAATCGGCTGCAGCAGGTAGAAGGGGTACCACTTCTGCCCCGGGTCGATCCGCATGATCTCGTAGCCGAGGTCACGGTCCTTCCCGACGATGTTCGTGTACGTGTGGTGGATGAAGTTGTGTGAGTGGCGCCATGCCTCTGCCGTGGACGCGGTGTCCCAGTCCCAGGCGCGCGAGTTGATGACCGGATCGTTCATCCAGTCCCACTGACCGTGCATGACGTTGTGGCCGATCTCCATGTTCTCGAGGATCTTGGCCATCCCCAGGGTGCTCGCCCCCAGCAGCCACGGCACGCGCCAGCGCGACGCGATCAGCTTGGCGCGACCGATGAGCGCGAGCCGGCGCTGGAAGGCGATCATCGAGCGGATGTAGCGAGCATCGCGGTCGCCGAGATCGCTCTTGACCTGCTCGTGGAGCTCGTCGAACTCCTTGCCGATCGCTTCGATCTGCTCCGGGGTGAGCGAGTGCAGCGGGTTGTCCGAGCCGTCGACCTCTGCCATGCTGGCCGGCCCGTTGCCATTGTGAACGGCGGTCGTCATAGGTTCTCCTCGTGGGTAGTTCTCACAGCTCGATCTCAATCGGCCCTTCAGGGGCGCTGATGCACGTGCGGATGACCTCCCCCTCCTCGCCGTACACCTTCCCGTTGCGCAGATCGCGCACGCGGCCGGAGCGCAGCTCGCCGACGCACGTGTGGCAGATGCCCTCGCGGCATCCGTAGGGCAGGTCGAGCCCGGCCTCCTCGCCGGCGACGAGGATCGGCTGACTGCCGTCGGACTTGGCCGCGCAGTCGGACTTGAGGAAGGTGATCGTCCCGCCTTCGCCCTCCTCGCTGTCGCCGAGACCGAGCTTCGGCTGGAAGCGTTCCATGTGCAGGTGGTCGGCGATGCCGGCCTCCTCGTAGGCGTCGGTGAACGCGTCGAGCATCTCGGTAGGACCGGAGATGTACGTGTCGCGCTCGCGCCAGTCCGGACACAGCGCGTCGAGGTCTGCGGGACCCATCCGTCCCTTGTCGGCGGTGTGCTGCTCGTGGAGCACGAAGCGGTCGTGGCGGCGGGCGAGGCCGTGCAGCTCGTCGCCGAAGATGACCTCGTCGGCGTGGCGGGCGGAGTGCAGGAGTACGGCGTCCCCCAGCTCGCCGCTCTGGTCCAGGTGGCGGAGCATGCTCATGATCGGCGTGATCCCGCTGCCGGCACTGATGAACAGGAGCTTGTCCGGCAGCTGGTCCGGCAGGACGAACTCGCCCTCGACCCCGCCGAGGGATACGATCGTGCCCGGCCGGCCGCGGCGGACGAGGTACGGGGAGACCTTGCCTTCGTTGACGTTCTTGACCGTGATGCTGATCAGCCCGTCGGATCGCTGCGGATCTGACGTCAGCGAGTAAGCGCGCCAGTGGCGGACGCCCTCGATGTCGAGGCCGATCCTCAGGTACTGACCGGGCTGGTGGCCGCCCCACCGGTAGCCGGGCTTGATCAGCACGGTGGCGGCCTCCCTGGTCTCGTGGTTGATCGTCTCGATCCGCCCGCGCAGCTCCCGGGTCGACCACAGGGGGTTGATCAGCTCGAGGTAGTCGTCGATGAGCAGCGGCGTGCTGAGCGCGGCGAGTACGTCGAGCACCCGCCGCTGGACGGGATGAACGTTGGGTCTGGCTCCTCTTTCTGGCATCCCTTTACTGAAGAGTAATATCCACTCGGGTAGATTCCTACACGAGTTGTCGCGAGACCAGGCAACAAGTCCCGGGCGGGGACGCAGCTCGCAGTCCCGCGCGGGGACCCAGGGGATGCCGCGCTCCCTGCGCGAGCAGTTGATCCTGCGCGTCGCGGGACAGGTGTTCGCCGAGGGTGGTTATGACCGGGCGTCGATGGATCACATCGCCGCGCTCGCCGGGGTGTCGAAGCCGATGCTCTACGCCTACTTCGGGTCCAAGGAGGGTCTGTACGTCGCCTACATCGAGCGAACGGGTGGCGAACTCGTCCAGCGGCTGGTCGTCGCCAACCGCGCCGACGGCGATGGGTCGCCGCCCGCCCGCCTGCGCTCGGTGATCGGTGAGTTCCTGGGGTTCGTCGAGGAACATCGCGATGGATGGACCGTACTGTTTCGCGAGCTCAACATGCGCCAGCCCCTCGCCGACCAGGTGGCCGAGCTCCGGGGGCGGATCGTCGCCGAGGTCCGCGGGATGCTCGAGGGCGCGCCTGACGGCAGCGACGGCACGGCCGCCGGAACAGGGTTGACCCCGCCGGCGTCGGAGGGGGTCGCCGAGGCGATCGTCGGCGCCGGAGAGGCGCTCGCGAACTGGTGGCTGAAGAAGCCCGGCGTCAGCCGCGAGGACGTCACCGACTGGTACGTGGGGCTGACGCGGGCGGCGATTGCGGCGGCCAACCGGCGCGAGGGGTAGTCGCTGCGGCCGCGCGGGAGTCGGGCGGGCACGCCTGGGCTGGTCTAGGACCAATACCGTTTCCTTAGGCGGCCAGGACGGTGATGGCGTCGCGGGGCGGCTTGGTCGGCTGGGGCGGGTTGCGGTGCTCGGGGCGTTTGACCCTCCAGTTGGACATCTTGCGCTTGATGACTCTCGGGTTGGTGCGGAGC
>DASZMU010000174.1:0-6188 GCA_035551695.1 Solirubrobacteraceae bacterium
TCTCCTCGAATCCGACGTTGAACCAGACGGGCGAGTTGAACGCGGCCAGCTGGTGCAGCAGGATGTGGGTCAGCTCCTCCTCGAAGGAGCGCGCGTCCTCCTCGGTGGCGAAGTAGCCGCGCTCACGTCCCCAGCCGGCGATCGTCCCCGCCACCCGACCGATCATCTGCCTGACCGAATGCTCCCGCGCCGGCGAGCCCAGCTGCCCGCGGAAGTACTTCTGGGCGACGATGTTGGTCGCGTTCTGAGACCACGACTTCGGAAACTCGACGTCACGCTGCTCGAACGACACCTTGTCACCGTGGCCGATGCGCGCGTCGCGCCGCTCCCATTCGACGGCGTCGAAGGGATGGGTCCCGGGGGTCGTGAAATACCGACGGACCGAGAGGCCTTCGCCCACCGTGGAGGTGGACCTGAGCTGTGTGTGCGGTGCGTTCGACATGGGGTACTGCTCCTCTCGTTTTCCGCCTGCTTCCGATGCCCTCTCTCGGCTCCGTAGCGGCCGAGTGGGCTGGGAATGCTTGCGAACGACCCGGACGGAAAGCGGGGCCGCGGCCAGCGGCGGCACAGGAGCTTGGTGAACCCCTCATTTTACTGCGTCGCGGGCCTGATCCAGGGTCTCAGTGGCCCGTCTGCGCCTGGTCGGCGACGGCCTCCGCGATCTCGCGGGCGGCGAGTTCGCCGGCCTCGGCGGCGGCACGGCGGCTGAGCTCACCAAGGTCGACGTCCCGGCCGGCTGACGCTGCGGTCTGGGCTTCCCCAGCCCCGGGCTGCTGTGAGAGCGGCGCCACCTGTGCCTCGGCCAGCGTGGCTCTCTCCTCCGCGTCCGTCAGCTCGGCCCGTACCCTCTGTAGCTCCTGCTGGGCCTCCCGCAGCCGGGTCTTCGCATCGCCCAGCTCGGTGCTCATCGACGCGAGCCGCCGCTCGAGCTCGCCGCGCCAGATCTCCAGCTCATCAAGCGTCGCCCGCTGCTCGCGTAGCGAGTCGCCGAGCTCCGAGTTGCGCCGCTCCAGGGCCTCATTCTGGTCACGGGCCGCGGCCGCCTCCAGGAGCGCGTCCTCCGCGCGCCGGTTGGCATCGGCGAGCTCCTCGCGCACGGATGCCTGCGCTTCCGGTGCCGTCCGATCTTCGGCGGCCTGCTCGACGTCAACTGGATCGGCCGGCGGTTGCTCGGCGCCGGGCCGCGGTGAGGGCGTCGGCAGGGCGATCACGTGACCATCGGCGAGCTGGAGCGAGAACACCGTCTGGGGCTTGATCACGCCCGCCGGCACCGAATAGGCGGCGCGGAGAGCGCCGCGGGCGTCCGGAGGCGACGGAAGGGCCGGGAACCGGCTGACCTCCTGGCCGTCGTCGGCAAGCAGGGTGGGACGCTCGGCCGGCACCCCTGGCCCCCGCGCAGCCGTGCCGGTGACGCGCAGCAGAGCCATGGAGGGTGCCGTCATCACCTGCTCGAACTGCCTGACCTTCACGGATCGCCACGCGTCGGACACAGCGCCGGCGATTCTATGTCTGTTAAATGCCGGGCGCGGATGCCAACGAACGCCTCACACCCCAGGTCCCGCCGGTGAAGCTCCTCGTGACCGGCGGAGCCGGCTACATCGGCTCCGTCGTCTCCCGTCAACTCCTTGATGCCGGCCACGAGGTGGTCGTCCTCGACAACCTCGAACGCGGCTACCGGGAGGCCGTGGCGCCCGCAGCGCGCCTGGTGGAGGCCGACCTGCGCGACCGTGACGCGGTGCACGCCGCTGTCTCAGAGGGCTTCGACGGTGTGCTGCACTTTGCCGCGCTGGCCCTGGTCGCCGAGTCCGTGAACCACCCGGAGCGCTACTACCACAACAACGTCGTCGGGACGCTCAACCTGCTCGACGCGATGCGTGACGCGGAGATCTCGAGGCTGGTGTTCTCGTCCACGTGCGCCGTCTACGGCCAGCCGGACGAGGTCCCGATCTCCGAAGCCGCGCCCCCGCGGCCGGCCAGCCCATACGGCGCCTCCAAGCTCGCCGTCGACGGCATGATCCACGACTACTGCGCCGCGCACGCGCTCGGCGCCGTCAGCCTGCGCTACTTCAACGTCGCGGGCGCCGGCGGAGACGCCGGAGAGGACCACGAGCCCGAGACCCATTTGATTCCCAACATCCTGCGGACGGCGCTGGGTCGCAATCCCCACGTCGAGGTGTTCGGAACCGACTACCCCACGCCGGACGGCACGGCGATCCGGGATTACATCCACGTTGAGGATCTCTCGGCCGCCCACCTGCTGGCGCTGGATGGGACGCGGCCGGGCGAGCACCGGATCTTCAACCTCGGCAACGGCGCCGGCTTCTCGGTCCGTGAGGTCATCGACGCTGCCCGCGAGGTGACCGGGCGCGAGATCCCCGTCCGCGAGGCCCCGCGCCGGCCGGGTGACCCGCCACAGTTGGTGGCCGCGAGCGAGCGGATCAGGTCCGAGCTTGGGTGGAGGCCGGAGAAGCCGGAGCTTGTGACAATGGTCGCCGACGCCTGGGCGTTCGCCAACGCGCGGCCCAACGGGTATTCAAAGTAGGTCGGCGATCGCGTCGAGTGCGGCGCCGAGAACGACGGGGGGCTCGCGGGAGGCGTCGATGGTCCGGATGCGGCCGGGCTCGGAGGCGGCCAGCTCCGTGTAGGCGGTCGCGATCCGGTCGAAGAACTCGTCCGGCTGACGTTCCAATCGATCCAGCGGCTCGGTGCGCCCACGCGAGCGGGTGCGGCCCACCCCGGTGGTGACCTGGAGGAGCAGCGTCCGGTCAGGCACGAGCCCGCCGGTTCCGAACTCGTTGATCGCCCTCACCGCGTGGACCCCGAGGTCCCGGCCGGCGCCCTGATAGGCGAGCGAGGAATCGACGAAGCGGTCGAGGAGCACGAGGCGTCCGGCGGCGAGCAGCGGCTCGACAGCCTCCTCGACGAGCTGGGCCCGGGCCGCGGCGTAGAGCAGAGCCTCGGCTCGAGGGCCGATCTGGGCCTCTGGATCCTGGACGAGGTCGCGGATGCGCTCGGCCGCGCGCACGCCGCCGGGTTCACGGAGCAGCGTCGCGTCAATGCCGCGCTCGCTGAGCGCGGCCACCAGGGACTGGGCGAGCGTCGTCTTCCCCGCGCCGTCGATCCCCTCGATCGTGATCAGCTTGCCGCGGGCCATGACGCGCGCTCGACCATATCGAGCGGCGGGGCGCGCAGTGCCGAGGGCTAGGATCTGCTGGTGCTCGCCGAGCTTGAACGTCACCCGCACGCGCGCGCGGTTCTAGGGCCCGCGCTCGAGGCAGACGGGCAAGCGTCCCATGCCTACCTCTTCCACGGACCCGGCGGGGCGGGCAAGCGCTCGGCCGCGCGAGCGCTCGCGGCCGAGCTGCTGGCGGACGGGTCCGCGGATCCCGAAGGCGCCCACGCCCGGGTCATGTCCGGCGCTCATCCTGATCTGACCTGGGTGGTGCCCAGTGGCGCCCACGAGATCCTCGTCGCCGACATCGATGAGCCGGTGATCTCCGCCGCCAGCAAGACGCCGTTTGAGTCGAGCCGGCGAGTGTTCGTGATAGAGCGCGCCGACGAGCTCGGCGACGAGGCGGCCAACCGCCTGCTCAAGACGCTCGAGGAGCCGGCCGCATTCGTCCACATCATCCTGCTCACCGATCGCCTCGCGGAGATCCTTCCCACGATCCGCTCGCGGTGCCAGGCGGTGCGGTTCGAGGCGCCAAGCGAGGAGCAGGCGGCCGCCGAGCTCGAGGCGCTGGGGGTGGGGGGCGCCACGGCGCTGGCCTGCGTGCGGCTCGCCCTTCAAGATGCCGACCAGGCGCGGGAGCTGGCCGGGCCGGAGGGCCAGGCGCTACGGGCTGCCGCCGAGCGCTACGCCCGCGCGGCGATCGCCGAGCAGATGAGCCGGAACCGGCCGTGGACCGAGCTGCTGGCCGCGGTCCGGGCCCGTGGCGAGGCCGCCGGGGTCGAGCTCGAGGCGCTCCAGGCGGCCGAGCTCGAGCTGACGTCCCGCAAGGAGCGCAAGCGGGTGGAGACCGAATGGACCGAGCGGACCCGCCGGACGCGCCGCCGCGTCCAGACCGGTGCGCTGGACCTGGCCCTGCAGCTCGTGGCGCTCTGGTTCGCTGACTTGGCCTTCATCGCCTTCGGCGCGCCTGACCTGGTGCGCAACTGCGACCGTACGGCGGAGCTCGCGGAGGATCCGGCTCCCGCGCCGGAGCGTCTGCGTGCTGCCGTGGAACTGGTGGAGGACACGCGGGAGCGCTTTGTCCTCAACGTCTCGGAGGACCTGGCGTGCGAGGCACTGGCGTACCGCCTCGAGCGGACATTGGCGCGGTAGGCATGGCGGGCGCCAATTCGCGCGTCTACCTCCGAGCCCCAGCGCGGGCCGACTGCCAGGAGTTCACCGAGCTGATGCGGGTCAGCCGGGCCTTCCACAGCCCGTGGGCGACGGCGCCGACCGACGACGACCGGTTCGCCGCCTACCTGGCCGACGCCCGCCGAGCCGACTTCGAGGCGATGCTCCTCTGTCGCACGGAGGATGACGCGATCATGGGCTTCTTCAACCTCTCCCAGATCGTCCGACGGCGCCTGCAGAGCGCCTACCTCGGCTACGCGGTCGGCGAGCCGTTCGCCGGCCAGCGATACATGCGCGAGGGCCTCGAGCTCGTCCTGAGCCACGCGTTCACGGGGCTCGAACTGCACCGCATCGAGGCCAATATCCAGCCCGGCAACGCCAGCTCGCTCGCCCTGGCCCAGGGCGCCGGCTTCCGGCGGGAGGGCTTCTCGCCCCGCTACCTCAAGATCGGCGGCCGGTGGCGTGATCATGAGCGCTGGGCGATCCTGGTGGAGGACTGGCGCACCCGCACCGGCAGCCCGCAACAGGCTGACGGGCCCTTCTGACGCGTCGCTGGACTGGCCCCCGCCGGTCGCCGACTTAGCACCCTGCCGTTCCCTCTCTACGACAGCCCCGTCTGGAGCCTGGCTTCCACATAGACGCGCTCGCCAGGCTGTCGCAACACTCCGACGTTTGAGTCGCGCCCGGTGATGTGGGTTTGCTTGGGGCGTTTGAGTCGTTGGGGGGAGTGGGGTGGGTAGCGCGGCGGTCGTCGTCGGTCGTGCCGCGCTCGGCGTGGAGGTTTTGCGGGGTGGGGGCGGCGCGGCGCGACCGCCGCCGCCACGCCGCCCTATTTGGCAAGGATGTCGTGGCGCAGGAGCGCCCTGACGTGGGGAAAACACCCGTGGGAGGGCGCGGGGGGAGGAATGCGGGCCGTGGCACCGGATTGTGGCGTGCACCAGGCGACAAATCACGATCGTCGCGGGTGATCTGGCGCAAACTCGGGGGCTGAGCCTGCGGCTGGTGACAAATCATCTCGCCGCGCCGGGATTTGGCGCGTGGTGCACGGTCCAGGGACCACCCGGAGCGTCCCGGCGACCGCTGACGCCCCCTTTCGTTGCCCGTCGTTGCCCAGCAGACATATGCAGTTCTTCGTGACGCTGCGTCTGGATCAACTAACGAGTTCCCCCGCCGAGCTTCAATCGGCGATGACTGAGTTTGTTGAGAACGAACTCCAGGCGGGCAGTTTCGTCATCACCGGAGGGCTCGCCTCGGATGCGGACGGGGTGCGGGTCGGGCTGTCCCTGAACGGCATGCACCAGAGTGAGGCACCTTTGCCGGCCCACGGCTTCCCCGTTGTCGAGGCGTCCTCGCTACGGCAGGCAGTTGAGGTCGCATCCCACATGTTGCGACTCCACCAGAATCGTCCCGGACTGTGCCCGCAACTGCGAGGTCCGGCCCGTTGTCACGCACTGCTTGCCTCTGGGCGGACCCATGAGCGTCGTCAACTCAGGGTCGCTTGAGCCGATGCTGGAGGTGGCGACAACGACCGAGGTCTTGGCGACCGAGCGCGGCGAGCGTCGGCTACGCTTGCCTCAGGCACGGATCGACCAGGATTTTGCAGCCCCCGCGCAGCCCAAGATTGGGCAGGGAACGCGGAAGATCCGGGAAATCCCTGCAAACGCCGACGTAGCTCAGCTGGTAGAGCACTTCACTCGTAATGAAGGGGTCCCCGGTTCGATTCCGGGCGTCGGCTTTGCGGCGATTTGCAGGTGATTGACATCAGCTCATCTCGCCGCTTGGGTGGAACACCGCGTCCACTCCGCGTCCAGTAGCCGCGCGGGCGGCGCGGATCTGATCCTCGGCC
>DASZMU010000175.1:0-3079 GCA_035551695.1 Solirubrobacteraceae bacterium
CATCATTCTCGCCCTGCTCATGCTCACCGAGGAAGGTCCCGGCCCGCTGTCGATGGATGCGCTCAAGGGACAGGAGCGCAAGGGCACGGGCTGGGCCCTCGCGTCGCTCGCCGCCGCCGGGCTCGGAGCGGGCGCCGTGCATGCCGCTTCCGCCGCCCAGGCGCCGCCGCCGGCCCAGTCCTAAGTGGCGGCCCAGGCTTCGTTCGCTCAGGTCGCCCGCGAGGACGGGCGGGCGGCCCTGGTCACGGCGGTGCGCGGACCGCACGCCGGGGCCCGTCTTCTCATGCGCGCCGACGGTAGCCAGGAAGGCTCGCTTGGTGATGCGCAGCTCGATGCCGAGGCGGTCGCGGCGGCGAACGAGCTCATGTGGGAGGAGCGCTCGGAGCTCCGCGGTGACCTCTTCGTCGACGTCACCGGCCCCGCGCCTCGGCTGCTCATCTTCGGCGCCGTCGAGTACGCCAATCACCTCGCGTACCTGGCTCAGATCATGGGCTGGCACGCGGCGGTGATCGATCCGCGCGCCCGCTTCGCGACCCGAGAGCGGTTCCCCGAGCCGACCGAGATCGTGGTCACGTGGCCGGGGCCGGCGCTCGAGCAGCTGGGCGGCATCGACCGTGCGACCTACTTAGCCGTCCTCTCCAACGACCCCAAGATCGACGACGAGATCCTCACCCTCGCGCTCCAGGCCGACCCGGCTTACATCGGTGCGATGGGCTCCACCCACGCGCAGACCGAGCGCCAGGAGCGGATGCTTGCCGCGGGCGTCCCCGAGGAGGACCTCGCGCGGATCAGCGCCCCGGTCGGGCTCGATCTCGGCGCCCTGAGCGCGGCCGAGACCGCCCTCTCGATCATGGCCGAGCTCATCGCCGTCCGCCATGGGCGGAGCGGCGAGCGGCTGTCGCAGCGGTCGGCCGGGAGCATCCACTAGCCGGTCGCCGCCACCCCTTCCCGCTGGACACCGTCGGGACCGGCGAGTATTTTAGGCGCCCCGCACCGGAGGTCTGGCTAGCGGAAGCCAAGCCTCCGGTCGTGCACGCGGGAACCTGCCGGAGGAGATGATGGAGCCAAGACGGGCTTTGCCCAGCGAAATTCGTGAGCGTGGCGACCCGTGCTAAGGCTTGCGGCTGGTGCGGGATGGAGCGTCGGAATGATCGTCGGCATCGCGGTCGTGGCCGTGGCGGCCGCGATCGTGATCGTCATCCTCTACCTCGCGTTCAAGATCGCCTCGCAGGCGCACGCCGCTGAGCGCGCGGTCGACCAGATCCGCCAGCAGACCGACGAGCTCGGCGGCATCGCGAATATCAACGACTCCGGCGTGCGCATCCTCCACGCGGCGCGCGCGCTGCGCAAAGTGGCGGTGGGCAAGTGATCGCGTACGCCGTCGGCGGGCACACGCTGTGGGCGATCTCGCTCGCGATCGCGTTTGCCGCGGCGGTCCTCGTGGCCATCATGCTCACCCTGCTGGTCGAGTACGTCGGCAGCATCGAGAGCTCGGTGGACGGCCTGCTCGAGGTCGTGGCAAAGGTGGCCACCAACACCTCGAACATCCCGCAGCTCGAGGCGACGGCGCCCGTGCTGGCGCAGATCGTCGAGGAGGCGGTCGTCCAGGACGGCTACATGAACGCGCTCACGGACGGGTTCGGTCCCGAATGAGCAGCACTCACCTGCTGATTCTCCTGAGCGTGGTCCTCGCCGTCGGGGTGGTGCTGGTGCTCGCCGTCGCGCTGATCGAAGTCCGTACGCGCCTCGAGCGGATCTCGACCGGATTGGACCGGCTCGAGTCGGCTTTGGCCGGGGTGGAGTCGCGGAACCTGCGTCCCCTCGACGCGGCGGTCAGGGCCATCAGTGACCAGTTCAGCATCATCCTCGGCTCGCTCCCGGGCATCGCACGCAAGGCGGCGATGGTGGCCGAGCGGAGGAACCGATGATCCTCTGGTGGCTCGGAAACGCGCTCCTGCTCTTCGTCGTGCTGCCCGCCGTCGTCTACCTCCTTGCCGGCGTCCGGCGTGCGAGCAAGACCATCCCCGCCAAGGTTGAAGGGATCTCATCGATCGCCGCCGCCGGTTCGCGGGATCTCGCAGTTGTGCCCCTGCTTCTGACGACGCAGGACCAGGTCATCAAGACTGTCGCGGGTGTGGCCGACTACGGCGCCGCTCTCGACGTGATCCTCGACGACGCCTAGTCCATGACCTTGTTCGCCTTCGCGGCCGCCGGCGTCGTCACGATTCTCGCCGTTGCGCTCATCGTCCTCGCCGTCGTCGTCTATCTCGTGTCGATCATCATGGATCTGCGCAAGATCGCCATCGGGCTGGCCGAGGTTTTGGGCGGGGTGGGGGAGATCGTCCAGAAGACCGCGCCCGTCAACGGCGTTGTCACCACCATCAACGAGCATCTCGACAACGGCGTCGACTTGCTCGAGGGCCTCCTGGTCAAGAAGGCCGGCATCGAGGACGCCGTGGGCCTGGTCGAGGGCCTCTATCCGGGGTCGGGCGCCGTCGGCTTCCGGAGGTATCCGGCCAGTCGGACGCTGAAGCCACCGCGCATCGGCGAGGTGTACACCCGGGGGACGCTCACCCTGGCACGACTCGGCCGCGAGGCGCCGATCGCCGCCGCGAGCCCGACGGGGCGTGCGCTCCGGGACGCCGGCTATGGCAGCGCGGCGGCGGCCAGGCTCTATCCCGAGCCGCGCCAGAGTCGCCCCTCATCGCTGCCTCGGTCTCCGCTGGTCGGCACGGGCGCTCCGGCGCAATACGGCCCCAACCCTCCGGATACGATCTCGTGGGGCCGGGTCCCCGAGGGCCGTGCCGCCGCTCCGCAGCCCGAGCCTCCAGCACAGCAACCTCAGCCCGCCGCCCCTGAGCCCGCAGCTCCCCAGCGTCAGCCTGTCGCCCCCGACGCTCCAAGGATCATCCGTTGGAAACGCAACTGACGAACGGCTGGTTGTAAGGTGCCGCTATTCGACCGAGAACGCCTCGGGATCGGAATGATCCACGGACAAGATGCACGACGGTGGACATCCCCACAGCAGCTGCAGCTGGTTTTGGGCCCACCACCAGCTCTCGGCCTCGGACACGGCCGA
>DASZMU010000176.1:0-3351 GCA_035551695.1 Solirubrobacteraceae bacterium
TTCGGCGACAAGCAGGTGCAGGCCCTGGGGGAAGCAACACCTCCGCGGTAGCAGCACTTCAAGCTACGGAGGGGACTCCCATGGCAACCGGAACAGTCAAGTGGTTCAGCGACGAGAAGGGCTTCGGCTTCATCACGCCCGATGAGGGTAGCCGCGACCTGTTCGTCCACCACTCGAGCATCCAGGCTGACGGCTATCGGTCACTCGCTGAGGGCGCGAAGGTGTCCTACGAGGAGGAGGCCGGTCCCAAGGGGCCGAAGGCCGTCAACGTCCAGAAGATCTAGCTCGGTGACCGGCGCCGGGTCGGCGACCCGGCGCCCCGCTCAATCACGGATCTGATCCAGCCGGTCGATGGCCGACTCGGTGACGATCTCTTCGCTGGCGACCGCCGGCGGCACGCTTGTGTTGGCGGTCGCCACGTTCAGCTCGGTCAGATCGGCGAATCGGTCGGCCCGCGTCGCCGAGCAGTCGCTGCTGGTGGGTCTGCGGCCGGTGCTCATCCCGTCCCGCGAGGAGGATCCGGTGGAGCGGATCCGCTTCGGCGACGGGGTCTTCGTCGGTGTGCCCGGGCACGGCGGGGCTGTCGTGGAGCACAACGGCGCGGTGTACCTGGCGATCGGCGTGCGCAACGGCGGCAGCGGCCTCGCGGTGCTGCACGGCTGGCGGGCCCGGCGCCGGGAGGAGAGCAACGAGGTGCCGGACGTGGAGGAGTTCCGCCGCCAGCAGCTCGACATCTACATTCCGGCCGGGGACAACGGCTTCTGGCAGGGCGCGCTCCGCGACCCCACCGAGGCCGGATACGCCGAGGTGCGGGAGGCCCTGGACGCGGACGAATCGATCCAGATCGACCTGCTCTACGGCGACCACGAGGGCGGGCAGCGGACGATCGCGCGGCTGATCCTGTCCGCGTGGCCGCCGGACGGCGACGAGCCGATTCCGGACACGCAGCGCGCCACGTTGCTGCGCTACTTCAACGTCGACCGGCAGAACCCGCGCTAGCCAGACTCCTGGTCGGTGTCCTCCGGGTTGGCGTCATCGCCGGGCGCGTCACGATCTGAGTCCTCGTCCGGCGGCGGCGCTCCGGGCACACCCTCGTCCGCGCGCTTGCGCTCCCAATCCTGGCGCACGTCTGAGATCTCCTTCTGCAGCCGCTTGTTCTCCTGCTCCAGCTTGTCGGCGTCAGCGCCGAGCTCGTCGGCCAGCCGGTCGTAGTCCTCGCGTTCGCTCATGGGGACAGGCTCACCGCTGCCGGGTCGGCGCAAACCCAGCGCCTGTCCGCGCAGCCAGGGGGTTAGAATCGAACTCAGAGAGGAAGGACGCGGCAGGCGATGGGCGTACGGAGGTCCGGACGAGGATGACCAAGGCGGTCGAGGAACTCGATCGGGTCATCATCCGGTTCGCCGGGGACTCCGGGGACGGCATGCAGTTGACCGGAAGCCGGTTCACGGACGCCACGGCAATGGTCGGCAACGACCTCGCCACGCTTCCGAACTTCCCCGCAGAGATCCGGGCTCCGGCGGGAACGCTCGCCGGCGTGTCCGCCTTCCAGATCCACTTCGCCTCCCGGGACATCCTCACGCCGGGCGACCACCCCAACGTCCTGGTGGCGATGAACCCGGCGGCGCTGAAGGCCAACAGCGCCGAACTCGGACGCGGGGCGACGATCATCGTCAACGAGGACGCCTTCACCAAACGCAACCTCGAAAAGGCGGGGTATGCGGCCAACCCGCTCGAAGATGGATCGCTCAGCGCCTACCGCGTGCACCGCATCCCGATGTCCACGCTGACGGCGCGCGCGGTGGAGGCCCTGGAGGGCGTGTCGACACGTGACGCCTCGCGCGCAAAGAACCTGTTCGCGCTCGGCGTCCTGTCCTGGTTGTACGCCCGGCCCACCGACGTGACCACGAACTGGATCGAGCGCAAGTTCGCCCGGAGCCCGGCCGTCGCCCAGGCGAACCTGACCGCGTTCAAGGCCGGGTGGTCGTTCGGCGAAACGACCGAGTTGCTCCACGTCCAGTACCGGGTCAACCCTGCGACCGATGTTCCGCCCGGGACCTATCGCAACATCAACGGGACGACGGCGCTGGCGCTGGGGTTGATCGCCGCGAGCGTGCGCGCCCGGCTGCCGCTCGTGCTGGCCAGCTACCCCATCACGCCCGCGTCCGAGCTTCTCCACGAGCTGTCGCGCCACGCCAACCTGGGGGTGTCGACGATCCAGGCCGAGGACGAGATCGCCGCTGCTGGGATGGCGCTCGGCGCATCGTTCGGCGGCCGGCTTGGCGTGACGGCGACGAGCGGGCCCGGCATGGACCTCAAGGCCGAGACGATCGGGCTGGCGGTGATGCTGGAGCTGCCTCTGATCGTCATCGACATCCAGCGCGCCGGACCCTCGACGGGGATGCCGACGAAGACCGAGCAGTCCGACCTGCTGATGGCGCTCCACGGCCGCCATGGTGAAAGTCCGCTGCCGGTGATCGCACCGAGCACCTCGGGCGGGTGCTTCGATGCGGCGTTCGAGGCGGCTCGGATCGCGATCCGCTACCGCACGCCCGTGATCCTCCTGTCCGACACCTTCCTCGCCTCGTCCTCGGAGCCGTGGCTGGTGCCGGAGGTGGCGGCGCTGCCGGAGATCGATCCGCGGTTTGCGTCCGCGCCGGCGGACGGCGACGTGCCGTTCGCACCGTACGCCCGGGACGAGCGATTGGCGCGGCCGTGGGCGATTCCGGGAACGCCCGGGCTCCAACACCGCATCGGCGGCCTGGAGAAGTCAGACGTCACCGGCAACATCTCGTATGACGGCGCCAACCACGAGCGGATGACCGAGCTGCGGGCGGCGAAGGTGGCCGGGATCGTCGACGAGGTGCCGCCGCTGGAGGTTGACATCGAACCGGATCCCGCCCACCCGACGGAGCTGCTCGTCCTCGGCTGGGGATCGACGGAGGGCGCCATCCGGGCCGGGGTACGCCTGGCCCGCGAGGCGGGGCACCGCGTCGCCTGCGCGCAGCTGCGTCACCTCAATCCGCTGCCCGGCAACGTCGGTGACGTCCTGCGGTCGTTCGAGCGCGTGCTGGTCCCGGAGCTCAACAGCGGACAGCTGGCGGCAGTGTTGCGGTCGCGCTTCCTCGTCGACGTCGAGTCGCACTGCAAGGTGCGGGGCCAGCCGCTGTACGCCGCCGAGATCGCCGAGCAGATCGCGGAGCGCCAATGACGAGCCCGTCTCGCGGAGGCCCGCCGACATGAGCGCCAGCCTGACCAAGGCCGACTTCCAGTCCGATCAGGAGACCCGCTGGTGCCCCGGCTGCGGCGACTACGCCGTGCTTTCCGCCGTCCAGCAGTTCATGCCGGAGCTGG
>DASZMU010000177.1:0-2718 GCA_035551695.1 Solirubrobacteraceae bacterium
GAGGCGGTGCTGGCCGAGATGGCGGGGCGCATCTCCCCTCGCCTCCTATCGGCTCCACGGCAGCTCGACGAGTCCCGGCGAGAGCTCGACGAGTACTTCAGCGGGCGCCGGCGCAGCTTTGACGTGGCGCTCGACCTGCGCCTGATGACCGACTTCACCCGCCGCGTGCTGACGGTGACGGCGGCGATCCCATACGGCTCGGTCTCCACCTACCGCGAGGTGGCAGCGCGGGCCGGCAGCCCGCGCGGCTTCCGCGCCGCCGGCAACGCGCTCGGCTCCAACCCGCTGCCGATCGTGCTGCCGTGTCACCGGGTCCTGCACAGCACGGGGGGCCTCGGCGGCTACACCGGCGGGCTGGAGCGCAAGCGGACGCTGCTGGCGATAGAGCGTGGACAGCTGCCGCTGCACCCAGCGTGAGGGCCGCAAATGAACGCTACGGCCAACCGTGCCCCCCACCCGCGCCCCGGCCGGCGCACGTCCGGGCGTGATGCCCGCGTCGTTGCGACCGCCTCCTGGGGGGTACTAGATTCGCATGGACCTCCTCGCGCCCGTGCACAGATTCGATCAGTTCCAGCAGCGCACGCGGGGACTGGCGATCGCGGTCGCGGTGGTGAAGAAGTTCGGCGACGACCAGGGCGGCAACCTCGCGGCGCTCGTCGCCTATTACGCCTTCTTTTCGATCTTCCCGCTCCTGCTGGTGATGACCACGATCCTGGGATTTGTCCTGGGCGGGAACGCCGCCGCACAGAAGTCGGTTGAGAGCTCGGCGCTGGCGCAACTGCCCATCGTCGGCCAGCCGATCCAAGTGCACGCCCTGTCCGGCTCGCTCACGGCCCTGGTCATCGGTCTGGTCGCTTCGCTCTGGGCCGGCCTGGGGGTGACGAGCGCGGCGCAGAACGCCCTGGACAAGATCTGGGCGGTGCCGTTCAAGGACCGGCCGGATTTCCTGAGATCACGTCTTCGCGGCATCGCCCTGCTCGTGTCCCTCGGGGTGCTGTTCCTGATCTCGACCGCGGCGTCGGGACTCGTCGCCGGCGGCCTTGGGGGCACGGGCTCGCGGATCCTTGGCTACGTCGTCTCGCTGCTGGCCAACATCGTGCTGTTCCTCGCGGCGTTTCGCTTCATGACCGCCAGCACCGTGACCACGCGCGACCTCCGCGTCGGCGCGATCGTCGCCGCCGTCCTGTGGACGATCCTGCAGTCGGCGGGCGGCGCATACGTCGATCACGTCGTCAAGTCCAGCAGCAACACGTACGGCATATTCGCGTTCGTCATTGCGCTGCTCGTCTGGCTGCATCTGGGGGCCCAGCTGACGCTGTACGCCGCCGAGATAAACGTCGTGCTCCAGCGCAAGCTATGGCCGCGCAGCCTGTTCGGTCCCCCGCAGGCCCCGGCCGATCAGAAGGCGCTGACGGCGATTGCGAAGGTCGAGGAGCGCTCCGAGGAGCAGCAGGTCGACGTCGAGTTCAAGCGCCCTCGCCACTCGCGTGAGCCCCGCTAGAACAGCTGGTCCGGCGACTCCCGCCGCGTCTGTTCCAGCGGCCATGAGCAGAGGCCCCCTTCCGCCGGACAGCGCACGCACACCCGCCGGTGGGGGGCAGGCGTCACCGCGAACTCGCGGCTGAGGATGCCGCGGCTCAGGCCGGCCAGGGCCTGCTCGAGCTCCGCGGTGCCGGAGCGCTCGAACGTGGCAACCGCCGGCGTCTCGGGCTGCTCGACGAAGCAGTGGGCGATCTCCACGGTCCGGGCACCGGCCCGCAGCGCCGCCAGCGCGTACACGATCCGCTGGGTGGAGTACTCGGCATCGGCTACTTGCGCCGGGGCGGCGCCGGCGAGCCGGTCGCTCTTGTAGTCGACGATCAGGACCTGATCTGCCGGCCCGCCCGCGGGATCCGCTTCTCGCGCCAGGACGTCGATGGCGCCGACGACGAGTGGGCCGGCGGAATCAGACCCCACGGGAAACGCGAACCGCTCCTCTCGGCGCGTCGAGGTGGCGCGGGCCAGGCGGGCGCACAGCTCGCTCTGGGCAAAGCGCCGCACCAGTGCGGCCAGCTCGTCCGCCTCCGCCGGGCCGGGAGCGGGGCGCAGGCCGGCGCGGGCGGCGGCGGTGCGCACCGCGTCCGCCGATGGCACCGCCGGACGGCGGAAGTCAAGTCGCTCCAAGAGCGCGTGGACCAGCACGCCACGGTCGGCCGCGCTACGGGGTCCGGCAGCCGCCGCTCCGGTCGCGTCGTCGCGGACCGCGACCGCCGTCCCGGACGGCCACGCCGGCTCCGGAACCGGCGGCAGACCCAGCACGCGCTCGGCGTAGAAGCGGTAGCCACAGCGGTGGAACTCCTGGAGGGCGGAGTAGCTCAGCGTCGCGATCGGGGGCGCGGTGGGGGTGGCGAGAGGCCCGGGGGCGTCGAGCGCGGTGGCGGACGGCGGGGCGGCGGGCCCCGCCGGCGGCGTCCGGGGCGTGCTCGGCTCATCCGATCCGGTGCCGGGCGGCTCGCAGCGGTCCTCCGGGCGTCCGATCTGGACCGCGATCCGCACCCCGTCCCGCCGGACCTCGCCGCCACCCTGCTCCAGCACCCGGCCGAGCTCCGGCACGAACGCCGGCGCGATCCAGGCCGCGGGTCCGCCGCCGGTGGGTCCGCCCTGCGCCGTGAACCCGTCGAACTTCAGCGCGCCGCTGAGCACCAGTCGCTCCTCGGCGCGGGTCATGGCGACGTAGAA
>DASZMU010000178.1:0-81305 GCA_035551695.1 Solirubrobacteraceae bacterium
GCCCCCACCAGCATCTGCGGGCCCTTGTGCGGGTACGCCGATCCCAGGAACGCCACCGTCAGCCGCTCGCTCACCCGCCCGGGCCGGCGGTCCCGGCCGGCACGCGCCCAGATCTCGGCGTCTTGGGGCATCGCCTGACGGACGGTGTCGACGAGACCGGGCGGGTAGCCGGCGGCCAGCAGGGTCCGCCGCACGGCATCCGAGACGGCCAGGATGGCGGTCAGCCCGCGCTCGGCGCGGGACCGGATCTCCACCAGGCGCTGCTGGTGCCCGCCGACGTCCGGGCTGCCGACGCACGAGGCGCAGGCGCTGCCGTCGCCGGGACCGGCGCAGATGGAGCCGCCGCCGTCCAGCAGATAGGCGCGCGGGCAGATCAGCCAGTAGTTGTGGGTCGTGAAATAGGCCGGGAGCCCTCGTGCTGCCGCGTGGTCGATCAGCGAGGCGCCGAGGTTGTGGAGGTTGTGGAAGTGCACGACGTCAGGCCGGACGCGATCCAGCGTGGCCGCGAACGCCGCCGAGATCGGCGGGTCGTCGATCTCGCGCAGGGGGTTGCCGAGATCGAACAGGCCGTGCGGGCGGTTGTGGACGCCGACCAGCCGGACGCCGTCTTCGTGCCACTCGGTGATCTCATAGGGAATCCCGCTCTCGGTCGGCTTGACCGCGGCGTGGAACACCGTCACCTCCCAGCCGCGGCGGACCAGGTCCTTGGCGGCCAGCCGCGGGACCGTCGTGCCCCCGCCGCTGTCGTTGAAGCCGAACGCGGTCATCAGCAGGCGGCGCGGCCCTCCGTGCGGGCGCCGGCGGCCGGCCCTGGCCGCGGACGGCGCAACCCGGATCGTCGCAGCCCGCCGGCGCAGCTCGGCGGCCAGCTCCGGCAACGGCAGCATCCGGTTCTGCACTGCGGCGGCGAGCCGGGTCAGCGCTTGGCGCTCGGCTTCCGCCGGATCGAGCACCGGCCAGTCGAGCTCCGGCACCAGCTCGCGCAGCGAGGAGCGTTCGAGCGCCGCCCGCAGTGCCCGCTGCACGTCGTCGACCTCGCGCGCCCGGGCCGACTCGTCGGACGTGTTCTCGCCGTGGCGCCGGACGGCCACCAGTGCGCCGCCGGGACAGTGACGAAAGCGGAACGCTCGTCCGGCGCGCAGCCAGAAGTCGAAGTCGTTGGCCAGTGGGTAACGCGGGTCATAACCGCCAACGATCTCGTACACCCGCCGATGGACCATCCGGGTGGGGTCCACGAGGTGGTTGTGGCTGCGAAAGAACGACTGCAGCAGCAGGCTGGGGGTGAACTCGGCGCTGTTCCAGACGCCGGTCTGGCGCCCGCCGGAGTTGACAACGATGGCGTCCCCATGCACGACTCCGGTCTCGGGGAACCGATCGAAGATCTCCACCTGGCGGCGGATCCGGCCGGGGACGCACAGGTCGTCGTCGCCGACCATCGCGATCAGCTCGCCCCGGCCCTCCGCCACGAACGAGTTGTACGCAGCCGCGATGCCGAGGTTGCGCGCATGGCGCACCACGCGCAGCCGCGGCTCGCCGGCGAAGCCGGCCAGCACCTCGTCGCTCGCCGGGTTGGTGGTGCCGTCGAGTACCACCAGCACCTCGAGGCTGGGATAGTCCTGGCTCAGGCCGCTGCGAATCGCCTCGGCCAGATACGTGTGCCGGTTGTAGGTGGCGATTCCCAGCGTGACGCGTGGGACTCCGTCGAGGGCCATGACCTGATAATCGGCAGCGGGGGACGGGCGTTGAGGGGATCGGAGCCGGGCCGCGCCGGTCGATCAGCCTGCGACCTGCTGGTAGAGAGCGGGCAGGTCCGGATAGCCGCTCGATGCCCAGCCGGAGTTCTGCAGGGCCGAGATCTGGACCGACGCGGGCTGGCCGGCCGTGGAGAGAATCGACTGGACCCCGCTGCTGGCGGTCCCGTAGCCGGGGATGGTGGTCTGCCCCCTGAGCCAGCCCGCGGTGGCATCGGCGGCGGTGGTCGGATCGCTCCACACGGAGTCTGACGAGCCGTAGGTGCCGCTGTCCGTGTAGCCGATGTTCAGCCAGTCGTTGTTGTTCGCGCTCTGGCGCGACACGGCGGCGCCGCCGGACTCCTCGGCCAGCAGCCACGCCGAGACAACCCCCGGGTCAAGACCCGTGTCGGTCGCCAGGCGCGAGGCGAATCGCTGCTGAGCGGAGGTGAGCATCGTGCCGGCGCTCGCCGGCAACCCGGCGGTGCCGCTGGCTGTGGTGCCGCCGATCGCGCTCGACAGCGCCGACGAGAACGTCATCGAGGCTCCGGTCGACGAGGACGCAGAGCCGGCGGTCTGACTCGTGGCCTGGGATGGGGGAGTGAAGGCAGTCTGGAGGTTCGAGATCTGCGAGTAGATCTGCGAAACCCGGGTCATCGCGTCGGTGTAGCTCATCGTCTATGAGCAGTGATCGACTGTCGGCGCTCGGGACTTAAACGAAAGGAGACGGACTGAGAGCCCGCCTCCTTTCAACCGTTCCCTCGATGGATCGGATCTGATGTAGCCCCGCGTGGTTTGCGACCTGGGGTGAGCGCGGGGCGGTTGTTCTCGCGGCGGACAGCCGAGCTGCCGCGGTCGAGCTTGCGGTGCCCGTGCGGCGGCAGCGCGAGACGGCGCCGGCCGAGCGGACAGAAAGTCGATGGGGTTCGCCGGCCCGGGCGGCGCCTCAGGCGCCGCCCGGCCAGACGAAGGATGGATCAGCCGAGCAGCTTCAGGATGAGCTGCGGCTGGGAGTTGGCCTGAGCCAACATCGATGTACCCGCCTGCTCCAGAATCTGCTGCTGGGTCAGGGTGGTCATCTCCTGGGCCATGTTGACGTCCTTGATCTGGCTGTTGGTGGACGTCAGGTTCTGTTCAGTCGACGAGATCGCGTCCGACGTGTACTGGAGGCGGTTCTGGACCGCGCCCAGCGTGGCCGCCACGCTCGACATGTTGTTGATGGCGTTGGTCAGGCTGGTCAGCGCGTTGGCGTTCGACAGGTCGACGACGGTCGAGCCCCCGGAGGCGTTGGACCAGCTGAAGCCCAGGCCACCCAGGCCGCCCGTGCCCTCGATGTCCGAGAACGTCGCGGACAGGTTGTCACCTGAGTTGGCGCCGACCTGGAAGGTGACGGTGCCACTGCCGCCGGCGGAGCCGTTGAGCAGGTTGATCCCGTTGAAGTTCGACGACGTCCGCTGACGGTCGATCTCCTGGGTCAGCTGGTTGACCTCGGCCTGGATGTCCGACTTGTCCGTGGACGAGTTCGTGCCGTTGTTGTACTGCACGCCCAGCTCGTAGATCCTCTGGAGCATGCTCTGGACGTTGTTCACCGAGCTCGACGCGGTCTGGACCATCGAGACAGCATCGGCGGTGTTGCTGCTGGCCTGGTTCAGGCCGTTGACCTGGGAGGTGAGGCCCTCCGAGATCGCGTAGCCGGCGGCGTCGTCGGCGGCGCTGTTGATGCGCAGGCCAGAGGACAGGCGCTGCATTGACGTGGCCACCGCGTTGCTCGAGTTCAGCAGGTTCTGCTGAGTCTGCATTGCGGCGACGTTGGTGAGAATCGAGAGGGACATGAAGACACCTCCGTGGTGTGGTTGTTTAGTTGTCCCCCGGCTGCTCCTTGCGGCCGGTCACCACGGTTATCGACGCACGGCGCGGTGACTTTAGAGTCGTCCAGACCCTGCTGGACACATTCATCGCCGGCCTTCCGGCCACGTGCACTAGACAGTGATGTCGATGTGGCGGTGACCATCGTCCCCGCCGTCATCGTCACTGTCCCGGGGTTCGGGCCTCTCGCTGTCGTGCTCCCGCTGCCGTTCACGCCGGCGGCGTTCACGCGCGGCGGCTTCGCGCCGCTCCTGCTGATCCTTGAGCGCGTCCACGCGCGGTGGCGCGCCGACCGGTGCTAGCCGTGGTGAGACGGGGACGATGGGGTGGATGGGATCCACGTCCAACCGTCACTCATCCGCCGCTACCGTCCGGCTGGTCGGCCTCGCCTGTCGCGGCGGCCGGGACGCGCGGCATGGTCTCCAGCCTGGCGCGGCCGCTCTCGACGGCGGCGCGGAGCTCGGCGAGCACCAGGTGCCGCCACACCGTCACCGAGCATGCCCAGGCGAGCATGTAGCCGGCGAGGCCGACGGCCAGGGCGCGGAGGGCGATCTGGTCAGAGGGGACGCCCGCCTTATAGGACAGGTAGGCGGCGATCGCGAAGGAGATGATCCCGCCCAGGCCCTTGGCCCGCCTCACCTGCGCCGCGGCGCGGGGGTGTCCGGCAACGCTGATGCCGTCCGCGGCGGCGCCCTTCCCCTTCTTGACCTTCTTGGTGCCCTTGGTCTTGGCCTTCTTGTCCTTCTTGACCGCGGTCTTGTCGTTCTTGGCCATGAAACGGTCTCCCTCAGCGGCCTACAGCCAGTCGCCGCGCGTCCGCGCGCGGGCGGTCCGCATGCACTCGAACACGAATCGGATCAGGCGCTGCCGGTCCTCCTCGTCGAGCGCCTCGAACACCAGCGCTCGCTTGCCGTCGTCGCGGATCCGGACAACCCGGGCCAGCCCCTCGATCGGCTCGTCCGTCTGGCCCAGCGCCATCGCGAAGCGCACCCGCTGGTCCGGCTGGAGTTCGTCGGCGCCCACGAGCAGCATTCCCCCGCCGCTCACGTCGACGGTGTGGGCGAGACGCCTGCCGGGATCGTCGGTGTCGAGCGTGACCATCTGCGGGGCGCTGACCCGCACAAACGAGCGGCGCTGGCTGACGTCGGCTGCCCCCTGCGCCTCGAACCGGATCAGCGACTTGTCCTCGAAGATCGCCTCTCCGTGGAGACGGACGACGCCGCGCACCGTGGTGTACTCGAGCTCGGCCGCGGGGACGCGGTCGGCCTCGCCGTGGGTGTCGGTCTCGACGAGCACGACGAGCACGACGTCCTTGCCCCGCTTGAAGGTGCGGACGGGCAGCTCCTCGCCGTCCGGGGTGGTCAGCCTTCCCTGACCCTCGCCCGGGAGAGATCGGACATTCGTCGCGGTTTTGGAGTGCATGCTCAGCTACTCAGGACAGAGGTGGCGATGTCCTCTGCATCGGCAGAAGCGATCGCGTGCTGAAGATCCAGCCCGGTGTGCGTGTAGGCCACGGCAATCCCTGTCTGCATCGCCAGCTCGGCGATCACGCCCAGCTCGTCCGTTTCATCGACGTGGGTGGCGATGAGTCCCGTGAGGTCGAAGGCGGAGAAGCCGTCGACGAGCTTCAGGGCCGCCGGCAGACTCAACGTTGCCGGGACGGCGAGGTAGATCGCGTCGAGCTCAAAGCTGCGCACGGCCTCGGCGATGACGTCGATGGTGGATCCGTCACCGGGTGTAGCCGACACCGTGTCGATGATCACCAGTGCCTCTTCGCGGGCCGATGCGACGGCGCGGGCGGTGGCTCGCGTCCGCATGGCCGGGATCACGTTCACGTTCTCGCCGTGCAGCAGCTCGCCGAGCTCGTCCTCCCGTGCCGCGGCGCCGAAGCTGGCGGCGCTGACCGGGATGCCCGCGCCGGCGTACGCCGCCGCGAGGGCGGCGACACATCGGGTCTTGCCTGAGCCACCGGCGCCGACGACGGCGATCGCCCCCCGTCTCGGAACCGGCCGCGGGGCCGACAGGGCCGAGACGATCGCCGAGCGGACCTCGTGGGCCAGGTCGCTCTCCTCGCTGAACGGTCCGCGCCGGGAGATGGCGGCGGCGACGAGGGCGGCTGCCCGGCGCGAGCTGATGCCGGACTGGGCGAGCCGCTCCTGCAGCTGAGCCTCTCGGCGGTGCTCCTCCTCGCGCTGCCGGGCGCGATCGTCGGCGTCAGGGTCCGGTTGAGTGGACTCGGGCTCACGCGACTGGGGGGGAACGACGGGTGCCGGGACGGCTGGCTGCGCGGAGCCGGTGGGCGCGGACAGGGCGCGCGCCTGCAGCGCGGCTCGTGCCTGCAGCTCCAGGTTGCGTCGTTCGTTGGCGCCGGCGGTGGCCTCCAGTGCGGCCCGGAGCATCCGCTCAGCAGCCGGCAGGATGCCGCTCCGGCGTCGTGGGTAGACGGAGGAGGGCCAGGACTGGTAGCCCGCGGCGCGCGCCGGGCCGGCGTATTGCGCGACTTCGGGCGGGGAAACCGGAGCGGACTGCGGAGCTGGAGCGGACGGAGGAGATTGAGCAACCGCGGGCGATGGCTCGCCCGCCGGGGCCGGTCGGGCGGCCGGTGGGGGGGCCGGCGCGGCCAGCGGAGGCGGCGCGGCCGAGGCGGCGGGCGCGGGCGCCGGACGAGCGCGGACGACCGGCTCGACGGCGGGCGCGGCCACCTGCTCGGCGGCGAACGTCATCCAGGGGGCGGCGGGGTCAGGCTTCAGATTCTCCAGCTCGAGCGCAGGCTCGTCCGCCGCCTCGGGCGTGGGCTCGGCGTAGTCGATCTCGGCGAGGTCGAGGAGCCGGTAGGGGACGACGGGAGGAGACGGCTCGGCCGTCGCCTCCGCCTCTGGCTCTGGCTCCCCCTCTGGCTCTGCCTCCGGTTCTTGATCGCCCAGCTCATCGAAGGCGATGAACATCGGTGCGGCTGAGCGGCGCGACTCCGAGCCACGCTCCGACACCGTCTGGGGCGGCGGCTCGGCGGCGAAGGTCGCCTCCTCCAGCCGGGCGGCGAACGAAGCTTCGTCGAGAAGGGGGGCGGCGGGCACGGGCGCAGGCTCTGGAAAGACCGGCAGCGCGGGCTCCTGGGCGATGGGCGGTGGAGGCTCCTCGACGAGAGCGTCCGTCTCCTCCGTGTACTCGTCCTGGTCGTCCTCAAACCCATCGTCATCATCGAAGTCGTCGTCGTACACGCTCAGCCGCGGCGCCGCCTGAGCGTCGATCTCCACGCAGCGCTGGGCGAAGAACCCGCCGATGCCGCCGGTCAGCCCCTCGCGCTCGCGCAGGATGATCGCGTCCGGTCCGAGCTCGGCCCGGATGATGGGGATCAGCTCCTCGATCGTGCGCCCGCGGTAGGTGCGCACTCCCTCCGGGTTGACCCGCTCCGGGTCACCGGGTGCCGCAAACCGGGACCGGTCCTCGTTCACGCGCTGATCACCCCAACCGTCTCAACGCTGATGCCGGGCGCGATTTCGTTGTATGAGCACACCGCCAGGTGAGGCACCGCCGACTCAACCAGCCGGCGCAGGTGCCGGCGGACTCGCGCCGAGCAGAGCAGGACGGGCCGGATGCCTCCCAGCGCCGACGCGTGCTCGGACTGGCTCCGCACCGCGCCCAGCAGTGCCTGGGCGCGTGACGGCTCCAGCGCGAGGTACTCACCATCGGTCGTCTGTGTGATCGACGTGGCCACTTCTTGCTCAATCGCCGGATCAAGGGTTATCGCGCGCAGTGTCTGGTCAGCATCGAGGTGTGGCGCCGTGATCGCGCGTCCCAGCGCCTGCCGTGCGTACTCGGCCAGCAGCCCGGTGTCACGCGTGATCCGCGCCTTGTCGCCCACTGCTTCGACGATAGCGCCCAGATCCCTGATCGACACACCCTCTGACAACAAGGTTTGCAAGACGCGTTGGATCTCGCCGAGCGACAGGATCTCCGGCACCACCTCGTTGACCACGGCTTCGTTTGATTCTTTGAGCTGGTCGAGCAGCTGACGCACGTCCTGGCGGGTGAGCAGCTGGGCGGAGTGCGTGCGGATGGTCTCGGTGAGGTGGGTGATGATCACCGATTCGGCATCGACCACGGTGTAGCCCAGCGCCTCGGCCTCCGAGTGCTGGGCATCGGCGATCCACACCGCCGGCAGGCCGAACGCCGGTTCGGTGGTGGGGATGCCGGACAGGTTTCCGACGGCATCGCCCGGATCCATCGCCAGCTTGTGGCCGGCCATGACCCGGCCACGCGCCACCTCGGTGCCGCGGACCTTGCACACGTACTCGTGCGAGTCGAGGTCGACCTCGTCGTGGATCCGAACGGGTGGAATCACCATGCCGAGCTCGCCGGCGATCTGCCGGCGGATCAGCGAGATGCGGCGCACGAGGGTCCCGCCGGACCCGCGGTCGACCAGCGGTACGAGGCCGAAGCCGATGCCGAGCTCCAGAGGATCGATCGGCAGTTCCTTCATCACCTCGTCGCGCGGCGCCGTCGCTGACTGCTTGTCCGTGGCGGCGGGCAACGCGGCGGCGGCGGGCTTCGGAGTGAACGCCTCCAGCCCGTCCTTGCGCAGTGCCCAGCCGATGGCGAACAGGGTGCCGCCGACCAGCAGGAACGGGATCTTCGGCAGTCCAGGCACCATCGCGAAGGCGATGATCGCCCCGCCGGCCACCAGCGGGGCCTTCTTCTGCCCCAGGACCTGCGTCGCGATCTCGGTGCCGAGATCGCTCTTGGAGCCGGAGCGGGTGACGATGATGCCGGTGGCGACGGAGATCAGCAACGCCGGGATCTGTGCGGCCAGGCCGTCGCCGACGGTCAGCAGCGAATAGTGGTGGGCAGCCCCCGCGAACCCCAGGTGATGCTGGAGCATGCCGACGACGATGCCGCCGATGAGGTTGATCGCGGTGATGACGACGGCGGCCATGGCGTCGCCCTTGACGAACTTCGATGCACCGTCCATGGCGCCGTAGAAGTCAGCCTCACGGGCAATTTCCTGGCGTCGTTCGCGGGCCTGCTCGTCGGTGATCAGGCCGGCGTTGAGGTCGGCATCGATCGCCATCTGCTTGCCGGGCATCGCATCGAGCGTGAACCGCGCCGACACCTCGGCGACGCGCCCGGCGCCGTTGGTGACGACGACGAACTGGATGACGATCAGGATCAGGAAGATGACGAGCCCGATGACGACGTTGCCGCTGACGACGAACTGACCGAAGTCGGCCACGACGCTGCCGGCGTTGCCGGTGGTGAGCACCATGCGTGTCACCGACACGTTGATCGCGAGGCGGAACATCGTTGTCAGCAACAACAGCGTGGGGAACGCGGAGAACTCCAGCGCTTTGTTGATGTACATCGTCGCGACGACGATCGCCAGCGCACCGCTGATGTTCAGCGTGATCATCATGTCGATGATTGCCGCGGGCAGCGGAATGACGAGCATCGTGACCACCATCACGACGCCCACCGCGGCGAGCAGGTCGGTGTGCTCCAGAAGCTTGCGAATCGAGCGGTCGGTCATACGGACTCCCTTTGCCGTCTCATGCAGCGGCCGCGATCTTCTTGCGGCCGGCCATCCTGTACACGAATGCCAGGACCTGCGCGACCGCCGCATAGAGCTCGGCGGGGATCATCTGGTCGATCTCCACCATCGCGTGCAGCGAGCGCGCCAACGGCGGGTCAGGCACGATCGGAATGTTGTTTTCGGTTGCGATCCGCCTGATGTGAGCGGCGATCAGGTTCTTGCCCTTGGCGACGACGATCGGCGCCGGGTGAGTCCCGTCATAGCGCAGCGCCACCGCGTAGTGCGTGGGGTTGGTGATGACCACGTCCGCCCCCGGGATGGCGGCCATCATCCGAGCCCGGGCCGCCTGCATCTGGCGGCGGCGAATGGCCGCGCGGACCTCCGGGGGCGATTGGGTGCTCTTGAACTCGTCCTTGACCTCCTGCTTGGTCATCTTCAGCGACTTGGTGTGCTTGCGCCGGGTGTGAATCAGATCGATCACGCCGATCAGGAAGTAGACGATCACCACGCGCTCGATGAGCGACGTGGCGTTGGACCGCAGCAGGCTGGCGAGCGCCATCGGGGTCGTCCCCACGTTCGCGGTCAGTGAAGTCAGCTGCGGAACCAGGCTCATGGCCACCACGCCGCCGACGACGGCGACCTTGGCCAGGACCTTCCCCAGCTGAAAGCCGACCTGCTTTCCGAACACGTTCTTGAACCCGGTGAGCGGGTTCACACGCTTGAAGTCCGGCTTGAGCGCGTGGGGCGTGGGGCGCAGCCCCACCTGGGCGACGTTCGCCAGCAGGGCGCCGGCGAGACAGATCGCCGCGATCGGCCCCACCGTCGACTCCATGGCGTGGATCATGAGCTGCAGCAGACCGTTGAGCCCGGCGCCGGACGTGACCTCATGAGGCTTGGCGATCAGCGCGAACGTCGCCTGCATCGTCCCCGAGGCGCCGGAGACGACCTTGGGGCCGATGAACATGATCGAGATCAGCCCGGCCATCAGGACGACGACGCCGTTGATCTCGTTGCTCTTGGGGATCTGGCCCTTCTTGCGGGCTTCGCTGCGGCGCTTGGGTGTGGCCTTCTCTGTCCGGTCGTCGTTGGCCATGGTCAGATCGTGTTCAGCGCGCCGAGCACCGCGCTCTGGAGCTGGTTGCCCATGAAGTTGGGGATGAACGGCAGGGAGGCGGCCACGATGAGCAGGGCCACGCCGATCTTCAGCGCAAACCCAACCGCGAAGACGTTGAGCTGGGGCACGACCTTGGTGACCATCCCGAATGCGATGTCGGTCACCATCATCGCGAGCAGCACGGGCGCCGCGACCTCAACCGCGGCCACGAAGATGGAGCCGAAGGCCTGCTCGACGCCACTGGCCAGGTTGGCGATCGGCGCGCTCTTGGTGAGCGGGACGAGGTTGAACGTCCGCGCCAGGCCGCGCAGGACCCAGGCATCGCCGCCGATGGCGATGAACATCGCCAATCCCACGAGGCTGTACAGGTTGGTCATGGTGCCGCCCTGGTTGCCGTTGATCGGATCGACGAGCGAACCGAACGAGAACCCGGCGATCATGTCGACGAGCGCGCCGGCGGCCTCGATGGCGCTGAGCACGGCGCCGACGGCAAAGGCGAAGGCCAATCCCACGAGGAGCTGCTCGGCCAGGAGTCCGGTCACCGCCAGGGGATCGGTGGGGATCTGCTGGCCGTGCACGGCAATCGGCGTGAGGCCGATGGCAAGGCCCACCGCGACGACCGTCTTGACCTTGGACGGCATCAGCTTGGACGAGAACAGCGGCGCCAGCACGAACAGCGGCGAGACCCTCGCCAGGACGAGGAAGAAGCCTGTCACCTTCGCGTCGCCGATCGCGTTGACCAGCGTGGTAAGCGTCGCCTGCTGCACTAGCCGCCGATCAGCTGCGGAATCGACATGTACAGGTTCTGCGCGTAATTGACCAGCTGCCCCAGCATCCAGGGGCCGAGGATCACTATCAGCGCGGCCAGCCCAATGATCTTGGGAATGAACGACAGGCTCTGCTCCTGGATCGACGTGACCGCCTGGAAGATGCTGACCACGAGGCCGATGACGAGTCCGACGAGCATCATCGGCCCGGCGATCTCGATGGCCAGTGTCATCGCCTGGGTGGCGAGGCTGACAACAGTGTCCTGATTCATCGTGTGAGAACGGGTGAGGGTGAAACGGTCAGTGGAAGCTTTGGATCAGCGAGCGCGTGATCAGATCCCAGCCGTCCACCAGCACGAACAGCAGGATCTTGAACGGCAGCGAGATGAATGTCGGCGGCAGCATCATCATCCCGACGCTCATCAACGTCGACGACACGATCAGGTCGATGATCAGGAACGGCAGGAAGATCAGGAAGCCGATCTGAAACGCTGTCTTCAGCTCGCTCATGATGAACGCCGGGATGAGCACGTAGGTCGGAACCTGAGCCCGAGTCTGCGGCGTCTTGATGTGCGACAGGCTTACGAACAGCGACAGGTCGTTCTCACCCACCTGCTTGAACATGAACTCGCGCAGCGGCTCCTCGGCTCGCGTCAGCGCGGTGGACATCTGAATCTGGTGTTTCTGAAGCGGGTCCCACGCGTCCTTCTTGATGGCACCGATCGTCGGCGACATCACGAACAGGGTCAGAAACAGAGCGATGCCGACGAGCACCTGGTTGGGAGGTGTGGTCGTGGTGCCGATCGCCGAGCGAATGAACCCCAGGACGATGAGGATCCGGGTGAAGCCGGTGACGGTGAACAGGATCGCCGGCACCAGCGACAGGCCGCCGATCAGGACGAGGATCTGAACCGCGTTGGAGGAGTCGATCTTCACGAGCGCACCGTCAGGCGACGAAGCCCGTCGAGCACCCGGTCAAGAGGCCGTTCGGCCGGGTCGAAGTCGTCCGACACGTCCTGGGGAATCTCGATCCCGTTGGCGATCGCCTCGGCCTCGGTATAGGACTTCAGCGCGGTGACACCCTGCTCCGAGACGCCCACGAGCACGATGTCGCGCCCGGCGCGCACGAGCGCCACCGACCGATTGGGGGCAAGCGGGAGGGTCGCGATCTGCGCGAGGCCGGTGCCGCTGGCGCGGACGGCGTCACGGCCCTTGACCGCACGCAGGACCCGAGCCACCACGTAGATGACCCCAATCACGATGATCAGAGCGATGATCGTGCGCAGGATGCTGGAGCCCCCGCCGCCGGCGGCGGCGTGTGCCGTCCCGGACGCTGTTAGGTGGACAGGCGTGTTCTCGCTGCCGGCGGAGGGGCCGGCCGCCTGTGCCGCCTGGGCGCAGAGAAGCGTGAGGGCGCCGCCCACGGCGACGCCACGTGTCAACGAAATGAACCGCATCGAGGGGTGACTTCGAGGGAAAGTCACCCTCTTGATCGGCCGATGCGCGCTCGGCCTTTAATCGGAACAACCAGCGGCGGCCGAGGGGTCGGGACGCCGGTACCGCTATGCGGCACGCACGTCCCAACCCGCTTGTGAGGATCTACGCGAGCGCCTTGCCGACCGCCTCCAGGAGGCGCTCCGGCTGGAATGGCTTGACCACGAAGTCCTTGGCCCCGAGCTTGATCGATTCGATCACCTTCGACTCCTGGCCGAGCGCCGAGCACATGACGACCCGTGCACTGGGATCGAGCGTCATGATCTCGGCCAGCGCCTCCAGCCCGGTCTTCTCCGGCATGGTGATGTCCAGCATCGTCAGCTCCGGCTGGAGCTCGCGGAAGCGGTCGATTGCCTCCACTCCGTTTCCTGCTTCGCCGATCACGTCATGGCCGCCGGAGGCGAGCGCGTCGCTCACGACCTTGCGCATGAACGCGGCGTCGTCGACTACGAGTACACGGGCCATATCAGCTAACTGCTCCTTCTGGTTCTGGGGAGGGGGACGGGGAGGCGGGGTCGGCGTCGGGGGCCGGCCGGCCTCCGACGGCGTCACATTGGAACGCCCACTCGCCGTCATCGGTGACGATCAGGCGGCCTTGAGCGAAACGGACGCCGTTGACGAACAGGTCGACTGGAGCGTCCGCCTCCTGGTTGAGCTCAACGACGGAGCCCAGCGGGAGGCCGAGGGCGCGGGCAAGGGGAAGATGCGTGCGACCGAGCTCGGCCCAGACGCGGAGCTTGATATCGACAAGCGCCTCCTCCAGCGCCGTGCTCTGGGCCTCGCTGTCGTGCCCGGTTCCTCCGGTCACGCCGGCCATGGCTCCGTCGTTGAGCTCGTCGAGGGCGCGCGCCATCCGAACGACGAATGCGGCCGGAACGAGCTGGATCAGCCGGCACGCCTCGCCGGCGATCATGAACGTCGTCGTCGTGGCGTGAGGCGAGGTCCCGTAAATGTCGGACGCGCCCGCCGGATTGCGGAGAACCTGGATGTCCGGGGGCGAGATCTCGATCTCCTGGCCGATGACCACGCCGATCGCGCTGGCCGCCGCCGCCATCATCTGGTTGGAGGCCTCTCCGATGGCGGACAGCTCGAGCTCCGAGGGCTCGGCGGCGTCGTCGCCGTCCGTGGGCGCGGGTATGCCCATCGCCCGGGCGAGCTTCCGAACTCCCGTCGCCGTCAGTACGAAGACGTTGGCGCCGGTGACGCCGTCGACGTAGGAGACGCTGGCGGCGACCGATCCCGCGGTGACGTCGGCAAACGGCGAGGCGCCCTCTTGCATCACCATGACCTCGCCGCGATCCACCGCCTCCGGAGCGAACATCTCGAGGACCTGGGCGACCGCCTCGGCGGTCGAGGCCCCGAGGCGGAGCAGGGCTTCGCGCTGTGACATGTCGGTGGCGCTCATTTGGTGTGTCCCTCCGGGCCGCAGATCTGCACGGCGCGCCTGGGCCCATGGGAGCCAGGCTGCGCCCGTGCCAGCTTGACGTTCTCGGCGAACAGCATCACGCCGTCATCGGCCGGCACGCCGAACTTGATCACGCTGCCCGGCGCCAGGCTCAGGATGTCTCGCACCTGCAGCTCGACGGACGCAACCTCGGCCCGGAGCCTGACCGGCACCGACGACATCGCCTTCTGCATCGGCGAGGCCTTCGCCTCCTCCTCGCGCTGGCGGCCGTCGTGAAGACCGGAGATGGTCTCGACGACCGGCTCGATCGCAGCCCACGGAATCAGCAGGCCCAGCGCGAAGGATTGCTTGGCGATGCGGCACTCGACCAGCACCGTGAACGTCGGCTCGGAGACCGACGCGACCTGGCTGGCATCGTGGGGATCGATCTCCCGGGCCCGCAGTGTCACTCCTCCGAGCTCGTGCCAGACGAGCGACAGGGGGTTGATCATCGAGTCGAACAGGCGCCGGGTGAGGCTCCAGTCGATCTCGCTCAGACGGCGTTCCCTCGGGGGCCCCTCCGGCGAGCCGCCGAGCAGGCACTCCAGGCACGCGAGTACGAACGGCTGCTCGGCGGTCAGCACCATCCGAGTGTCGATCGGCTCGACCTCGAGGAGCACCGAGAGCGAGTTGGAGGGAAGCTGGGTCTGCGCCGCCGACCAGGTCAGCTGCGCGGTGTTCAGCACCTCCAACTCCACCGGAAAGCGAAGCTCGCTGGACAAGCGTGTCACCGCCGTCTGGCAGAAGGTCTCCATCCCGCGCGTGATCCGCCGCTGCTGATCGGCCGAGAACTTCGTGGGGCGGCTGAAGTCGACGGTGCGGAGGCGGTGCCCGCGCCGCTGGCTCTTCAGCGTGGCGGCGGCATCAGGCAGCTGTCCCTGCTTGGCCGCGTCGACGAGGGCGGCGATCTTGTCCGGTGTCAGCATCTCGCTCATGGCTGAGCTCCTGTCGTTGAGACGATGGCCCGCGGCCCGCGCCACTTCCGAGCGCGCTCGGCACCGGTCGGCGAGGCGGCGGCTTTCGAGGTTGCTGGGCGCGGCGGCCGCTTGCCGCCGACCAGCGCCACGGCGGGTTGTCCGGCGACGCGGACGGTGACCAGGCCAGCGCCCACGTTGATCCGGACGGTCCTGCCCTGGTTGCCCCCGGTCTCGCTCGCGCGCAGGGCGACGTTCGCCTCCGATAGGGCAGTGCGGACCGCCTGGTCGTTGCGCGAGCCGATATCGAGGCCGCCGCTCATCTCGAACATGCGCGCGCCTCCGGCGATCGCGGCCTCCATGCGCGGGACCGCGGCGCCCGCCCGGCGCATTCGCTCCACCAGGAGTGGGACGGCGGTGTCGGCGAACTTCGCGAGTTCGCCGCCCTCGTGCCGCTCAGGCAGGACGATGTGGGCCAGCCCGGCGACGCCGGCCCGGCGGTCGACGATCGCCAGCCCGATGCAGGAGCCGAGGCCCAGGGCCGACAGCTCGTCGGTTGGATTCGCGGAAACGACCATTTCTCCCATGCGGACGCCTGCCATCGTCAGGCCGGTGACTCGGCCAGTCCAAGCGGAGCCAGTAGATCGGAGATCTGCCCCGCGGTCGGCAGCAGCAGGAAGGAGATCGAGCACGGCGCTCCGGAGACGTCGAGCTCCGAGTCGAGGACCAGCGCCAGCTCATCGGCGCCGGCCGCGCCGATCACCAGCGTCGAGACGATCGCGCCGAGCATGTCGGTGTGCAACTGGGGCGGCGAGGGCTCCATCACCAGCCCGGTCATCGCGACCAGGCCGTTGAGATAGGAGGTGGCGAGGATGTTGCCGATCTCGCGCAGCGCGGAGTCGCCGACCTCGGTGTGAGGCTCGACGCCGAGCAGGTCGCACAGGCTGTCCGCCTGCCGGGCCGGGATCAGGAGCAGCACGAGGCCGTCGATGTCGCCCTGGATGGCAACGACGACGCCGGCGACGTCGGCCTCCGGGTCACCGCACGCCTCCACGGCATCCGCCGGCGGCAGTGCCAGCGCCCGGGGCACGTTGATCTCCACTCCGCGAGCCAGCATCTGAGATAGCGCGGTCGCCGCCGTGCCGGACGCGATGTTCGCGAGCTCGCGAAGCGCGTCGAGCTGGATGTCGGACAGGGACGGGTTCACGGCTTCTCCTGACGATCGAGGTTGGGTCATGCCGCCGCCCGTCCGAGTCCGGAGGCGGCCGAGGGCGCCGGCGCCGGCCGGACGCCCACGTCGCGTCTGGCGGAGCCGTGGGTCAGGGCGCCGAGTGCGTCGCAGTCAACGATCAGCGCGATCCGGCCGTCGGCGAGCGCAGCGCCGCCGGAGACGGGCTCGCCGCTGGAGACGATCGGTGGGAGCGGACGCGTGACGAGCTCTCGCTGGCCGATCAGGTCGTCGACCGAGACCGCCAGGCGCCGCTCCAGCGCCCGGACGATCACGACGAACTCCTGCTCGCCCCGGGGCTCGCGTCCGAAGACCTCGGCGCCCGTGAGCAGCTCGAGGACGCCGTCGTCGAGCACCAGCATCCGTCGCCCGGCGACCGACCTCACCGTCTGCTCGGACAAGCGCAACGTGCGCTCCACGCGATCGAGCGGGATGGCATACGGGGCGCCGGCGACATCGACCTGCAACCCGGAGACGATGGCCAGTGTCAGCGGCAGCCGGATCTGAGCGGTTGTCCCCTCGCCCTGGACCGAGTCGAGCACGACCTCGCCGCCGAGCTCCCGAATCTTGGCCCGTACCGCATCCATCCCCACGCCGCGCCCGGAGATGTCGCTCGTCGCCTCGGCGGTCGAGAAGCCCGCGGCGAACAGCAGCTCGATGGCGGTCTTCATCGTGATGTCCGCCGCCGCCTGGGCATCGATCAATCCCGAGGACAGCGCCTTGCGCGCAATCGCCTCCGGGTCGATTCCGCGCCCGTCGTCTCGCACCTCGATCACGACGCTTCCGCCGGCGTGGCGCGCGGCGATCTGGAGCGTTCCGACCTCCGGCTTGCCGGCCGCCACCCGCTCCTGAACCGGTTCCAGCCCATGGTCGAGCGAGTTGCGGACGAGGTGGACGAGCGGATCGCCCAGGGCGTCGACGACCGTGCGGTCCAGTTCGGTCTCCGATCCGACGAGGTTGAGCTTGACCTCTTTGCCCAGCTTTGCCGACAGGTCGCGCACCAGTCGCGGGAAGCGCAGGAAGACGACGTCGACCGGGATCATCCGGACCTGCATGACCATCGACTGAAGGGACTGGGAGCTGCGGGTCAGCTCCTGCATCGCCTGCTGGAGCCCCGGGATGTCGAGGCTCGTCGTCAGCGCCTCGACCGCGGTGCGGTGGATGACGAGCTCGCCCATCGAGTGCATGAGGGCGTCCAGGCGCTCCGCGTCGACACGAACCGTCCGGGTCGCCGACGCGGGCTTGGCCGGAGTGGCCGGTGCCTTCGCCGGCGCCGGGTCCGCCCCCGGCTTGAGCGCAGGCACGGCCAGTGGTTCCGGCTCGGCGGCGGGCTCCGGCTCGGCCGCGGGCTCCGCCACCGCGTGGGGCACGGCGACCTCTCCGATCTCCACCGCGACCACGTCGGAGACGAAGCCGACGCTCTTGGCGACCGCCTCCTCCTCATGCTCGGACGTGATCCAGGCCTCGATCCGCTGCCCGGAGAATTGCTCGACGTCGTCCGGGATCCCGCCGATCACCTCGCCGTGCTCGCTGAGGGCCGCGAAGACCATGTGCGCCCGGACCGCCGGCATCAGCACCTGCTCGTCGAGGATGGCCACCACATGCAGCACGCGCTCGCCGTCGGCGGTGGCGGCCACCAGGTCAGGAAGCGCAGCGCCTCCGGCGCGCGCCAGCTCCTGCTCGTCGGTCCGTGCCCGCACCAGCCCACGGAGGCGCTCGGTCAGCGCCGCGGGATCCAGCCTCTCCGCTCCGTCGGCCTCGATCGCCTCGAATGCCGAGGACAGGGCGTCCAGGCAGGCGAGCACGGTGTTGATCGCGTCGGCCGGGAGGCCGTCGCTGCGCTGGCGGAGCAGCTCGAAGACGTCCTCCATCTCGTGGGTGAGCGTCGCGATCTGGGCAAAGCCCATCGTGGCGCTCATCCCCTTGAGCGAATGCGCGATGCGGAAGATCTCGTCGACGGTCTCCCGGTCGCGGGGGTTCTCCTCCAGCCGCACGATCGCCAGGTTCAGCTCCTGTAGGTGCTCCCGCGCTTCGGCCAGGAACATCGGCATGTATTCGGAGGTGTCCATCACGCTTTCCGGTAGATGAAGGGGTAGGCCATCTCGAGCCCCAGATCGCGTGGCCGGGAGACCCGTTCCGTCGCGCCGACGACCAGGTAGCCCCCGGGCCGCAGCGCCGCCGCCAGACGCGCGTGAAGCTCGTCGCGGATCGGCTCGGCGAAGTAGATGACGGTGTTGCGGCACAGGATCAGGTCCTGGCTCTCCGCCTCGGGCCGCAGGCGCAGCAGGTCGCCGAGCTCGAAGGTCGTCATCTGCCTCAGGACGTCCCGGGCGCGCCAGCCCTGCGCAACGCGCTCGAACCCGTGCTCCATCTTCGTGACGTCGACGCCACGGGCATCCTCGTCGGTGAAGATCGCCGCCTTGGCCCGCTCGATCATGCGCTTGTCGATGTCGGTGCCCAGGATCCTGACCCAGGCTGCCGGAATCCCCTTGTGGCAGACAGCGGCGAGCGTGAATGCCTCCGCGCCATAGGAGCACCCGGCGCTCCAGGCGCGCAGAAAGCCACCTCGGCGGATCAGGTCAGGCAGCACATCGCGCTCCAGGGGAACCCACTGCTCCGGGTGGCGCCACAGCTGCGAGACGTTGATCGTCACACGGTCGAGCAGCGCGTCGAGCTCGGTCGTGTCCCGGCGCAGCGAGTCCAGGCAGTCGCTCAGATGAGAGACGCCCCGGCGGGCGAAGAACGAGCGCAGCCTCCGCTCCATCTGCGGGCGCTTGTACTGGCCGAGGTCGATGCCGCAGATCTGGCGCAGGCCCTCGCAGAAGACCGTGTAGTCGTCGGCGCCGATCGTGCTCATCAGCTCACCTCGGCGGCGATCGCGGCCGCCATCTGATCGAGCGGCAGCACCTCGTCGGCCAGGTCGGCCTCGGCGACGGCGCGCGGCATTCCATAGACGGTGCAGGTGCTCTCCGCCTCGACGAGGATCCGGCCACCGCGACGGTGCACCTCCTGCGCGCCGCGGAGGCCGTCATTGCCCATGCCGGTGAGGACGACGAGCGTCAGGCGGTCGCCCCACCGGGCCGCCGCGTCCTCGATCAGGAGGTCGGCGCGCGGCCGCAGCCCACCCAGGGGTGCCTCGTCGCTCACAGCCGTCTGACCGTCGGCGCGCAGACGCAGGTGACGACCGCCGGGAGCGACGAGCGCGACCGCGGGTTGCAGCATCTCGCCGCCCTGCGCTTCCCGGACGGTCAGCGGGCTTGAGCGGTCCAGGCGCGCCGCCAGGGAGGCGGTGAACCCGGCGGGCATGTGCTGGACGATGATCGTCCCCAGGCCCAGCGGTGACGGCAGCCCGGGAATCAGGGTCGCCAGGGCGCGGGGGCCACCGGTCGAGGTCGCGATCAGCAGCGCGCGAGCGACCCCGTCCTGAGCCGGACGGCGGTGGCCGTCGCCGCCGGGTGGTCGGCGCCACGGCGCCAGCCGCCGGCGCGTCCGGATCGCCAGGGTGATCTTGCCGAGCAGGTTCTGGGCGAACGCGTCAACGTCATTGGTGCCGTTGGGCTTGGGCACGAGTTCGAATGCCCCCTCGGCGAGCGCATCGACCGCGCGGGCACCGTGGGCCGGGGAGAACGCCGAGACGACGACCACCGGGATCTGCCGGCCGCCGCGCTGTCGCAGCTCCCGGAGTACGTCGATCCCGCCCAGGCCGGGCATCGCCAGATCAAGCGTCATCGCATCCGGCTGTTCTCGCTCGCACATGGCGAGCGCCTCGTCGCCGTCCTTGGCCGCGCCCACGACCTCGACGCCGCCGCGGGCGAGCAGGTTGGACACGATCCGGCGCATGAGCGCACTGTCGTCGGCGACGACGACTCGGGGCTTCTCGGCGGTGGTGCTCATCGAGTGCGGGGGACGGCCGGGCCACGGAGGGTGACTCAGGCGGCCACCGTCAGCTCCGGGCCGGTCACGAAGATGGTGTTGAGCGTCAGCAGCACGATCAGCCGGTCGTCGACGCGGACGATCGCCTCGATCATCGTCGAGTCCGCGCCGGGCGCCTCCTCGATCTGATCATCGGAGACGGTCAGCACCTCCTCGACGCCGTCGACGATCACACCGGCGGTCTCGGCCCCGGCCTCGACGATCACGATCTTCGACTGCTCGCTGAGCTCCGACGTGAGGCCGAGGCGGGTCGCCACGTCGTACACGGGGACGATCCGACCGCGCAGGCTGATGACGCCGCGGACCCAGTCGGTGCGCGAGGCGACCGAGCGGGGCTCCGAGTACCGGATGATCTCGTTCACCGCGTGGATGGGAAGCGCGTAGTGCTCCGTACCGAGCGTGAACACGACCAACTGCTGATGATTGGTCTGCTGTGACATCGCTGTCCGCTCCTTGCTTGTCTGAAAAACGAGTGGCGCGACGCTCCCTGCGCCGGGCTTCCTCGTAGATATTCGGCGCGAGACGCGCCAGCTTGAGATCGGCGGCTGTCGCCTAGTACGTGCTAGCCGGCGACGGCGGGGGAGGTAGGGTCGACGTCAACCGGCTCTCCGCCGGCCGGAGTGGTCAGTACCTGCGTGAGCCGCAGGCCGAACTGCTCGTCGATGACGACGACCTCGCCGCGGGCGATCGGCTTGCCGTTGACGAGCAGATCGACGGGCTCCCCGGCCATGCGGTCCAGGGTCACGACCGATCCCTCGCGCAACTCCAGGGTCTCACCGACCGACATGTGGGCGCGGCCGATCTCGACGCTCAGGTCGACGGGGACGGCGCTGAGGCGCCGGAGGTCGACGAAGGGATCCGGCGATCCGACGGCTCCGCCGTCGTTCAGCGGCTCGAAGTCAACGTCTTGGCTCATGGTTGCACCTCACTGCACCGCGACGTCGGTGAACAGGATGCCCGTCACCTTCACATCGGTGCTGCTCTTGATCTTGCTCAGGATCTCCTGCTGGATATGGGCACGGCCGGATGCGGACAGGAGTGTCTGGGAGCTGTCGTTTGTGATTTCGTTGGTGATGATCGCCCGGATCACCGGCTCCTCCGGCAGCGTGCCGATCCCGGCGGGGCTGGTCGTCACGCCGGCCGCGGAGGCCCCGTCACTCTGACCCGGGGCGAGCACCAGGCCGACCGTCATCGTCGCGTAGCGACCGTCGGTCAGGTTGAAGGTGAAGCCCTTGGGCAGAACATAGATCTCACCGTCGATCTTGGGCTTGGCCGCCGCCTTCTTGGGAAGCAGGAATGTCTTGGCGGCATAGCCGCCCGCGCCGACGATGACCAGCAGGATGATGACCAGCTTTTTCTTGTCCATGTCGGTTACCTAGGGGTTCGTGTCCGGATAGATGCGGTTGAGCACGATGTCCACCCGGCGATTGCTCGCGCGGCCGGCGGCCGTGGCGTTGCTCGCCAGTGGATGGAGCGCGGCGTACCCCGTGGCGGACAGCCGCTGCTCGGCGACTCCATTCGCGATCAGGTAGCGCAGGACCGTGGTGGCGCGGTCGGTGGACAGCTCCCAGTTGGACGGGAACTGCGCGCTGTGGATCGGCTGGTTGTCAGTGTTTCCTTCAACCGTTATCGGATGCTTGTGGTCAACGTCGAGCAGGTGGGCGATCTCCTGGAGCAGCGGCAGCCCCGCCGTCTGCAGCTCGGCGGAGCCGGAGTCGAACAGGAGCTTGTCGGTGAGGACGCGCACGACGAGGCCGCGCTCGTCGATCACCGCCTGCACTTGGTTACTGAACCCATGGCTGCGCGCGTAGGCGTTGAGCTCCCGCTGGAGCTTCAGAAAGCTCGCCTGCTCCTGGTTCGCCGCGTTCACCGTCTGCAGCGCCTTGCTGATCTGCTGGGTCACCTGCGCCGTGGTCTGACTCGGCTTGGGGATGCTCGGCGTCAGCGGGACGATCGACGGGACCTCGGCGGTCGCCGGCGTGTGCGCGCTCGTCGACTCCGACCCGGACTGCATGATCGCCCGGCCTCCGGAGAGGATGGAGCCGGAGAACGCGGCCTTCAGCGATTGCTGCAGTGTCTGGTACTTGGAGATGTTGACCGAGGAGATGGAGAAGAGCACCATGAACAGGGCCATCAGCAGGGTGATCATGTCGGCATAGGTGAGCAGCCACCGCTCCTCGTTCTCCGGCGGGGCGCTGCGGGCGCGCCGGCTGCGACGGCTGGACATCAGTGTTCGCCCCCGTGGGTGCGGTCGCACAGAGAGGGGTCGCCGGCGGATGCCTGGCGAGGACGCAGGAGGCGACGTGCAGCAGCGCTGCACGAGCCGACGAGGACAACGCCAGGCGCCGCCGGAGGCCGCTCGAATGCGGGCGTATCCGCGGGGGCGAGCACGTTATGCGGCTTCCTGCTGCGGCATCTGCGCGACCTTGGCGCCGTCGTCCTCGCCGCCGCGCTCGGCGGGTGGCACGAACGAGCCGAGCTTCTCGGCGACGACGCGCGGGTTGTCGCCCGCCTGCACGGCGAGGATGCCCTCCAGCGTGAGCGTGCGCAGTTCCACCTCCTGGGCGGACAACTGCTTGAGGCGATTGGCGATCGGAAGGTAGACGACGTTGGCCGAGCCGACGCCCATCAGCGTGGCGATGAACGCGCCGGAGATGGAGGGGCCCAGCGTGGCCGGAGCGGCCAGGTTCTGGAGCACGTGCACCAGCCCCATCACCGTGCCGATGATCCCCATCGTCGGGGCGAAGCCGCCGGCCTTCTCGAACGGTGCGGCGCCCTCGTGGTGACGGGCGATCATGCCGTCGATCTCGGCCTCGAGCACCTCGCGCACCAGCTCCGGGTCAGATCCGTCGACGACGAGCTGCAGACCCTTGCGGGTGAAGTCGTCCTCGATCTCCGACGTCTGGCCGTCGAGGGCCAGGAGCCCCTCGCGCCGGGCCTGCTCGGCAAAGCTGACGAGCTGCTGGACCCGGGCGTTGAGGTCGATCTCCGGAGGGCCGAAGACGAGCTTGTACAGCTGGGGAATGCGCTTCATCGCCGGCATCCCGCAGCTCGCCAGGGTCACGCCACCGGTCCCGCAGATGATGATCAGCAGCGCCGGCATGTCGATGAAGGCAGCCGGACTTGTGCCCCCCATCATTGCGCTCATGAGGATGCCGCCCGCAGCGACACCGATACCGATTGCGGTTGCCGGCTTCATGTCTCGTTCTTAGATCGACAGCTGAAAGAAAAACTTCAAGCGGTTTGATGGTCGTCCGACACCGCGGCGACAGCATGCATCGACGACGGTCGGCGCAGCGGGGTCACCCGGCGCAGCGTCGTGCCGTCGGCGCGCAGCTCGTGGCGCCGGATGAGGGCCTGGGCGAAAACTGTCGCCCGGTAGTTCTGGATCTCCGAGGCGACGCGCTCCGGCGGCTCGGCGACGACGATCTTCTGGCCGTTCACGATCGTGATGACGGTGTCCGGTGTGGCCTCGACGGTCAGGATCACGTCGGGATTGATCTGGAACGTATCGACCGCATGTCCCAAGCGGTGCAGGGTGATCATCACTTCTCCTCCTGGAGGTGTGGGTGGTGTGACAGAAAAGGGGGCGGCATCCCTCGATTGCCGCCCCCCACGCCTGACGACCGTGTGGACGGTCATCAAGATGAAGCTCAGCTCTGGCTACTGCGCCATCGCCACGACCGACTGGAGCATCTGGGCCCCGGTGCTGATCACCTTCGAGTTGGCCTCATAGCTGTTCTGGGCGGTGATCATGTTCGAGAACTCCGTCGCCATGTCCACGTTGGAGCCCTCGAGCTCCCCGGAGATCGTGGAGCCGAGCCCGTTGGTACCGGGTGTGCCGGTCACCGGCGTCAGTCCGGACGCGGGCGAGGCGCTCCACAGCGAGCCACCGTCGCGGGTCAGGCCGGCGTTGTTTGGGAACGTGGCCAGCTGGAGGTAGCCGGCGGTGACCGTCTGGCCGTAGGTGGGGGAGGTGGTCGTCTGGTCGGTGTAGCTGACAGAGCCGTCCTGGCCGATGTTGACGTTCGTCGCATTGGTCGGGACGTTGATGTAGGACGGCGTGGCGCTCGGCGAATACGTGCCGTTGCCGTTGGCGGTTGCCGCCACGCCGACGAGGTACTGTCCGCTCTGGTTGGTCAGGTAGCCCTGCGGGTTCAGCGTCAGGTTCCCCGCCCGCGTGTATTGGATGGAGCTCGCCACGGGCGCCTTCGTCGGATCGCCGGTGTCGACCTGGAGGAACCCGTTGCCGGCGATGGCGATGTCGAGCGGGTTGCCCGTCGTCTGGGTCGAACCCGTCGTCATGTTGTTCTCGATCGCGCCGACCTGAACGCCGAGTCCGACCTGCTTGGCGTTCGTGCCGCCGTTGTAGGAGTTGGGTCCCGTGGCGCCCTGGAGCGTCTGGGACAGCTCGTCGACGAACTGCGTCGACTGTGACTTGTAGCCGATGGTGTTGACGTTGGCCAGGTTGTTGGCCGTCGTGTCCAGCATCGTCTGGGACGCTTCAAGACCGCTGATCGCGGCGTACATGCCTCGCATCATGAGGACATCACTTCCTTTCTCGGCCTCCTCCAAGAGGTCCGGCCGGAGTCGAAGCCGAGAGCGCTCACGCGATCACGGCACTGTCGATGTTTGTGAACACGTGCTCGCGCATGTGCTCGGAACCCACCGCCGTGATGACGGTGTTGTTGGGGACCGACACCACGAACGCGGTGTTGTCCACAAAGACCACTGCGTCTCGCGACCCCTTGGTCGCGGCGCGTGACATGCCACCCGCCAGGCGCTGCAGCGTCGGCTGGTCAAGCGTGATGCCCCGCCGGCTCACGCGCTCCAAAGCGTGGCGGGAGAAGGTCGGCGCCTGGGCCGCCTGGGTGCTCTGGGCGAGCACGTCGGCGAACGACGGGCCGCGGGCAGGTGTCGCCCCCGCGCTCGTCTGCGGCCGCGTGACCGCCGGAGCAGCCGTCGGTCCGGGTGGGACCAGTGCGGCGTTGGGGGCGATGGCGGTCACGAGGCCTCGGTGACGGAGGTGAGCGGAATGCCGCTGGACGAGCCGATCGTCAGCGTCGGCCCGGAGGACGTGAACTGCACCTTGGACACGGTTCCGCTCTGGCCGGCGCCGCTGGCATCGGTGTAGGTGACGTTGTGGCCGATGAGCGCGATCGCCTGCGTGTTCGCGGTATCGGTCGCACCTGACGTCGTCGACGTGGCGACGTTGTTCATCTGCTCCAGGCTCGAGAACTGCGCCAGCTCGCTCAGATACTGGGACGGATCTGACGGCGACGTCGGGTCCTGGTGCTCGAGCTGATCCATCATCAGCTGCAGGAACTGGTTCTGGCCGAGGCTCGCGCTGGCGGCCGTTGTCATGCTGGTGCCCGAGGAGTTCAGCTGGGTGCCCTGGGTGCTCAGGCTCGAGGCGGCGGTGACGTTGGTCATGAAGATCTTCCTTTTCGGTTGAGGGCCGTGTCAGGCGAGGACGTTCACCAGCGCCGAGCTGGAGAGGCCGTACGTGGGAATGTCGGTGACGGAGGCGACCGGGTCGGCGGCGTCGTCCTCCGGGTCGTCATCGGTGCGGCCGGCCCGGCCGGAGCCGGTGAAGGACGCCGCGGCCCGCTGCTGCGCCGACGATCGCCGCTGATCGGACGATTCGATGTCCAGGCGCAGGAGCGTGGAGCCGTTCTGCTGCAGTGAGCGGCGCAGGTCGTCCCCGTTCTGGGCCAGCAGCTTCGCCGCCTCGGGATGCTCGGTCACGACGTGGGCCACCAGGCCGTCGGCGGTTTGCTGCAGCCGGATCTGGATTGAGCCCAGCGACTCCGGGGAGAGCTGGATGCGGGCCTGTGAGATGCCGTTGCGGGCGCCCATCGAGATCATGTCGCTGACCTTCTGCGCCGCCTCGGACAGGGGGACGCCGGAGGCCGTTGTCGTGGGCGCGGCCTCGGTCGGGACAGGCGTGGCCGCCGGAGTGGCCGTCGTCGCCGCCGGGGTGGCCCCCATGGTCGAGTTGGGGGTGCCGGCTGCGGCGGCCGGCGCGGCTGGGGCGGGCGGTGCCGGGGCCGCCGAACCCGGCGCATGGGCGCCGGTGCTGGTGACGTGTGGACTGGCCTGAGCCGACGCGCTTGACGCGGTCGTGCCGGTGACCGCGGTCGACTGCGGAGTGGTGTCCGCGGCTGGCGTCGTGGCGGTGGGGAGGGCCGTCGTGCCCGTGGTGGCGGTGCCGGTGCCTGTGGTGGTTGGGGCGCCAATGGTGGCCGGGGTGGCCGGCGGGGTCGCGGGCGCCGTTGCGGTGGTGGACGCGCCCACGCCCGCCGGGGCGCCGGACGTCGAGCTGGACGTCGAGGCCGAGGCCGAGGGCGACGGCGACGGCGTCGACGTCGAGGTCGCCGGCTTCGAGCCGGTCGCGTACCCGGTGAGAGCGGCCCGGAACGGTGCGCTCGCGCCCGTTGTGCTGATCGCCGGCGCCGGAGCCGGGGCGGTCGGATCGCCAGGGGCGGTCGAGTCGCCAGGGGCGGTCGAGCTCACAGGGAGGGCCGAGTTGTCCCGGGCGGCCGAGCTGCCCGGCATGGCGGAGCCGCCCGGCATGGTCGAGCTGCCCACGGTGGTCGAGGCGCCAGGGGCATCGGCGTGGGCCGGCGCCGGCGTGCCGGCCGAGGCCGCCGCGGTCAGGTTGAGCGTTGGGGTCGCGGCAGGGGACACCGAGACGACGGGGGACACCGAGGCGGCGGCGGCCAGGGCCGCCTGCACCACGGCAGCGTCGGCCACCGGGCCCGAGCCGGGCACCGAGGCGACGGAGAGCGTCTGGGTGGAGCCGTCCGGCGCCGCGGCGGTCGTGCCAGACGCCTGGGGCGCCGGGATGCCGCTCTGGCGGCCTCCCTGCTTGGAGGCCTGCTTCTCCTGGCCTTCCGCATGTGCGGTCCGGGCCACCCGGTCTGAGAGGACGCTGGCAAACGCCGCCGGCGGCGGACTCGCCGTGGGCGGGCTCGTGGTCGGCGGGCTGGCGCCCGCGATCGGCGTTGCGGCGCCCGCGGTCTCCGGCGCGGTGGCCGGTGCGGACGATGGGGCCGCCCCGGGCGCGACCGCATCAGAGGCGGCGGTGCTGATCAGCGAGGTGGGGGACATGGCCGCGCTCATGCCGCTCGCCTGCGAAAGCCGTTGAGCGCGATCTCGTCCAGCGTCATCGTCTCGACCCGAGCCTGCTCGCGGTCATGGTCGTTGCGGCGCTGCTCCTTGAGGCGCTCGAGTGCCTGGCGATCGCGGGCCGCCTCGGTCAGCTCGCGGCGTCGCTGCACCAGCGTCTGCTCGCGACGGTGCAAATCCTCCTGTGTGGCCCGGTGCGCGCTCTCTGACCGTTCGAGGTACGCCTGACGGGCCAGCAGCTCGGTGGCGCTGACCGGTGCCGTCGTCGCCTGAAGCTGCGCCTGGCGGGCTTGGGCGACTCGGTCGGCGGCCTCCTGCACGGCGTGCTCGCCCTGGACGCAATGCATCATCGCGCCGGCGAACGCCTGCTTGGCCGAATCCTCGTGGCGCTCGCGCAGGGCGCGCACACGCTCGAGACGGAATTTGAAGGAGGGACCAGCCATGCTCACGTTTTCGGCCGATCGCCGCCGGGCTTCAGCGGCGCTGGACGGTTATCTGAGGCGCTCATCGGTTCAGTGCCAGGGAGGGGATGGCGCTGCCGCCGCCCACGGGAGCGCCGACGGCCACCTGGGGTGAGACCACTGCCGCCGGCGGCGCCACCGGCACGTTCGGCTCGGCGTCGGCCGGTCCACCCAGGTTCGCGGCCAGCTCCAGCAGTGCGGCGTCGGCGTCGGTCATCGACGTGAAGTCCTCCACGCGCTGGCGCAGGAACGCGTCGATGCGGGGACGGAGCGCGATCGCCTGGTCCAGCAGCGGATCGGAGCCGCGCTGGTAGGCGCCGATCGAGATCAGGTCCTCCTTCTCACGGTACGCCGCCAGGGCGGCGCGCAGCCGCTGACCGGCGTCGCGGACGTCCGGCGAGGTGATCTCGCCGATGAGGCGGCTGACGCTCTGGAGCACGTCGATCGCCGGGTAATGGCCGGCATGCGCGAGGGAGCGGGTCAGGACGATGTGCCCATCGAGGATGGAGCGGACGGCGTCGGCGATCGGCTCGTTCATGTCGTCGCCGTCGACGAGCACCGTGTACAGGCCCGTGATCGATCCGCGGGGGCTGGTGCCGGCGCGCTCCAGCAGACGGGGGAGCAGCGCGAACACACTCGGCGTGTAGCCGCGCGTCGCCGGCGGCTCGCCGATGGCGAGGCCGACCTCGCGCTGGGCCATGGCAAACCTCGTGACCGAGTCCATCATGAGCATCACGTCGTGCCCCTGGTCCCGGAAGTGCTCGGCGATCGTGGTGGCGGTGAACGCCGCCTGGATGCGCACCAGCGCGGGCTGGTCCGAGGTGGCGACGATGACGACCGAGTGGGCGAGAGCGTCACCGAGATCGCGCTCGATGAACTCCCGTACCTCACGCCCGCGTTCACCGACCAGGGCGATGACGTTGACGTCGGCGGTCGTCGAGCGGGCGATCATGCCCAGCAGCGACGACTTGCCGACGCCCGAGCCGGCGAAGATCCCGAGGCGCTGCCCGCGCCCGCAGGGGACGAGCGTGTCCAGCGCTCGCACACCGAGTCCCACCCGTTCGGTGATCCGGGGGCGGCTCAGCGCGTCCGGGGGAGGGGCGGTGGCATTGCGCCAGGTCGTGTCCTCCACCTCGCCGGACGTGTCAAGCGGTGCACCGAGTCCGTCGATGACCCTGCCCAGCAGGTGCTCGCCGACGGCGACCCGGAACGGGCTGCCGGTGGGGTGTACCGCGGTGCCGGGACCGATCCCGCCCAGTTCGCCGAGCGGCATGAGCAGCGTCCGGCCCCCGCGGAAGCCGACGACCTCGGTGGGAACCGGACCCCGCCCGCCCCGATCGCGGCCGTCGCCGACCAGGCAGACCTCACCCATCTCCACCTGAAGGCCGGTCGCCTCGATGATGAGCCCGATCAGATCCCGGACGCACCCACGCCGGAGCGCCAGATCCTCCTCCTGCACGCGGCGCGCGATCCGGCTGATCACCGGCCGCGCAAAGGCGTCACTCGTCATCGGCATCCTGCGACCCCAGCTCTGCGGCGACGATCTCGCGGACGCGCGTCAGCTGGGTCTCGACCGACGCGTCGATCTCTCCGGCGTCGGTGCGGGCCACGACTCCGCCCCGTGCCACCCGGCGGTCCGATTGCACATTGCAGTGGTCGATTCCGCCGAGCTGAGCCCGGAGGCCCGTCACGGACTGGGAGAGCAGCTCCATGTCGGCGGGGTTGACGACGAGCGTCACGTGGCGCCGCTCGGTGATCCGCCGGAGCGCCAGCCCGGCGATGTCGACGATCCGCTGGGGCTCGGCGGCGATCGCCCCGGCGACGACGTGCTCGGCCACCCGCAGCGCCAGGGCGACCGCGTCTGACTCGAGCTCGGCGATGACCTGGGCGCGCAGCCCCTCGAGCTCGGTCACCGCCGCAGACAGCGCCTGGAGGGCCGGCTGCACTTCGGCGCGGACGGCGGCCAGGCCGGCGGCACGGCCCTCGGCCTCGCCCGCCGCGCGCGCCTGCTCGCGGATCTGCTCGGCCTCGGCGTGAGCCGCGGACAGCACGTCGGCCACGTCGTGAACCGACCCGCCGGCCGGAGCCTCGAGCTGGCGGAAGGTATACGCCTCGACGGTTGCGGCGGCAGACTCAGAAGACAACGTCTTCGTCCGAGCGGGAGAGGACGACGGCACCGGCTTCCTCGAGCTTGCGCACGATCGCGACCACGCGCCCCTGGGCATCCTCGATGTCACGCTTGCGCTGCGGCGGCTGGAACTCCATCTCCTCGACGAGCATCTGCGCGCCGCGCTCGGACATGTTGGCGAGGATGCGCTCCTTGACCTCCTCGGCGACCCCACGCAGGGCCAGGGCGAGGTCCTTCTGATCGGCCTCGCGCAGAATCAGCTGGATCGAGCGGTCGTCGAGCTTGGTGACGTCCTCGAAGACGAACAGCAGTCGCCGGACCTCGGCGCCGAGGCTCTCGTCGGTCTCGGTGATCGCGTCGAGCACGTTGCGCTCGGTCGAACGGCCGGCGTGGTTGAGGATGTCGGCGAGCGACTTGACGCCACCGGCTGCCGAATACTCGTGCTGGACGACGCTCGCCAGCTTCTGCTTCATCACCGACTCGACCTGCTTGACGACCTCCGGACTCGTCTCGGACATCCGCGCGATGCGCAGCGCGATCTCCGGCTGCTCGTGCTCAGGGAGATTGGACAGCACCTGGGCTGCCAGGGTTGTGTGCAGGTTGGCGATGACCAGCGCCGTCGTCTGGGGCGACTCGTTGCGCAGGAAGGTGACGATCTGCTCCGGCGGAGTGCGCCGCAGGAACTCGAACGGGCGCTTCTCGATGACGCTCGAGAGGCGTCCGATGATCTCGGCGGCGCGCTCGGGACCGAGGGCGCGCTCCAGCACCTCGCGCGCATACTCGACGCCGCCGGCGTTGATCATGTCGTACGCCTCGACGGTCGCCGCCATCTCCTCCAGCACCCCGTCGGCAACGCCCGGCTCCAGGAACTGCAGCTTTGCCATCTCCAGCGAGAGTGACTCGATCTCCTCATCGCGCAGGCGGGAGAACACCTCGGCGGCGCGCTCGGTGCCGATCGAGACGAGCAGCACCGCGGCCTTCTGACGCCCCTTGACCTTGGCCAGCGCAGCCGCCGCCGCAGCGGAGACCACCGGGGCCGGCATGTTCGGTTGGTAGAGCTCCACCGCCACGGCGGCTTAGTCCTCTGACATCCAGGCCCGGACCTGCTGGGCCACCCGCTCGGGATCGCGCTCCACCAGATCCTCTACCTGGCGGCGAGCCACGTTGACCGGGGACCGCAGCGCCATCACCTCGGTCGGCTCGGCGCCCTGCACCTGGCCGGCCGCCTGGCGCCGCTCGAGCGACGCCAGCGTCCGCGGCGCCTCGAGCTCGCGCAGCCAGGTCGGCTGGCCGGCGAAGTTCTCGCGCTCGCGACGGCGCAGCAGCCGGCCCGCGAACACGAGGAAGATGATGGAGCCGAGGCCGGCCACGCCGTACTTGGCGTAGTTCAGGTACGAGCTGGTGCCGCCGGCCGTCGGGGTCGTCGTCGCCGCCGGCTTGGCGAACGCCAGCTGGCCGAGCGACAGCGTGTCACCGCGCTTGACCTGGAGTCCGACCGCGTTGGCGACCGCGGCCTTGATCGCGGGCAGCTCCGCGGCCGGCACCGACTTGTCGACGAGCACGGACACGCTCTGCTGGTTGATCGCGCCCGGGGCGATGACCGCGTGCGTGATCGTCTTGTTGACTCCGTAGGTGGTGTTGGTGCTCTTGTTCGAGTAGTTCGAGTTGCCGGTGCCCGTCCCGGTTGCGGTGTACGCCGGGATGTTGGAGGCGGTGCCGGCCGCGCCGGCGGCGGTGCCGCTGCCGCCCTTGAGCGTCTCTGTCGTCGTCTGCTGGGTCAGCGGCACGCCCTTCTTGGCGTAGCTGAGCGTGTCGGACGTCGCCTGGTTGGCATCGACGTTGGCGTTGATGACCACCTGGGCCTTGCCGGCCCCGAGCGTCGTCGCGAGCATCGCGTCGACCTGACTGGACATCGTCGAGTCGTACTTCTGTGACGCCGCCTCCGCGGACAGGAGGCCGCCGGAGCTTCCGTCGGTGCTCGCGCTCGGCCACAGCGCCGACCCGTCCGGCCCGGTGATCGTGACCTTGCTCACCGACAGCCCGGGGACGCTGGAGGCGACGAGCTGCGCGATGCCACGCACCTGGCCGCTGCTCAACCCGCTCGAGCCGAGCAGCACGGACGCGGTCGCCGCCTGGGTGTTGTTGGAGAACAGCTGATTCTGGCTGTTGGGCAGGACCAGGTTGACCTCGGCCGACGAAACGCCGTTGATGGTGTCGATCGTCGACGCCAGCTGGCCCTCGAGGGCTCGCTCATAGGTGACCTGCTGCTGGAAGTTGCTCTGGCCGAGCGACGAGCTGTTGAGCAGGGAGAAGCCCGGCTGCTGGTTGGTGAGGAGTCCGGCGGTGGCCAGCGCGACGCGTGCCTGGGCGGTCTGTCCGGACTGCACGGCGATCGCCGTCCCGTTGTTCTGGAGCTGGTAGGAGACCCCCTGGGCCGAGAGCGTGCTCTCGATCTTCCCCGTCTGCGTCGGGTCGATCCCGGCCATCAGCGTCGAGTAGCTCGGCTGGGACGTCATCGACATCACGATCATCAGGAACGCGATGCCGGCGACGAGCGACCCACCCAGCACCGCCCAGCCCTTGGGCGACAGCTTCTTCACCGACTCCATGAACGCAGGCATCGGCTAGACCTGGGTCGCGAAGATCGTGTCGACGCCGCTGACCAGCTTGTCCCGGATCTGGGCGGCGAGATCCATCGACAGCGACGCATTCTCGACCGCGGTGACGGCCTGCGTGGGGTCTGAGACCTGGCCGGTGGCCACGCCCTGCGCCGCGCTGGTGGCACTTGCCTGGGTGGCCTCCAGCGAGTTCATCGCGTTGGAGAGGGCTCCGCTGAAGCCGCCGGACGAGGCCGCGCCGGACCCGGCGGTCGCCGAGGCTCCCAGGCTGCCGACCGATCCGACGTTCCACTCGCTTGACAGCGGGCCGAGAGCGCCTGAGATCGCCGGGATCATTTGAGGAGGTCCAGTGTCTTGGTGTACATCGTCTTGGCGGTGCTCATGGCGGTCACATCTGCCTGGTAGGAGTCGGATTCATCGATCAGGTCGGTCATCTCGGTGACCGGGTTCACATTTGGCATGCGCACGTAGCCCTGCGCGTTGGCTCCCGGATGGCCCGGGTCGTAGACGAGCTGGTCAGGCGTGGGGTCGTTGACGATTCCGGCCACCTGGACGCCCCCGGCCGTGGGCGAACTGCCCATGGCGCCGGCGAGCGTGCTGGAGAAGGCGTTGCCGCCGACCTGCTGGAGGACGACCTCCTGGCGCTGGTACGGTTGGCCGCCGGCGGCATTGGTCGTCTGGGCGTTGGCAAGGTTCTCCGAGGTGACGTCCATCCGCACGCGCTCGGCGGTCAGCCCGCTGGCGGCGATGTTGATTGAGTCGAAAAAGCTCATGCCGCCGGTCCCATCGCGGTGATCAGGATCTGCTCACGCTGAGCGGCGACGGCGGTCAGGTCCTCATACAGCAGGCCGTTCTCGGCCAGGTTGGCGGAGTCCTGCTCGGTGTTGACGCCGTTACCGCTGGCGTCCGCCGTCCCGGCCTGCGTGTACGGCGTGAAGTTCACGCTCGCCGGGGACTGGCCGGACTGCAGGGCGTTGGCCAGCGTGCTCTGGAAGTTGACGTCCTCGTTCTGGTAGCCGGGAGTGTCGGCGTTGGCCAGGTTGTTGGTCAGCAGCGTCTGCCGCATCATCGAGCCGCGCATGGCGGCTTCGAGGGCGAGTTGGGTCGTGTCAAGGAGGGACATGGGTTCAGGTCGCGTTGCACTGGCCCTCCTTGGGCGATTCCAGACCGCTCCGTGCGGTCACCACTTATGTCGGCCGCGTGCCGAAACTCTTTAGGCAGAAGAGCAGCGGCTCACGCCTGGGCCGAGACCCGCCGGCCGCCGGCCCGCATCGGGGCGTATCCCTTGGCCGCCCGCTGGGCCTGGCGCACGTCGGCGAGCTCGACGAGCACCGCCTCACGGACGCGCTGAAGCTCGATGTGGACGCGCCTGTGCAGGAGGGCACACCGCTCCAGCTCTGCGCGCGCCGTCTCCGGAGGGACGGCCGGAAGCGAGCTCTGCAGGTCTGCCCGGGCGCGGGTGACCGTCTCGAGCTCGTCGAAGCGGCGCGCTGCCACCAGCTCCAGCTCCTTCTCGATCAGGGCCGCGAGCTCCTCATACGGCTGCGTCGGCGTCTCAGTCATCCCCGGCGACCGCCGCCCAGGAGTCGCGCAACTTGCCGAGCAGGTCGTTGACGTCGTCCAGTCTCTGCGGGTCCTGCTCAATCCGTCCCAGACGCAGGTGGTTGAGCGAGAACGTGTAGATCGAGCTCAGCCGGTCCGCGAGCTCGCCCTGGTCCGGGTTCAGCGTGTCCCGCAGGTGCCGGAGGATGGCCTCCGCCCGGGCGAGCTTGTTGTGGGCGGTCACCGTCTCGTGGCCGGCCATCGCCGCTGCGGACTGATACAGGAACCGGCGGGCGCCGTCATACAGCATCACGATCTGTTGGCCGTGCGATGCGGTCAGGACGGCGTTCGCGCGGTAGGCGTTGGGCGAATAGGCGGTGTTGGTGCTCATCTCTGTTCGATCGCCTCGTTAGGACAGCTTGAATTGGCGGACAACGTCCTGCAGGTTCTCCGCTGTGTGGGCCAGCTCGCCGGCGGAGGCGGCGATCTGCTGAGCGGATGCGCTCGTCTGCTCGGTCGTGGCCGACACCTGCTCGGCCGACGCCGACGACGCCTCGGCGACGCTCAGGACCTGCTCGATGCTCTGCTGCATCTGAGTTCCGGACGCGACGATCTCGGCGACCGCTGCAGTGATCTGCTGGACGCGCTCGTCCATGTCCTGAACGCTCGTGTCGATGCGCTCAAACGACTCGCGCGCCTGTTCGACGATCTCGACCCCGTCCTCCGTCTGGCGGGCCCCGGCGGACACGACGTCGATCGCTCGCGTGGTCCCAGTCTGGATCTGCGCGATCAGCCCGGCGATCGAGCCGGCTGCGGTCTGGGACTCCTCGGCCAATTTCCGGACCTCCTCGGCAACGACGGCGAAGCCCCGGCCCTGTTCACCGGCACGAGCCGCCTCGATCGCGGCGTTGAGCGCGAGCAGGTTCGTCTGCTCGGCGATCCCGGTGATCGTGTCGACGATCCCGCCGATGCGCTCGCTCATCGAGCCCAGCTGTTGCATCGTCTCCGTGATCTCGCTGCTCGTCTGCTGGACGGAGCGCATCGCGTCCGACGCCCGACGCACGGCCGCGGCGCCCTCTTCGGCGACGGCCCGCGCCTGCCGGGCGGCGGCCGCGGTCTCGTTCGCGTTGGCGGCCGAGGCCTGGGAGGCAGCGGCCACCGCGGCGGTGGACTCTCGCGCCTGCTCGAGCGAACGCACCTGGGTTTCGGCACCCTCGGCGACCGAGCCGACGGCATTGGCGATCTCGCCGACGGCCATCCCGGCCTGCTGGCTGGACTGTGCCATCTCCGAGGAGGCGGTGCCAACCGTCGCGGAGCTGCGGGCGATGTCCTCGATCGTCGTGGCGAGCTTGGTCCGCATCCGCTGGAACGACTGCCCCAGGACGTCCCGTTCCGAGCGTGGCCGCACGCTGACCGCGAGGTTGCCTCCGGCTACCTCCTCGGCGATGCCGGCCATCTCGTGCAGGTAGGCGATCGACCCCTGGAACGCGGTGGCCAGGCGTCCGATCTCGTCGTCGGTCTCGGCGCGGGCGTTGACCTCCAGGTCTCCCTGGGCGATGCGCTCGGCGGCGCGCGTGAGCTTGGCGAGCGGGCGGATGATCGACCGCATCAGCCAGAGGGCCAGAAGCACGCCGAGGATGACGGCGACGACGGCGACGATGATGACGAGCTGCACCGAGCTCGAGACCTGGCTCGAGGCCTGCGCGTTGATCGCCGCGGCGCTCGCGGTGATGGTCTGGCCCATCGCGTTGAAGGCGGCCTGCGTTCGATTCGAGGCCGGGGCATTGGAGACGGTCACCAGCCGGACGGCGCGGCGGGGTTTGCCGGCCGCCACCGCCGCGCGCATCTGGAGGGTGTAGGAGTAGTACGCGTTGACGTCGCCGAGCGTCGTGGCGGCGGCGCTGCGGATGGCCGCGTCGGCGGCGTGCAACTGAAGCCAACCGAGCTGCCCAACCGCCTGGGCGTGGCCCTGAACCACCTGAGCCCACGTGGCGGCTGCGAGCCGGCGCTGCGAGGGCTCCGCCAGCACGGCCAGCGCGGCGTACATGTTCATCTGGTCGTCGGCGGTCAGCCAGCCCTCGTAGGCATTGCGCTCGGTGCGGAAGTCCTTGAAGGCGGTGGAGACGGTGGTGACCTTGCTCTTCTCGTTGAGCAGCCCGCTCAGTGCGACGGCGCCGCAGAGGGCGCCGAGCGCCATCAGGCCGATGGCGAGGCCAAGGATGCGACCGCGCAGGCCGATGTGCTTGAGGCTGTGCAGGACGCCGGCAGAGTGCGGCGCACGTGGGGCTACCGGAATCGCCGCAGGGGCGGGGGTGATTGAACTGGTCGCTTCGCTCATGAGCGTGTCATCGGCCGCAACCCGTGATTTTTGAGGGCGACTCGACACGATGACGAGTCGACGAGAGTCAGTTGCTCAGGCGCCCGGCAGCGACGCGATCTGGCTGGTGAGCCAGCTCGCCGTCGACTGATTGGTGGACAGGGCCGACTCCAGCTGCGCGAACTGCTGCACGAGCATGTTCTGCTTGTCTGTCAGCGCCGATTGCATGCTCGAGATCTGGCCGCCCAGCTGAGTGACCTGCATGTTGTCGGCCTGGATGCGTTGATCGATGGACGCGCCCGGCGCCGCTTCGTTGTTGACCAGGCTGCTGAAGCTGATCGACCAGCTGTTGAGCACCGACTGGACGCCGGAGGGATTGGACTGCAGCGCGCTCTCGAATGTGCTGGCGTTCAGTGTCAGGTCGCCGGCCAGCGCCGACTGTGACACCGCGCCGGTGCCCGTCGTGGCGCCGGTGCTGACGCCGATGTCGATCATCGTCGCCATCCCGGTCGGGAGCCCGCCGCCCGGCGTGTACATCATCGAGCGCATCGATGTCAGCAGATTGGACAGCTCGCTGTCGTTGTACAGCGTCCCCACGGTGGGGTCCGAGCTCGACGGCTGCGTGGAGAGCTGCGTCTGGATGTCGCCGATCACCTTGTTGTATTGGCTGACGAAGGTGTTGAGCGCCGTCTCGATGTTGGAGCTCGAGACGGCAGGGGGGGCGACGTTGATCGTCGCCGGCGCCCCTGTGGGAGTGACGCCGTTGAAGGTCATGGTGACGCCCGGTATCGCGTTCGTGACCGTGTTGGACGCGGAGGTGTACGTATTGTTGTTGAGGGTGTAGCTGGCGTTCTGGCCGGCGTTGGCCAGGAGCGGCTGCTCGGTCAGCGCGCCGGCGGTATCGCTCACCTGGATGTAGCTGCCGGTCTGCTGCCCGGTCGCACGGTCGGAGAAGACGAGGTTGCCGGAACTCGTCACCGCCGCCCATACGTCCATCTTGTTGTTGGCGTTGACCGCGTTGGCGAGATCCTGTGGCGCCGCGCCCGCCGACAGTGAGACGGACTGCCCGTCGATGGTGACCGTATCCGCCGCCGAGGGGCTCGTGAACGTGAAGGTCCGCTGCGCGGAGCTCGCCAGCGTGTTGACGCCGACCTGGTATCCGCCCACCACGGCGCCGGCGCCTGAGCTGGTGGCGGTGGCGGAGATGAGCGTGGGACTGGTGGAGGTGACCTGCTGCGAGGTGCCGAACAAGCTTGAACCGGAGAGTGCCTGGGCGTCGCTGGCGAGCGTCTGAAGCTCTGACTGAATGCTCGTCAGCCGGGTGTTCATCGCCGTGACGCCGGACTGCTGGTTCTGGAGATTGGTGACCGGCTGCTGATAGATCGCCATCTCCTCCTGGATGATCTGATTGGTGTTCAGACCGGAGGCGAGGCCGGTGATCTGCATCGTGCTGCCCGCGCCCAACTGGGACAGCAGGTACCCCGTCTGGCTCGTGCCCGAGGTGGAGGATGAGACTGAGCTGGTCGACATGGCGTCTTGAGATTCCTTGTGGAGTGGGGTCAGTCCAGTGGTGCGCCGTCGGCCAGGTCCAGCACCTTGCTCGGCGGCAGGGTGGTGAGCAGATGGCCCTCGTCGTCGAGGACCTGGATGGTCAGCTTGCCCGTGACCGGGTCGGTTTCGAAGTGCAGATGCCGCCCGGAGGTCTTCAGCCGGTCATAGGCGTCTGCGGCGGCGCCGATCGCGTCGAGCACCTCGGCTGGGGGGGAGGCCGGAATCGCCTCCGCCGGAGGCGGCTCCGCCGGCCGCCCGGCCGCCGTGTAACGCTCGGCCGGGCGCCCGGGCCGGCCGGCCACGGCACGGGTTGGCGATCCGGTCTTGCGGATGTGGTCTGACTGGAGGTTCATGGGCTCGCTCGTGGGATTCGTCACAGCTGGCTGCCGCCGGGACCGGCGGCACCGGGTCTGATCTGCGTAATCGTGCACGCATCGCGCGGACTTGAGCGACCTCATCTATCTGTCCAAAAGCACTGCCCAGTCCTTAGACCCCAGATCCCACCGGGGCGGCGTGGCGTGTCAGCAGCTCGCGGGCCGGTACCGAGCCGGGATCCAGCTCCAGTGCGCCCGTCGCGAAGGTGACCGCGTCCTCGGTCATGCCGTGGCGTTCGGCCACGTGGGCCAGCCCCACCAGCGAGCGCACGTCGGGCTGCTCGGAGCACACGGCCATCCACTCCTGCGCGGCCTGGGCCAGCATTCCATGGGACAGGTACATCTCGGCGAGCAGCTCGCGCTGCTCGCGACGCGGCAGCTGCGAGCGCTCGAGGGCGGGCAGCAGGACGGCGAAGCGATCAGTGTCGCCGCCGTGCAGGAGCGTGGCGAGGATGACGCCCAACAGCGGAACCCCGGCCACCGGCAGGTCCTCCACCACGTCACCACCCGCGGTCATCGCCGCCCAGGCTTGGAAGACCCGGAGCTCGGCGCTCGGGACGCCCGCGGCGACGGCGTCCCGGAGGGCGGCGTCGACGTCGTGCTCCGGGGCCCGCCCCACCAGGCCGCAGAGGACGATGCGGCGCGCCAGGGCCGCGAACGGGTCCTCGGCCGGCACGTCCTGGGCGCACGCGGCGGCCGCGTCCCAGGCGCCCCGGTCCAGCAGCATCTCGGCCAGGGTCGTCCGGGCTCGGCCGTTGCGGGGGGAAGCGTCCAGCGCGAGCCGGTACTGCTCCTCGGCCACGTCCACCGCTCCGGCCTCCCGCAGCACGCCGGCGACCGTGATCCGCACCGTCGCGGGAAGGCTGTCGAGGCGGTGGAGCTCGCTGACGACCCCCGCGGGGGGGACGCCGTCGCGGAGCATCGCCGTCGCATACGGCCCGGCGACGGCCAGGAATTGCGGATGATGCTCGACGCACCACCGGAGCGTTGTCCGGGCGGCGGAGGCGTCGCCGTGGTCCAGCTCCAGCTCGGCCAGGGCCAGGCGCGGTAGGAATGTTCCGCCGCCCACCATCGCTCCATAGCGAGCCGGCGCGTCGCCGAGCTCGATGCACCGATGGAAGAGGCGCACCGCCTCCTCGTCGTCCCCCTGCGCCCGGGCGATGCGCCCCTCGGCGAGGACGAGATCCGTCAGATCCGGGAAGAGGTCAAGCCCCCGTTCGGCCGCCGCGTGCGCCTGGCTGAACCGGCCGGTCAGGCGCAGGACCGTCACCAGGCGGCTGACCAGCGCCGGGGCGTACTCGCAGGCACCGAGGTTGCCAACCTGCTCCAACATCGTGCGCGCGCGTTCGAGCTCGGTCACGGCGCTGGCGGGATCGCCGGCCGCGGCGTACTCCGATCCGAGGTTGAAGTGGAGGAACGGCGTCGGCGCCGACTCGGTCGCCTGGCGGCGCAGCAGCTCGACGTTGCGCTGGGACTTCTCCTTCGCCTCGCGGAACGATCCCAGGTAGCCGTAGTGCTCGACGCGCACGGGGGTCTGCTCCACGCAGCCCGGCAGGTAGGTCGGCAGCGTGTGCGCGATCTGCTCGTGCAGGCGGTCCTTGAACCGATACTCCGGCCGGTTGCGGAACACGCGCAGGGCGTTGTTGGTGACGGCCAGCCCGTCGCCGAGCTCGCCGATGTAACTCGTCTCCACCAGGTAGAAGGCCTCGCGCCAGGTCTGGCCGGTGAGCGCCCGCAGCCGCTCCGTGTCGTCGGCGACCAGGATCTCGTCGGCGTCGAGGTACAGCAGCCAGTCGCCGGTCGCCGCTTCGAAGGAGATGTTCCGGGCTTCGGAGAACGAGCCGGTCCACTCATGCTCGACCACGGTGGCGCCGAACGAGCGGGCGATCTCGACCGTCGCGTCGGTGGAGCCGGTGTCGACGATCACGATCTCGTCGACCGCCGGGGCCGCCGCCGCCAGACAGCGCGGCAGCATCTGCTCCTCGTTGCGGACGATCATGCACAGGCTGAGCGTCAGCCCGGTCGCCGGCCGCGCCCGCCGTGCCACCGACTGCGCCCGCCTTGCCAAGCCGGGCAGGGCGGCGTGCAGCGGACGCGTGCGGCGGTGGCCGGATCGCTTGCGGCGGCCCACCTCGGCGAGGTTGCGCTCGGCGTCGGCGAGGCCCGGATCGAGCCTCCGCGCCGCCCGGAACAGAGACTGGGCGGCGTCGAGGCTCCAGAGCTCATAGCAGGCGACGCCGGCGAGGTTGAGTACGACCGGATCGCTCGGCTCGTCCTCGAGCATCCTCAGGGCGAGCTCGCCGACGGTGACGAAGATGCGGGTGGCCAGACCCTCCGACGCCTCGGCGGTCGCCCGCAGGGCCGTGTTGATCAACACCAGGCGGGCCTGCGTGCGGCGTGGCCGTTCCGGCAGCTTGTCGACCTGTGCCAGCAGGGCGGAGAAGCTGTCGAGGTCGCCACGATGGAGTGCGGTCTGCGCCTGGAGCGTGAGGGCGTCGACCGACAGCGGTGCCGGGGCTGCCGCCGCATTGGACTGGAGGGATGTGCCGGTCAGGCGAAGAGCCATGGGGAAGTCCTTGTCGAGGGAGCAAGGCCGTCATCGGCGCCCGTGGACGAAAAGTTGAGTGCGAGTCTCAGTCCGGCGCTTGGATGTCCCTCGCCTTGCGCCGGGCGAGCTCGGCGTCGAGCCGGTAGGCCCAGGCGAGCGCCTCGGCAACCGCCTTCCACATCGCCTCGGGGACCGCACTGCCGAGATCCAGCGCCGCGAGCGCCTGTGCCAGCGCCGGGTCCTCGCGCACCGGCACCCCCGCCTCGCGCGCGGCCGCGATGATGCGCTCGGCGACGAGGCCGCTGCCACCGGCCACGACCCGGGGGGCGGCGTCACCGGGCTTGTAGTGGAGGGCGCTGGCCTGCCGGCGCCGCGGAGGCTCAGGCATAGAGGTCAACGGGTTGTCGCCGCGGCGTGACCGTCACCGCGACGGCCCGCTGGAGCACGTCCGCAAGCGCCTGGCGGAGCGTGTCGGCGTCGGCCCGGGCCAGCTCGAGCGATGCTCCGGGCGCCACGGTCACGCCCAGGCGCAGCGCGCCCGGGTCCAGCTGGAAGCTCAGGTCGACGCTCCCCAGCTCCGGTGCCTCATAGCGCAGCGTCAGGCTGTGCGCCTCCGGCGAACGACTCCCCGCGCCACCGGCGTCCCGCTCGGTCACCGTCACGGCGCCACCGCCCGGCAACGGCACCGGCACGGGCGGCGGCGGAGTCGGCACCGCGGGCTGCGGCGGCGCCTGGTGCTCGTCGGACAGGCTGAGCAGGACGCGCTCCGGGGTGACGTCGCGGACGATCAACCGTAGATCCTGCCCGGTTCGCACATCCGGGGGCAGTTCGGCTTCGAGCAGGAACCCAGCGATGCTCAGCGACCCGCGACCGCCCCCGTCGGCGACGACGACCCGAGCCATGAGCGCTCGGCCCGGGATGACGTTGATCTCCGGGCCAAGGAGCGTGCGCAGGATCCGAGGGTCGATGGCTAACGGCTGCATGAACTCAAGAAATCATGAACGACGGTCGATCACAGGTTCGATGGATCCCGGTCTCTACATCGCCGCGTCTGGAATGCTCGCCGAGCAGGTGCGCCAGAACCAGCTCGCAAACAATCTGTCAAACGCATCCACCCCCGGCTATGCGCCCCAGGAGGCCGAGCAGCAGAGCTTCGGCTCGCTGCTGCTGGCCAACACCTCCACCGGACAGCCGATCGGCGCGCTGAACACCGGGGTCAGGATCGACAAGGTCGTGACTGAGACCAACCCCACGCCGCTTCAGCAGACGGGGCAGCCGCTGGACTTCGGCATCTCCGGTCAGGGGTACTTCGCCGTGCGCACCGCGTCCGGCGCGCGCTACACGCGCGACGGCCAGTTTCAGTCCAACAGCCGCGATCAGCTCGTGGATGCCAACGGAGACACGGTGCTCGGTCAGAGCGGGCAGCCGATCGCGGTGAACGCGAAGGGCACCGTCGATCCCACGCTGATCGGCGTCTTCAACGTCAACAATCCGAGCGCCCAGGGCAACACCCTGTTGACCGGGACCGCCGCCGGGCGCGCGACAGGGGTCGTGCAACAGGGTCAGCTCAACCAGTCCGGCGTCGACCCCGTCCAGACCATGACCGACATGATCGCCTCCCTCCGCGCCTACCAGGCCGGCCAGAGCGCGATTCAGTCCATCGACCAGACGCTGCAGCAGGACGCGACCAGCGTGCCCTCCCTCTCCTGAGGTATCCAGATGCTCCAAGGACTCTATGCCGCCGCCTCGGGAATGGAGGCTCAGCAAAACCAGTTCGACGCCATCTCCAACGATCTGGCGAACCTCAACACGCCCGGATATCAAGCCGCGCAGGTCGGCTTCCAGGACCTGCTGTACAGCGGCGCCGGCTCGGCCAGCGGCACCACCATCGCCACCGGCACCGGCGCGGCCTCGTCGATCGTCGGCCGCAGCCAGGCCCAGGGGGCGCTGCAGAGCACCGGCAACCCGCTCGACGTCGCGATCAACGGCCCGGGCTATCTGCAGGTGCGCCGCAGCGATGGGACGGTCGGCCTGACCCGCAACGGGTCGCTGCAGGTCGATGCTCAGGGACAGATCACCGACCAGTCCGGCGACCCCCTCGTTCCGCCGGTGACGGTCCCCAAGGGTGTCAACACCACCGACCTCCGCATCGCGGCCAACGGCACCGTCACCACCGGCACCCGGACGCTGGGCAGGATCGCCATCGTCGACGTCCCGGCGCCCAGTCAGCTTCAGCCTGACGGCACCAGCCTGTTCAGCGTGACCGCCGGCAGTGGAGCGACCCGCCCGGCGACCGGGTCCACGCTCCAGCAGGGTGCCCTGGAGGGGTCCAACGTCGACATGGGGCAAGCGATGAGCGACATGATCGGCGCTGAGCGCAACTACCAGATGTCCAGCCAGGCGATCAACTATCAGGACCAGATGCTGCAGATCGCCGACCAGATCAAGAAGTGAGCGCCCTCTCCTCATCCAGCCTCGGTTCGTCGCTTTCGGCGACGACCCTCCCGCCGATCGACCCGGCGCTCGAGCCGGCGTCCGTCCGCAACGGCAACCAGGCGGCCAAGAACGCCTACCAGGAAGGCCTCGCCTTCGAGGACATCCTGGTCAACCAGCTCGTGACGCAGATGACCGCGACCGTGCCCGGGCTGGACGGCTCCAGCGACGGTTCCGACGGTTCCGACGCCTCTGGTTCCAGCGGGGGTCTGAGCGGCTCCGGCTCCGGCCTCGGCGCCTACGCGTCGCTTCTGCCCCAGGCGCTGACCTCCAGCGTCATGTCCACGGGCGGGACCGGCATCGCCATGGAGATCGCCCGGTCGATCGATCCGGCGCTGGGGGCGCCCACCGGCAAATGAGCGTGCTCGAGCTGACCGACCATCACGACATGGCGTTGACCAATGACGTCATCGCCCACCTGGAGGCCCAGCTGGTATCTGCCCGCCGGCTGCTCCAGATCGTTCTGGACCAGGGGGCGGCGATCCGCAACCGCGACGTCCAGAACGTCGTTGCGCTCACCGGGCTGTTGCAGGCCGAGCTCCAGCGCCGGGCTCTGATCGAGCGCGATCGCGCTCGCCTGCTGGAGCGCGCCGGCGCCCGTTTGGGGGTGACCCCAACGGCGGTGACGATCGGGATGTTGGAAGCGGTCATCGATCGTGACCGCGCCGGGGAGGCCCACGCGCGCAGCGCCGAGCTGCGCGGGATGCTGGAGGAGATCCAGCGCGAGCATCACGTCAACCGGGCGCTGATGAACCAGGAGCTCGCGTTCCTCGACCACCTGCTGCGCCTGGCCGACAGTGACCGGCACCTGGGCTATGACTCCGCCGGCGATCACAACCGGATGGCCGCCCCGCGGTTCACCAGCCGCCACCGCGTGCTCGACCTCGAGGTCTAGGCGGCGATGTCGATCCCCACCTTCACCGGGCTCCAGACGGCGCTGAGCGGGCTGCAGGCCAGCCAGGCCGCCATCGACACAACCGGCGAGAACATCTCCAACGCCAACACGCCGGGCTACACCCGGCAGGTCGTCAACACCGGAGAGAACGCTCCGATGACGATCTCGGCGGTCAACCAGCAGGGCGCCGGCACCCAGCTCGGCACCGGGGTCGACATCGCCTCCATCAGCCGGATGCGCGACCAGTTCCTGGATATCCAGTACCGGGCCCAGAACACCAGCACGAGCAACGCCAACACCAACGCCACCCAGCTGCAGCAGGTCCAGACGGCGGTCAACGAGCCCTCGACCAACGGCCTGCAGAGCCAGCTGTCGGCGTTCTGGAGCTCGTGGTCGTCCCTGGCCAACGATCCGACGAGCCAGGCGGCGCAGGAGGCGGTGATCAATGCCGGCCAGACGCTGGCCCAGACGTTCAACTCCGTCTCCTCGCAGATGTCGACGGTGCAGTCCCAGGCCGGCCAGCAGTACGCCACCCTCACGGGCGCCACCGGCCAGGTGCAGCAGGACGCCAGCCAGATCGCGACGCTCAACGGGCAGATCGCGGCGGCCACATCAGCCGGCCAGACCCCCAACACCCTGCTCGACCAGCGCGACCAGCTGCTCGACGACCTGTCCGGGCTGGCGCAGGTCTCCGTCACCAACCAGAGCAATGGATCGGTCACCGTCAACTTCGGCGATGCCGCAACGCCGCTCATCAACGGCACCACCGTCACGTGGCCCCAGACGCTGACCTCGGCGGCCGGCGGCCAGCTCGGTGCGCTGCTCAACCTGTCCTCCTCCAGCGGTCCGATCGGCCAGGACGTCTCCTCCCTGGACAACGTCGCGTCCGAGGTGATCAGCTCGGTCAACGCGCTGCAGCCGTCCAACCCGTTCTTCAGCGGGACGTCGGCGTCGACGATCGCCGTCTCGGCGACCGCTTCCACGATTCAGACCTCGAGCTCCAGCACCTCCGGCGCAGACCTGGCCCAGAGCGTCGCCAACCTGAGCGGCGGCAGCGCCGACCAGTCATACGCGGCGTTCGTCGCCCAGATCGGCAACGGAGTCCAGGCGGCGCAGAGCACCCAGTCGACTGCCCAGTCGCTCCTCACTGCCATCGGCAACCAGCGACAGAGCGTCTCCGGCGTGTCGCTGGACGAGGAGATGACCAACCTGATCCAGTATCAGCAGGCCTATCAGGCCTCGGCGCGGGTGATGAACACCATCAACACCGTGCTCAACAGCTTGATCAACACCGCCGGATCAGGGCTGTAGGCATGTTCGTCGGCCGGATCACCACCCAGATGACCACCCAGCAGGTGCTGGGGAACATCAACTCCATCCAGGACCAGCTCGCCACGACCCAGGAGGAGCTGTCGACCGGCAAGAGCATCAACCAGCCGTCGGACAACCCCTACGGCGCCAGCCTCGCGGTCCAGCTCAACACCGACCTCGCCGGCCTGTCGACCTACACCAACAACGTCACCGACGGGACCGCCTGGACCCAGGCGGCGACGTCGTCGCTCACCAACGTGAGCAGCATGCTCCAGCGCGTGCAGGCGCTCGTCGTCCAGGCGTCGAACGGGGCGGAGTCGCCGTCGGATCTGGCCGCCACCGCCTCCGAGGTCAACCAGCTGACCGACGCGATCAAGCAGGAGGCCAACACCCAGTACAACGGTCAGTACATCTTCTCCGGCACCGCGACCGGCACGGCCCCGTACTCGAGCGCCACCGGCGACGTCTACCAGGGAAACAGCAGCGCGGTCACCCGGGAAATCGGCCCCAACTCGTCGTTGCAGGTCAACGCCGACATCTCGCAGCTCCTCGGCAGCGGGCAGGGCTCAGGCGACGGCAAGCTGCTGGACGCGCTCCGGACGATCTCCTCCGACCTGACCAGCGGCACGTCGGCGAGCGTCGCCGATCTGCAGAGCAACCAGCTCAACAATCTGCAGAACAGCCTCAACACGCTCGAGGGGCTCCAGGCGACCGTGGGGGCCGCCGAGAACCGCCTGACGCTGGCGTCGACACGGATCCAGGACCTTCAGACGAGCGATACCGCGGCACTCTCCAACACCGAGGATGCCAATATGGCGGCCACGATGACCGCCTATTCCAACGAGCAAGCGGCATTCACAGCGGCGTTGCGCGCCGGTGCGAATATCGTTCAGTCTTCGTTGATGGACTTCCTCACCTAGGAGATTCGCGTGGCATTGGCTATCGAGAGCACGCGCTTCGGGCACGTGGAGATCGACCCTGAGACCGTGATCGAGTTCCCTGACGGGTTGATCGGCCTGGGCGGGTCGCGGTACGCGCTGCTGACGAGCGACCCGGGCAATCCAATCGTGTGGTTGCATTGCATCGATGATCCAGCCCTCTCGCTGCCCGTGACCGACCCGCACCGGTACTTCTCCAACTACCAGGTCGAGCTCACCGACGAGGACGCCGACCGGTTGGGGCTGGACGACAGCACCCCCGTCGACGTCTACGTCACGGTCGTGTCCGGTCCCCAGCTGTCGGACTTCACCGCCAACCAGAAGGCTCCGATCCTCATCCGGAACGGCCGGGGCCATCAGATCATCAACCAGGCGCCCGGCTGCGACCTGCGCGCGCCGCTGTTCGCCGAGGTCCTGAGCGCGCGCACCGCGCAGGATCCCGCGGGCACCTGATGCTCAACATCACCCGCCGGCGCGGGGAGCGGATCGTGCTGGGAGACGACGTGTTCGTCTCGGTCCTGGAGGTCTCAGGCCAGACCGTGCGCCTCGGGATCGAGGCGCCGCGCTCGGTGCGCGTCTACCGCGAGGAGATCTGGCTCGAGGTCAAGCGCGAGAACGAGGCGGCGGCGCACGCCGCGAGTGCCTCGCTGCCGGACATCCCGGCGCCGCTGAAGGCTGACCCCGGCCCGCAGAGCACGCCTGGGACGGCCGTCAACCGCACTTCGCCGGCGAGCTGAGACCCGCCGGCGACGCCTACGCGACGAAGCTGAACAGCTGCTCGTCGGAGGCCAGGTGGGCGCGCAGCGTCTTGAGGATCTGCGCGTGCAGCTGGCAGATGCGGCTCTCGGTCACGCCGAGGATCTCGCCGATCTCGCGCAGCGTGAGGTTATACACGTAGAGGAGCACCGCGATCTTGCGCTCCCGGGGAGCGAGGCACTCAAACGCCTGACGGAACCGCTCCTTGGCCGCGGCGGTCAGCGCCGATGCCTCGGGGTCGGTCTTCGCGTCCTGGCTGCACAGGGTGTCGATGCGCTCGGTGGCCGTGTCGTCCTCGCCGCTGATCAGAGCGTTGAGTGAGCCGACCTGGGCCTGGGAGATCTCATCCTGGCGCGTTTTCAGCTCGTTGGGAGTGACGCCGAGGGCGTCGGCCAACTCCGCCCGCGTGGGCCGGCGGCCGTAGAGGCGAAAGAAGTTCTCCTGCGCCTTGCCGATCTCCCGGTCCCACCGTCGCAGCGAGCGGGGCGCCCAGTCGTTGCGCCGCAGCTCGTCGAGCACCGCCCCGTGGATGCGCGTCCACGCGAACTGCTCGAGCGTGGCGCCCTTGTCCGGGTCATAGCGGTCGATGGAGCGGATCAGCGCCTCCAACCCGCAGGAGATGAAGTCGTCGACCTCGCACCGTGCCGGGATCTCCCGAACCTTGCGGTAGACGATGTACTTGACCATCGGTGCGAACGTCAACACCAGCCGGTCACGCAGGCCGGGGTCGCCGGTCCGCCTATAGGCACGCCAAAGCTCGAGCGCCTCATCGGCGGAGAGCCGATCGGCACGTTCGGTAGTAGCCATCTCACCCACTTTTGATGTTCTGCAAAGGCCCCAGAGCCCTGCCGATCCTCGGCCTGCGGCTCTGAGCGGGGAAGTCGGTCGCTGACGCCCCGGGGCAGTATCGACCGCACCTCAGGGATTCTTTAGCGCCGTTTGGCAACCGCCACATAGGCCCGGGAGCGGCCGGCCGCGGCGGGCCGGCGGCGGCATTTCTCCGGCCCGGACTCGCCGCCCGTCACGATGGGCAAGAAAACGGCGCAACACACGCCACAAGCAGACACCCACGCAGTCGCTCACGCCAAACGCAGCAACCCGCGCAGGCCCCTCTGACCGTCAGGAGTACTCGTAGAAGCCACGGCCGGCCTTGCGCCCGTGCTGCCCGGAGACGACCATGCGCTTGAGCAGCGGGGGTGGCGCGTACTCGGGGCGCTTGAACTCCTCGTACAGCGAGTCGCAGACGGCGTAGAGCACGTCGAGGCCGATGAAGTCGCAGAGGGTCAGGGGGCCCATGGGGTGCCCGCAGCCGAGGCGCATGCCCTCGTCGATGTCCTCGCGGCTGGCGAAGCCGTCCTCGTACATCCGGACGGCCGCCATCAGGTACGGGACCAGCAGCATGTTGACGATGAAGCCGGAGCGGTCCTTGGTGCGGATCGGCCGCTTGCCGATGCCGGTGGCGAACGCCTCGGCGGTGGCGACGGTCTCCGGCTGGGTCTGCAGGCCGATGACGACCTCGACGAGCTTCATGACCGGGACCGGGGAGAAGAAGTGCAACCCCAGCACCCGCTCGGGACGCTGGGTCCAGGAGGCGAGCTCGGCGATCGGGATCGACGACGTGTTGGAGGCCAAGAACCGGGCGTCCTGGAGCTGCTCGTCGAGTTGGGCGAAGAGCCGGCCCTTGACCCGGGGGTCCTCGGTCACCGCCTCCAGCACCGCATCGACGCCGGCGAGGTCGCCGAGGTCCGTCGTGTAGGCAACCCGGTCGATGAGCGAGGCCGCGGCCTCGGCGGTGAGCTTGCCGCGGGACTGCGCCCGGTCGACCGACACGGCCAGCCGCTCGCGCGACCGCTGCAACGGCGCGCGCTCCGGCTCAAAGACGGTGACGTCGATGCCGGAGGCAGCCGCTGACTCCGCGATCCCTGAGCCCATGAAGCCCGCCCCAATCACGGCGATGCGCGAGATGCCGTTGCTGTCAGCCATCCGCCTACAGAGTTGCACCTCCGCTGCTCCGCTGCAGGCTGACCGGCGCAAATCTTCGGTCCTATCTCCGATGCCGGCTTCCGCGTGGCCCAAATGCCGTCCCGGTGAGCCTCGGCCTCATGCGCGGTCCCCACTTCCTCCGAAAGGGTGGGCCGCTACGTTGAAGGCGTGGCCGTACTGCACGCCTCCGGCTTGACCAAGACGGTCGGCTCCGGCCGGGCCCACCGGCAGGTGCTCGATGGGGTGTCGCTGGCCGTGGACGCGGGTGAGGTGGTGGCCGTGCTCGGTCGCTCCGGAAGTGGCAAGTCGACGTTGCTGCACCTCCTGGGCGGTCTCGACCGGCCGGACGGCGGCGAGATCGAGATCGCCGGCGAGCGGCTGACGGGCCGCAGCGCGCGGGCACTCGCCCGGGTGCGTCTTCACCACATCGGCTTCGTCTTTCAGCAGTTCCAGCTGATCGAGGAGTGCAGCGGTCTGGAGAACGTGCTCCTGCCGACCCGGCTGCCGGGCGCACCGCGGGGTGGCGCCCGGCGGGCCGTGCGGCTCGTCGAAGAGCTGGGATTGACCGACGTGGCCGACCACCTGCCACACGAGCTGTCCGGCGGCGAACAGCAGCGGTTCGCGCTTGCGCGCGCGCTCGTCAACGAGCCGGAGCTCGTCCTCGCCGATGAGCCGACCGGCAGCCTCGACGCGGTCAGCGGCGCCGCCGTGCTCGACCTGCTGCGAGGTTTGCGAGACCGGGCGGTGGTGATCGTCACCCATGAGCCTGACGCCGCCGGGATCGCCGACCGCGTCTTGCGCCTCAGCGATGGGCGGTTGACCACCGCCACGGCCCCCGCTGAGCCAGCTGAGCCCGCTGAGCCCGCGGTGCCGGCCATCCGCCGCGTCAGACGGGCGTGACCGCGGGCGTGGCATCCGCCGTCGGCGTGGCATCCGCGCTTGCGGAGGCACGGCGGGGCTTGCGGGCGCGCCGTCGCCGCGTCATCGCCACCGCGCTGGGCATCGCGCTCTCGGCGGCGATGCTCTCGGCGGCGGTCGTCGTCGCCGACGGCCTGGGCCTGGGGTTCCAGCGTTCGGCACGGGCCGCCGACCTGCCGGACCTGATCGTCCGCTTCAATCCCCAGCCGACGTCGACGGTGGTGCAGCGAATCCGCGCGCTCCCGGATGTCGGCGCCGAGGCCACGCGCCTGGAGCTCGACAACGCATCCATCTCATACGGGGCGCGGTACCGGCAGGACGCCGTCGCCGAGGTCGTGGCACCCGCGGGGCGGCGCGGGTACGCCGTGGTCGCGGGACGCAACCTGAGGCCGGGAGCGCGTGAGGTGATGCTCGAGCAGGCGTTCGCCGAGGCGTGGAATGTCCGTCTGGGCAGCGAGTTCGATGTCGGCGGACTGGGGCCGCTGCGCGTCGTCGGGCTCGTGCAGGCCCCGGACAACGTCGGCTTTCCGCTCGCCAAGCCGCGGTTCTACGTCTCGCGCGCGCCCGCGGACGATGGCGCCGGCGTCGACCGCGACAACGACGCTCGCGTCAACTACGCCGAGGTCTGGCTCCGCAATCCGGCGTTCCTCAACGAAGTCCTGGTTCAGGCTCGCGAGACCAGCTTCGGCCTGCGCAACCTGCGCTTCGCGACACGCTCCGGCGTGCGCGTGCTGCTCGATCAGGCGGCGGGGATCGTGATCGACCTGCTGGTCGCGCTCTCGCTGATCGCGCTCGTGACAGCCGGGGTGATGCTTGCTGCGTCAGCACGAGCTGAGGTGCAGCGTCGCCTCGGGGCCATCGGCGTCGAGCGCGCGGTGGGCGCCTCCGGCGGCTACATCACGCTCGCCAACGCGCTCGAGGCGGCTCTGGTGGCCGCGCCCGCGGCGACGATCGGCTGCGCTGCTGGCGCGGTCGCCGTCTACGCGCCGGCGCAGCGCCTCCTGACGCTGCTCAACGAGCCCGCGCCGGGCGCCGGGCTGGTGGCGCCGCTGGCCCTGTGCTGGATCGCCGCGGTGGGGCTCCCGGTTGCCGGGGTCGCGTGGCCCGCGTGGCGCGCCGGCCGCCAGCCGGTCGTCAACCTGTTGCGGGGTGGCGATGTCGCCCGCCGCCCCCGCGCCCGCCGCCCCCGGCTCCACGCCGTCCGCCGGCTCACGGGCCCTGCTGCGCGCCGCGTCGGTGGACTCGGGCTCCTCGGAGTGCGGCTGGTCGGCGCGCGGCGAGTGCGACTCGTGGCCACGGTGATCACGCTCGGCCTCTCAGCCGGGTTCGTCTTGCTGATGCTCTCGCTGGCCTCGGCGCTCAGCGCGCTCGAGACCGATCCGGCGGCTCTGGGCAAGCGCTACCAGCTGACCGCGACACTGCCCCGGTCCTCGGCCTCCCGGGTGCGCCGGATCCCCGGGGTGGAGGCGGTGGCGCCGCGCTACGAGCTCGAGGCGGTCGATTCGTTCTCGCTCGGCGAGACCATTGACGTGATCGCCTATCCCGGCGACCACACCCGCTTCGAGGCGCCCCCGCTCCTTGCGGGCCGGCGGCTGCGGGGCACTCGACAGGCGGAGGTGGGGGAGGGCCTTGCCGAGGCGCTGGGACTGGGGCCGGGACAGATGATGGCGGTGGCACTACCCAACGGGCGTGAGCTGCGCCTGCGCGTTGCCGGCGTCGTCAGCTCGCTTGCCCAGGAGGGTCGCGTGGCCTACGTGCCCGCCGCCGCGCTTCTGCGCGCGGATCCGACGGCACCGTCGCAGTTGGCGGTCGTCCTGACCCCGGGCGCCGATCAGGGCCGCGTGGTCGCGGCGCTCGCCGCACTGGGGGCTCAGCCGGCGGTCGCGGCCGGCGCGACGGATCGGGGCGGCCCGCTGGTGGCGGTCCTCCGCGCGATCCTGCGGGCCGTCGCCGTCGTGGACGGCCTCGTCTGTCTCTACGCGCTCATCCAGTCATGCGCTCTGACCGTGCAGGAGCGGCGGCGGACCGTGGCCGTGCTGCGCGCGGTCGGTGGGGGATCCGGCGCCGTCCGCCGGCTGCTGGTCGGTGCGACGCTGGCGCTCGTCATCCCGGCGGCCGTTGTCGGCGTGGCGCTCGAACGCTTCGTGTTCGGTCCCGCGCTCTCGCGGCTCGCCGTCAACTACGCGACTCTGCCGCTTGGCGCGACCGGCGCCGAGGTGCTCGTCACGGTCGCCGGGCTCCTGGCGGCGGCGGCCCTGGCGGTTCTGTGGGTGGCGCGTCAGGCGGGCCGGGAGTCGGTGATCGCGGGGCTGTCGGCATGAGGATGACGCGTCGGCGCTTGCTCGGTGAGGCGCTCGCCGGCGCCGGCGGCCTGGTCCTGGGCACGGCGGGCTGTGGTGGGGCCGGTGGAAGGCAGCCCGCTGCCTCCGGCTCGACATTGGCGACGACGTGGTCAGATCCCGCCGGAGACGGCCAGTTGCGCCCAGCCGCCGGGGAAGCGATGGTGGCGCGCACCGAGCTCGGCCCGGCCGCCCCGGCCGCGCCCGGCGCCACCCCCGCCGTCACGCTCGCCCACATCACCGATGCACATGTGCTCGACGCCTCCTCACCGGCTCGCGTCACCTTCCTGGATCGGCTGGGTCCACCGTTTCAGTCGACGTTTCGCCCGCAGGAGGCGCTGACCGCGCAGGTGCTCGCGGGCGCGGCGAACGCCGTGCGCGCGCTCACTCCTCAACTGGTCATCCAGGGCGGGGACCTGATCGACAACGCCCAGAGCAACGAGCTCGCCCACGCGCTCCTCGCCCTGCGCGGGGGTCGCCTCGATCCTGGCAGTGGCCGGGACGGGTATTTCGGCGTGCAGCTGGCGTCGAACACCGATCCGTTCTATTACCGCCCGGACGTCGACGCCCCGCGCAATCCGGGGCTGCTGCGCCAGGCCTCGCAGGCTTTCGTCAGCGGCGGCGTCGGCGCACCCGTCTCGCCCGTGTTCGGCGATCACGACGCGCTCGTCGCCGGCGAGATCGTTCCCACGACGCTGACGATGTCGCTGGCGATCGGCGACCGGGCGCTGTGGGAGCTGCCGAGCGGCCTGTCCTTGCCCCCGGGCGCCCGCCGCGCCGCTGCGGTCTCGCCGGATGGACCGCCGGATCCGGGGCTTGTCGGTCCGTTCCTCGAGGCCGCCCTCGCCGGCCCCACGGTCCGGGTCCCGCCGGACCCGGCGCGGGCCGAGATGTCGTTCGGCGAGGCGCTCTCACGGCTGGCCGCCGCAACCGCTCCGGGCGTCCATACCCGCCATGACGCCTCCGGCGATCTCCGCCTGGACTACGCCGTCGACGCCGGCCCGGGCGTGCGCGTGATCGTGCTCGACCTCGTGCGCCGCGGCGGGGGCTCCGGCGGACTGGTCGAGGCCTCACAGCCGCAATGGCTGGCCGGCCAGCTCGCGGCCGCCGGCGACCGCTGGGTGATCGTCGTGTCCCACCAGCCGATCGAGGGCTCACCCGGCGGCGGGGACCTGCTGGCGCTGCTGGACCGGGCTCCCCGGGTCATCGCTGCGCTCTCCGGACACACACACCGCAACCGGATCACCTCGCGGCCGACTCCCGCCGGGGGCTATTGGCTGATCAGCACCGCCTCGCTGATCGACTACCCCCAGCAGGCCCGTGCGCTGCGGATCGCCCGCACCCACGGAGGTGGTGTTGCCATCCACACGTGGATGCTCGACCACGTCTCCACGGGCCGGCTTGGCACGGTCGCGCGCCAGCTGTCGTATCTCGATGCCCAGGGCGGGCGGCCAGGCGGATTCGCCGGCGGCCGCGCCGACCGCAACGCGATCCTGTACCGCCGCGCGGCGTGAGCTCAACCGCCGGCGGACGTGAACCGCAACCGCGGCCCGGTCTGGCCGCCGCCGGCCGTGAACGTCGCCGTCGCCCGGTTGAGCATGAAGGTGAGCGAGACGCCCTCGTCGGTGACGACCTCGAGCCGGCGTCCGTCGTCGGCGACATCGCTCACCGTTCCGGAGACCGTCGATCCCAGGTAGTCGATCTGGACCGAGCCGCCCGGTTGTGGCATGGCACGCAACGTCACGAGCTGACTGGATAGCAGGGACGGGTGGTGCTGTCCACGGCGACGGTAAGCGGCGGCCCACCGGGCTCCAGGCGAACCCGGTGGGCCCGTCCCCGCGCTCCGATTCACGACAGGAGCGTCGAGCCCTGAAGAGACCGTGCTACACGCCCAGCTCCTGGGAGGCCAGGGCGACCCCCTCCAGGCGGGCTCCGATCTTCTGCATGGCGACGTCGCGGGCGTAATCCGGCGAGCCGTGCCTGGGCTTGACGTCGCGGCTGAACGGGGAGAACCCGCAGTCGTCGGTTGCCCCCAGGCGCTCCACCGGGATGTGCGTCGCTGCCAGCAACAGCTCGTCACGAACGTGCTCCGGCGTCTCCACCTCCGGGGACAGAGGGTTGATCACCCCCATGAAGCACGTCTGGGCGACGCCGTTGGCGTCGTCGCGGCGGTAGCGGCCACACAGCTCATAGACCTTCTCCCGGTCGTCCTCGGACGCGCACTGGATCAGGAAGTAGCCGGCGTTCATGTCGAACATGTGCTCGAGCAGCAGCTCGTACGGGACCTCCTTGGAGTGGACCGAGTCACAGTCCCCGCCCGGACACGTGTGGATGCCGATGTTGCGCCGCTCGCCGGCGGTGAATCGGTCGAGCAACCGGTTGTTCAGGTCGATGAACTCCTCGAGCATGTTCTTGCCCGTCCAGGGGTTCCTGGAGTCGTTCTTGTTCGCCAGCCGGCCCTCGGTGAAGTCGATCGAGACACGCACGGCGCCCGCGTCGAAGCACTGCCGGATGTCCTTCTCGGCCTCGTTGACGCAGTCCTCGAGGAACTCGTCGCGCGAGTACCCAGGGATCTCGCCGTCCAGCGGGTACAGCAGCATCATCATCGAGGGCGAGATCACGGCCTGCTTGACCGGATGCGTCGCGATCTTCCTGTTCTTGGCCACGAACTCCGACGCGTACGTCTTGTACCGGAACGGGCCTTCGGTGACCCGCGGCAACTGGCGGTGGTGCCCGTCGTCGAAGATGGCGAAGAACTGCCCATCGCCGGCCAGGCCCTTCGCCAACCCCGTTCCGGCGAGCGTGTCGGTCAGGTTGTACGTGGCAAAGCTCGACTCGCGCTGCTCGCCGTCGGTGACGATCGGCTCGCCCGTCGCCTCCAGCCGCTTGATCGAGTCTTCCGCCGCGGCGTCCTGAGCCGCCTGCAGCTCCTCGAATGAGATCTTCCCATCGTCGTGATCGGCGTACGCCTGCTGGAGCTTCATCGGACGCGGCAGCGATCCGACGAGCTCGGTGGGAATGGGCACGGTGGTCCTCTCCTCGTGGGAATCTGTTCGGATCGTCGCTGCCCTTGGCGGGTGTCGTCACATCCCGCTCGGCACGCCGCATTCAGGCTGACCGATCTCCCTCTGACGGCCGAACATAGTCCTTGCCCCGGCGCCCGTCAAGACGCACCGGTGGGCGGCGCGACCGCCTGACCGCCTGCCGCTCGCTAATCTGCGCGGCCGCCGCCAAACGAGCTGAAAGCAGAAAGCGAGGCCCGCTGATGGCCGCTCCCACTCGGCAGTTTCTCTTCACATCGGAATCGGTTACCGAAGGACACCCGGACAAGGTCGCGGACCAGATCTCCGATGGCGTTCTGGACGCGGTCCTGGACCAGGATCCGCACGGCCGAGTCGCCTGTGAGACGCTGGTCAACACCGGTCTCGTCGTCGTCTCCGGCGAGATCACCACGAAGGCGACATTCGACGTGCAGGAGATCGCGCGCGAGACGATCCGCAAGATCGGCTACGTCGACGCCGGCCTGGGGTTCAGCGCCGATTCCTGCGCCGTGCTCAACGCGCTGGACAAGCAGTCGGCCGACATCGCCCAGGGGGTGGACGAGGCCTACGAGCGCCGGTCGTCCGCCACGGCCGGCGACGAGTTCGACATCGCCGGTGCCGGGGATCAGGGGATGATGTTCGGCTACGCGACCCGGGAGACGCCGGAGCTCATGCCGCTGCCGATCTCCCTGGCGCACCGGTTGGCGCGCCGCCTGTCCGAGGTGCGCAACGACGGCACGCTCGAGTACCTGCGCCCGGACGGCAAGACTCAGGTCAGCGTCCGCTACGTCGACGGGAAGCCGGCGGCGATCGAGAAGCTCCTGATCTCCACGCAGCATGCCGAGGGTGTCGAGGACCGCATCAGGGGCGACCTCTGGGAGCACGTCGTGATGACGACGCTGCCCGCGGGCCTCTTCGACGAGGGCGCGCTGCGCGCCGACTTCCTCGTCAACCCCACGGGACGGTTCGTCGTCGGCGGACCGGTCGGTGACTGCGGCCTGACCGGTCGCAAGATCATCGTCGACACGTACGGCGGGATGGCCCGCCACGGGGGCGGCGCCTTCTCCGGCAAGGACCCCTCGAAGGTCGACCGCTCGGCTGCCTACGCCGCTCGCTGGGTGGCCAAGAACATCGTCGCCGCTGGGCTCGCGGAGCGCGCCGAGCTGCAGGTGGCGTACGCGATCGGGGTTGCCCGTCCGGTCTCAGTGATGGTCGAGACGTTCGGCACCGAGGCCGACGGCTTGACGCCGGAGCGAATCGAGGCACTCGTCTCGGACCACTTCGATCTGCGTCCGGCCGCTTTCCGCCGGCGCCTGGATCTCCACCGCCCCATCTACCAGCAGACCGCCGCCTACGGTCACTTCGGCCGAGACGGCTTCTCCTGGGAGGAGACGGACATGTCGGCCGCCCTGCGCGACGCCGCGGGCCTCGGCGAGCTCAGCGGTGAAGAGGTGGCAGCGTGAGCATCACCGTCGTCGGTTCCATCGCGTTCGACGCTGTCGAGACGCCGTTCGGACACCGCGACCGGATGCTTGGCGGGGCGGCCACTCACTTCGCGCTGGCCGCGTCGCTGCTGCACCCGGTCCGGGTCGTCGGCCCCGTTGGCGACGACTTCGGCGATGAGGAGCTGGCGATCCTCCAGACCCGGGCCACGAACATCGACGACGTCGAGCGCGTCCCCGGTGGGAAGACGTTCTTCTGGAGGGGAAAGTACGGGTGGGATCTGAACACCCGGGAGACGCTCGACACCCAGCTCAACGTGTTCGAGCACTTCGAGCCCAAGCTGTCGGACGCCTCGCGCGACGCCGACGTGCTGTTCCTGGCCAACATCCAGCCCGGGCTGCAGCTCCAGGTGCGCGAGCAGTGCGCGGCGGCCAAGTTCGTGGCGCTCGACTCGATGAACCTGTGGATCGACATCGCTCGGGATGAGCTACAGGCGATCATCGAGCGCGTCGACTGTCTGGTGCTCAACGACGAGGAGCTGCGGCAGCTGACGGGAAAGCCGAATCTGATCTCCGCGGCCCATGAGGTCCTTCGGTGGGGACCATCGATGATCGTGGCCAAGCAGGGGGAGTACGGGGCGGCGCTGATCACCGCCGACGACTTCTTCGCCCTCCCCGCCTATCCCCTGCACGAGGTCGTGGATCCGACGGGCGCCGGCGACACGTTTGCCGGCGGCTTCGTCGGGTTCATCGCCAGCCAGCTCGACCGTCCGCTCACGCGTGATGTGCTGCGCAATGCGATGGCCTACGGGACCGCGCTGGCCTCGTTCAACGTCGAGCAGTTCGGCACCGAGGGCCTCCAGGCGGTTGACGCGCCGGACGTGCACAAGCGCGTCGACGACCTGTGGCGCTTCGCCCACTTTGAGCCCATCGCCGTCGACCTCATCGACTAACCGGTGTCGTTGACCCGGTTAGTCTCGGTGCGCGCGGTGCGGGTGGGCGACGCGCCCCAACTCCGCGAGCTGCGCCTGCGCGCCCTGAGCGAGAGCCCCGACGCGTTCGCCGCCACCGCCGCGGAGGAGGCGCGGCTTCCGGCCTCGCACCGGGCCGAGCTCGCCCACCAGAGTGACGTGGCCGACCATCTCGCCATCTACGTGGCGATCGACGGCGAGCGGTGGCTGGGGATCGGCGCCGGCCGTTGGCATGACCGGGAACGCGGGATCGCCCAGCTGCGGGGCATGTGGGTGGATCCGGTGTCTCGTGGACTCGGATTGGGTGAGCTGCTCGTGCAGGACGTCCGCGGCTGGGCGTCCCGGCAGGGCGCGCGCTTCCTCCGTCTGGGGGTCGCGACGCGACCCGGCGACGCCACCCCGTTCGACGAGCGGCTCGGCGTCGTCCGGACCGGCGAGATCGCGCGGATGCGGCGGGATCCGACCCGCCCGGCGCACGACCTCGTCCGGCCGGTCTGAACGACCGGCCGGCGAGATCACTCGCGGGGCCGGTGCAGTAGCGATCCGACGATCCCGGTCCCGAACAGCACGACGACGAGGATCGCGAGGATGTCGAGCCAGTTCACCCCGTTGTTGACCATGTCCTGGACGGTCAGCATGCCGAGCCCGGCCGTGAAGAGCACCACGACGGCGAGCACCAGCAGCCTCATCGGTACGCCGCAGCCGTCGGGGGGGTCGGCTTGCGCCGCGTCGCCAGCAGCCGGATCGCCGCAAGTCCGAACATGAAGCCGCCGATGTACGAGACATAGGCAAAGCCTCCGTCGCCGATCAGCCCGGCGGCCGCGAACGCCGCCTGCATCGCAATCCACGCGACGAGCATCACGAGCGCCGGGATCTCGAGCACTCCGAAGAAGAAGATGATCACGACCAGCGCCAGCACGCGCGCCCGCGGGTAGAGCAGCATGTAGCCGCCGAGCACCGCGGCGACCGCTCCCGCCGCGCCCACGGTGGGGGTGCTCGCGCCCGGATCGACCGCCAGCACGACGCCGAGGGCGATCAGCCCGCCCGCGACGTAGAAGCCGACGAAGCGCACTGGTCCCATCGAGTCCTCGACGTTGGTGCCGAACAGCCACAGGAACCACACGTTGCCGATCAGCTGCACGAGCGAGGAGTGGACGAAGATGCTGCCGAACACGCTTCCCACCGTGACCCCGCGCGGGGGGGTATGGCCCGCGACGATGTAGACGACGATGTTCGCCACGATCAGACCCACGGTCGCAACCGGGAAGCGGTCGACCGGGATGTTGTCCTTGACAGGGATCACGGGCGTCCAGAGCTTATGGGCTCCGGCCTGCCCGCCCCCCGTCAGCGCGCCTCCGGGTCTCTACACGAGGCCGACCGGTGCGCCGGCGGAGACGATGCGCCAGGGCTGGCGGTCATCGCCGGTCACTGCCATGGTCCACCGCTCGGTGAAGCTCGTCCGGCGGGTCCGGCTGCCCGCCAGGACGGCCGTCGTGTCTCGGTTCTCGACGTACCGGTTGCCGGTGATATCGACCTCGACGGTCATCGTCGGCGGCTCGGAGGCGGCGTCGAGGTGGACGATCCGGATCCGCTTGACGACCGGTCCGCGCACGACCATCCGCACGGTTCCGCTCGTGTCGCCGGCGTACAGCAGCTCGCGCCGGGCCGACGGCGTGGCGATGGCGTCCAGGATGGTGTCGTCGCCGTCGACGGCCTGCGCCCACGCGGCGACGGCGCGGCGGGCGGCAACCTCCAGCACATCCGGGGCGAACCGGCCGTCGGCGAGGCTGAGGTCGAGCGCCGCGGCGTGGGCGTCGCCGTCGTATTGCAGGTCGGCGACCTCGGCCACGTTCATGCCCTCCGGCACCTGATCGGCGACGGCTCCCTCAATCAGCGCCTCGTCGCGCATCCCGGTCTCGTCGGACCATGCGGAGGCGACGATGCGCTCCTCGAGCGCGTGCTTGCCCTCGGCGCCCTGTTCGATCGAGGCCAGGATCCATCGCCCGCCTCTCTTCTGCAGGGTCCAGAACTCGCGGATGCGGGTGATCTCGCTGACGCTTCCGGTCCGCTTGAGGCGGTGTCCCGCGGCGTCGACGACATAGTCCTTGACGCGGGCGTCGATCCGGACGACGACACGGTCGGTGTCCGGGTCGCCCTTGTGCGTGAGGCCGACGTACTCGACCGCCGGCTCGCCCAGCGGCTCGACGTGGTTGCGCCAGCCCCGCCGGTCGAAGTCGTCCAACCGCCGCTCCCACTCGGCGAGCAGGTCCGGGGAGACGAGGCCGCGCATGCGGATCCGGTCGCCGGCATCCCATGCGGTCTCGATCTCCATGAACAGCTGCCTGGCGCTCGCGCGCACGCGGTCAGGGGCGAAGTCCGGGTCGTCCTCCGCCGCCTCGGCGGCCGCCAGCTCGACACGACGCTCACGCTGCGAGCTGCGCCGGCGGCTCCCGCTGCGCCGGGCGGCGCGGGTTGCGAACCACGCCTGCAGCCATGGCATGCCGCGGGTGGCGAACAACCACATCAGCCCCAGCACGACCAGCACCAGGAGGCCAAGGCCGTGACCGAGCAGCGCGATCCGGAACAGCAGCTCGAACAGGACGAAGAGCGCGAAGCCGTTCCCGCCTCCGCCGCCACCGCCGCCTCCGCCACCGGAGAACCCGGACGAGCCGCCTCCGGCCGACGCCAGCGCTCCCGGCGCAGCCACGAGCGCGATGACGAGCGCCACTCCAATCAGCAGTCCCAACCGTCGCCTGGTCATGCAATCTCCTTGAGCGGCCCCACGCCCGGCTGCGTCTGGGCGATGTGTTGATCGGCGTGATAGCTGGAGCGGACGAGCGGCCCGGCCGCGACGTGCTCGAACCCCAGCTCATATGCCGCCTTCTCCAGGGCGGCGAACTCGTCCGGATGCCAGTAGCGGACGATCGGAAGGTGACGCTCGGTGGGGCGCAGATACTGGCCGACGGTCAGCACCTGGACGTGGTGCTCCCGTAGCTGTCCGAGCGCGTCGACCATCTCGTCAAAGGTCTCGCCCAATCCGACCATGAGTCCGGATTTGGTGGTGACGTCGTCACCTCCGTACTCCTTGGCGTTCCGCAGGACGCGCTTGGACCGTTCCCAGGTGGAGCCTCGTCTCGCGACCGGGTAGAGGCGGGGGACGACCTCGACGTTGTGGTTGAAGACATCCGGGCGCTCGGCGATGACCTTCGCGAGCGGCATCTCGGAGCCTCGGAAGTCAGGCGTCAGCACCTCGATCTTCGTCAGCGGGGACTGGCGGCGGATCTGCCGGATGACGCCGACGAAGGCGGAGGCGCCGTAGTCCGGGAGGTCATCGCGATCGACGCTGGTGATGACGGCGTGCCGAAGGCCCATCTTCGCGACGCTGCGTGCGACCCGGGCCGGCTCCAGCGGGTCGTTCCACGTCGGCTTTCCGGTCTTGACGTTGCAGAACCCGCACCTTCTCGTGCACGTGTCGCCGAGGATCATGAACGTCGCCGTCCCGCGCTGCCAGCACTCGCCGATGTTTGGGCAGGCGGCTTCGCGACAGACGGTGTGCAGGTTCTCGGACTCGATCAGGTCGTTGAGCTCCCGGTACCTCTGCCCACCCGGGGCGGGGACCTTGAACCACGGCGGCTTGCGCGACCTGTGGGGCAGGACCTCATCTCCCCCCACTCCGAGCACGGTCAGGACGTCAGCGATACCCCCCGGATTGGCGCGTGATCGAGTTGACACGGGTTTAAGGCTACTCCGGAGCTTCCTGGCACCCACACGTCACATTTTTTCCTGCACGCTTCGGGCTATGCCGAGGGCTGGGCGAGAAAACGGAACATACGGCCGATTAGACGCCCAGGTAGCGGAACTGGCCGCTCGCCAGCACCTGGTTTTCACGCTCGGGCACATTGTCGCGGAGGGGTTGAGCGTCTCCGCGGTCCACAAACGCACGGCGACCGGTCGCCTCCACCGCATCCACCGCGGCGTCTACAGCCTCGTCCCAGCGGAGCAGCTGACCTGGCGCGGGCGCTACCTGGCCGCCCCGTCGCCTGCGGCGACGGGGCGGCTGTCTCCCACCGCGAGGCGGCGGCGCTCCACAACCTGCGGCCGTCCAACCGGTCGGCGATCGACGTGACGGTGCCCGGCCGAAGCGCCCCCGCGGTGGGCGGCGTCAACGTGCACCGCTCGGTCACGCTGACGGCTGCCGACGTCACCGTCGTCGACGGCATCCCGTGCACCACGCTCGCCCGCACCCACCTCGACCTGGCGGCCGTCGTCCCGCTCCAGCAGACCGAGCGCGCGCTCAACCAGGCCGATGCCATGGGCGTGCTCAATCTCCGCGCCCTCAGGGACCAGCTGCAGCGCAATCCGCATGCCCCCGGGGCACAGCAGCTCTGCACCGCGCTCGAGCTCTACACGCCGGACACGGCGCCGACCGAGAGCGCCCTCGAGGAGCGGTTCGTCGCTCTGTGCCGGGCCGCTGCGCTACCCGCGCCGGAGCGCCAGGTCTGGTTCACGCTCGGCGACGGCGGGGAACCGTTCCGCGTCGACTTCCTCTGGCGGGTGCAGCGTCTGGTGCTGGAGGCCGACGGCCGCAAGTTCCATAGCACCACCCGGGCGTTCGAGGACGACCGGCGGCGGGACCAACGCCTGGCGCGCGCCCAGTGGCAGGTCGTCCGCGTGACCCGCCGCCAGCTCGAGGACGACCCCACGTGGGTGGTCGAAATGGTGACGGACGTCCTCCGCCGGCGGGCCGCGTAGTCTCAGGCCACGGCGCTGACGGCGCCGACGGCGCCGACGGCTGCCTCGAGCCGGGTTCGGCTGACGAGGCGCTGGCGGCGGCCCAGGGCCTGCGCCACCGCGAAGGCCGCCCGCTTGCGGAAGCAGCGCATCTGTCCCGCCGGCCGCGCCGTCTCCTTGATCAGGGACGTCATCCGGACGCCGTCCAGGCCGCAGGGCACGACCCAACCGAATGGCTGCAGGTCGTTCTCGACGTTGACCGCCCACCCGTGCGTGGTGACGCCGAGGGCGAGGTGCACGCCGATCGAGGCGATCTTGCGGTCCTCCACCCAGACGCCCGTGTACGCGACCCCGTCCTGCGGCCGAGATCGCACTCCCGCCACCCCCTCGGCCTGCAGGGCGGCGACGAGACCGCGCTCGAGCGTCCGCACATACTCGAGCACGTCGGTAACGCGCATGACGGGGTAGCCGACGAGCTGTCCCGGTCCGTGGTAGGTGACCTTCCCGCCGCGGTCGACGTCGACGATCTCGATTCCCTGGGCTCGGTACCAGTCCTCGCCCATCGGGAGCTCGCCCGGCCCGGAGCGGCGGCCCCGGGTGTACACCGGCGGGTGCTCCAGGACGAGCATGACATCCGGCACCGCGTCCTGCTGGCGGGCGGCCCGCACCCGCTCCTGCAGCCCCAGCGCCTCCCGGTACTCGACCGTTCCCAGATGGCAGACCCAGAGCTCCTGCATCACGACAAGGCTAGACCCTCCAGGCGCCGCTTCACCGTGGCCAGGAACTGCGCGCTCAGTGCCCCGTCCAGCGCCCGGTGATCCCAGCTCAGGCCGAGGATCGTCATCGGGCGGATGGCGATTGAGTCGTTCCCCTCGCCGTCGGTCACGACCACCGGGCGCTTGATGACGGCCTCCAGGTCGAGGATCCCCACCTGCGGCTGGTTGATGATGGGCGTGGCCATGATCGAGCCGTACTGGCCGGGGTTGGTGATGGTGAACGTGCCGCCGAGGACGTCGTCGGCGGTCAGCTCGCGAGCGCGGGCCCGCCGTGCCAGTTCCTTGATCCGCGCGGCCAGCCCCTCCACGGACAGCTCCTGCGCGCGATGGATGACCGGGACGATGAGCCCGTCCTCGCCGAGTGACACGGCGATCCCCAGGTTCACGTCGGCCACCCGGGCATAGTCGTCTCCGTTGAGCCACGCGTTGAGCGCCGGGTGCTCGCGCAGGGCGTCGATCGTCGCCCGGGCCACGAACGCCAGGGCGGTCACCCCCAACCGTGCCCGGGCCGCTTCCACCCGGCTCATGTCGACCTCGATCCAGGTCGTGCACGTGGCGGCGGTCTGCAGCGACTGCCGCATCCGCTCGCCGATCAGCCGGCGCATCCGCGACAACCCGCCGTCCGCGATCTCGGCCACCGGCGCGGCCGCCGCGGCGGGGGGCGGGGCCGGATCCGGCCGGTATGGGCTCTCGATGTGCATGGGCGGCTCATCGGCGGCCGCGGCCGCCGTGCTCACCTCGCCGCCTCCGTCCACGTCCACCAGTGCCATCACATCCTGCTTGCGCACCCGCCCGTTGCGGCCGGTGCCGGCGACGGTGCTGAGATCGATGCCGTGCTCGGCGGCGATCCGGGACACGACCGGGGAGTACCGGCGGCCGTTACCGGGGGCGGCCCGCGCGGGCGGCGCCGCTGGAGTGGTCGGCGCGGTTGGAGCGGGTGGCGCGGGTGGCACGGCTGCGCCACTCACCCCATCCGCGGCACGTTCGCCGCCGACCGACAACCTGGCGAGCACCGTGCCCACCTCGACGGTCTCGCCGACCGGCACGAGGATCTCGGCGACCACACCTCCGGCCGGCGCGGGCACCTCGGTGTCGATCTTGTCCGTCGAGATGTCGCAGATCGCCTGCTCGGCCTCGATCCGGTCGCCGACGCCGACGCGCCAGGCGACGACGGTGCCCTCGGCCACCGACACCCCCATTTGGGGCATCGTCACGTCCACCACGGGACCGGTGGAGATCGTCTTCTCAGTAGTCGAGGAGCTCACGGCACGCCTCCCTCACGCGATCGACGCCGGGCAGGACGGCCTGCTCCAGCGGCGGGGAGAACGGGATCGGCACGTCCGGCGTTGCCACGCGCACCACCGGCCCGTCGAGGTCCTCGAACGCCTTCTCGGCGATCAGCGCCGCCACCTGGGCGCCGGCGGCGCAGGTCATGTTGGCCTCGTCGACGATCACCACCTTCGAGCAGCGCGCCACCGAGTCCAGTACCGCCTCCTCGTCCAGCGGGACGAGCGACCGCAGGTCGAGCACCTCCACCGAGGCCCCGTCGAGATCCTCGGTGGCCGCGAGCGCCACCTCGACCATCGCGCCGTACGCGATGACGACGAGATCGCTGCCCGCCCGGGCCACCCGTGCTGAAAACGGCGTCTCGTACACGCCCTCGGCGACTTCTCCCTTCACCCGCCGGTACAGGTGCTTGTGCTCCATGAAGCAGACCGGGTTGGGGTCGTGGATGGCGGCATGCAGCAGCCCCTTCGCGTCCTCCGCCGTCGACGGCGCCACCACCTTGATCCCGGGCGAGTGCATGAACAGCGCCTCCGGGTTCTGGGAGTGGAACGGTCCTCCGGAGAAGCCGCCGCCGGACGGGAGCCGCACCACGATTGGAACCGCCAGCGACTGGCGGTAATGCATCTTGGCCGCCACGTTGACGAGCTGGTCGAACCCGCACGAGATGAAGTCGGCGAACTGCATCTCGCACACCGGTCGCATCCCCACCACGGCGGCGCCGATGGCGCAGCCGATGATCGCCGACTCGGCGAGCGGCGTGTCCATCACGCGATCGGTCCCAAACTCGTCCACGAACCCGTCGGTGACCTTGAACGCGCCGCCGAAGACTCCGATGTCCTCGCCCATCACGAGGACCCGCTCGTCCGCCCGCAGTTCGTCCCGCAGCGCCGACGAGATCGCCTGTAGGTAGGTCATGACCGCCATCAGACCTCACCTCCCGCGCGGGCAAAGCCGCTCCACGGGGCCTGCCCGTCGCCCAGTGGTTCGGCCTCGCCCTCGCAGAACACTCCCTCCAGGACGTCCTCGTCCGAGGGCATCGGCCCAGCGAGCGCCTCCGTCGCCGCGGCCTCGATCTCCTCGCCCACTGCGGCCCGGACGGCGTCGACGTCCACGCCGAGGTCACGCAGGCGCCGCTCCTGGCGCTCGACCGGGTCTCGCCGGCGCCATTCCTCGACCTGCTCCTTGGGGACGTACTTCATGTCGTCGTGGGCCGCGTGGCCGTGCATGCGCATCGTCACGGCCTCGATCAGCGTCGGGCCCCCGCCCGCGACGGCGCGTTCTCTGGCCTCACGCGCCGCGTCGAACATCGCCTCCACGTCGTTGCCGTCCACGGTCAGGCCTGCGAAGCCGTAGGCGGCCGCCCGCTCCACGGGGTCGACTGCGAACTGCTTGTCCACCGGGGTTGAGTAGGCGTACTGGTTGTTCTCCAGCACGAACACCACCGGCAGCCGCTGCACGCCCGCCCAGTTCATCGCCTCGTGGAAGTCTCCGCGGGAGGTGGAGCCGTCCCCGAACCAGGTCAGCGCGCACCGGTGCTCGCCCCGCAGCTTGAACGCCATCGCCATGCCCGTGGCGACCAGCATCATGTCCGGCAGCATCGAGACCATCCCCACGCAGCCCAGGCGGGGGTCGCCGAAATGCACGTTTCCGTCACGCCCGCGGGTGATTCCGGCGGCGCGCCCCATGTACTGGGACAGGATCCGGGCGGGGGTCACGCCCCGGATCAGATGTGCCGCCAGGTCCCGGTGCAGGATGCAGAGCCGGTCCTCAGGCGCCATCGCGAACGCGGCGCCGGCGGACACCGCCTCCTGGCCGTAGCCGTCGTAGAAGGAGCCGGGAACCTTCCCCTGCCGGTACAGGCTCATCGCCCGCGCTTCGATGCCGCGCATCAGCAGCATCGCGCGCAGCAGCCAGATCCGGTCCTGAAGCCGGAGGTGCTCCTGCTCGGCGGGCGGGGCCGTTTCCCCGGAGGCCCCGGCCGGCCGGGCCGTCTCGGTCGCCATCTTCACTTGCTCTCTTTCCTGTCGGGGCCGGCACGGGATCGCCGCTGGGCCCGCTGTTCGAGCCCTCCGGGATCTCCGGGCGGACTCGCCGATGGACAGAAATGCGAGCTTACTCCTCGCCGTGGTCGGCCGAGGCGGAGCAGCGAGCCGGACAGCGTTTCGCGTGTGACATCACAGTTGGCGCTGACCGTCACCGCTCCTGACCTGAACTGTACGGAGGACCGGAGGGGGATGTGACACCGTGAGGACAGGTGAACCGGCAGTGACTACCTGTTGGCCAGAGCGCGAGCTGCCGCCATCCGGTTACGGACACCCAGCCGGTGGAAGATCGCCCGGACGTGGAACTTGACGGTGTTCAGGCTGATGAACAGCCGCGCGCCGATCTCCTCGTACGAGTATCCGTCGGCAAGGAGCTTGAGAACCTGCAGTTGGCGGTTGCTGAGATGGTCGACCGGGTTGTTGCGAGCGTCGGCGAGCGCCTTCTGCCAGCCCGGAGGTAGCACGGCCCGCCCGTGCACGACATGGTCAAGGCTCGCCGCGACATCGCAGGCCGGCGTATCGGTGAGAAGCAGGCCGCCGAGCGCGTAGTCGAGCACGTAGCGGACGAGCTCCGGCGCGAGGACCTCGGCGACGAGCACGAACTTCACGCTGACCAGATGCGCCTGGAGGGCTCGCAGCAGCTCCATCCCCGGCCGGGTGTCGGCGCCGATACAGACGAGCACGACGTCCGGGTCGAGGTCGGCGATGTCATTGATTCCGCTCTCTCCCGCGATCACCCCCGTCACCGCGACCTCCTCACGGGTGGCGAGCAGCGCTGCCAGGGCGTTTGCGATCAGCGGCCGGCAGTCGGCGATCGCGACCTCGATCTGCGCGGCGGGGGACCGTGACGTCTCATCGAGTCGCTGCGGGCCGGGCGCCTCGGTGGCGCTCGGCCACGCCCGCAGGGATGCATCGGCGCTTGGTGACTGACCTCTGTGCACCCCCGCCCTGTCCAGCTGACGTGGAGACGTCTCCTTCATCCCCCCGGTCCCCTGGCCTGGCCGCCCAGGCCATGTACGCGCTTTGCCCAGCGGACGGCAACGTTAATGAGCAATGGGCAACGTTGTCAAGGTTGCGCACCCGGGCCCGTCGCCTGATGTCCCCGGGGCGCCCGGGACGGTGGCGGCCACTAGTCTTCGGCAAATGGACGCTGCCTGGCTGCACCGGGCTCGTTGGCGCTGGCGTGGGGCTCTTTTGTGGCCCACTTTCGCCGTCGCAGTGTTCGTTGATGGAGCGATCGCGCGTTTCCGGCCGTTCGTCGGCGACAGCGAGAGCTTCGGGGGCGGGGTCCTGGCCGGCATGGTGCTCAACCTTCTGGGTGTGCTCCTGCTCTCGCGCCTCCTGGGCGCCGTCGTCCATCGCTGGCGGACTGACATGCCGGGGCAGGTCGCCCGCAATTACGGGGGGACCCTGGTGGTGGTTCTGATCAGCGCCGGGCTGCTCGGCGCCGGCGAGCTGCGCCATGCCGCGATCGTCAGGGATCAGCGCGTGCTCGATGACGCGATCGTCCGTGCGGAGGCGTTCATCGGTGACCGCGCACCGGCGGAATTCCGCGTCAACGCCTACCACACCGACACGTTCACGATCCAGGCTGGAGTCATCTACCGGACATGCGTGCCGAGCCGGTACCGTCCGCGTTACTACTGCGTGATCGTCAAGCCCCAGCTGCCGCTCGCCCAGAGCGTGGTGCCGGCCGGGGGCGAGCCCAACGCGCTGTTCGCGCAGGGGCTCAACTGAGGATCAGACCGGGTCCAAGACGACGGGGAGCCGGAACAGGCTCGCGAAGCGCAGGGCCAGGACCGGGTCTCCCGTCAGATCGAAGCGCCCGCTGGAGAACAGCTCCGGCCATGCCACGGCTCCCGTCGCCAGCAGAATCAGGTCATCGGAGCCGACCGTTGCCCTGGCCGCCGTGTCGTCCGCTGCTCCGGGATGAACCGAGCAGCGCCTGCCGGAGATGCGCAACTGGTATCGCGACGTCGGACGCCCGTGGGGGTCGCGCAGGGCCAGCTCGATCGTCGCCTCGAGCCCGTCGGCGGCGGACGGATCGAACCTCATCGCGATCGCCCGCGACATCACCCGCATCAACACCCAGTGCACGAGGCGGTTGCGATCGAGCACGATCAGCCGCTGCCCCAGCCATTTCTTCACGACGGCAGGTGCCCGGCCGGCTCGCGCGGCGCCTTGGTCATCATCGCCTCAGCGTACGCCCGGATGGAGCCGGACGCCTCCGGCTCGAAGTGAGGTTGGCCACGGGCGCCCCGGCGCTGCTCACACTGCCTGATCTGAGTACGCTCCGCGGCCGGATGGCGTTCGTGGCCCTGATCACCGGCGCGTCGAGCGGGATCGGCGAGGCGACCGCTCGGCGGGTGGCCCGCGAGCCGGATGCGCAGCTCGTTCTCGTCGCCCGGCGCGAGGGGCGCCTGCGCAGACTGGCCGACGAGCTCGGCGGGGCGACGGTGATCGCCGAGGACCTGACCGACGCCGGTGCCGCCGCGCGGGTGCGCGAGGTCGTCGACCACGAGCATGGTGAGCTGCACATGTTCGTCAACAACGCCGGCGCGCGATGGCCGGGCGAGTTCGCCGATTCCGGCGCCGACAGCGTCAACCGGCACATGCAGCTCAACTTCGAGGCCCCGGTGCGACTGACGGAGGCGCTGCTGCCGGTCCTGCGCACGACGGCGCGCCGGCCCGGCGGCCGGCGTGTGTCGATCGTCAACGTCGCGAGCACGGCTGCGCGGGTGGCGCGGCCGGGCGCGGCGGCGTACTCGGCGTCGAAGTTCGCCCTGGCGGGCTGGAGCGACGGCCTGTACGCCGAGGAGCGCCCCCATGGCGTCCACGTGGGGATCGTGCTGCCCGGCTACGTCGCCACGGAGGGGTTTCCAGCCGCCGAATTGGTGGCTCGGGCCGCGACCCGGTGGTTGGTCTCCGATCCGGAGGTGGTCGCCGAGGCGATCATGGAAGCCGGCCCGGGCGGCCGTGCCGAGCGCTATGCGCCCCGGTACTACTGGATCTTCGCCGCGCTGCGGATCCTCGCCCCGCGGGTGGTGCGCGGCGCGGTGGCCGGCGGCGCATTCACCCCAGCCGCGGGATCCGGCGAGTGACCCGCTCACCGTAAACACCCGGGAGGCGGCGCCTAAACACCTGCCCGCCACGCCTAAACGGCGGCCGCATGATGTGTGCGCATGCCCACTGGCGCGCCGGGGTGGTTGGCGAGAGGATGCGCTTCGGCGAATCAGGGCGGATTCGCCGCTGACCGTTCCTCAACAGCCGGAGGTAGAGATGAGCCTGGTTGAACAGGATTGATGGGGGCGCTCCCAGGCGCCATGCAGCAGATGGGTAGCGCTGCGGACACCGTCGCAAGGGCACCCCTCACGGCTTTGAGTACAACATCCCCAAGAAGAAGTTCAAGAGCGTCAACGTGTCCGGTGACTTCGGCGTGACCGCCACGGCGATCAACAACGAGAAACGACGTTGCCGGCTTTGCCACGAACTCGGCCGGGACCACCGAGGGCTTCCTGCGGCGCTCCGACGGCAAGGTGTTCCACCTCGCCGCGTCGGTGTTGCCGGCGGAGTCGGGCTGCTCGCCAAGGCCCAGCCGTAGCTAGGCGGTCGGCCCTGTCTGCGACGGGACCGGCCCGCGTCTGTGCGGCCCGGTCGCGTTCTGCGCTCGGAGCCGTGCCTGCGGGCGAACATCTGGCATTGAAGGAGGGTAGGCCGGAGCGTCGCCTGCGGATGAGCCGGTCCGGCTCAGACCGCCCGGAAACGCCCAGGGCAACCCGTGCTCCCTTCGATGCGCCGTTTTTCGGCCGTGACGCCCACCGGAACCGCTCAGTCCCGCTCAACCGGCTCCTCGGAAGCTACTCACGGGTAAGCTACGGTGGCGTAACTAACCGATTCAGGAGCAGCCAGAGATGAACTCAACCGCCCGCCGTGTGGCGGTGCTGGGGGGCAGCCGCATCCCGTTCGCCCGCCAGAACGGCCCGTATGCGACGGCGTCGAACCAGGACATGCTGACCGCGACGCTCGACTCGCTGGTCGGCAAATTCGGACTCGCAGGCGAGGTCCTCGGCGAGGTCGCCACCGGCGCCGTGCTCAAGCACAGCCGGGACTTCAACCTCACCCGTGAATGCGTGCTCGGCTCCCAGCTGGCGCCGGAGACGCCCGCCTATGACGTCCAGCAGGCGTGCGGCACCGGCCTCGAGGCGACGATCCTGGTGGCCAACAAGATCGCGCTCGGCCAGATCGAGTGCGGCATCGCGGGCGGCGTCGACACCACGTCCGACGCGCCGCTGGCGCTCAACGAGGACCTGCGTGACGTGCTGCTCGAGCTCAGCCGGACGAAGTCGAACACGGGGCGCCTGCGGACGCTGGCCCGGCTGCGCCCGCAGCAGGTCGTGCCGGAGATTCCGCGCAACGCCGAACCGCGCACCGGTCTGTCGATGGGCGAGCACACCGCGATCATGGCCCGCGAGTGGGGGATCGACCGCGAGGAGCAGGACGAGCTGGCGGTCACCAGCCACCACCGGCTCGCCGCGGCCTACGACACCGGCTGGCTCGACGATACGGTTGTCCCGTTCCTGGGACTGGAGCGCGACCAGAACCTGCGTCCGGACTCGAGCGTGGAGAAGCTCGCCAAGCTCAAGCCGGTCTTCGGTGGCGCGGACGGCACGATGACCGCCGGCAACTCGACCCCGCTCTCCGACGGCGCCTCCGCCGTGTTGCTGGCCTCGGAGGAGTGGGCCAACCAGCACGACATCCCGGTGCAGGCGTACTTCACCGAGGCCCAGACCGCCGCCGTCGACTATGTCCACAAGCGCGAGGGCCTACTCATGGCGCCCGCCTACGCGATGCCGAAGATGCTGGCCCGGGCCGGGCACAAGCTCCGGGAGTTCGACCTCTACGAGATCCATGAGGCGTTCGCCGCCCAGGTGCTATGCACCCTCAAGGCCTGGGAGGACCCGGTGTTCTGCGCCGAGCGCCTCGGCCTCGACAAGCCGCTCGGCGCCATCGACCGGGAGAAGCTCAACGTGCACGGCGGCTCGCTCGGCGCCGGCCATCCGTTCGGCGCCACCGGCGGCCGTATCGTCGCCACACTCGCCAAGGCCCTCAGCGAGAACGGATCCGGCCGTGGCGTCATCTCGATCTGCGCCGCCGGCGGACTCGGTGTCACCGCGATTATGGAGGCAGCTCAATGACGGACCGCTACCAGCAACTGGTCAACACCCCCATCGGCAAGCTCGTCACCAAGCAGATCGGCCTGCCCCAGCCGCCCCGCCTCGAGCGCGACACGCCCGGTCGGCCGGTCATCTCCGGCCCCGTCCTGTTCGGCGGCCCCGGCGGGCGGCTGTCGAAGACCGTGACGAAGATCCTCGCCGCCATCGACGCCGAGGTCCAGACGCCCATGGACGAGGATCTGCGCGCCGCCGCCGCGCAGTCCAAGCTCGACGCCGGCATCTTCAATCCGGACGCGGTCCCGGCCGATCAGCGCTTCAAGGCGCTCGTCTTCGACGCGACCGGCATCGGCTCCAGCGAGGAACTGGTCCGGGCGTGGGAGTTCCTGCACCCGTCGATCCGACGGGTCATGCCGAGCGGCCGGGTCATCGTCCTCGGAACGCCGCCGGAGGATGCGGCGACGCCGGAGGCGGCCATCGCCCAGCGCGCCCTCGAGGGACTGGAGCGCGCGGTCGGCAAGGAGGTCAAGAAGGGTGCGACGTCCCAGCTGATCTACGTCAAGCCGCGGGGTGACACCCAGCTGGAGTCCACCCTGCGCTTCTTCCTGTCGCCGCGGTCGGCGTTCGTCTCCGGCCAGGTGGTGCGCATCCGGCAGGGCGTCGCGCCCCACGGCCGGATCGACTGGGGGTCGCCGCTCAACGGCGAGGTGGCGCTCGTCACCGGCGCCGCCCGGGGTATCGGCGCGGCGATCGCCGAGGTCCTGGCCCGGGACGGAGCCCATGTGGTGGGACTCGACGTGGCGCCGATGGCCGACGAGCTCGCCGAGGTCACCGGCCGGATCGCCGGATCCTCGTTGACGATGGACATCACCGATGCAGACGCACCCTCTCTCATCGCCGGTCACCTGCTCACCGAACACGGTGGCGTTGACGTCGTCGTCCACAACGCGGGCATCACCCGGGACAAGACGATGGGCCGGATGAGTGAGGAGCAGTGGAGCCGGGTGATCGCAATCAACTTGACGGCCCCTCAGCTGATCACGCGGACGCTGCTGGAGCGCGAGGCCGTTCGCGGCAACGGGCGCATCGTCGGCGTCGCGTCGATCAGCGGCATCGCCGGAAATGCCGGCCAGACGAACTACTCGACATCGAAGGCCGGTGTGATCGGCTTCGTGGAGTCCTCCGCTCCGGAGCTCGCCAAGCGCGGCGTCACGATCAACGCGGTCGCCCCCGGGTTCATCGAGACCCAGATGACGGCGGCGATGCCGATCGCGATCCGCGAGGCCAGCCGGCGGATGAACAGCGTCTCGCAGGGCGGCCTGCCGGTCGACGTCGCCGAGACGATCGCCTGGTTTGCCGCGCCGGCCTCGTCGGGCGTGACCGGAAACATCGTCCGCGTGTGCGGTCAGGCCCTGATCGGCGCATGAGCGACCGCCGGCTGACCGCCACGCTGTCGATGCTCCCGCTGTTCGCGCGGGCCGGGCTCGGGATGCTCCCGGGAGCATCGCGATTGCCCTTCGTCGGCGGCGGGGGCGGCGAGATTCCAGACCAGGCGCTGGTCCGCTCCGAGGTGGCCGTCGACCGCCCGCGCCTGGCTGCCTACGACCGCGTCTGCGGATTCGATGTTTCGGACACGCTGCCGCCGACGTATCCCCACATGCTGGCGTTTCCGATGCACCTGGCGCTCATGACCGACGGGCGCTTCCCGCTGCCGGCCATCGGACTTGTCCACATCGCCAACACCATCACCGTGCATCGGCCGATCGCCGCCTGGGAGCTCCTCTCGCTCCGCGTCTGGGCGACACCGATCGAGCCCCATCCCCGCGGGCGCCAGTTCACGATTCGCACCGAGGCGCGGGTGGGGGAGGAGCTCGTGTGGGAGGAGGCGTCCACCAACCTGAAACGGACCGACCCACCCCGCGGCGGCAACGAGACCGCGGCGACCGCGGATCCGCCCTCGGCTGAGGGGTTGCCGGCAACCGCCACGTGGAAGCTGAAGGGGGATCTCGGCCGGCGCTACGGATCGGTCTCCGGCGACCTGAACCCCATCCATGTCCATCCGCTCACGGCACGCCTGTTCGGCTTCCCGACGGCGATTGCGCACGGGATGTGGACGAAGGCACGCTGCCTGGCGGCGCTGGGGCCCCAGCTGAGCGGCCGCGGCGGGCGGGGTCCGTACACGGTCAGCGTGGCGTTCAAGCGGCCGATCCTGCTGCCGGCCACCGTGCAGTTCGCGGAGGAGGCCGGGCCGAACGGGATCGACTTCGGCGTCCGCGACGCGAGGCGCGAGACCCCGCACCTCGACGGGCAGGTCAGCTTCGCCGCGGCGGCTCGGCGGCCTCGGCGCCGGGCTTGATCTCGTCGAACATCGCGTGCAGGCGATCGAGCACGGCGGCGGCGGTGCGCACCTCGTCGTCGCTGAACTCCGCGAGCGCCGCTTCCCACCGCGGAGCGAACCGGGCGTAGCGCTCGGCGACGAGCGCGCGGCCGCGCTCGGTCAGCGACGTGAGGACGACACGACGGTCGCGTTCCGAGCGCACGCGCGAGACGAGTCCTGACGCGGCGAGCCCGTCGAGCATCTCGGTGGCCGTCGCCGGGGACAGGTCGGCGAGCAACGCCAGCTCGCTCGTCGGGAGCGCCTCGTGGTCGCGCAGGCCGAACAGCAGGCCGAACTGGGCATCGGAGAGCTCGCCGGGGGTGCCGCGCGTCTCCCGCCCGCGCAGGCGCCGGACCGCACCGACACAGCCCTTGAACGCGCGCCCCAGCTCGCCGGTGACGGCGCGCGTCGTGACATCTGCCGGCGGCGTGCTCGGCTCGGTGGCGGTCATGCCGCCATCGCCTCCGCAAGCGTGCCCTCGTCCGCGGCTTCGGCACCGCCACGGCGGCGGGCCGCCCGCTCGGCCCGGATCAGGATGATGCACGGCACGATCGCGACGACCGTCAGGCCAGTCGCCCACCAGAAGGCGCTCCCGTAGGCCGATGCTGCTTCTGCCAGCGTGTGAGCGGTGTTCAGCGAGCGCTGGAGGACAACGGCCAGGACCGCGATCCCAATCGACCCGCCAACCCGCTGGAGCACGTTGAGCTGGGGCGTCGCATCGGACAGCTCGTCCCGCCGGAGCGCGGCGAACGCCGCCGACATCGCCGGCATGAACGCAAAGCCGATGCCGAACCCCCGCACGAGCATCCAGATGCACAGGCTGAGGATCGATGTGTGGGCGCCGATCAACGCGAACGGGATCGTTCCGCCCGCGGTCAGCAGAACCCCGAGCAGTGCGAGCGGGCCCCCGCCGACACGGTCTGTGAGCTTGCCGGCGATCGGCATGACCATCGCCGCGCCAAGGCCCTGGGGCGCGGTCAGGAGACCGGTGACGAGGACGCTCTCGTGACGGATGCCCTGCCAGTACAGCGGCAGCAGGATCATGCCGCCGAACAGGGCTGCGCCGATGCAGAACATCGCGATCGACGCTGACGAGAACGTGGCCTTCTGGTAGAGGCGCACGTTCAGGAGCGGTCGTCTCGCCCCCAGGGCGTGGAAGACGAAGGCCACCACGAGGACGAGGCCGAGGATGATGGGGATCACGACCTTCAGGGACGTGAAGCTGCCCGTGGTGCCGACCTCGGTCAGGCCGTAGGTGATCAACGGCATGCCGACCGCCATCAGCACGAGGCCGAGGAAATCAAGCGGGTCGGTCTTCTGGCGCGCGACGTTGGGCAGGACTCGCAGCGCCGTGATGACGGCGATGACGCCGATTGGCACGTTGACGTAGAAGATCCACCGCCAGCTGACGTTGTCGAGGATCAGGCCGCCGATCGTCGGTCCGAGGATCGGCGCCAGCATCGCCGGCACGGCGACGATGCTCATCACGCGGCCCATCCGCTTCGGCCCGGCGGCCTCGGCCATCATCAGCTGGCCGATGGGCAGGATCATCCCGCCGCCGATGCCCTGGAGCACGCGGAAGACGATCAGCTCGTTCGTCGAGGTGGCGAGTCCGCACAGGGCCGAGCCGGCCGTGAACAGGACGAGCGACGTCAGGTACACCTGCTTGGCGCCGAATCGGCGGGCGGCCCAACCGGTCACCGGAATTACCGCCGCCAGCGCCAGCAGATAGCCGTTCGCGACCCACTGGATCTTGTCGATCGTGGCGTGCAGTTCGCGGCTCAGGGTCTCGAGCGCGACGTTGACGATCGTGGTGTCGAGGATCGACATGATCGATCCGATCACGACGACGGCGCTCACGCGCCAGACGTAGGCGTCAATCCGGTCCGGGGTGGAGTTCGAGGTCATGGGCAGATTCTCGGCAGATCGATGGGGTACCTAAAGATTCGGCACCGAAGATTAGGAACCGAAGGATCTGGTGTCAAGTCGTTGTCGGCTCTTGCGCAGCTATCTTCCGTGGCCGATGACATCGTTTGCCGACCTCGGTCTCTCGCCCGAGCTCCTCCAGGCGCTGGTCGACGTCGGCTATGACGCACCCAGCCCCATCCAGGAGCAGGCGATCCCGCCGCTGCTGGAGGGCCTCGACGTCATCGGCCAGGCGCAGACGGGATCTGGCAAGACGGCGGCGTTCGGCCTGCCGATGCTCCAGTACGTCGACCCGGACGAGGACGACGTCCAGGGACTGGTGCTGACGCCGACGCGCGAGCTGTGCATCCAGGTGACCCAGGCGCTGCGGACCTACGGCAAGCGGAAGGGCGTGGACGTCGTCGCGGTGTTCGGCGGCGCTCCGATCCGCAGCCAGCAGGCGCAGCTGAGGGCCGGCGGGCAGGTCGTCGTCGGGACGGTCGGACGCGTCAAGGACCTGATCTCCCGTCACTCCCTTGTGCTGCACGCGGCCCGCTTCGTCGTGCTCGACGAGGCCGACGAGATGCTCGACCTCGGCTTCCTCGAGGACGTGGAGCGGATCCTGTCGCTGACCCCGTCCAGCCGGCAGACGGCTCTGTTCTCGGCCACGATGCCTCCGGAGATCCGCCGCCTCGCCGACCAGTATCTGTACGACCCGGTCACGGTCAAGGTCAAGACGGCAACGCTGACCGTCGACACGGTCGAGCAGTTCGCGCTCGAGGTCGCAGCCCGGGACAAGAACGACGCGCTCGTCGACGTGCTGGAGGCCGAGCGCCCAGAACAGGCGATCGTCTTCACGCGGACCAAGATCCGTGCCGATCAGCTCTACCGGACGCTGCGCGACCGCGGGTTGAACGTTCGCGCGCTGCACGGGGACATGACCCAGGGGGCCCGGGACGGCGTCATGATCTCGTTCAAGGGGGGAAGCCTGCCGCTTCTCGTGGCAACGGATGTCGCGGCCCGCGGGCTGGACATCTCCGGCGTCTCCCACGTCATCAACTTCGACGTTCCCACCTCCCCGGACGTCTACGTGCATCGGATCGGTCGCACCGGCCGGGTCGGACGCAGCGGCCGGGCCATCACCTTCTACGAGCACCGCCAGGCCCGGGAGATCCAGGCGATCGAGCGGCATGCCGGCGTCAAGCTCTCGCCCTGGGTCAAGGACGCTCACGTCGCGCCCACCCCCGTCACGGCACCGCCCCGCCGTCATTCCAAGCCCCAGGTGTCGCACAACGGGGATCAGCCCTCGAGCAAGCTGATCGTGTCCGGCGGGCGCGCGGCCGGCCTCGAGCCGTCAGACATCATCCACGCCATCACCTCCGCCACCGACCTGGATGGCGAGTCGGTGCGCAACGTACGGGTGCTGGAGCGCTTTGCCTTCGTCGAGGTGCCGGAGCACGAGGCGGACCGCGTCGTCCGCGAGACGGGCGGCACGGAGGTGAGGGGGCACCTGCTCCGGCTCGAGCTCGCTCGGGCCTGACCGCTCCCGTGTCGGCGTAAAGCCGATGTCAGGGCGATAACCGCCCGGCGCGACTTCTGCAGGCGAGCCGGTGTTGAGACGGAATAGCACCGCAGCGGGGATATCCAGTCCCGGCCGGGGCCACTCCACTTCAACCAGGGAGGTAATCGTCTTGCGATTCCTGAACCGCCGGCCCTCGCCGGCCATCGTGATCTCATCGGTCGCGCTCTTCATGTCACTCGGCGGCGTCGGCTATGCCGCGACCCAGCTGCCGCAGAACAGCGTCGGCTCCTTCCAGCTGCGTAACGGTGCGGTCACCTTCACCAAGATCCAGCCGGGTGCGGTCGGCAACGTGCGCGCCAACGTGCGGCAGCTCCAGGAGCGCGTCTGGAAGGTCTGTGGGAGCAACCAGGTGATGTTCGGAGCCAACCAGAACGGCGATCCCAAGTGCACCAACTCGATGCCCGCCGAGGTCGGCACCACCAGCAATACGGCGTCAATTCCGACCACCGGAACGGCCACTTCGGTGGCGAGCGCCACTCTGACCTCAGGTAATAACTACCTGGGCCTCGCCAACCCGACGATCACGGTCACCCCCAGCAGCACCGCCACAACCTCTCAGGCCGCGTCGGTGAGCTGCACCCTGACCGTGGGGTCCAACACCAGCACTCGCACGCTGACGATCATGACGCCGGACAAGGCCACCCCTGCGAGCGCGGCGCTCCCGCTCCAGCTGACCGGCACCGGCGGCACCTCTGCCGTCAGCTGCAGCAGCAAGCCCGTTGGCCTCGCCACCGGGGCAACCGCGCCGACGGTGAGCGTGACGTCGGCGGTCAACGCGATCCAGATCCAGTAGCACGGCACGAGCCCACGCCGATGATCCGGGCCGGCCATCACGGCCGGTCTGGATCACGGCTACTGTCTCAGACCATGAGCACAGCCAACATGAACACATCGCTGGGCACGATCGGGCTCGAGTTCTTCGACGACGATGCGCCCAAGACCGTCGCCAACTTCCGCAAGCTCGCGTCCGACGGCTTCTACGACGGCATCATCTTCCACCGGGTGATCCCGGATTTCATGATCCAGAGCGGCTGCCCGGAGGGCACCGGCACCGGGGGCCCCGGTTACCAGTTCGAGGACGAGTTCAACGACCACAAGGTGGTGCGTGGGGCGCTGGCGATGGCCAACGCCGGGCCGAACACGAACGGCTCGCAGTTCTTCATCGTGACGGCCGACAACGCTCCCTGGCTGGACGGCCGGCACACCGTCTTCGGCCGTGTCACTGCCGGGATGGACGCGGTCGACGCGATCGAGGCGACCCCGACGGGCGCCCAGGACCGTCCGGTCGAGCCGCCGGTCATCGAGTCGGTCGAGCTGGATCCCGCCTGAGGCCGCGGCGGCACGGCGTCCGGGCCGCGGGCGAACCACTAGTGTTGACCCGTCACCCTGAGAGCGGCAGGAGGAAGAGCGATGGCACGCGTTGACGAGCGGACGCCGACGGGCGCGAACGGCGCCGCATCGGCCACCACGATTGCGGTCGAGAATCCGGCCACCGGCGAGCTGCTCACGACGGTCCCGCTCCTCGGCGCCGACGAGCTGACGGCGATGGCCGCCCGCGCCCGGGAGGCGCAGCCGCAGTGGGAGGCGATCGGCTTCGACGGCCGCGGGCGGATCATGCGGCGCGCCCAGAAGTGGATCCTCGACAACGCCGACCGGGTGATCGAGACCGTCGTGCAGGAGTCCGGCAAGACGCACGAGGACGCCCAGCTCACCGACCTGACGATCACGGCCTCGGGGCTCGGCTTCTGGGCCAAGCAGGCGGCCAACTACCTCGCCGACGAACGGGTTCCCTCGTGGACCAACCCAGTCGTGGCGGGAAAGAAGCTCGTCATCCGCTATGTGCCGGTGGGCCTCGTCGGGGTGATCGGACCGTGGAATTATCCCATCGCCAACTCGTTCGCCGACTGCGTTCCGGCATTGATGGCCGGCAACGCCGTGATCCTCAAGCCGAGCGAGGTCACGCCGCTGAGCTCGTTGTTGATGGCCGAGATGATGCGCGAATGCGGCCTGCCGGAGGACGTCTTCCAGGTGGCCACCGGCGACGGCGCCACCGGGTCGGCGCTGATCGGCGAGGTCGACTGCGTCATGTTCACCGGCTCGAGCCGGACCGGGCGGGCGGTGATGAAGGCGGCCGCCGAGGCGCTGATCCCGTGCTACCTGGAGCTCGGGGGCAAGGATCCGATGATCGTCTGCGCCGACGCCAACATCGAGCGCGCGGCCAACGCGGCCGCGTTCTACTCGATGAACAACGCCGGCCAGGTGTGCATCTCGGTCGAGCGCTGCTACGTCGAGGAGCCGGTGTACGACCGCTTCGTCGCCGCGGTGACGGAGACGGTCCGGGGCCTGCGCCAGGGCGAGCCCGCCGGCCCGGGCACCGTCGACGTCGGCGCGGTCATCTTCCCGCCGCAGCTCGACATCGTCGACGAGCACGTCAAGGACGCCGTGGCCAAGGGGGCCAGGGTGCTCACCGGCGGTCACGCACACAGCGAGCGAGGCCGCTTCTTCGAGCCGACCGTGCTCGTCGACGTCGACCACTCCATGAAGATCATGCGGGACGAGACCTTCGGTCCCACGCTGCCGATCATGAAGATCGCCAGTGCCGAGGAGGGCATCCGCCTGGCCAACGACTCTCCGTACGGACTACAGGCGAGCGTGTGGACGAAGGACACCGACCGTGGCGAGGCGCTCGCGCGGCGCATTCAGGCCGGTGTCGTCTGCGTCAACGACGCGCAGGTCAACTACCTGGCGATGAACCTGCCCATGGGCGGCTGGAAGGAATCGGGCGTCGGCTCCCGCCACGGTGCCAACGGGATCCGCAAGTACACGAAGGTCCAGTCGCTGCTCGTCACGCGCTACGCGCTCAACCGCGAGCCATTCATGTTCCCGTACAAGAGGGGCACCACCAAGCTCCTCCGGCAGTTCTTCAAGCTGTTGTACGGGCGCGGCTCGCGCGACTGAGTCGAGGCCGCCGCGGGAGTCAGGCGGCGGTCAGCTCCCGGACGGGCCTGTGCCGTCGAAGGTCCCCGCGTCGAGCGCCGGAAGACCGGACTCGTTGGCGTAGCCGAGGTGCTTGAGCTCGAAGAGGTCCTCGATGCTCGCCAGCAATGAGAAGTGGTCGTAGTAGTCGATCACGTCCGTGGTGCCCGGCTTGACCCAGGGTGAGATCAACAGCAGGCCGACCTGGCCGCCGCCACCGGTGGGACTGGTCTGGCCCTGACCGGCGCCCAGGTTGGCCGGAGGCGACGTGGTCGTCGTCGCGGTTGTGGTCGACGTGGTCGAGGTGGTGGTGGAGATCGTCGTGGTGGGGGCGGCCGTCGTCGGAGTGGTCGTCGCGGCGGTCGGTGTCGTCGTCCCCGCCGTGGTCGTCGTCGTCGTCGGCGTCGTGGGTGGGCGTGGTCGCCGTGGCCGGGATGGCCGGGAGGACCGGATAGCGCGGGTTCGCGCAACAGGAGCTTGAATCCGCGTACTGCCCTGGTGGCCCCGATCGAGGCCGAATGGGCCTCGGCCTGGGCGCAGTCCACCGGCAGCCCCACACCGACCTACCAAGCCGTCGGCTCCGGCGCCGGGCTGACGGACATCGGCAGGGGCCTCGTCGACTTCGGCGGCTCCGACGCACCGCTGTCGGCCTCGACCACCGCGTGCAACGGCTGCTACCAGATT
>DASZMU010000179.1:0-3376 GCA_035551695.1 Solirubrobacteraceae bacterium
GTCACCGTGCAGGCGAACGGGCAGACGTCGCTGATGCAGTGCGAGGGGCTCGACCTCCGCGCGCGCCGGCAGCGGCTCTACCGCAACCCGGTCGAGAACCTCGTCGCCGGCCCCGCGATCACCCTCGCGAACGGCAACCCGCAACCGGGCGTGATCGCGAACGGCACCTACCCGGTCACCCTCATCTACGACCTCCCGATCGTCCACGACGCATCGACCCTCACCGGCGCGCTGTTCGCCCAGTCAGACGCCAACTACCTCAACTGGACGATCGAGCCGGCGCTGAGTTCGGACCTGTTCACGCTCGCGGGCGGGTCGACCGCGACCTTGACCGGGAGCGTCTACCCGCTGCTGACGTTCTTCGACATCCCCTACGTCGACACCCAGCAAGGGCGGATGGTCGCGATCCCCGATCTGCGGTGGCTGCACGGGTACATCGCGTCGAACCTGCCGTTTCAGAACACGGGCGACGTCAAGGCGCCGTTCATTCGCAACGCAGGGCAGCTGATCGCGTACTACCTGTACATCGACAACGGCGGCGCGGCGCAAATCTCGCTGATCACCTCGCTCGACGAGTTCCGCCTCGAGTACGGCGGGAACCGCCGGCCGCGCGTGTACGGCGGCCCCGTCCCCGGCGGCCCGATCCACCTCCTCGAGGAGAACGAACGCAACTACAACGGGCTCGTAGCCCCCGGGTACATGGTGCTCGACCTCGAGAACGAGAACCCCGACCGCGACCTCATCTACCCCCGCGGCGTGAGTGAGCTGAACGCCGTCGCGAAGATCACCGCCGGCACCACGATCAACGCGAACGCCCGCGTCCACTTCGTGGAAGAAACCCTCTTCTCGGGAGCCTGAAATGGCGACCGGACAAGGGCAAACAGGCGGCGTCTTCGGCTGGCCGGACGTTCCCGACCTCGGCCCCGAAACGTGGGCGGCAATGAGCGGCGTCAGCCCCGACAGCCCCCTCGTCGGCGGCCGCGGCGGCGGGTACGGCGGCACGCTCGTCACCGGTAACGAGCGCCGCGTCGCCGTCGGCTCCCCCGTCGCCGCCGGCGCCGCCGGCGCCGCGCCGACTCGCGGGCACTTCTCCGAGATCCTGAACCTCTCGGGGAACCCGATCGGCTGGGTGCTGATCGCCGCGATCCTCTACCTCGGGCTCGCGCACATCAGCCTCCACGGATCCCTGCGCGGCCGCGCCGGCAAAGCCCGCGGGAGCGCGAGCGGCGGAGTCGGCAGTGGATGACATCGCCGGGATCCTCCTCGGGCTCCTCCTCTCAGGCGTGCTGATCGCGCTCGTCAAGGGCGGCTGGACGGGGCCCGGCGGCGCGAAGGCATGGTGGCGCGCGAAGTTCCTCGGGCAAACCGCATGACCGGCGTCCGCTCCGGCCTCCTCCTCGCCGTCATCGGCCTCTGGCTCGTGATGCGCACCACCCACCAGGACGCCTCCGGCCGGACCCTGATCGACCACATCATCGGCAAGACCGGCCTCTCCACCGGACAGGTCGCCGCCGGCGTCCAGCCCGGCCAGGCGGCCGTCACCCCCAATCAGGCCCTCACCTCTGCCGGGCTCGCCGTGCAGCCCGCCGGCGGCGTCAACCTCCAAGCGCCCACGCTCGACCCGACCGTCGTCGCCGGCGGCTTCCCGACGCTCGCGCCGGCGACCGGCCCCTCCCAGGGCATCAACGTGGCGCCGGCTGCGACGGCGCAGATTCAGGGCGCGATTAACCGGCTTACCGCCGCTGGGAACCAGATCCGATGACCGTCACCGCCGACGAGAAGACGGCCGCCCGCAAGTACCTCGTGCACGATCACGCCGCGACCACCCTCCGCGGGCAGGCGGGCGAGGAGGCGAACCGGCACGCCGAAGAGATCGACGACCGCCACCCCCGAGCTCGCGACATCGCGCTCACCGGCACCGCGCGTGAGCTCGGGAAGCTCCCACCCCACCTCGCGCGCCACCAACGCCAAGCACGCCACCTCGCCGGCATCAGCACCGAGCAAGCCGCCCGCATCCGCGACGAGTACCGCGCACCCGAACGAGATGACCCCGAGCCTCGCGAGCCGCGGCGGAGCAGCTCGCGGAGCGGCGCGCGGAGCGGTGTCGTCTCCTACGGGTCAGACCTCGTCGGCGCGGCGGGCGACACGAGCTGGGGCGGGACGATCACGCAGATGTTCGCGTGGGGGATGGGCCTCTCGCTGTTCTACCTCGTCCTCACGCGCGTCGCCGCCGTCTCGAAGCTCGCGCAGGGCGCGACCAACGTCGTGCGGACCGTCGTCTCGCCCGTCATCGACCCGCTGAACCCGGGCGGCGTCACCCCCCGACCCATCGCCCCCACCCACTAGGAGAACCTGATGTCCCGAGAGCTCAAGCAGTTCGTCGGCGGAGCGTTCGCCCTCATCGCGCTGTTCCTCGTGCTCGCGCACGCCGGCGGCTTCTCCCAAGCGATCAGCGCCGGCACCGGCGGCGCATCGAACGTCTTCAAGACGCTGCAGGGCCGTTAGATGGCGATCAGCGCCAGCAACGTCCAGCAGTTCCAAGAGTTCTCCGGCGGCATGAAGCTCATCACCACCTCCCTCATACTCGACGGGTCATACCCGACCGGCGGCAGCCCGGGTCTCGCCAGGTTGCTCGGCCTGCAGACGATCGTCGGGATCAGCTTCTCCGTCACGACCGGGTTAATCCTCGACTACGACACCGCGCTCGACAAGGTCCAGGTCTTCTATCCCGGGGGCGCCGGCGCCGGCACCAAAGCGAGCGAGGTCCCGGCCGGGACCAACCTGAACACGACCTGGGTGAAACTGATGGCGTTCGGGTACAGCGGCTGATGCATCGGCTCCTGCTCCCGCCCGCCCGGCGGATGAATGACGTCATCCGCCTCCCCTACATCCAGGATGTCCCCGGCCGGCTCGCCACGCAGTTCCAAACGTCGCTGATGCACACCGACGCGCTCCGGCGCGTGAAGACGACCGCGAAAAACAGGATCGCGACCGGGCCGCTATCGACGCCACAAATGTTCGTGACCGAGCCCTCCGGCGGCGTGAACACGCCCGGCTCGATGGCGGCGGGCGCTCAGAAGATGAACGCGCGGCGACTCGTCGCAAAAACGCCCGGCCAGTCCGCAGGGATCGAATAGATGGACGCGCCCGGAGCAACACCCGAAGGCGGGAAGTCAAAGAAGAAGCGCCAGCAGATGATCATCATCGGCGGCGTCGCCCTCGCCGCGCTCGTCTTCCTCTACCTCCGCTCACGCTCGAGCAGCACGACGACCGCCGCGGACGCGCAGACCGCCGCCGCGAACGCCGCCGCGCAACAAGCCCAGCTCGACCAGTCCCAATACGCCGCCAGCAGCGCCGCCGGCGGCACACCGTCCAC
>DASZMU010000180.1:0-9382 GCA_035551695.1 Solirubrobacteraceae bacterium
CCCTCCACCGCCCAGTGGAGGGCTGCTGGCCGTCGGACGGCTGCTCAGGCGCTCTGCGCCAGCGCCGGCTCGGCGGCCAGCACCTCGTCGAGCGCGGTGAGCACCCGCTCGGCGATGTCGCGCCGGGCGTTGTGACCCATCAGGCCGATGCGCCACATGTCCGGGGCGCTGGGGCCAAGGCCGCCGCCGATCTCAATGCCGTGGTCGCGGAGCATGCTCATCTGCACTCCCTTGCCGTCGACGCCCTCTGGGACGCGGACGGCGGTCAGCTGGGGGAGCTGGTGCTCCGGGTCGGCGAGCAGGTCCAGCCCGCGCGAGCGAAGCTCGCTCTGCAGGAAGCGGCCGGCATCCATGTGGCGATCCCAGCGGCCGTGCAGGCCCTCGACGGCGACCTCCCGCAGCGCCTCGTGGAGCGCGTAGATGTGGAGGATCGGCGCCGTGTGGTGGTAGACGAGCGGCCGCTTGATCCAGTAGTCGCGCAGCAGCTGCAGATCAAGCGAGTACGAGACCGGATGCGTGCGCGCCTCGATCCGCTCCATCGCCCGGTCAGACACCGCCACCGGTGACATTCCGGGAGGCGCGCCGACGCACTTCTGCGTGCACGAGTAGGCGTAGTCGATGCCCCACCCGTCGAAGTCGAGCTCGATCCCGCCGAGCGACGTCACGCAGTCGGCCATCAGCAGGACGCCCGTGTCGCGCAGCGCGCTGCCGAGCTCGGCCAGTGGATGTTGGACCCCGGTGGAGGTCTCCGCGTGCACGACGCACACGAGCCGGGCGCCCGGGTGCGCCTCGACCGCGTCCAGCAGACGGTCGTTGGGCACCTGCTCACCCCAGTCGGCCTCGACCGCCACGACCTCGGCACCGAGCCGGCGGGCGATCTCGACGATGCGGCGGCCGAAGAAGCCGTTGACGCCGACGATCGCCACCTCTCCGGGCTCGAGCAGGTGGGCGAGACCAGCCTCCATCCCCGCAGTCCCGGTCGACTGCAGCGGAAGCACGAGACCCCCGGAGGCCTGGTAGGCGATCCGCAGCAACGCGACGACCTGGAGCAGGATGTCCGCGAAGTCAGGGTCCATGTGGCCCAGCATCGGGCGCTGCATGGCTTCGAGCGCCGCGGGGGAGACGTTGCACGGGCCCGGGCCGCAGAGGAGGCGCTGGGGAGGATGAATCGGCGAAGGGATGTGGGTCATCGCGCGAGCTTAGAGCCTGCCCGTCGGACGATCCATCGACCCGTGTCTATGGCTTGTACAAATTCATTCAATCTTCTTGCGCTCCGGCGGCGAAGGCGCTCTACTTGCCAGGCATGAGTCCGACCCGCACAAGGCTGCATCGCTCCGAGCTCGCCGTTCCCGGTAGCAACGTCAGGATGCTCGAGAAGGCGCCGGAGCTCGGCGCCGACATCGTGATGCTCGACCTCGAGGACGCCGTCGCGCCGGACGACAAGGAGCAGGCGCGGCGCAACGTGATCGACGCGCTGCGCGAGCTCGACTGGTCCGGATGCTCGGTGTCGCTGCGCATCAACGGGCTCGACACCCACTACTGCTATCGCGACATCGTCGACGTCGTGGAGCAGGCCGGCGCCCACCTCGACTCGATCATGATCCCCAAGGCGTCATCCGGTGGTGACGTCCACCTGGTGGCGACGCTGCTGACGCAGATCGAGGACGCGATGCAGCTGGAACGGCGGATCGCCATCTGCGTGCTGATCGAGACGGCGATGGGGATGGTCAAGTGCGAGGAGATCGCCGCCGCCTGCCCGGAGCGGATGGAGGCGATGGTGTTCGGCGTCGCCGACTACGCCGCCTCCCTGCAGAGCCACACGACGTCGATCGGCGGCACCAACCCGGACTACGCGATGCTCGCCGACGCCGACCCGGACTCCGCCAACCTCGACGGCGACCGCGCGCGGCACCTCGGCGACCAGTGGCACTACGCCCTGTCGCGGATCGCGGTGGTCTGCCGCGCGTACGGGCTGAGACCGATCGACGGGCCGTTCGGGGACTTCACCGACCCGGACGGGTACCTCGCCTCGGCCCGGCGCGCCGCCGTGCTGGGGTATGAGGGCAAATGGGCGATCCACCCCAGCCAGATCGCCCTCGCCAACGAGGTGTTCACCCCCAGCCACGCGATCGTCGAGAAGACCCATCGGATCATCGAGGCGATGGAGGAGGCGGCAGCGCAGGGCCGGGGCGCGGTCTCGCTCGACGGGCGGCTGATCGATGCCGCCTCCATCCGGATGGCCGAGAACCTGCTGGCCAAGCTGGAGCAGATCGAGGCGCGCCAGGGAGGCGCATCGGAGCTCACGCACGCGGCCGGCTAGGGCCACTAGCTACCGCTCCGAGCTTCTGTGAGGAACGCCGCCACGAGCGCCGACTGCTCTGCGGCCCGCGTCACCGCCACCAGCTCGGTGTCCGGCGCGCCGCTGAGGGGGCGATAGGTGACGCCGTCGATCGCGAGATGGGCGACGGAGGCGGGCACGGGGGAGACGCCGATCCCGGCGGCGACCAGGCCGATGATCGTCATCATCTCAGGGGCGTACTGGGCCACATGGGGAGTGCTCCCAGTCGCGGCGAGCCGGCCGATGAGCAGGTCGTGGTATCCCGGCGCCTGGCGCCGCGGGAACAGCACGAGCGGATGGGCGGCCAGTCGGCGGAGGGGGACGCGGCGCAACCGGGCCAGCGGGTGGCCCTCCGGGATGGCGGCGACGGTCCGCTCGCGCATCACGACCTCGGTGTGCAGGCTCTCGTCGGTCTCGATCGGCGGGCGCACGAGGCCGACGTCGACGAGGCCGGTACTGACCGCGCGCAGCTGCTCGAAGGTCGAGCGCTCGCGCAGCTCGATCTCGACTCCGGGGCGGGTACGGCGAAAGCGCTGGACGGTGGAGGGCACGATCGAGAGCAGCGCCGAGCCGACGAAGCCGACCCGGAGCACGCCCTCCTGGCCGGCGTCGATCGCCCGCGCCGTCGACACGGCGACGTCGAGCTCGGCCAGCGTCGCCCGCGCATCACGCAGGAACGCCTCGCCGGCCGGGGTCATCTCGACTCGGCGCCGCGTGCGCTCGAGCAGGCGCACCCCCAGCTCGTCCTCGAGCGCCGCGATCTGCTGGCTGAGGGGTGGCTGGGAGATGTGCAGGCGCGCGGCGGCGCGGCGGAAGTGCAGCTCCTCGGCGACGGCGACGAAATAGCGAAGTTGTCTCAGCTCCATTGTGATCGCAGCCGACTATGCGACCGGACAAGGTCGGCTGATTCGGAATTCATATCAATCAATCCTAATTCGATATTGGACAGGATCAACCGGCGGGCATAGCGTCCCGGCCATGTCATTCCTGCTGGAGTGCCCCAACTGTGGGGTGCGCGAAGTGACCGACTTCGGCTTCGGCGGCGAGGTGTCGGCGCGCCCCAAGCAGCGCCCCAGCTTCCGCGAGCTCAACACGTACAACTACTTCCGGCGCAACGTCGCCGGGGTGCAGCGCGAGTGGTGGTTTCACCGCTCAGGCTGCCGCGCGTGGTTCATCGCCGAGCGCGACACGACGACCAACGAGGTGAAGTTCACCGCGTTGCCGGCCGACGCGCCGGGGTCCGACCCCTCCGGCGAGTCGGCGCGAGTGGCCGTCGAGTCCGGAGGTGATCTGCTGTGAGCCGTCTCGGTCAGCAACCCGGTGAGCGGATCACGCGCACCAAGAAGGTCAGCTTCAGCTTCGACGGCAAGAAGGTCGAGGCGTACGAGGGCGACACGATCGCCTCGGCGCTGTACGCCGCCGGCCGGCGCACGTTCAGCCGGAGCTTCAAGTACCACCGCCGGCGCGGGCTCATGTGCGTCGCCGGTCAGTGCCCCAACTGCATCTGCGCCGTCGACGGCGCCCCGGGCGCCCGGGCGTGCACCGAGCCGGCGCGTGAGGGCATGCAGGTCACCCACGTCAACGCGCTGCCGTCGCTCGAGTTCGACGCGATGCGCGTCACCGACATCGCCGGTGGCCCGTTCACTCCGCCCGGGTTCTATTACAAGACGTTCATCCGCCCGCGGCGCCTGTGGCCGCTGTACGAGAAGATCCTCCGCAACGCCGCCGGCCTCGGCAAGCTCCGCCACTCCCAGCCGGAGCGCGAGTGGCGCACCGAGTACCGGCGCCGCCACGCCGACGTGCTCGTGACCGGCGGCGGGATTGCCGGGCTGCAGGCGGCGCTCGCGGCGGCGCGGCTCGGTGCCGACGTCGTGCTCGCCGACGAGGGTCCGGAGCCCGGCGGCCAGCAGTTGGTCGAAGGCGCTCCGCAGCGGGTGCGAGAGCTCGCCGAGCATGTGCGCGAGGCCGGCGTCGAGATCCTCTCCGGCGCCTCGGCGCTGGGGTACTTCGACGGTCTGGTTCCGGTATGGCAGGGCGACACGCTGCACCAGGTCCGCGCCCGTCACCACGTGTTCGCCACGGGCACGATCGAGCAGCCGCTCGTGTTCGCCGGCAACGACCTGCCCGGCGTGATGCTGTCCGGCGGCGCCCGTCGGCTCGCCGCCCTGTATGCGGTCAGCCCGGGGCGGCGCGCGGTCATCGCCACCACGTCGGACCGCGGCCTGCACGCCGCCGCCGCGCTGCGCGACGCCGGCGTCGAGATCGCCGCCGTCGCCGATCTGCGCCCGGATGCGGGGGAGCTCGGCCGGCAGCTGCGCGCCGCCGGGGTCCCGGTGTTCGCCGGCCACACGGTGATCGAGGCCAAGGGCTCCAAGACGGTGCAGTCCGCGGTGATCGCGCCGGTGGAGGCGCTGGGTGCGGACGGGATCCGCGATGAGCACAGCTTCGAGTGCGACCTCGTCGCGGTGTCCGGCGGCGCCATCCCGGCGAGCTCGCTTCCGCTGCAGGCCGGCGCGCAGAGCGCCTATGACCCGGCCCTGGGGCACTTCGCGCTCGGCGCCCTGCCGGACGGCCTGTCCGCCGCCGGCGAGGTGACCGGCGCCGGGAGCGATGAGTCGGTCGCGGTCTCCGGCGAGCTGGCCGGCCTGCGGGCGGCGCACGCACTCGGTCTCGGCACCGACGAGTCGCGGGCGCGCCTTGAGCGGCTCGAGCAGGCCCCGGCGCAACCGGTGGACGTCGTCGTCGCTCCCGCGGTGAGCGGCGAGGGGCGCGGCAAGTGCTTTGCCTGCTTCTGCGAGGACGTGACGAGCAAGGACGTCCACCTGAGCATCGCGGAGGGCTATGACTCGATCGAGCTGTCCAAGCGCTACACGACGGTGACGATGGGCCCGTGCCAGGGCCGCATGTGCCAGCTGCCGTCGGTGCGGCTCATGGCCCAGGAGACCGGGCAGAGCCTCCAGGAGGTGGGAACGACGACCGCGCGCCCGCCGTGGGTGTCGGTGCCGATGGGGATCCTCGGCGGCCGGCCCATCGAACCGGCGAAGCGCTCGGCGATCCACAACCGCCACCGCGAACTGGGGGCGACGATCAAGTGGGCCGGGGACTGGCGACGCGCCTACGACTACGGCGACCCGGCCGGCGAGGCGCTGGCCGTCAACCAAGCCGCCGGACTCATCGACGTCTCGACGCTTGGCAAGCTGATCGTCCGCGGCCCGGACGCCGGGGACTTCCTCGACCGCCTGTACCCCAACCGCTTCTCCAACCTCAAGCCCGGTCGCATCCGCTATGGGGTGATCAGCTCCGACGCCGGGCGCATCGTCGACGACGGCACGATCTGCCGCATCGATGATGAGACGTTCTACGTGACGACGACGTCGAGCGGCGCCGGTGCCGTCGAGGAATGGTTCTCCTGGTGGCTGGCGGACTGGGGGCAGCGGGTATCGCTGACCGACGTCACCCAGGGGCTGGGTGCGGTCAATCTCGCCGGGCCGAAGGCGCGCGAGATCATGGCCGCCGTCTGCGACATTGACTGCTCCAACGAGGCGTTTGCCTACCTCGACGGCAAGCAGGCCCGGATCGCCGGGGTGCAGTGCCTGATCCTGCGGATCGGCTTCGTCGGCGAGGTGGGGTATGAGATCCACTTCCCTTCGGCATACGGCGAGCACATCTGGGACGCGCTGGTCGAAGCCGGCACGCCGCACGGGTTGCGGCCATTTGGTCTGGAGCCCCAGCGGATCCTGCGCCTGCAGAAGATGCACATCCTCGTCGGCCAGGACACCGACTCGGAGTCGACGCCGTTTGCGGCGGCGATGCCCTGGATCGTCAAGCTCGACAAGGAGCAGGACTTCATCGGCAAGTGGGCGCTCGAGCACTATTCCCAGCAGCCGCCGGCGGCGGCGCTCGTCGGCTTCACCATGGCGAACGGCGACGTGCCCACGGAGGGAGCGGTCGTCGTCGACGAGGCGGGAACGCCCGCCGGGCAGGTGACGAGCTCCCGCCATTCGCCGGTGCTGGGGCGGACGATCGGGATGGCGTGGGTGCCGGAGGCGCTCGCCCACGACGGCGCCACGATCACGATCTCCGATGAGGGCCGGACGCTGAGCGCCGAGATCCAGACCAAACCCTTCTACGACCCGGACGGAGAGGTACTGCGCTCATGAACCTCGACTTCCTCAGCGCGGGCGCGGCTGCGGCCGACGGGGCCGTCGCCCGTTCGCCGATGGAGGCCAAGGCGCGCGCGGCCGGCGCCCGCTTCGACATCCGTGACGGCTGGAACGTCGCCCACGCGTTCGCCGAGGGTGCCGAGGAGGAGGCCCGCGCCGCGACCCGGACGGCCGGCTGGGCCGACGTGTCACACCTCGGCAAGCTCGAGCTCCAGGGTCCCCCGGATCAGCTTGACCGGATCGCGTCCGAGTGCGGCGCGGAGCTGCGCCTCGGCGAGGCGAGCCGCGCCGGAGAGGCATGGTGGTGCCGGCTGACGACGACGCGGGCGCTCGTCGTGTGCGAGGCGCGCGTCACCGATGCGCTCCGCGCGCAGCTGGCCGACGCGAGCGCAGGGGCCGAGCAGGTGACGCTGACCGAGGTCACCACCAACTTCGCGGCGATGACGCTCGTCGGACCGGGGGCGCGCGAGGTGTTCGCCCGCTTCTGCGCGCTGGATCTGCGGCCCGCGGTCACGCCGGTGCGCGCACTGCGCCCGGGGTCGATCGCCCGCCAGCCCGGAATCCTGATCCGCGAGGCCGAGGACCGCTACCTGTTCCTGTTCGGGTGGGCGACCGGCGAGTACGTGTGGTCGGCGGTGGCCGACGCCGGCGAGCATCTCGGCGGCCGGCCGATTGGGATCGACGCGCTGAGCGCGTTGCCGGGGCCCGCGCGTGCAGAGGAGACGCTCAGTGCTTGACATCTTCCGCAAGCGGCGGATGTGGCGCCGCCAGGGCGACCTCAAGAGCTCGTACGACGTCGTCATCGTCGGCGGCGGCTCCCACGGGCTGGCGACCGCACACTACCTGCGCGACCACGGCATCACGAACGTGGCGATCCTGGAGAAGCGCTACATCGGCTCCGGCGCGTCGGGACGCAACACCACGATTCTCCGCTCCAACTACAAGACGCCGGAGGGCGCGCGCTTCTACGACGCGAGCGTGAAGCTGTACGAGGGCCTCTCGCAGGACCTGAACTTCAACCTCCTGTTCTCCCAGTGCGGGCACCTGACGCTCGCCCACTCCGACCGCGCGATGTTCGTCATGGCCAACCGCGCCGAGGTCAACCGCATCAACGGGATCGACAGCCGGCTCGTCTACCCGGACGAGATCAAGCAACTGGCGCCGGCGATGCAGGTCGACAACCCGGACGCGACGTACCCAATCATGGGAGCCCTGTATCACCCGCCGGGCGGAATCATCCGCCATGACGCCGTCGTCTGGGGCCTGGCGCGCTCGGCCGACCAGGGTGGCGCCGAGATCCATCAGAACACCGAGGTCCTGGGGATGGAGCGCACGAACGGACGGATCACGCGCGTCAAGACCAACCGCGGCACGATCAACGCCGGCCAGGTCCTCAACTGCACCGCCGGCTGGAGCACGCTGATCTCGGACATGGCCGGGGTCCCGCTGCCGATCACGACCCACATCCTCCAGGCGTGCGTGACCGAGCCGATGAAGCCGCTGCTTCACGTCGTCATCGTCTCCTCGCAGATGCACGTCTACATCAGCCAGACCGACCGGGGCGAATTCTTGATGGGCGCCGAGATCGAGCCGTGGACGACCTACCGCATGCAGGGCACGCTCAACTTCCTCCAGGACGTGTCCCGCCACACGCTCGAGCTGTTCCCGCAACTGGAGCGCGCGCGGCTGCTGCGCAGCTGGGCCGGCCTGTGCGATCTCAGCCCGGACTACAGCCCCATCCTCGGCAAGACCGAGGTCGAGAACTACCATGTGTCGGCTGGGTGGGGAACGTACGGCTTCAAGGCCGCCCCAATCGTTGGCAAGACCCTGGCCGAGCTGGTCGCCACCGGGCGACAGCCGGACCTGATCGCGCCGTTTGCGCTCGAGCGGTTCTACGAGGACAAGCTGGTGTCCGAGCTCGCCGCCGCAGCCGTCAGTCACTGAGAGCTCAGACCCACCAAGGGAGAACGAGATGAAGAGCAGTCTGGAGATCGCCCAGGAAGCCGTCCTGCAGCCGATCGAGTCGATCGCGACCGAGGCCGGGCTGGAGCCGGACGAGATCGAGCCCTATGGCCGCTACAAGGCGAAGATCTCGCTGTCCGTGCTCGACCGGCTGAAGGGCGCGCCGGACGGCAAGCTCGTGTGTGTGACCGGGATGACGCCGACGAAGGCCGGCGAGGGCAAGACGACGACACTCGTCGGTCTCACCCAGGGGCTCGGCGTGATCGGCAAGAACCCGGTCGCCTGCCTGCGTGAGGCGTCGCTGGGACCGGTGTTCGGCATCAAGGGCGGCGCGGCCGGCGGGGGCCTGACCCAGGTCGTCCCGATGGAGGACCTCAACCTGCACTTCACCGGCGACATCCACGCCATCGGCGCCGCGAACAACCTGCTGGCGGCGATGATCGACGCCTCGATCCTGCACGGCAACCCGCACAAGATCGACGCGCTGCGCATCGGCTGGCGGCGCGCGGTCGACATGAACGACCGGGCGCTGCGCCAGATCGCCGTCGGCATGGGCGGCCGCGCCAATGGCTACCCGCGCGAGACCGGGTTCGACATCACCGCCGCCTCCGAGGTGATGGCGATCATGGCGGTCGCCCGTGACCTGCAGGACCTGCGGCAACGGATCGGCCGGATCACCGCCGCCTATTCCTACGACGGCGCCAGGGCGATCACCGCCGAGGATCTCGGCGCCGCGGGCGCGATGACCGTGCTGCTGAAGGACGCGCTCAAGCCGAACCTCGTGCAGACGCTCGAGGGCCAGCCGGTGCTCATGCACTGCGGGCCGTTCGCCAACATCGCGCACGGCAACAACTCGCTGATCGCCGACCAGGTGGGGATGAAGATCGGCGACTACGTCGTCACCGAGTCCGGGTTCGGC
>DASZMU010000181.1:0-3714 GCA_035551695.1 Solirubrobacteraceae bacterium
GCAGAACCCAAGCCGAATCCGGGCTGCGCGGCTGAGACCACTGCGATAGCGCCGGTTGATCCCCAGCAGCACGTTCATCATGCTCCGAGACCACTGGAACTCCTGCGTCATACAGTCCGCGAAGGTCGCCGGACCGTCGCCATGAGCCTCGGCGTCGATCGCGAACACGCCCTGCCATCGGTGAGAGCTCATCATCAGCGTGGTCGTGAAGTCCTCGGCGAGCTCGGGGCCGATGCCGCCGATCTCGCGCAGGGCGGCGGTCCGCACCGCATAGTGCGAGCCGATGCAGCTCGGGGCGTAGCCGCCGCTGTGCCCTGCCTGGGTCGGGCCGTGGAGCACAGCCTCGGCGTAGAGCCGGCCTCGAGCCGACCACGAGGCGGCCGCGTTGCGGTCGCAGATGCTCGGCGCAGCGACGTAACCGACGAGCGGATCCCGGAATGGGACAACCATGTGGCGCAGATAGTCCGGCGCGGGAACGTGATCGGCGTCGAGCTGCGCGACGACGTCGTAGAGCTCATAGCCCCACGTGTCGTAGAAAAAGGCCAGGTTGCCCTCCTTGCAGCGGGTGCGTCGCGGCCACGTCGGCTGGTGGTAGGCGGCGATGCCCTCGCGCGACGAGACACGCACGCCGTGCGCTGCACACCATTCGAGCGTCTCGAGCACGGGGCTCTCGTCGGCCAGCCAGGTGTCGAAGGCGTACGGATAATCCTGCGCGAGCATGGCCTCGAGCGTCTCGCGCACGACCTCCCACGGTTCGCTGGGGGCCTTGGTGACCACCATCGCCGTGCGGAGCCTCGGAGGTTGCAGACTCGGGTTGGGCTGCTTCATCCGGTAGATCCAGAAGAAGAACCACAGCGGCACGAACAGCATCTCGAAGCTGAGCAGCGCCGTGCTGATCACGGTGGTCACCGGCGAGGACGCGTGCGCAGGCTCAAGCCACCACGCGAAGGCCCAGACGCTGAGCAGAGACCAGGCGCCGACCAGGCAGGCCAGCCGAGCTCGCCGGCCCCACGTGAGCGTGGCAATCAGGTGGCGGTTGTGGCGATTGCGGCGGCGCGACCGTCTGCGCTCGACCGGCAGCGCCACGACGCCGGCGGTGCGTTCGACCGCGGGGACGAGCAGCACAACGGACGCGTCCGCACCTGCGTCAGAACGTATCTCAATGTTGTCGGCGTCAGCCCCATCCTGTGGGCCGCGCGCAGGAACTTCGAGCACACGACCCCCTGGTCGGCATGCGATTCATCCTTGACGTGCATGTCCGCTGGCAGCGTGGCCGGACTCTTCCGGAGTCCCGAGTGGCGCTGTCGCTGCAGCCGTTTGACCATGGCAGATCGGCCGCCGATGTCAAGGCCGGAGGGCGCGGAGAGCCGTCGTTGATATGTCGAGCGGCGCCAGGTGCGCCATCGGACAAACGTCCGAGTAACACCGGGAAGGTGGAGGTCCCCCCCTGTGCCCGTCGAAGCTCCTCTCATGCACGCGCGTCGCACCGCGGTTGATCGCGCACGGCGGCAATCGGTTCTGGCCCGGCTCAGCGTCGCGTGGGCCGCTGCCCTGATCTTCGGCCTGGTGGCAGGCGCCGTCGCGAGCGCCGCCACGAGCCAGAGCGCTCGCTCGCCACATACCGGATCGAGCGCTGCTCGTACGCGCCACCGGCACCGTCGGGCCTCCCACATCCGGACCGCCGCCCGCCATCGCGTCCTCCGTACCGCCGCCGCTTCAGCGGCGCCGGTGGTGTTCGGCATCTACCCCGGCGGGGCTGCCGGAACCGTCGGACCGAGCGGTCCGGTGGCGCCGGAGGACCCAGCCAAGCGATTGGCCGCGCTCGAGCTCCTCCGTGCCCCTGGCGCACCGTTCGTCCTCCACATCTACGCCGGCTACACCGGTCCGGTCGGCTGGACCGCGGCGCAGCAGGTCGGCGACCAGATTGCGCAGTACACCGCGGCCGGATTTCAGGTCGAGCTTGTGCTCACCTATCGGCCCGCCGACGGTGGCTCGTCCCAGGACGTCAGCGGCTTTGAGGAGTTCGTCCGGCAGACGATCACGAGCTTCGGGTCGAACCCCGGATTCGTGTCGTTGCAGGTGACCAACGAGGCGAACGTCACCGGCACCCCCAACGCCTCCGACGGCTACTACGCGGGCGCCGAGGAGGCTCTGATCGGTGGCGTGATCGCGGCCAAGGCGGCGATCCGGGCCCGCGGTTTCAACCAGGTCAGCGTCGGCTTCAACTGGGCCTACGGCGGCAACGTCAACGAGCACGCGTTCTGGAGCTTCCTGGGCCGCAAGGGGGGCGCCGGGTTTGTGAGCGCGCTGGACTGGGTCGGTCTCGATATCTACCCGGGTACCTGGGGCCCACCGCTCTCAGGATCGCTGTCGAGTGGCACCACGGCTGCCATGAAGACGGCCTTGACCGAGCTGCGCAGCGTCTATCTCCCGCTCGCCGGCATCCCGTTCAGAGTGCCGCTCCACGTCTCCGAGAGTGGCTATCCGACCGGACCGGGGCGGACGCCCGCGATGCAGGTGCAGGCGATGGATGCTGCCGTGGGCGCGGTGGTGGCAGGACAGAGCACGTTCAACATCACCGGCTACCGGTGGTTCGACCTGCGGGACGCCATCTCGGCCAGCAGCGACTTCGAGTCGCAGTACGGCCTTATGACCGACGCCTACGTTCCCAAGCCGGCGTTCTTCACCTATCAGGCGCTGGTCGCCCGCTTCGGCCGGCGGTCCTAGAGCGCGCGTCGGCCGGCCAGGGCACGCCCCAGCGTCAACTCGTCGGCGTATTCCAGGTCGGCGCCGACGGGCAGCCCGCTCGCCAACCTCGTCACCGAGATCTCCGGGATCCGGTCGCGCAGGCCCGCGGCGATGTGCAGCGCGGTCGCTTCCCCGGTGGTGGTGGGGTTGGTGGCGATCACCACCTCGCGGACCGTCCCGTCCTCTGTGCGGGCGTACAGCTCCGCGATCTTGATGTCCTCCGGGTCGACGCCGTCGATCGGCGAGAGCGCGCCGCCGAGCACGTGATAGCGACCGCCGAACTCGTGCGTGCGCTCGATCGAGATCACGTCCGCGGGCTCCTCCACCACGCAGATGACCTCCGGGTCGCGCCGCTCGTCGGCGCAGATCCGGCAGCGCGGGCCGTCGGCCAGGTTGAAGCACACCTCGCACAGTCCGATGCGCTCCTTGACCTCCCGGATCGCGTCGGCAAGCGCGAACGCCTCCTCGTCGGAGGCGCGCAGGATGTGGAAGGCGAGGCGCTGCGCAGTCCGGCCGCCGACGCCCGGGAGCTTGGACAGCTCGGTGATGAGCCGCTGGACGGGAGGCGCGTACACGGCGGCCGTCTAGAAGCCGGGCAATCCCAGTCCGCCGAGGCCGCCCGGGCCGCCGAGCCCGCCGGCGATGCTGCCCATCTTCGATGCCGCCAGCTCCTGCGCGGCGCGCATCCCCTCGTTGACGGCGGCCAGCACCATGTCCTGGAGCAGCTCGACGTCGTCCGGGTCGACCGCCTGGGGGTCGATCTTGATCTCCTTGATCTCGAGGTCGCCGGTGACCTTGACGGAGACCATCCCGCCGCCGGCCGAGGCCTCGACGATCTCGTCCTTGAGCGACTCCTGGGCGGCGAGCATGTCCTCCTGCATCTTCTGGGCCTGCTTGAGCAGCTGCTGCATGTTGGGCGGCTGGGGCATCACTCCGTCTCCTGGTCGTCGTCGAGCACTTCCTGGG
>DASZMU010000182.1:0-8494 GCA_035551695.1 Solirubrobacteraceae bacterium
AGCCGCGCCGAGTAGATGGAGGGTGCGCCGAGCCGGCGGGCGATGACCGTCGCCTCGATCACCGCCACGAGCGTGGGCGCCATCAGCGAGTCGAAGTTGCGCGTGAGCTCGAGCACCAGCACGATGCCGGAGAGGGGCCCCTGCATGGCCGCGGCCAGGAAGGCGCCGCCGCCGATGATCGCGTAGCTGCCGAGCGCCGCCCCCGGCCAGATGTCCGACCACAGCGACCCCAGGACGCCGGCGAGGAGCACGCCGATGGTGAGGGTCGGCGTGAACAGGCCGCCCGGTGATCCCGCCGCGAGTGATCCGGCCGTCGCCAGCGGCTTGAGGACGAGCAGGACGCACGCCAGCCCCAGGGAGAGATCGCCGACGGCGTCGAGCTGGACGACGCCCTTGCCATTGCCGAGCAGTTGGGGGTACGGGATGGAGAGCAACCCCAGCGCGAGGAAGACGGCGAACGGAGCCACGAACCGGCCCCAGCGGCGTGGCCGCATCGCGGCGGCCCGCGCGACCATCCGCACCCAGCCGATCGCGGCTACGCCGATCAACGGGCCGACCACGACCGCCCAGCCCAGCTGCTCCGGATGGACCGCGTAGGCGGGCAGGTGGTACGTGGGCGCTGTCCCGAGCGTGATCCAGGCGACGGTGGTGGCGATGACCGAGGTCGCCAGGGCCGGCAGCACCAGGGCCAGCGACACGGTGCCGAGCAGGACCTCGAGCGCAAACAGGGCGCCGCCCAGGGGCACGTTGTAGACGGCGGCAAACCCGGCGCCCGCCCCGGAGGCAACGAGGAGGCGGCGCTGCCACACCGGGAAGCCCGCCCACTCCGACAACCAGCTCGCCCCCGCCGCCCCTGCGAGCTGCGGCGCAGCCTCGCGTCCGAGCGAGACGCCGAGGCCGACGGTGACGATCGAGAGGACTGCCCGCGCGAGGCTCGGCAGCACCGCGACCCGCCCGCCCTCCAGCCACACCGCCTCGGAAACCTCCGTGCCCCCGGAGACCGGAAGTCGCCCCAGGAGCGCCGCCCCGGCAGCGACCAGGACGGCGGCCACCTGCAGGGCGACGACGCGGCGCCAGGGGGCGGCCGCGGTGACGCCGTCGAGAAACGGCCCGCTGCGATAGCCGTAGGCGATGTGCTCGACCAGGTGCAACAGGCCGATGAGCGCCGACGCCGCCACGCCAGTGATGACACCGAGCACGACGACGACCCCCCAGAACCGCAGGCTGTACCCGGCGACGATCCCCCTGCCGGGGACGTTGGCCTGGGGCGAGAACCAGTTGCGCGCGCGAGGCGGGCGAGCGCGGGACCTCAGCGTCCCCGCTCCACCGGATACCCCAGCCGCTCCCATTTCGGTATTCCGCCGTCGACGACGTGGATCACCCGCGCCGGGCCGTGGAGCGCCAGCAGGCTGGCGCCGACCCCGGCGCGCTGCCCGGAGGCGCACACGACGGCGATCGGACGCTCTGGGTCGAGCCCGTCCGGAATCCCGCGAATGTCATGCCAAGGACAGAACGCGGAGCCGCGGATGTGCCCGTCGTCCCACTCCGCCCGCTCGCGGACGTCGAGGACCTGGATCTCCGGCCGCGCCGAGAGCTCAGCCGGGAGGTCGCCGACAGCGGTCCGGTCGATCCGCTCGGCGGGACGCCCCTCCTGGCGCCAACTGGTCATCCCGCCGTGGAGAAAACCGGCGAAGAGGGTCACTCCCACCGCCTCGGCCAGTCGTCCCGCGCCCCGGCCGTCGGCGTCGTCGCGGCCGACGAAGAGCACGGGCCGTTCGGGCTCGGCGAGCCAGGCCAGCTTGGTGCCGAACCCGGCGCGCAGCATCGGAATGGAGACGGCGCCGGCGATGTGCGCGTCGTCGAATTGCTGGTCGGAGCGAACGTCGACGAGCAACGCGTCCTCGCGTTGCTGCTGTTCCACCTGGCGGGGCGTGAGCGGCCGCAGCCGGCCCCCGTCGAGCACGAGCGGACCCCGGTTCAACGAGACGATCGCCGTGAAGTTCGGCGGTTGCGGGCCCAGCGCACCGATCGCCCGCTCCACGAACTCATCCTCCCGCGAGATGCTCAGCATTGAATTGTGGTCGCGTTCGTATCCAACCGTCGACGAGATCTTCATGTCCATGCCCGGGCCGCCGCACATCGAGCCACCCAGGTGCCCGGGCCAGACCTCGACGTCATCCGGCAGGCTCAGCAGCCGCTCGTGCAGGGACCGGAAGATGTCGCGCGCCCCCTCGGACTTCTCGACGGCGAGATCAGGACGGGCCACATCGCCGACGAAGAGCGAGTCGCCCGTCAGGACCGCCCACGGCTCGGGTCCTCGGTGCGTGTCGATCAACAGGAAGGCGGTGTGCTCAGGACGGTGGCCCGGCGTGAACACAGCCCGCACGGTGACCGCTCCGATCGCCACCTCCTCGCCATCGGCGAGCGGCGCGTGATCGTAGGCGACGCCGGCGCCGGCGTTGATGTGGATCCGCGCCCCGGTGGCGGCGGCGAGACGGCCGTGTCCGGAGACGTGGTCGGCGTGGTTGTGAGTCTCGAAGATGTGCTCGATGCTCACGCCCATGTAGCGCGCCAGCTCGAGGTATTCGTCGACCTCGAACCGCGGGTCGACGACGGCCGCAACGCCGGCGTGCTCGTCTCCGACCAGGTAGGAGGCACAACCAAGGTCGTCGTGGGTGATCTGACGGAAGATCATCGATCCGGCTGCCTCCTGACAGCGAGGGTGGTGTTTCGCCCAAGCGTCGCAGGTTTGATGGCCCGTGGGTACCCGCCGGGGGCCACCAGCCGTACGCTAGGCTTGCGCCGTGGCCCCGCTCCGCTATCGCCGCGTCGTGGTCAAGCTCAGCGGTCGCGCTTTCGCGGGGGCGGCTGCCTTCGGCTTGGACTCCAAGGCGCTCGGCTATGTCGCCGATCAGCTCATCGCTGCCCGGGACCTGGGGGTCGAGGAGGCCGTGGTCGTCGGCGGGGGCAACTTCTTCCGTGGCAACGTGGCCGACGAGTGGGACATCGAGCGGGCCGAGGCCGACAACATCGGGATGCTCGGGACCGTCATGAACGGGATCCTTCTGCGCGGGGTGCTCAAACACCGTGGGCTCGAGGACGTCCGGCTCATGACCGCCCTGCCGATGCCGTCGATGGCCGAGCCATTCATCCGGTTGCGCGCGCTCTCGCACCTCGGGCGCGAGCGGCTCGTGCTGTTGGCGTGTGGGATAGGGCAGCCGTACGTCACGACCGACTACCCGGCGGTGCAACGCGCGATCGAGCTTCGCGCCGACGCCATCCTGCTCGCCAAGCACGGTACCGACGGCATCTACGACCGGGATCCGCGCAAGGAGCCCGGCGCGCTGCGGTACGACAGCCTGGGCTACAACGATGTCCTGGAACGGGATCTGCGAGTGATGGACCAGGCCGCGATCGTGCTCGCGCGCGACTACGCCCTTCCCCTCCACGTCTTCGACTTCGACGAGCGCGACGCCATCTCAGCGATCTGCTGCGGAGAGAACCGCGGCACCTACATCTCCCCGGCGACCACCATGGTGCAGTCGGCAGCGGCTCCCGTCGCCTGAGGGCGAGCCGCTTCGGCTCTAATCAGCGCACCGCGTGGTGACCAGCTCGGCAGCGTCCGCGAGGGCCACGAGCAACTCGGACAACGTGTAGGCGAGCATGCCGCCGCTGTCGACGATGAAGCTCTCCAGCTGCAGGTTGACGCTGACCCCGGGCTCGCCGGCTTGGCGCAGATCGCTGCGCCAACCGAAACAGGCCAGTCCGAGCGCACACGCATAGCCGACCTCGGCCGCCGTGCCGGAGTCGACCTCCTGCCCGTCCAGCTGGGCCACGAGCAGCGCGCAGGAGCGAATCGCCGTGGCGTTGCGGCGACCGATCTCCAGGGCAAGCTCCCGCTGCCGGCCGTGATCGCGCGCGTCCGCGAGCTCCTGGGGCGTGGTCAGAGCCCACGGGTCCACCGTGTCGACGACCGTGGCGAGTGCCGGCACGTACACGTCCTCGTAGTAGCGGCGGCCCGCCTCGGTGAAGCCGAACGAGCTCGCGACGTAACAGCGCGGGCGCATCTGCCGCAGGTTACGCGCCGTCCGGCACGGGAGCGCCGCGGCTCGAGCCGGTCGGCGAGCGGCACGCACCACGTCTGCCCCGTCAAGTCATCTGACCTCCGAGCCGATTAAAAGCCCGCCGGCGGACCAGCGCCGGTCATTATTTGAACTTGAACACTAGGGGTACTTCGTATGTCACTGAGGCACGTCAAGCCTCTGGCTCTGATCGTCGTCCTGGGCTCGATGCTCATGTTTGCGGCAAGCGGCCGAGCCGCCGTCGCCCGCGAAAGCGGGTCCGCTGCCGGGACCGTCTCGCTCGACCAGTCGGCGTACACCGCGCACGAGAGCCAGGGCAACCTGGCGATCACGATCGTGCGGACCGGCGATCTCCTCAACGAGGAGCACGTGGGGTATGGCGTCAAGCAGCAGGACGCCATGGACAGGATCGACTTCGTTGCGATCCCCAACACGTACATCACGATGGCCCCCGGTCAGAGCACGTACACGTTCAATGTGCCGATCATCGACGAGGGGATCAACGCGACGCCGGTTCACGCCCTCGCGTATCTGTACGGCTCCTGGCCGGACAGCATCGGCACCACGAACTCACCGGTCACGATCCTCCACGACGACCCGGTTGGGGCGCGCGACGCCGCCAATCCGCTCGGTGTGCCGGCGCCGGCCAACGGCAACACCATCGCCGGGGCCAAGCTCTTCGTCGATCCGCAGTCTCCGGCGGCTCAGTCCGAGGCACACACGTCCGGAGCCGGTCACACGCTGCTCGGCGAGATCGCCGGCGAGCCGGGTGCCCACCGCTTCTACATGTGGAACATGGGCCCCAACGTCGCGGGCCAGGTGGCGCATTGGCTGCAGATGGCGCAGCTCGAGCAGCCCGGGACCACCGCGATGCTCTCCAGCTACAACCTGGTGCACGGCCCGTGCGGCTACACGGCCACGCCGGCCATGCAGGCCGCCTACGACACGTACATGCATCAGCTCGCGGCCGGCATCGGCAACTTCCACGTCATCTACTTCCTCGAGTTCGACTCCCTGATCACGAGCCCGTGCCTGACCAGTCAACAGCTGGCGATCCGCGAGGCCGAGCTCCGCGATGCGGTGTCGATCCTGGAGGCCGATCCGCACGTCGTCGTGTATCTCGACGGCGGCGCTGCCGACGCGCTCCCGGCCCGCCGCCAGGCGGCGCTCCTGTCCGCCTCCGGCGTCGCTCAGGCCCAGGGCTTCTTCCTGAACTCGACCCACTTCGACTGGACGAGCAAGGAGATCCACTATGGCCAGCAGATCTCCAAGATGCTGGGAGGGGCCCGCTTCATCGTCAACACCGGTGAGAACGGGCGCGGCCCGCTGGTCCCGCGCAACCGGGTCAGGCACGGTAACGAGGTGCTCTGCAATCCTCCCGGCCGTGCACTGGGCCCGCTCTCGCTGAGCCAGGACGTCGCCCAGCAGACGGGCTACGCCGGGCTCGACGGACTGCTGTGGTTCTCCAACCCGGGCGGCAGCGGCGGTCAGTGCGTCAAAGGAGCGCCGCCCGCCGGGACGTTCTGGCCGGCCTATGCCGAGATGCTGGCCCGGAACTGGGTCAACAGCGTCACCGGTCCGCACTTCCGCCTGCGTCGCGTGCCGTGATCCGGGTCACGAGCCGCCGACGGTGAGCAGCGTCGCGCTCGCCGGCGGCAGCCGCACGACGAACCGGCCCTGAACCGACGACAGCGCAGCTTCGTGCAGGGGGCCGGTGAGCGCCGCCGTGGTGGTTGTCGATCCGAACGTCTGGCCGGCGATCGTGACGCCGCCCTTGGCGCCGATGCGTGGGGCTCTGAGCCGCTGTGCCGTTGCCGTGGCCGCTGATCCCGGCGTGCGGACCGCGGTCGTGACCCACCGGCGCAGAGACTCGTTGATGAGGACGACGCGAACCCGGCCGCCGGGCGCCCGGATCCCCCACACGCGCACCGGGCCCGTCGCGGGCGCGGTGCTCGACACCAACCGCGCTCCGGGCGGGGCCGCGCGCGCGAACATCATCATCCCGTAGTACATCGGCTTGACGTGGGCCGTCCAGCGGCCGTGTGCATGGCCGAAGGCGAACGGCTCGTAGATCGCCTTGCGGAACGTGTGGATGTTGACCCCATCGACACCGACGCGCGCCATGTTGAACAGGGTGTCCAGAATCCAGAGCGACGAGGCGAATGTGTCGCTGACGCCTCGGGCTCCGCCGCACGAGACGCTGTTGAGCTCGTCGGCGCGCAGCGGGAGCCCGTGCGAGTGCGCCACCTGGACCGCCGACCGCAGACTGTCGGCCGGCCCGCTCGATGCCAGCGACGACAGGAGGTTGCCGATCGTGGGGTATGCCGGCGAGGTGCGCGGGGTGAAGCACCGGTGCAGCGGATAACGGTGGAAGGTGACGACACGGACTCGCTCGGTGCTTGCCAGATACTGGCTCAGGCCGGCCAGCCAGGCCGGCGAGCCGGAGGCGGGCCCGACGAGGCGGACGGTGGGCGGCAGCGCCGCGCTGATCCGGGCGTAATCCGGAAGGTAGGCGTCGAACCCATAGGACGAGGCTCTCCCGGGCACGCCCACTCCCTGCGGGGTCGCGTACCACCCAAGGGTGCCGTAGACCTCCGGCTCGTTGCCGAGCTCGAACCCGGCGATGTAGCGCCGGCCGAGCCCGGCCAGCAGGTTGTCGGCTTCAGTACGGGCGATCGCGGGGCTGTCGGACTCGAAGTTGACGCCGAGGATCAAGCGGGCGTCGAGCGCCTCGGCGGCCGCGCGCGTCGCCTGGATCCAGCGCGTTCCGAGCGAGTACCGCACCCCCGGCGGCTTGGCAACGCCCGGCGTCGGCCACCACGTCCAGTCGGTCGTGTCGCCGCCAAACCGGATGACCGGCGACTGGTTCGGCGCCAGCTGACGGACGAGCGCCGTGAACAGAGGGTTGGGTCGTGCGGGGTCGCTGCCGAAGTAGTACATCGCCGACGGGTACTCGATCGACAGTCCGATGAACCCGCCGGGAATCGGCCGGCTGACAGCAGCCGCGCCGACCTCGATGCGCAGCGCGTGCTTCGGAATCGTCGGCTGGGCATCGGCACCGCTCTCGACGATCAGCACCGCCACGGCGATCACCGCCATCACGGATGCCAGCGGCAGATACGTGGCGACGCGGCCCCGCCGCCGTCCGGGACGGCGGCGCGCGTGTCGCGAGCTCGGATGCGCAGGCCGGGCCAGGATCCGCGCACTATGGCACCCTGGGACGCGGGTCGCCGCGGGCCGAGCCGCTCGTGCCGGTGCGGCGCACTAGTCAGCTCGATACAGACGCTCGAGCTCCTCGATGCCCCCATGTCGGCGGCGCGGGTGGCTGCCGGAGGCCTCGACGCCGGTTCGGATCTCGAACAGGCGGCGCTGTGCATAGTCGAGTTCGCTCCACGTACGGCGAGCGCGGGTTGCCAGGTTGTGGACGCGGGTGCGGACGGTGATCATCGGTGGATCCCTCCTGTGGGGCGGGTCGATCGGTTCTGGATCCACTCTGCGCTAAGCCGTCGCTGCGCACATCGGCAATTCGCAGCGATTTCTCAGGCCAACGGCCTTAGGTGGTGCCCGTCTACCATCAGCGGATGCTCCGGGCCGCGGCGATCGTCTTGGCGGGGGGGCGATCGTCTCGGATGGGCTCGCCCAAGGCGGCCCTGGAATGGCACGGCTCCACGCTGTTGCGGCGGGTCACGGGCATCGTCTCCCGCGCGGTCGACGGGCCCGTCATCGTCGTGCGCGCACCCGGACAGGAGCTGCCAGAGCTCGACCCTGTCATCGAGTTGGTTGCGGACGCCCGGGAGGGCCGCGGGCCGCTGCAGGGACTGGCCGCCGGGCTCGAGGCACTCGATGGCCGAGCCGACGTCGCCTACGTGTCCTCGACCGATGTGCCGTTGCTGCATCCGGCGTTCGTCCGGCGCGTCGTCGAGACGTTCAGCGACGACGTCGACGTCGTCCTGCCAGACATCCGCGGTTACCGCCAGCCCCTGGCCGCCGCGTACCGGGTCGGCTTGCTGGAAATCGTCGACGAGCTGATCGCGGCGGACCGGCTCAAACCGGCATTCCTGTTCGAGCGGTGTCGGGTGCTGCGCGTGACCGACGAGGTGATGTTGCGCAATGGCGCGCTCGCCCGCCTGGATCCGCAGCTCGAGTCGGTGAGCAACCTCAACGAGCCGGCCGACTATGAGCGCGCTTACACGCTCCCCGCGCCCGGGATACGGGTCGAACGGTTCGGAACGCTGGCACCGCGGTCCGAGCCCCGTCGGCAGACCGTCGGTGCGTGGACGCTCGGTGAGGTCGCGGCACAGATCGGGCTGACATTGGACGAGCACGTGGTGGCCGCTCTGAACGGCGATCAGATCACCCGGGAGCCGCAGGTCCCGCTGGCGGCGGGCGATACCGTCGCGTTCATGGCCGCC
>DASZMU010000183.1:0-4683 GCA_035551695.1 Solirubrobacteraceae bacterium
TCCGCGCCCGACCAATCACTCGGCACCGAGGAAGCCCACTCAAGCCGCTCCAACCACGACGCCGTCAACACCCCGGCCACCCCGCCGGCCTTCCGTCCGCCCCAAACGTGAACATACCGGCGGGGCAAACGTGAAGACCTCAAAGCGGGAGCGACGGGACTCGAACCCGCGACCTCCGGCGTGACAGGCCGGCGCTCTAACCAACTGAGCTACGCCCCCGTGGGGGGAAGACCAGTATGCCAAGCCCGCTGAGGTGACGCCGGTGCGGCGCAACTTCGACCGGGGCTCAGGGTTTGAACGGTCGCAGTTGATCCGATCTGGACCACGCTCAACCCGGCCGTGAGCGTGGGCCCGGTGGGATCGGCGATGGGGACCCAGGAAAGCGGGTCCCCATCGTGATTAAGGCGCCTCTCGCCTGCCCCGGGACCCTCAGCGGCGCGACCAGATGAGGTCCATGATCGCGTGGGCGAAGCGCTCGTAGCGCTCCGGGGAGAACCGCCGGGCGTCGGTGAGCACCATTCGGCCCGCCTCCTCGCTGAGCCGGAGCATCGCGCGGGCGCAGATCTCCACGTCGAGATCACGGGGAATCGCGGAGCGATCGATCGCCCAGCGAACGAACCGCTCGAGGCGCTCCAACACGTGCGCCCGGTTAGTCTCGACCTGCTCGCGGACGATCGCGGGAGTGCCCTCCGGAGGCAGTAGGATGATCCGCCAGGTGTCCGGGCGGCTGGCGACGGAGTCGAGGAAACGGCGCACGCCGGCGGCGAACAACTCCGGTGGGTCGCCGTCGTGCGGGGGGCCGGGCACGACGGCGGCGAGTTGATCGAGCGCGTAGCGCTCCTCCCGCTGTATCAACGCCCGCAGCAGGCTGGCGAGATTGGGGAAGTGGTCGTAGATGACGGGTCGAGTGACGCCGGCCACCTTGGCGACGGCCTCGATCGATACGCCTTCGTAGCCCTGCTCGACGATCACGCTCAGGGCCGCGTCGATCAGCTGCTCGCGCCGCTTGTCCGGCGCCATCCGGGGCGCGTATCGCCGGCGCGGCTTCGCGGATGCATCCGAGGGCGGCTGCGGGTTCATGCGAGGGCGAGGAGGCTACCAGGCTGCAGCGCGTCAGCTACGCACCTGTAGGTTCATCGCAGCGACGCGCTCGGTAGGTTCGACGACATGATCGCAGTGTTCGACGGCCACAACGACACGATCACGCGTGAGGACCACGCCGGGATCGCGTCCGGGCGCGCGGGTGGGCACCTGGACCTGCCGCGCATGCGCGCCGGAGGCGTCCGCGGGGGGATCTTCGCCGTGTTCACCCCGTCGCCGGATGAGGATTGGGATCCCGTGCCCCGTGACGACGGGGTCATCGAGTTCGCGCCGGCGGAGCCGATCGCCCAGCCCGTTGCGGCGGCGTACGCGACCCGGGCGGCGGGACGCCTCCTCGCCCTGGAGCGTGACGGCGCGATCCGCCTGGCGCGGCAGATCGCCGACGTCGACGGTGCACGCGGCGGGGACGGGCCGCCCGCTGTCGTGCTCCACCTGGAGGGGGCCGAGGCGATCGACGGCGAGCTGGAGGCGTTGGAGCTGTGGCATGCCGCCGGGCTGCGGTCGCTGGGTCCGGTGTGGAGCCGGGCGACCGACTTCGGCCACGGCGTTCCCTTCATCTCGCCCTCGAGCCCGGATACCGGCCCTGGGCTAACGGCCGCCGGCGAGACGCTCGTCCGTCGCTGCGCCGAGCTGGGAATCATGGTCGACCTCAGCCATCTGAACGAAGCCGGCTTCTGGGACGTCGCCGGATTGGACGTTGGGCCGCTTGTCGCCTCCCACGCGGCGGCGCACGCGCTCTGCCCCACCTCGCGCAACCTCACCGATCGCCAACTTGACGCGATCAAGTCCTCCGGCGGCCTCGTCGGGATCGTGTACGCGTGCTCGTTTCTGCGGCCTGACTTCGCCGATGATGCCGACACGCCGATTGAGCTGATCGCCGAGCACGCCCGTTACATCGCCGACCGGATCGGCGTCGAGCACGTCGGCCTCGGCTCGGACTTCGACGGCACGACCGTCCCAGCCGAGCTGGGCGACGTGGCCGGTGTCCCCAAGGTTCTCGACGCGCTGAGAGCCGCCGGGTTTCGCGACCGGGAGATCGCGGCGATCGCCTGGGACAACTGGCGTCGCGTGCTCGACGCGTGGTGGCGCTGACGCGGCGTCGCGCTCAACTTGTCCGGCTCCACGGGTTCGCCGGTGCCGGCGAGATCGCCGGGGCCTGACCTTGCCGATCGTCAGTTCGCGGGTGCGCACAGCGCGCAGGTGCGCCAGTCGAACGGGCGCGGCAGCCCGCGCAGGTGCCGATCGTTCTGACGCCAGCCGCGGTTGACATACCGGCCGATGACGATCGCGGCAACCGTCTCGGCGCCGGCCGCCTTCAGCGCCGCGGCCGCGCTCTGCGCGTTGGCCCCCTTCGTCCACGTGTCGTCGATGAGCAGCACCGCCTGACCGGAGACATCACGGAGGGACTCGTACTTCCGCGGGCTGAACTCGTGGGCCGCCGCCGGCGCCTCTGAGCGCCGCAGCACACGCTCGTGTCGGCCATGCAGCAGACCCACCATGCTGACCAGCTCGTTGAGCGGATGGGCCACATCGTCGTCCCGGCTGCTGGACGGCACCGTGGCGACGAGCGTGAACCGCTCGACCGCGCTTGCCCGTGCCACGCACGCTTCGTGGAGAGCGAGGTGGCGCCAGAGGACCGCGGCCAGGCCGAGCATGAACCGCCGCGCGACCACGCCCCGCAGTCGCTTGTAGCTCGCAAGCGCGTGATGGAGTTGCTCGCCCGCGACGCTGTAGGAGATCGGCAGCATCGCGTCCAGGACTCGCCCCCCGTGAGTGCACGCGTAGCAGCGGCTGTACCCGTCGGTCAGGTTGAAGCACTGCGAGCAGACGTCCGGCCCTCGCCGCGGCCCCAGCATGAAATTCGCGTAGGGCGCGCTCAACTCGGCGACCGTTGGCATGGCGACTACTCGACGAGTGTGTCGGTCGCATTCAGCCGCTCCACGATGTCGATGACCTGGGCCGGCTCATCCACCACGTGAACGCCGGGCCGGTCGGCCAGCTCCGCCGCCCACGCCTGGTCGAGCACGCGACGCAGGAGGAAGACGGGACGGCCGTGCCCCAGCGCACGGCGGGCCTGGACGCGTGCGCCACTCCGTGCCGAGGCTTCGACGATCACCGTGCCCAGCGCCAGCCCGGACATGACCGCGTTGCGCATCGGGAAGGTCTGCCGACTCGGCGGCGTGTCCGGCCAAAACTGCGAGACGATCGCGGCACGCTCTGCGATCTGCTTGTGCAGGGCGGCGTTCTCCGGCGGATAGACATGGTCCAGGCCAGCCCCGACCACAGCCACCGTGCGCCCTCCGGCGGCCAAAGCGGCCGCATGCGCAGCGGTGTCCACCCCGGCGGCCAGCCCTGAGACGACGACGAAGCCGGCGTGAGTGAGACCAACCGCCATCTCTTTCGACGCCGCCATCCCCTCCGCGGACGCCCGCCGTGACCCGATGACCGCGACGGACCAGTCATCGTCTCTCCGCAACCGGCCCGCGACGAACAGCAGGGGCGGCCGGTCGTGGACCTGGCGAAGGTTGCGCGGGTAGTCCTCGTCCAGGACGGTCAGAAGCTGGGCGCCCGCGGCAGTCCACCGGTCGACGTCGGCCTGGGCTTGACGCAGGAGCGGTGCCGGATCCTCCGGCGTCAGGCTCATCTGTGATCCATCGGCCGCCAGGTCTCCGCGCAGCACCGTGAGCGCGCTTCCCTCACGCTCGACCGCCTCCGCGTATTCCGAGCCCGTCCGGAGCGCGAGGCGCAGCAGCGCTACGACCGCGGCGGTCTCGCCCATCGACCCGGCGGGCCCCCCAGAGGGTCGATCAGGCGAGCCGGGCCCGCCGGAGGGTCGATCAGGTGAGGGGATCGACCGGCTTCTCGGCCGGTCTCGCCGGCTCGTATGCGAACTCGTGCTCGCCCGCCGGGCGTCCCGGGCCGGCATCGGCGTCGAGGGCCGGGGCCACCGCAGGGTTGTCATGCGCGGACTGGTGCGTGTTCTCCGCGGGTCCGGACGATGCGTGCGCGAACTGGTGCTGGTCCGCGGCCGGCTCGGTGGAGTCATGGGCGAACTGGTGCTGGTCCGCGGCCGGCTCGGTGGAGTCGTGGGTGAACTGCTGGTCTGCGGCTGGCTCGGTGGAGTCGTGGGCGAACTGGCGATCGACCGGCTGCGGGGGGGCCTGGTACAGCTCAGACTCCGCGCCGTTCTGGTGATGTCCCCCGTCGAGCGCGTCTTCATGGTCCGGCTTCTCGCCATTGATTGCTGCCCGGAAATCCCGGAGACCCCTGCCGAGCTGACGCCCCACCTCCGGCAGCCGCTTCGGCCCAAGCACGAGCAGCGCGATCACCAGCACGAACAGCAGGTGGGTGGGCTGCATGATGTCGCCGACCATCAGCTACGGAGGGTACTCGCTCAGACCGGTTGCGCCACCGTCCTGTGCGAAAACCCTTCGCCTCGCCGAAATGCTCCATGCAGGCATCGCAGCACCGGAATGGCCCTCCGGAAGCGCGGGGCGGCGGATCGGCACGCTTCTGGCACGCGTGTTGCTCTTTTGGCACATGCGCGATGGTTGGCGCCTGGTAGCGCGGCGCGCCGCCGCC
>DASZMU010000184.1:0-7500 GCA_035551695.1 Solirubrobacteraceae bacterium
GCGACGTCGTCGTCCAGAAAGGCCGTCCACGTCCGATCCGACGCGGCCAGCGCGGTGTTGCGCGCGAAGTCGAGCCCTGGGCGGTCGTCGCGGACGTAGCGCACGCCGGGCAGCGTGGCGACGAGCCGCGCGGTGGCGTCGTCCGGCGGGTGGTTGTCGACCACGACCACGTCGAAGTGACGGGGGTCGCCTGGGTCAGGGGGGCGGAGGGCGAGAACGCTCCGCAGGCAAGCTCCCAGCAGTTCGGTGCGGCCGTGCGTGCAGATCGCCACCGTCAAATCGACGGGATCCAGCCGGAGGGGCGGCCGAAGCTCCGCGCCGAGCGCGTCCTCCAGCAACGCGTGAACGGGATGACGTCCCACGAGGCGACGGAGATCGTCAGGACCGATGCGGGCGCCGCCGGCGAGCGGATGCATCGAATAGTGCACCGGGCGGCCGCGGACCCGGAGCACGAGGAATAACCCCTGCTCGTGCGGACCGAGGGCGAGTTCCGGCAGGGGCTCAGTGAGCTCTAGATCTGCCATCGCGTATGCCGTCAACGTGCCTGGCCTAGCCCAGGGCGCGCCGCGCGCCACTCCGGCTCCCGGCCAGCCAGCTGGGAGGAATCGCCTGGGAAGGCGGCGGACCGTGGCTTGCGATCCGCATGGTTCGCTCGCCGAGGAGCACTCCGACTGCCCGCAGCGCGTCCAGGCGCCGTCCGGGGACGCGCGCGCTGCGTAGGTACCACGCCGCCGCCCGGCGCCGTCCCTGGCGGCGGTAGAGCTGGGCCATCCACCGGGCAAACCCGGGCTCGCCGAACCGGATTCCGTCTCGCTCGCACAGAGAGGCGTGGCACGCCGCCAGGCGCTTGAATTCGTCGATAAGCCGCGGCAGGTCGAGGCTCATGTTGGCGTCGTGCGCCGCATAGGCGACCGTCGCGACTGGGCTGACGGCTGCGGCCGCCGCTCCCGCCAGCCGGATCCACAGGTCCCAGTCCGCCACCACCGACAACCGCCCGTCGAAGCCGCCGAGCGACAGGTACACGGATCGATCGATCATGACGCACGACGGAGTGCCGATGGCGTTCTCGCGCAGCAACTGCGAGACGAGCCCGCCGGGGGGTGGCGCCGGACGCATCACCGCCTGCGAGTTGGCGAGATCGACGTTCCAGGTGGCCGCGTACGCAAAGCCGGCATTCGCCCGCTCAGCCGCCGACTGCAGGCGGTGGACATGATCAGGCGCCCACCAGTCATCGTCGTCGAGAAACGCGACCCACGGAGCCCGAGCTCGCTCCACCCCCAGGTTACGAGCCGCCGCGACGCCGCCGGAGCCGCCGGTCCGCGCGATGATGACCCCGTCCGGGAGGTCGGCCGGCGCCACCGGCTGGGTCGAGCCGTCGTCGACCACGATCACCTCTAGAGCGACGCTCTCCTGGCCGACCGCGCTGGCGACAGCGCGCCGCAACAGCTGGGGTCGATCGTACGTCGGGATGACGGCGGTCACCTCGGGCGACGACATCTGGGGGTGTATAGCTGAATGGAGCTGGTGAAAGCTCGCCATCGCTGTCGAGGGATACCAGATCCCAGTAGTCCGGGGATCCGGTTGGCCGTCAGGTCAAGACCGGGCGTTATGCACGAGCTCGACGACGCGGGCCACCACCTCAGGCAGGGTCAGGTCCGTCGTGTCGACCGCCTCGGCGTCCGGCGCCGCCTGGAGCGGTGAGTGGGCCCGCGCGGTGTCGCGCTGGTCGCGGATCGTCTGGTCGGCGAGCACGGTGGCCTCGTCGGCCCCCAGCTCCGCCGCCCGGCGCGCCGCGCGGGCCTGGGGGCTGGCGGTCAGGAACACCTTGACCTCGGCATCCGGCGCGACGACCGTGCCGATGTCGCGCCCTTCGGCGACCCAGTCCCCGCTCGCCAGCAGCCGGCGCTGCTGAGCTACCATCGCCGCACGCACAGCGGGATCGGCGGCGGCCACCGATGCCGCCTCGGTCACCCGCGAAGTCCGGATGGCCTCGGTGACGTCCCGGCCGTCGAGCCGCACCCGGTCCCCCAGCTCGATCCGCACATCGCCGGCGACCTGCGCCGGCTCCGTCTCCCGCTCCAGCGCCGCCAGCGCAACCGCCCGATACATGGCGCCGGAGTCCAGATACGTGAACCCGAGCTCGTCGGCGACCGCCCGCGCGACCGTCGACTTGCCCGCGCCCGCCGGGCCATCGATCGCGACGACCATCAGCTCGCCAGCGCCGCGATGTCGTCGGCAAAGCCGGGGTAGGAGACGTCGGCGGCCTCCATCCCGGCGACCTCGACCCCATCCTGTGAGGCGAGGCCGGCTACCGCGCCGAGCAGCGCCAGGCGATGGTCGCCGTGGGCGTCGATCCGCCCGCCGCGCAGCCCACCCGTCCCGCGGACCACGAACCCGTCCGGCAGCGCCTCGATGTCGCCCCCCAGGCTGCGCAGGCCGTCGACGACGGTGGCGATCCGGTCTGACTCCTTGAGCCGAAGCTCGGCGGCGCCGCGCACCACCGTCTCCCCCTCGGCGAAGCAGCCGAGCAGCGCCACGAGCGGCAGCTCGTCGATCGCCAGCGGCACCTCGTCGGCCTCGACCGTCGTGCCGACGATCGGCCCATAGCTGACGTCGAGGTCGCACGTCGGCTCGGTGGCCGAGAAGGCCCCCGGCTCCTCGAGGTCGCCGACGACGATCGCGCCCATGCGCTGGAGGATCCGGAGAAAGCCCGTCCGTGTCCAGTTGACGCCGACCCCGTCGAGGACGAGGCGGGCGCCCGGGACCAGGACGCCGGCCGCGATCAGAAACGCCGCGCTGGACAGGTCGCCGGGAACGTGGACGTTGTCGAGCTCCAACTCGTCGACGTTGCCGACGGTCGTTGCGAACCCGCCGTCGGGCTGTGCGTGGCGCGTCACGCGCGCTCCGGCGCTCAGCAGCATCCGCTCCGTGTGGTCGCGACTGGCGATCGGCTCGAGCACGGTGTTGGCGTCGGTGGCCAGACCGGCAAGCAGCAGGCAGGACTTCACCTGGGCGCTGGCGACCGGTAGCTCGTAGCTGATGGCGTGCAGCTTCGCGCCGTGCACGGTGAACGGCGGGTAGCGCCCGTCACGTGCCTCGACGCGGGCGCCCATCAGCTCGAGCGGCTGGGCGATCCGATCGACCGGGCGGCCTCGGATCGAGTTGTCCCCATCCAGCGTGTAGCTGACTCCCTGCTGGAAGGCCAACCAGCCGGGCAGCAGCCGCATGAGCGTCCCGGCGTTGCCGACGTCGATCACGTGCCCGGGGGGCTGGGCATTGCGCATCCCCACCCCGCGGATGACGATCTCCGGACCGCGGTCCTCGACGATTGCGCCGAGGTCACGCACCGCGTCAAGCGTCGACCGCGTGTCGGCCGCGTCCAGGTAGTTGACGATGCGCACGGGCTCGGCGGCAATCGCGCCGATGATCGCCGCCCGGTGGGAGATCGACTTGTCGGCCGGTGGAGCGATCCGCCCGCGCAGACGGAGCCCGGGGTCGAAGCGGACGTTCACGGCCGCGCCACCCCAAAGCCCAGGTCGCCGATCAGCTCGTGCGCCCGGTCGGCCGCCGGCTCGCCGGCGATCCACAGCGCGACCACGCCCTCGGTCATGTCGCTCGCCGGGTACAGCGCCATGTCGACGATGTTGACGCCGCCACGCCCCAGCGCGAGCGCCAGCTGAGCGATCACCCCCGGCCGGTTGGGGACCGAAGCGCGCAGCTCGAACAGCTCTCCACCCGCCAGCTGACCCTCGAGCAGCGTGCGGCGATCGGCCGCCGCGGCCTCGTTCCACGCGGCGACAGCGTCGCGGTCCCCGGCCGTCAGCGATTCGCGCACCGCCCGCAGCCGCTCGATCGTGCGGTCGAGCTCGGCGCAGAGCGCGTCCCGATTGCTCAGGTAGATATCCGTCCAGATGGCGCTCGAGGCGCCGGCGACGCGGGTGGCGTCACGAAAGCTGGGGCCGGTGGCCGGTAGCCGCGCGTCGCCATCGGCCAGCGTGCCCGCGGCCTGGGAGACGAGCACATTGGCCAGCACGTGCGGAAGGTGGGAGACGGTTGCGAGGATCCGGTCATGCGCCTCGGCGTCGATCGCCGTGGGCCGGGCGCCCAGCCCGTGCAGGAGCCGGTGGAGCCGTTCATACAGAACCCCGGAGGTGCGGGCGGTGGGCGTGAGATACCAGGTCGCGCCGTCGAACAGGTCGGCGCGGGCGTGCTCGACTCCCGCGCTCTCGGCGCCGGCGAGGGGGTGGCCGCCGACGAACCGCGGGTCGTCGTGGCCGGCGACGACGACCCGCTTCGTGGAGCCGACGTCGGTCACCACGCACTCAGCCGGCACAGCGGCCAGCGCCGCGCTCACCAGATCCGCAACGCGTCCGACCGGGACGGCGACGAACACCGCCTCGGCCTCGGCCACCGCGGCGGCCACCGACTCACACCCGTCGTCGATCGCTCCGCGCTCGAGTGCCCGCGCGAGCGCGTCGGCCGACGCGTCGTAGCCGGCGACAGACGCGCCCAGGCGCTCACGCGCGGCGAGCGCTACAGAGCCCCCAATCAGGCCGACGCCCAGGACCGCAATCCGCATCCGGCCGGCGGGCTACTTCCTGTTGCGGCGCGCCCGCACCGCATCCGCCAAGCCGTCGAGCACCTCGACGGTCGTCTCCCAGCCGATGCAACCGTCGGTGACCGACTGCCCGTAGACGAGCGGGCGGCTGGGACCCGAATCATCGAGATCCTGGCGCCCGGCGACGAGAAACGACTCGAGCATGACGCCCACGATCGCGCGCTCGCCGGTGGCGACCTGGAGGGCGACGGCGTCGGCGACCTCCGGCTGGCGAGCTGGATCCTTGCCGCTGTTGTCGTGGGAGAGGTCGATCATCAGCCGCTCGGGGAGGCCCGCCGCGCGGAGCAGCTCGATCGCGCCTGAGACCGCCTCCGAATGGTAGTTCGGCGCTCCCCTGCCGCCCCGCAGGATGACGTGGCAGTCGTCGTTGCCGCTCGTGTAGAGGATCGCCGGGTTCCCCGTCACGGAGATGCCGGCGAACGCGTGCGACACCCCTGCCGCCCGGACGGCGTCGACGGCGACCTGGACGTTTCCGTCAGTGCGGTTCTTGAAGCCGACGGGCATCGACAGGCCGGAGCCGAGCTGGCGGTGGATCTGGCTCTCCACCGTGCGGGCGCCGATCGCCCCCCAGCAGACGGCGTCGGAGATGTACTGGGGCGTGATGGGGTCCAGGAACTCGCAGCCAACCGGCAGACCCAGTTCGAGCACCTCGAGCAGCAGCCGCCGGGCCAGTCGGAGCCCGGTGTTGACATCGCTGGAGCCGTCGAGGTGGGGATCGTTGATCAGCCCCTTCCAGCCGATCGTGGTCCGCGGCTTCTCGAAGTACACCCGCATGGCCACGCACAGCTCGCCGGACAGCCGCTCGACCTGGGCGCTCAACCGCTCGGCGTAGTCGCGGGTCGCGGCGACGTCGTGCACGCTGCACGGGCCGACGACGACGAGCAGCCGGTCGTCGCGGCCGTCGAGGACCGCCTGCACCTCGGAGCGCCCGCGCAGCAGGACGGTGGCGTGCTCGTCTGAGAGCGGCAACTCCTCGATCAGCGCCTGGGGCGAGACGAGCGGCACCAGCCGCTCGATCCGCTGGTCGCGGACGGCGTCGCTGCGCTCGGTGCCGGTGTAGGTCACGTCAGGCCGCCACCCTCGCGCCGGCCGGTTGCTCGGACAGGGTCTTGCCGGCAACCGCGGCCGCGGCCCGGACGCGCTCGAGGTAGTCGCCGAACTCGTCGGCGGCCAACTGCTGGGCGGCGTCGCAGATCGCCTCGTCCGGGCGAGGATGGACCTCAACGATGATCCCGTCGGCACCGGCGGCGGCCGCCGCCAGCGACATCGGCCCCACCAGGTCCCGGCGCCCGGCGGCATGGCTGGGGTCGACGATGACAGGGAGGTGGGTCATCTCCTTGAGGACAGGGATCGCCATCAGGTCGAGCGTGAACCGGTAGGCGGTCTCGAACGTCCGGATCCCCCGCTCGCACAGCATCACCGCCTCGTTGCCCTCCTTGAGGACGTACTCGGCGGCCATCAGCAGTTCCTCGAGCGTGCTCGACAGGCCCCGCTTGATCAGCACGGCGCACCCCGACCGGCCGATCTCCGACAGCAGCGTGTAGTTCTGCATGTTGCGTGCACCGACCTGGACGACGTCGGCGACCTCCAGGACCTGCTCGAGGTCGCGGGCGTCCATGACCTCGGTGACGATCGGCAGCCCGGTCTCGGCCTTGGCCTCGGCGAGCAGCCGCAGCCCCTCCTGGCCGAGTCCCTGGAAGGCGTAGGGGGACGTTCGCGGCTTGTACGCCCCGCCCCGGAACAGCGTCGCGCCGGCGTCCCGGACGATCCGGGCCGTGTCGAGCACCTGATCGCGCGATTCGACCGTGCACGGACCGGCGATCATCGCGAAGTGCTCGCCGCCGACCTTGCGTCCGCCGATGTCCAGGACGCTGCGCTGCCCGTGCGTGATCTGGCTCGAGGCCAGCTTGTACGGCTTGGAGATCGGCACCATGTGGTCGACTCCGGGGGTTCCCTCGAGGTCGAGCCGGCTGACGTGCTCGCCGTCGCCGATGGCGCCGACCACCGTCACCTCATCGCCGAGGATCACGTGCGCGCGGGCGCCCACGCCCTCCACGCGATCCACGACGGCCTGCACCTCCTCCTCGGTCGCCGCCGCCTTCATCACGATCATCATCTACGCAAGTCCTTTCTGCACGCCGGAAACTCTACGAAAGCTCGTCTGCCAACCCAGTGACGGGGCCGTGAAGACAGCCTCGCCGGTGTTGACGGCGCCCGGCCTCCGGGTTGAACCCGCGCTCTCGCGGCGCGGACGGGGGCTGTGGCCGAGCGCCTAGCTAAATCGCCAGGCGTAGAAGCGCGCGTAGAAGGACCAGCCGAGGTCGGTGGCGGTACGGCTGGAGGTGCGGACGCGGTCGCTCATGCGCTTCGTCGTCCTGTTGTACCAGACGGGGTTGGGTGGGGCAATGGGGCGCCCAGCCCCGACCCGACCCGACCCGAGCGGGGCGTGGGTGGTCTGGACCGTGGGCGAGCACAGGTGACCCGGGCGAAACGGCATGGGCTTTGGAAGAGCGGAAGGGTGAGCGTGGTCGGCCGTCCGCCGGGCCGTGCGGGCATGCATGGTGCGATAAATCTCGATCTGCCTGAGAGATTTGGCACAGGACGCAGGCTCAGCCCTCATTTTGCGCACGAGGATCTGAGCGGTTCCTGATTCACCGTACACGCTGAAAACCGGTGCAACAGGTCGGAGAGGTGACAACACCGTCACGGGCGTAACGGAAGACGCCTCAACCCGGCGCAACCCCCCGCCCCACCCCTCAATCGTTGCTCATGCCTGTCTCGCCCAGGTCACCTGAGCTCGCCCACGGCCCAGACCCGCGACGCCCCGCTCGGGTCGGGTCGGGCCGGGCCGGGCCCCGCTCGGGTCGGGCCGGGCCGGGCCG
>DASZMU010000185.1:0-10324 GCA_035551695.1 Solirubrobacteraceae bacterium
TCCGGCGTCGAGATCCTCAACCCGGACGCGCACATCGCCACGCTCGAGAAGAAGACGAAGCTCGAGGTCTACCTGACGATCGGCCGGGGCCGCGGCTACCGCCCGGCGGAGGAGAACAAGTCCGCCGACCAGCCGATCGGCGTGATCCCCATCGACTCGATCTTCTCGCCCGTCCGCCGCGTCGCCTACAACGTCGAGCAGGCCCGTGTTGGCCAGAAGACCGACTTCGACAAGCTGACGCTCGACATCGAGACCGACGGCTCCATCGATCCGCACGCCGCGCTGCGCGAGGCGGCCGAGATCCTCATCTCCCAGCTGGCGATCTTCACCGACGCCGACCGCGTCGTCGAACTGCGCGACGTGGGTGCCCCGGGAGCGCTGGATCCGGGCCTCGTCGGTGGCGGCCAGGTCGGCACGGCGAGCCGCCCGCCCAACGCGATGGACGACATCCTGATCGAGGAGCTCGAGCTCGGCGTCCGGTCCTACAACTGCCTCAAGCGCGCGGGGATCCAGACCGTCGGCGACCTCGTCTCCAAGACCGAGGGTGAGCTCAACGCGATCCCCAACTTCGGCAAGAAGTCCATCGACGAGGTGATCGAGACCCTGCACGCACGCGGTCTCGGTTTGCGCAACGATTAGTCCGTCATGCGCCATCAGCGTCAGCGATACCAGCTCAGCCGCAGCGCCTCGCACCGCAAGGCGCTGCTGATGAACCTGAGCAAAGAGGTGATTGAGCACGAGCGGATCCAGACGACCGAGGCCAAGGCCAAGGCCGTCAAGCCGGAGGTGGAGAAGCTCATCACGCTCGCCAAACGGGGTGACCTCCACGCCCGTCGCCAGGCGCTGTCGGCGCTCGGCCAGGACAAGTTCACCGTCTACAAGCTGTTCGAGGAGATCGCTCCGCGCTACACCGAGCGCCCGGGCGGCTACACGCGGATCCTGAAGCTGGGGCCGCGGCGCTCGGACGCGACCGAGATGGTCCTGCTCGAGCTCGTCTGAGGGGAATCCGCTGACGCGGATTCCCCCGAGTGGCGGCACGTGCCTAGTCCGACCTCTCGCCTGATCATCGAGTACGACGGGACCGACTTCTCCGGCTGGGCGAAGCAGCCGGGCCTACGGACCGTGCAGGGCGAGCTCGAGCGCGCGCTGGCGATCGTGCTGCGCCGGGACGCGGTCGCACTCACGGTGGCCGGACGGACGGACGCCGGCGTTCACGCGCGGGCCCAGGTCGCGAGCTACGTGGGCGAGCCGGCGCGCAGCGATGGGCTCAACGCGCTGCTCCCGTACGACGTGTCGGTGCTCGACTGCGCCCGGGCGGCCCCCGGGTTCGACGCGCGCCGTGACGCGACCAGTCGCGCCTACTGCTACCGGGTGCTGAATCGGCGCGCCCGCAGCCCGCATGAGCGCCGGCTCGCGCTGCACTGGCCGCATCCGATCGACGCGGCGGCGCTGGCGCGGTGCGCCGACCTCGTGCGCGGCCGCCACGACTTCACCGCGTTCACGCCCACCGAGACGGATCACGTCCACTTCGCGCGGGAGGTGACGGCGGCCGTCTGGCGGCCCGCCGCCCCGGCGGGGACGGATCTCCTCGAGTTCTGGATCGAGGCGGACGCGTTCATGCGCAACATGATCCGGGTCCTCGTCGGCACCATGCTCGAGGTCGCCGGCGGGCGGCGGACCGTGGAGCAATTCGAGGAGCTCCTGCAGGGCGGGCCGCGGGCCGAGGCCGGGGCGACAGCGCCACCTCATGGCCTGCATTTCGTCGGTGCCGGGTATGCGGGGGAGCGGGTTATTCCCTGCAAACAAGGAGTCCACACATAAGTGGACGAATGTTTGATGTTGCTTTTCCTACTAAAACCGTACTATTACGACACCTCGTGGGGCGCGGGGGCGTTGTGGGGGCGGCCGCGGCCCGAAGGGTGAAGTGTTCACCCCTCGGGCCGCGGCAAAGACGCGGCCCGGACGCGGCACGGACGCCGCCCCGGTCGCCGCGGCGGCCGTTGTGGCATGGGCGCGAGGTGCCGCCTCGAGGCGCCATAGCATTCGTTCGGTGCGCGTTCTCCTGACCAACGACGACGGGATCGAGGCCGAGGGCCTCCAGGCGCTTCGTCGTGCGCTCAGTGCGCTGCCGTCGGTGGAGCTCGCGGTAATCGCTCCTGACGGCAACCGCTCGGCGACGGCGCGCTCCATCACCACCCGCCGCCCGCTCTGGGTCCAGGAGGTCGATTTCGACGACGGGAGCATCGGCTTTGCCACCGACGGCACCCCCGTCGACTGCGTGCGTCTCGCCAATCTCGGCCTGGTCGAGGGCTTCGAGGCCGACCTCGTCGTCTCCGGGATCAACCATGGATCGAACCTCGGCGACGACATCACGTACTCCGGGACGGTCGCGGCGGCGCTCGAGGCGATCGTCCTGGGATTGCCCGGGATCGCGGTCTCTCAGCAGTCGGTCTCCCGGGAGCTGGACTTCCGTGCCGGCGCGGGTTTTGACTTCGAGGTCGCGGCGACGTTCACGGCGCGGCTCGTCGCCGAGTTGGAGGACGTCCCGCTCCCGGCGGGCACCCTGTTGAACATCAACGTTCCCGGCGCTGCGCCGGAGGGCGTGGAGGTGGCGCGGCTCGGCAAGCGGATCTACCGCGACGAGCTCGCTCTCGTGGATGAGGACCCCTCCCACCCAACCGGGGGCCGGCGCCAGTACCGGATCTACGGTGACGCCAGCTTCGAGCGCGACGAGACCGGGACCGATCTGGCCGCGGTCGCCGCCGGCCGGATCGCGGTGACGCCGATCCATTTCGACCTGACCGACCGCGACGGCCTCGATTCGCTCCAGCGCTACGACCTGGGGCGGCTGGTCGCTCCGGCCGCCGACGAGGTGATCGAATGACGCGCGCCGCCGCGGGTGATCGTCGGCTCCCGCCGGAGCAGCGCGTCGCAGAGCTCCGTCGGCTGCTCGAGCACCACGGCTACCGCTACTACGTCCTCGACGACCCGGAGATCGGCGACGCTGAATACGACTCCCTGCTCGACGAGCTGCGCGGCCTGGAGGCCGAGCATCCGGAGCTGCAGAGCCCGGACTCGCCGACGCAGCGTGTCGGCGGCGAGCCCGTCTCGGACCTGGTCAAGGTCCGCCATCCGGAGCCGATGCTGTCGCTCGCCAACGCCCGCTCGGCGGAGGAGCTCAAGGCGTGGATTCAGCGGATGCGCAACCACCTGGCCCGGGAGGGGATCGAGGATCCGGCGTTCGAATTCGTCGCCGAGCCGAAGATCGACGGCCTGGCGATCTCGCTGATCTACCGCGACGGCGTGTTCGAGCGCGGGGCGACCCGCGGAAACGGCGAGGTGGGCGAGGACGTCACCCACAACCTGCGGACGATCGGGGCCGTTCCCCTGCGCCTGAACATGGAGGATCCGCCCCCGTTGGTGGAGATCCGTGGGGAGGTGTACATGTCGTTGCCGGACTTTGCCGCGCTGAACGAGCGGCGCGCCGAGGCCGGGCTGTCGACGTTCATGAACCCGCGCAACTCGGCGGCCGGCACGATCCGCCAGCTCGATCCCAAGCTCGCCGCGGAACGTCCGCTGTCGCTCTGGTGCTACGGGATCGGCGTCACGGACGGTCTGCGCTTCGACGCGCACTGGGAGGCGCTCGAGTGGCTGCGCGAGCACCGTTTCCCCGTTCACCCGGACGTCAAGAAGCTGCACAAAGACGACGAGGTCGTCGCGCAGTGCGAGTCATGGGAGCAGCGGCGCGGATCGCTGGACTTCGAGATCGACGGGGTCGTCGTCAAGGTCAACCAGTACGACCTCCAGCGCCGGCTCGGCGTCGTGGGCCGTGATCCGCGCTGGGCGATCGCGTGGAAGTTCCCGCCGACGACGGCGGTGACGCGGCTGAACGGGATCGGCTGGAATCCCGGCAAGTTCGGCGACCTGCACCCGTACGCGATGCTCGAGCCGGTGCATGTCGCCGGCGTGACGATCAAGCTCGCGACGCTGCACAACGAGGAGGACCTGGCACGCAAGGACATCCGCCCGGGCGAGGACGTGATCGTCCTGCGGGCCGGGGACGTGATCCCGCAGGTCCTGTCGCCGGCGCCGCACGTCGCCGAGCACGAGCACCGCCCCGCGCCGCCCAACCCGCCGGAGCGCTGTCCCGTCTGTGACACGCCGACGGTGAAGCCGGAGGGCTCGGTCTTCACCCGGTGCCCCAACCGCGACTGCCCGGGCCGACGGTGGCAGCTGCTCAAGCACTATGTCGGCGCGATGGACATCGACGGACTGGGGGAGAAGCAGGTCAGCCTGTTCATGGACCTCGGCTGGGTTCGGACCGCCGCCGACTTCTACGACCTGAGCGCCGAGCAGATCGCCGAGCAGAACGGGTTCGGCCCCCTCTCGGCCGAGAAGCTGGTCGCGGCGGTGCAGGAGTCAAAGAAGCAGCCGTTCGGCCGCCTCCTGTTCGCGCTGGGGATCGAGGAGGTGGGCGGGGTGACCGGGCGGAACCTCGCCCAGCAGTTCCGCACCATCGACGCCCTGCTCGCGGCCGATCCGGAGGCGATCGAGCAGACGCCGGGCGTGGGACCGAAGATGGCCCACACGATCCACGACCAGCTCCAGGACGAGTCGATGCGCGAGCTGATCGAGAACCTGCGCGAGCGCGGCCTCCGGCTGGAGGAGGAGGGTCCGCCACCGGGCGAAGGTCCGCTGGCCGGCAAGACACTCGTACTGACCGGGACGCTGCCGGATTTGACTCGCGAGGAGGCGACCGAGCGCATCATCGGCGCGGGCGGTCGCGTCACGGGCTCCGTCTCGCGCAAGACCGACTACCTCGTCGCCGGCGCCAGCCCCGGCACCAAGCTGGCTCAGGCCGAGCGCCTGGGGGTGGCGGTCCTCGACGAGGCCGGGCTGCTCGCGCTGCTCGGCTGAGCCGGCGGGCGTCCCGACGAGCGGGCCGAGCAGGTCAGCCGCTGTACTTGGCGACCGCCACGAGCATCCGGTTCTGGATCGGATGCGCGTAGTTGGGGTCGATGTGGTTCATCATCACGGCGTAGGCGAGCGTGTGTCCGTCCTGGGCCTGGCAGTAGCCGACGACGTTGGAGACGTCGCTGAGCGTGCCCGTCTTCCCGCGGCAGCGGCCCTGCGCGGACGTGCCGCGCATCTCGTACTGAAGGGTTCCGGTCTCGCCGGCGACGGCCAGCGAGCTGGTGAACGTCGCGCTGCCAGCCATGGCACGCAGCAGTGTGACGACCTGAACCGGCGTCGTCAGGTCGTACCGCGAGAGGCCGGACCCGTCGTTGAGCCGAGGGTGGATGCCGAACCTGGCGGCCATCTCGGCTCGGACGACCGCGGCGCCGGCGGGGGTCGTCCCGCCGCCTCCGAACCTGGCGCCGATGTCCTTGAGCAGCATCTCGGCAAAGAAGTTGTCCGACGGCGTGTTCGTGAGCGAGATGAGGGTCGCGAGTGGGGGCGACCCAACGCTCGCAAGCTGGGTGGCGGTCGCCGGGGTGTGGCCCGCGCCGACCCTCGTGTTGGCGGGCAGCCTGACGCCCGCCGCTCGCAGTGTGCTGGTGAGCTCGAGTCCGGCATCAAGCGCCGGATGGGTGTCGAGCACGGTGCCCTGGAGGTTGTACCAGCCGCGATCGAACGCCAGGCCGCTCAGCTCTCCCTCCACCTCCGTCGACGGCTGATTGTTGGTCGCCGGTGTCCCGCGGTCGGAGTCGAAGACGCTCTCGTCCGCGACGATGTTGCCCTTGAAGGCGGTGATGCCGGTGGTTGCGATCAGGTTGAAGACGAGCTGCTGGATCGTGGCCCCCGTCCCGTAGTTGCTCGCGTCGAAACTGGTTGCGCCGAACGTCGGATCCCCGCCGCCGCGGAGGTACAGCGTGCCGACGTACGTGTGGCCCTGCAGCTGACCGCTCCCCAGGACTGCGGTCGTCAGGCTGGCTCCGCCGCCGAAGCGCTGGAGGGCCGTCGTGGTCGTATACAGCTTCTCCACCGACGCCGGCAGCCGACCGGTGTTGGCGTTGTGCGAGTACAGGGCCTGCCCGGTCGTCAGGTCGACCACGTAGGCGCCGCTGGAGCTCCCGGCCTGGCTCATCCCGCGATTGAGGGCGCTGACGAGGGTGCGCTCGGCGGGACTGTTCGGGGCCCGGGCGATGCGTGAGCCGTGTGTCGCCGCGGTCCGGGCGACGCGAGCGCGACGCGCTGAGCCGGCGCGCGCGAGAGCGCCTGGGGCGAGGCCGACGCCCAGCATCACCGTGATCGCCAGAGTGGCCGCGAATCGCATTCGCGTATCTCTAACCCATCAGCCGCCCGAGAGGTGCGCCAGTCGCAAACGAAAGATTTCGCCGCTCGTTGTGGAAACTGTGTTGAACGACCGATGAAGAATCTGGGTAGTCAACAAACGTTCTCGGTCTAGAATCGAGTGAGCCATGGGCAAGGTGGTCAAGCTGGAGGCACCGACGACGAGCCGGGCCGGGTCAGGGACCAGAGGACCGGGGAACCGGCGCCGGCGCTCGAAGACGGCCCTCGTGCTCGGTGGTGGTGGCTTCACGGGCGGGGTGTACGAGATCGGCGCCCTACGTGCGCTGGACCTGCTGTCGGTCAATCGCACCGTCAACCAGTTTGACGTCTACGTCGGCACGAGCGCCGGAGCGTTCGTCGCCGCCGCCGTGGCCAACGGGGTGACGCCGGAGGAGATGATGCGCGTCATCGTCCAGCAGGTCCCGACGCCGTTTCCGGACGCCAGGGCCAGTTCCCTGCTGAAGCCCAACTACCGCGAGTTCGTCAGTCGAGGGCTGATGTTCCCGGTCCGGCTGGCTCATCTGCTGCGGGTGCTCGCTCGCGACATCGGTCAGCTCTCGGCGGTCGACGTTGTGCTGGGGCTCGCCGAGGCCCTTCCGGCTGGGCTGTACTCAGGTGAGGGGATCGAGCGCTACGTTCAGCGGATCCTCGCGGACCCTGACCGGACCGACGACTTCAGGCTCCTGGCGACCGAGCTGTACCTCGCGGCGACCGACCTGGACACGTGCGACCGGGTGGTGTTCGGCACAGACGGCTGGGATGACGTGCCCATCTCGAAGGCGGTGAGCGCCTCGAGCGCGCTGCCGATGATCTACAAGCCGGTCCGCATCCGAGACCACGACTACGTCGACGGCGGTCTGGTGTCGACGACCAACATGGACATCGCGGTCGAGGCGGGAGCGAAGCTGATTGTCGTGGTCAACCCGCTCGTGCCGTACACCAATGACTTCGAGGCGCAGATCCCCACCGTCACCGGCTCCCGGCCGCGGCGGGTCTCGGACATGGGCTTCCCCCAGATCGGCTACCAGGCGTTCAAGATGATCGCGCACCAGCGGCTGCACGAACTCGCCCGCCGGTGGGAGGAGCGCTATCCGGGCGTCGACATCATCCTCATCGAGCCGGATCGCAGCGACGAGCTGATGTTCCAGACGAGCATCATGAACTTCACCTCGCGCGTCGATATCGCCCGGCACGGATTCCAGTCGGTGACCCTGAAGCTGGCCAACGACTACCCGCACTACAAGCGGATCTGCGCTCGGCACGGGCTCGAGATCTCGGCCACCCGGGTGCGCAACGTCGTCAAGCACTTTGAGGCCGAGCGTGAGCCGACGCGGGCGTGGCGGAAGATCCTGGAACAGACGACCTCGACCCTGCTGCGCCAGTCGGCCCAGCAATAGCCGGGCGGGGCGGCTCGCGTAAGACCGGGAGGCCGGCGCGGACGCGCCGGCCGGAATTCAAGAGATGGCGCTAAGCGCCGGCGGCTTGAGCCTGCGGCTGAGGCGAAAGGGTCGTCTCGCGAAGGCTAGAGAGGAACAGAGTCTTGTCGATCCGACCGTTGAAGATCGGGACGCCCAACTCGCAGCACTTGACGATTACGTCTCGCCGGTCCAGCCCAGCTTCGCGTGCAAGCTCGGTGGGCGTCAGGTGATTCGCCATCGGTGTTCTTCTCCTTTTGACGTTCACTACATATCCACAAGTATGCCTCTTGGGCCGGACGCTGACAATGGCGTTGGACGGAAATCGTGCTTGCGGGGGGTCAGGATTTCCCCGCAATTGGGGCCGTTTACGAAGTTTCGGTTCCGGGAATGATCACAACACCCACTGGACAGGCCGTCTTCTGAACGATACAGTTCAGTCGAGGGGCCCCTCTAGTGGTCCCCCGTCCTCGTCCCCCAGCTCCAGCAGGGCGCATGGCACTCACGCTGAGCAATACCGCGGTGGTTCCGGCGCACGACGAGCCACAGCTCGTCGCGGCAACTCGTGCCGGCGATGACCGCGCGTTCGAAGAGCTGTACTCGAGGTACCGGGAGCGGATCTTCGCCTTCATCCTGAGCCGCGTGCACGACCACGGACGGGCCGAGGACATTGCCCAGGACGTGTTCATCTCCGCGCTCAAACGCCTGCGCAGCGGGGATCAGAGCATCGCGTTCAAGCCGTGGATCTACGAGATCGCCAAGAACGCCTGCATCGACGAGTTCCGCCGCGGCGCCCGCTCGCGCGAGGTCCCACTCGAGCCGGACTCGGAGCTTCCGATCGGCCGGCCCACAACGCTCTCGGCCGTGCCCACGCCCGTTGCGGCCGTCGAGAGCAAGCTCCGCATGAGCGACCTGCGCGGAGCCTTCGGCGGGCTGTCGGAGACCCATCATCAGCTGCTCGTGCTCCGGGAGTTCGAGGGGCTCTCCTACGACGAGATCGGGGAGCGGCTCGACATGACCCGTCAGATGGTGGAGAGCGGGCTGTTTCGAGCCCGCCGGAAGCTGAACCTGGAGTACGAGGAGCTGGCGAGCGGGCGTCGCTGCGCGCAGGTTCAGTCCGCCATCGAGGTGGGAGCGATGGCCTCCGCTCGCTCGCTCGGGATCCGCGAGCGACGCCGCTTCGCGCGGCACCTCTCGCATTGCCAGGCCTGCCGCCACGTGGCGCTGCAAGCCGGCGTCGACGAGGCGCTCGTGCGTCCGCGCAGCGTCGCCGGCAGGATCGCCGCGCTTCTCCCGCTGCCGTTCCCGCTGTCGCGGCTGGGCTGGCTGGGCGGGCGAGGATCTGGTGGCCTGGCTGAGCCGGCCGCCGGGTCGGCTCTGACACTCGGCCCCGCGGCGGTGACGACGGCCGCGCTGGCGATCGCCGGAGCCGGCGGCGGCCTCCTACACCACGTGATCGCAGACGGCCACCCCACCCGGCCGGTCACCGCGGCTCCGGCGGCAACCGTCAGCAGAGCCCACCGGCGCGTCTCGTCGTCGTCGTCGGCGGCGTCCGGGACCCAACCCGCCCGTGGCGTTCGCCGCGCGGCGGGGGTGATCGAGGGCGGGCGGGTGCCGGTGACCTTCCGCCGTACCTCCACCACCGCGACCGGCAACTCTCACTCCGATCGGCCGTCGCGCGGTGCGTCGCCGGCGACAGCCGCCGGCAGGGCGGCGACGTCGTCCCGCGGCTCGGCGACCTCTGGAACCACCGGCGGGCTTCCGTCGGCTCCGGCTCCGATCAACCGCGTCGCGTCGACGGTGGGCTCCACCACTCAGCACGTCGTCTCGACCACGACGCGGGGGGTGACTGACGCCGGCCCCACTGTGTCCAAGGTGACCAACACCGTCGCCACCACCGGGTCGAAGACGATCCAGGGCGTCGTCAACGCGGGGCAGCCCGCGTCAGGTTCTTCGTCCTGGCCGCCACCCTCTTCGTCGGGGCAGCCGGCCGGTTCGTCGCCGACGACGACCGTCTCAGGCGTCACGAAGCCCGTGGAGCAGGCGGTCACGCAAACCGTGCAGACGGTCGGCCAGACCACCGGCGGCGGCCTTCCGTAGGCGCACGGGGCGTCGCCGGCCGCCGGGGCGCACCGGCCCGGCGGCTACGGCTGTGGAATACTGGACTCATCGGGGCGTGGCGCAGCCTGGTAGCGCGCACCGTTCGGGTCGGTGAGGTCCCCGGTTCAAATCCGGGCGCCCCGATGTAAAAGCCCCGCAAATGCGGGGTTTTTTGTTGGGAAAGGGGGCATGCGGTCGGGCAGGGATTGGGCACAAACGCTGCAACACGGGGATGCGGCGCGCGCAAAGGTCCCTGTGAGCAGGGATTCTGAGCAGTAGCGCGCACCGGGAGCTGCGGTGCGGTCCCCGGTTCGCGAGTCCGTCATCCCCATGCCCCGCAGCCACCGTGCCGATTTCAGCGCACCGGGCAAGCCCTCATTGGTCATCCTCTTGCCGGACGCGCGCGTGCCCGCGCGCCAGCATCGACATGACCGGAGCTCCGTCGTCGTCGAGCAGCTCACCTCGCAGGCGTATCGTGCCTCGTCCGGGCGTTCCGTCCGAGCGCCACGAATCGA
>DASZMU010000186.1:0-3942 GCA_035551695.1 Solirubrobacteraceae bacterium
AGGTGCTTCAGCAGGACGCTCTTCCCCGTCCCGGACGGACCGAGGATCACGGCGATCGACCCGGTGGGGACCTGGAGATCGACCCCGGCCAGCACCGCCGCCGAGCCGAACCACTTATGGACTCCGCGGCAGTCGATCGCGGCCGCGGGCTCTCTCCTCCCATCGTGAGCCATTCGCCGGCCGACCGTATCACCTTGTTGGCTGCCTGACAAGTTTATCTGGTAGAGTCACGGAAATGACGATGCTCGAGTTGCGCCGACCGCGCGGCAGGGGAAGGGATCGGAGGGCATGAACCTGCTCGATCTCACGGGCAGGACGGCGATCGTCACGGGCGCAGGCCAGGGCGTGGGCCGGGCGATCGCCGAGCACCTCTCCGCGCACGGTGCGCGGGTGGCGGTCAACGACTACGTCGCCGGCCGGGCCGAGGCCGTCGCCGGAGCGATCCGTGCTGCGGGCGGCACGGCGATCGCGGTACCCGGCGACGTCACCGAGCTGAGCGCGGTCATGGCGCTGGCGGACCGCGCCGTGGGTGAGCTTGGACCGGTGGATGTGCTCGTCAACAACGCGGGCAACGCCGGGGCGGCTACGAGCAAGGTGACCCAGCGGCCGTTCTGGGAGACCGATCCGGCGGAGTGGGACGCATTCATCGGCGTGAACCTCCTCGGTCCGCTCAACTGCGCTCGCGCGGTGCTCCCCGCGATGGTGGAGGCCGGCCGGGGTGGCCGGCTGATCACGATCATCAGCGACGCCGGTCGCGTCGGCGAGCCGGGGCTCGAGGCCTATTCCGCCGCCAAGGCCGGTGCTGCGGGCCTCACCCGTGCGCTGGCGCGGACCCTCGGGCGGTTCGAGATCACGGCGAACTGCATCGCGATCGCGGCAACGCGGACGCCGGCGACCGAGCGCTGGGTGGCCGACGAGGAGCACGTCAAGAAGATGCTGCGCAACTACGTGATCCGCCGCATCGGCGAGCCGGACGAGATCGCCGCGATGGCGACGTTCCTGGCGTCGTCTGCGGCCGGGTGGATCACCGGCCAGACATATCCCGTCAACGGCGGGTTCAGCTTCAACCTGTGATGGAGGTGTGATGCAACCGAGCATGTGGATCAGGAATCGCTTGTGCATAGTCCAGTCCGTTTACGCCTGGGTGGGGTGCTGAGATGGACGCCGTCGCGGCCCATCCCGGCCTGTATGACCCCGCGGTGTCCGAGCCGCGGCTGAGGGGCGATCGCTGCACGGCGTGCTCGGCGGCTGCCTTTCCGCCTCTGCGATGGGGGTGCCAGAGGTGCGGCGCGCCGGCCGAGCAACTGGTCGAGGACGAGTTCGAGACCACTGGAAAGCTGCTCGCGTTCGCTACGGTTCACCGGCTTCCACGGGGTGAGGTGCCTTACACGATCGGTGAGATCCTGCTCGACGCGGGGCCAGTCGTCCGTGCGCGGATGGCCAGCGCCGACGGGAGTGGCCTGCGATTCGACGCTCGGGTGCGCGGCAGGCTGGTGTCGGTCGGGCGCGACGAGGAGAGCGGCGCCGAGCTCGTGGACCTGAGGTTCGATCAAACCGAGGAGAGCTGATGGAACGCCCGCTGGCCGAGCTTCGCCGTGTCTACGTCGTCGGTGCCGGCCTCCATCCCTACCAGCGCGTGAGCGAGACGCCATATCTGGCCCTCGGCGTCCGGGCCGTGCGCGAGGCACTCGCCGACGCCGGCATCACCTGGAACGAGATCGAGGCGGCCTACACAGGGACCGCGGTGATGCCGATGGCGACCTCGCGGCTGATGTACCGACATCTCGGCGCGACCGGCATCCCGACCGTGCAGGTCGAGAATGCCTCGGCGTCGGGGTCGAGCGCGTTTCGCCAGGCGTGCCTGGATGTCGCCGCCGGCCACCACGACATCGTTCTCGCCTGCGGCGTCGACAAGCCCCTCAACGTCACCTCACCCCACAGCGCGACCGGCGTGACAGATCTGGTCGGCCGGCTGGTATTTCCCGCGGTTCACTTCGCGCTGCTCGCCAACCGCTTCATGCACGACCACCGGATCGGCCCAGAGCAGCTCGCTTCCGTAGCGGTCAAGAACCACGCCAACGGCGCCAGGAACCCCAACGCCCAGCGCCAAAAGGAGCGAACGCTCCAGGAGATCGTCGAGGCCGACCCCGTGGTCAGTCCGTTCACGCGGTTGCAGTGCTGTCCGGTGGGTGAGGGCGCGGCCGCGGTGGTCGTCGCCTCCGAGGAGGCGATCAAGCGAGCTGGGCTCGACCGCTCGCGCGCGATCGCGGTGCTCTCCAGCGTCGCCCGCTCGGAGCGTGACTACGGCACCGAGAACCCCGACGCGGCGCTCACGCGCGAGGTTGTCAGCTCCGCCCTCAGAGACGCCGGGCGCGAGCCGCGAGACCTCGACGTCGTCGAGCTGCACGACGCCTTCACGATCGAGGAGCTGCTCTACGTCGAGGCGATGGGTCTGTGCGACCCGGGAGAGAGCGCCGCCGAGCTACAGCGCGGCGCGTTCCACATCGGCGGTCGCGTGGCGGTCAACCCGTCGGGTGGGCTGCTGGCGATGGGGCACCCCATCGGCCCAACCGGCGTCGGTCAGATCTGCGAGATCGCGACGCAGTTGCGCGGCGAGGCCGGTGAGCGCCAGCACGGCGGCGCTCGCGTGGGGCTCGCCCACATGGTTGGCGTTGGAGCCGTCTGCGTCGCGCACGTGCTCGCGGTCGACGGAGCCTGATGCGCAGATCGATCGCGCCGGCCCCTCCGGCGTCAGATGGAACTCCTCGATCCGCCGGCAACCGCCGCTACAGTGACCGCGTGCCCGACCCCGTGCGAGCGGCTCCGAAGCGCCGGACCCAGACCGAGCGCCGGGAGGAGGCCGAGCGGCGTCTGCTCGACGCCGCGATCGAGCTCGTGGCGGACGGCGGCGTCCAGGGCGCCACCTTTGCCCGCGTCGCGGAGCTGTCGGGCTACAGCCGCGGGATCATCACGCATTACTTCGTCACCAAGACGGCGATGCTGGAGCGGCTCGTCGCCGACATCCAGGAGCGGTTCACGGCCACCGTGCCGCCCGACATCGAGGATCTCAGCGGCCTCGAATCCGTGCTGACCGTCACGCAGCTCTATCTAGATCATCTCCCCGGAGATCCGAAGACGTCGCGCGCGTTCGCCGTGCTGTGGACGGACGCCGCGACGAACGCTCCGGAGCTGCGGACCGTCATCATCGAGCGTCACCGGTTCGCCCGGAACCTCCTCGCTCGCGAGGTGCGACGTGGCATCGCGGACGGGAGCATTCGAGCGGACGTCGATCCCGCCGCTTTCGCCGCCGCCCACCTCGTGTGGCTGCGGGCGATCGCCATCGAGCACCTACTCGATCCCCGCGGCTTCCGCCTGAAGACGATCTCGCCCGAGATCCTGGCCGGCGCCCGAGCCAGACTGGCGGCCTGAGAGCGAGAACCGGCCGGCGAGATCCGCGGGCCCTCGAGAACAAACTTGCAATCTAGCCAACAAGTTAGTACCTTGCTCACATGTCGCTAACTCGCACCACAGCTGGAACATCGCCCGCGGCGGTCACCGACCCCCAGCCCGGCACGCCCGAGCACTGGGCGAGGCTGCAGCCCGGCGCTCCAGCCGTGGTCATGGACGACGCCGTGTTGACCTACGGTGACTGGAACGCGCAGGCCGACCGGGTGGCGGAAGGGCTCGCGGCGCTCGGCTTGGAGCCCGGCGACCGCCTCGGGATGCGCTTTCGCCTGTGCTTGGAGTGGTTCATCGTCCAACGCGCCCTGCAGAAGCTCGGCGTCGCGCAGGTGGCCGTCAACTGGCGGCTGACGCCCGACGAGGCCCGCTACATCCTGCGTGACAGCGGCGCGAGGGGCCTTGCCTGTACCGACCCCGATCCGACGGGATGGAGCGCCCAGGGCCTCGATCTGCTCGTCACGGTCGGACAGGAGCCGGGCG
>DASZMU010000187.1:0-40226 GCA_035551695.1 Solirubrobacteraceae bacterium
GTTCGTCGGCTTCCTGCCGAGGAAGAAAACGGAGCTGGAGCAGGTGTTCGCGACGCCCCAGACGGTCGTCGCGTTCGAGTCGCCGCGGCGGCTTGCGGCCACGCTCAAAACCCTGGCCGAGGTCGACCCAGACCGCCCCGCCGTCGTTTGCCGCGAGCTCACGAAGATCCACGAGGAGGTGGTGCGGGGTTCCGCCGCCGAGCTCGCGGAGCGTTATGACGCCGACTCGCCGCGCGGCGAGATCGTGCTCGTCGTCGGTGCGGCGCCGGAGGGGACACCGGACCTCGACGGTCCCCTGGCCGCGCTCACCCGTCTCGTCGATGCCGGCGCCAAGCCGCGCCCCGCCGCCTCGGTCGTGGCCGAGCTGACCGGCGTCGGAGCCAACGCGCTGTACCGCGCGCTGACCGATCAGCGTTCGACGAAGTAGGTGCCGCTGCCCTGGCCGTTTGAGAAGTAGCGGCTGGTGATCGTTTTCTTGCGGGTGTAGAAGTCGACGGCGTCGGTGCCGTGGGCGTGGAGGTCGCCGAGGAAGGAGTCCTTCCAGCCGGAGAACGGGAAGAAGGCGACGGGGGCGGCGACGCCGATGTTGACGCCGATCATGCCGGCCTGGACCTCGTGGCGGTAGCGGCGGACCGATGCGCCGGACTCGGTGAAGATGCTGGTGCCGTTGCCGAAGCGGCTGGCGTTGACGATGTGGATGGCCTGGTCGAGGGTGGGGGCCTGGATGACGGTCAGCACGGGGCCGAACACCTCTTCTTGGGCGATCGCCATCTCTGGGGTGACGTCGTCGAGGATCGTCGGTCCCAGATACGCGCCGGATGGATCGATCTGATCGCCGGTGACCCCACGGCCGTCGACGACGAGGGTGGCGCCGTCGGCGACGCCGCGGTCGATCCAGTCAGCGATCCGGTCGCGGGCGGCGCAGGAGATGACGGGGCCCATGTCGGAGCGCTGGTCGATGCCGTCGCCGACGTGCAGCGCCCGGGTGGCGTCGACGAGCGGCGTCATCAGCTGCTGGTGGGCGTCGCCGACGGTGACGACGACCGACCCGGCCATGCACCGCTGGCCGGCGGCGCCGAACGCCGAGCCGATGATCCCTTCGACGGTCTTGTCGATGACGGCGTCGGGCATCACGACCATGTGGTTCTTGGCGCCGCCCAAGGCCTGGACGCGCTTGCCGGCCTTGGCCGCGCGTTCGTAGACGAGCCGCGCGACCGGGGCGGAGCCGACGAAGGAGACGGCGTCGATGCAGGGGTGCTCCAGGATGCCCTCCACGACCTCGCGCCCGCCGTTGACGAGGTTGACGACGCCGGGCGGCAGGCCGAGCGCGTCGAGCTCCTCGAACGCGATCTGCTGGGTGAGCGGCACCTGTTCTGAGGGCTTCAATACGAACGTGTTGCCGCACGCGATCGCGAACGGCAAAAACCAGAACGGCACCATCGCCGGGAAGTTGAACGGGACGATCGCCGCGCACACCCCCACCGGCTGGCGGACCGTCTCGGCATCGATGTTGCGCGACACGTCCTCGAGGATCCGGCCCTGCATCGTCGTCGGGATCGCGCACGCCGCCTCGACCATCTCGATCATCCGGGCCACCTCAGCCGACGCGTCAACCAACGTCTTGCCCATCTCGGTCGTGACCGACCGCGCCAGATCGTCAGACCGCGCCAGGAGCCGCTCGCGCAGCTCAAACAGCTTGCGCGCCCGCGCGATCGTCGACACCGCCCGCCACTCCGCCAACGCCTCCCGGGCCGCCTCCACGGCGGCGTCGAGGTCCGCGGCGCCGGACAGCGGCACCCGGGCCAGCGTCTGGCCGGTCGCTGGGTTGGTGACGTCGAGCACATCGGTCGCGGCCTGCGCCGGCGTCCAGCGCCCGGCGATGTAGTTGTCCAGAAGACGGGTGGCGGTGGTGGTCATCACGCGTTGTCCTTCTCGGTTTCCGGTGGGTTAAGACGCCAGTCGTGGTCAGGATCGTTGACGACCGCCCACTGCCGGATGGGGCCGGCCATCACGTTGAGGTAGTACAGGTCGTAGCCGGGCGGCGCCGACACCGTGTGGTAGCCGCGCGGGACCAGGACACAGTCGCCATCGCCGAAGCTCAGGGTCTCATCCAGCGACCGGTCCTCGGTATAGACCCGCTGCAGCCCAAACCCGCGGCCGGGGAAGATCCGGTGGTAGTAGGTCTCCTCCAACAACGTCTCGGCGGGGGGCGCGTCGCGATCGTGCTTGTGCGGGGGATAGCTCGACCAGTTGCCGCCCGGCGTCAGCACCTCGCACACCAGCAGCGAATCGGCCTCCCGGTCGGCCATCAGGATCGGCGTCACCGTCCGCTCCTGATCGCCGTAGCCGCGCACCTCCACCGCGACGCCATCCATGTCCAGCGGCCGTGCCGCCGCGCCGCCGTCCGGCGCCGGCGCCCAGCACAACGCCACCTCACCGCTCCCGGTCAGGCGCACGTGCGCGCCCGGCGGCAGATAGGCGGCCTGCGGGGGGCCTGACCACGGATCGGCGCGGCCACCCAGTCCCGGCCACTCCCCGTGCTCAGAGCTGACGTCCGCGGTCCCGCTGATCACGACGACGCACAGCTCGCGGTCGGCGCAGTCACGCTCGGCGACGATCCCGTCGCCGAGTTCGAGGACCTCGAAGCCGACATACCCCCAGCCCGCGGACTTCGGCGACACGCGCAGCCGCGTGCCGTCCGCGGCCGGTGGGGAGGGGTGGACGAGCAGGTCGGACATTCCCGGTCAGCTTAGTCGTCGTACTGACGAAATCGACCGCTTAGGCGGGTTCGATGTAGGACCGCTGCGCCGTCCGCGCGCGCTCGTACGCGTCCCGGGCGGCGCGGACGCTGTCCTGCTCTGAGACCTCTGCCACCGGGACGTCCCACCACCCGTCATATGACGGCACCGCGGCATACCGGTCGGCCACGACATGGATCACCACCGGCCCGTCGGCGCCGCGCGCGTCCGCCAGCCCCGCCCGCAGTTCGCCGATGCTCGACGCCCGGATGACGCGGGCGCCGAGGCTCTCCGCGTTGGCGGCCAGGTCGACCGGGAGCACGTCCGATCCCGCGGGCGCAACAGGGGCACCGCTGTCTGAAACGTCGTCGAGCGGGATCGACCCGTTGACGGGAAACCGGTAGTGGGTGCCGAACCCGGCCGACCCCACCGACCGCGACAGCGCCCCAATCGACGCGTACCCGTGGTTGTCGACGAGCACGATCACGACCGGGATCCGCTCGGCGACCGCGGTGACCAGCTCGCCGGGACCCATCAGATACGACCCATCTCCCACCACAACAAAGACCTGCCGATCCGGGGCGGCGAGCTTGACCCCCATCCCGCCCGGGATCTCATACCCCATGCACGAGTACCCGTACTCGACGTGATACCCCTTCCCGGCCGGGTCGCGTGCCCGCCACAGCTTGTGCAGATCCCCCGGCGCCGACCCGGCCGCGCACACCACCACGCCCGTCTCCCCGGCGGCGTCGTTGACCGCGCCGATGATCGCCGCCTGCGACGGCAGACCCCCCTCCACAGGGTCGGCGGACACCAGGCGCGTGACCTCCGCCGCCCACGCCGCGCTCGCCTCCCGCGCGCTCTCCTCCCACGCGCCGTCGACCCGCCACCCCGCCAGCGCCCCGCCCAGCGCGTCCAACACGACCCGTGCGTCGCCGACCACCGCCACCCCGGCGAGCTTGGCCGCATCAAACCCCGTGACGTTGACGTTGACAAACCGCACGTCGGGATCCGCAAACGCCGACCGTGACGCCGTCGTGAAATCGCTCCAGCGCGTCCCCACGCCGACCACCACATCCGCGGTGCGCGCCAGCGCGTTGGCCGCCGCCGTCCCCGTCGCGCCCACCGCCCCCAGCGACAACGGATGCTCGGATACCAGCGCGCCGCGCCCGGCCTGCGTCTCACACACCGGGATCCCGGTCTGATCCACCAGCGCCCGCAGCGCGCCGACCGCCTCGCCGTAGATGACCCCGCCGCCGGCGACGATCACGGGCCGCCGCGCCCCCCGGATCAACGCCACCGCGCGCTGAAGCGCGGCCGGCGCCGGCGGCTGGCGATAGATCCTCCATACCCGCGGCTCAAGGAACGCGGTCGGAACGTCGAACGCCTCGGTTTGGACATCCTCAGGCAACGCCAGCGTTACCGCCCCACACTCCGCCGGGTCGGTCAATACACGCATCGCTGACAGCGCCGCCTCCACCAACTGCTCCGGGCGCTGCACCCGCTCAAAGAACCGCGACACCGGCCGAAAGCAATCATTCACCGACACCGTCGCGTCCGACGCCACCTCCAACTGCTGGAGCACCGGGTGCGGCCGCCGGGTCGCGAACGTGTCCCCCGGGAGCAACAGCACCGGCAGACGATTGACCGTCGCCAACGCCGCGCCGGTCACCATGTTCGTCGCCCCCGGACCCACCGAGCTCGTGCACACCATCGCCCCCAGACGATTGCGCTGCCGCGCATAGCCACAGGCGACATGGACCATCGCCTGCTCATTGCGCGCCGGGTGAAACGCCACAAGATCGCCGTACTGCGCCAACGCCTGGCCGACCCCGGCGACGTTCCCATGCCCAAAGATCCCCAGACACCCACCAAAAAACCGCGACCGCACCCCATCGCGCTCCACCTCCTGCACCCCCAGGAACCGCACCAACGCCTGCGCCACCGTCAACCGCTCGGAGCTCATGCCGTCGCCCATGCGCCCTCCAGCTCGTGACGCAGACGCGCCAGCGTCGTATCGAGGTTTGGCAGCTCGACGCCGAGGGCCGTCGCCGTCGCCGTCGCGTCGAGCCGGGTGTCCTCTGGAATCCGGCCCGCCCCCGGGGAGCGGCTCGGCAGCACGGATGGCGGGGGCGGCCCCACCCCGAGCAGATCCGGATCGAGCTCGAACGCGTCGGTCGCCCGCCGGACGAGGCCGATCCGATCGGTGTGCTCGCCGCCGCAGCAGTGCAGGACGCCGCCGATGTCGCGCTCCAGCGCGCGCCAGATCAGCTCGGCGGCGTCGGAGGCCAACGTCGGCGTCGCCCGGCGGTTCAGGCCATCGCCGTCCCACACGGTGAACACCCGGCCGGCGCGCAGGCTCTCCACGAGCGACGCCACGAGGTAGCCAAAGCCCGCGTCCTGGTCGCGCGGGGGCCGGCGCCCGCCGCGGTGGACGCCCTGGACGGCGGCGATGCGGGCGACCGTGCCGCGGCCGGCCCGCTCGGTCACGACCAGCTCGGACGCCGCCTTCAGGAAGCCGTACGGGTTGACCGGGTTCGGCGGGTCGGTCTCCCTGGCGGGGGCACGGGCGCCGTCGAAGACCCAGTCGGTCGAGATCAACACCACGCGGGCGTCGACGGCGTTCGCCGCGTCGACGACGTTGCGCGTGGCATGCACGTACGCCTCCCACGCTCGGTGTCGCTTGGTCAGCAGCGCCTGAGGGTCGTTCCAGATCGCGGCATGGACGATGGCGTCAGGCCGGGTCGCGGAGATCGCCCGCCTCAGCAGCTGCGGCTCCGTGACGTCGATCGTGTCGTGGTCCGGCGCCAGCACTTCGGCGCCGTGGCGCTCGGCGAACACGCTGACGAGATTGGAGCCCACGAAGCCGCCCGCGCCCGTGACGAAGATCCTCATCCTCCGTGCGCCTCCACCAGTTCGTCCGGGGTCACCGGGCGCCCCTCGCGCAGTGAGTGCCAGGCGGCCAGTCCGATCACGAGCGGCGCCCGCGCGTCCTGCAGGTCGACGGGCGGCGCCGACCCCGTGCGCAGCGCGTCGATGAACGCCTGCCACTCCCGTTCATAGCTCGCCAGGTAGCGCTCGAGGAAGAAGTGCGGGAGGGGCGGCCGCTGCGCGCCGGCGGCGGTCGTCACGACTCCGGTGTGGGCGTGCGGATTCTCCGAGGCGGCCATGCCGAGCGAGCCGAACACCTCGACGCGCTGATCGAAGCCATAGGCCGCGCGCCGCGAGTTGTCGATCGCGGTCAGGCACCCGTTGGCGTGCACCAGCGTGACGAGCGCGGTGTCGACATCGCCGGCGCCGGCGAAGTCCGGCCGGATCCGGATCGCCGCCCGCGCGAACACCTCGACGACCTCGCTCCCGGTCACGAACCGGGCCATGTCGAAGTCGTGGATCATCATGTCGAGGAACAGACCCCCGGAGGTGCGCACGTACTCGAGCGATGGCGGTTCAGGATCCCGGCTCGAGATCCGCACCAGGTGTGGGTCGCCGATTCGCCCCGCCGCGACCGCCTCGGCCACTGACGCGTGCGCGGGATCGAATCGCCGGTTGAAGCCGATCTGGAACGGCACCCCGGTCCGCCTGACCGCCTCCAACGCGCGGTCGAGCTCGTGGAGATCGAGCGACACCGGTTTCTCGCAGAAGATCGCCTTCCCCGCCTGGGCGGCGGCGACGATCAGCTCGACGTGGGTGTCGGCGCTTGAGCAGACGGCCACCGCGTCCACGTCGGCATCGAGGATCTCCTCCACGCTGGCGGCGGCGGGCACGTCGAGGTCGCTGGCGACGTCGCGGGCGAACGGCTGGTGCACGTCATAGACCGCGCCCAGGCTCGCGCCGGGGATCCGTCGCGCCAGGAGCTCGGCATGCAGGCGGCCGATCCGCCCCGCGCCGATCACACCGACGCTGATGGGAGCGGTCGCGGTGGCGGTCACGCGGCCTCGTCCGTCAGGGGCACGACGGCCTCCCATGTCCCGCTCTCGGCCGAGCGCAGCAGCGCGGCCTGCACGGCCGCCCACTCCAGCGCCTGCTCGAGGCCCGGCGCGAACGGGCGCGCTTCGGCCACGGCGCCGCAGAACTCGTGGTCCTCGATGGCGACGAGATCCTCGAAGCCGATGGGGTTGCCGCTGCCGGGGACGAACGCGCCGTGGTGGGGGAACCGGTCACCGCCCAGAATCCGCGTGTACCCGGATCCGCGGTCATCGGTGGCGCGATACAGCCGCAGCTCGTTGAGATGCTCCAGGTTCCAGCCGACCGCGCCGCGGGTTCCGTAGGCGTCGAACGCCATCTCGCTCTCCGGTCCCACGACCGTTCGGCTGGCTTCGAACGTCCCGCGTGCGCCGGAGGCGAACTCCACGAGCATTCCCGCGTAGTCCTCATTGGTCACCGGCTCGCGCGGGTCGTCGGGGGCGCCGCGACCGTAGTGGCTCGCGGCGGCGTTCGCGAGCGGGCGCTCGCGGATGAACGTCTCCAGGGTGCCGGTGACGCGCGTAATGGGGCCGATCAGCATGTGGGCCAGGTCGACGGCGTGACTGAGCAGATCGCTCGTCACGCCGTATCCCCCCTCGTGCAGCTGGAACCGCCACGAGTTGAAGCCGAGCGGGTCGGCGCCGTACATCGAGAAGAAGCGGCCGCGGTAGTTGGTGATCTCGCCGAGCTCGCCGCCGGAGATGAGCTCGCGTGCGTACTGCACCAACGGCGCCCAGCGGTAGTTGTAGCCGACGCCGCTGATCACGTCCGCCCGGCGGGCGGCGGCCGCGGCGCGGACGACGTGCTCCGGGGTGCCGCCGACCGGCTTCTCGCAGAAGACGGCCTTCCCCGCCGCGGCGACGGCCTGGACGAGCTCGCCGTGGAGCATGTTCGGCGCGGCGATGAACACGACGTCGACGTCCGGATCGTCGACGACGGCGCGCCAGTCGGTGGAGCCCCGCTGAAACGAGAACGACGACACCGCCTGGTCGACGCGAGCGGGGACCGCGTCCGAGCACGAGACGAGCCGGGGCTCGTACGCCCTCCGCTCGAACAGCGTCGGAATCCGCTGCAGCGACCGGCTGTGGGCCTGGCCGAGCCAGCCGAAGCCGATGACGCCGATCCCCAGCCGCCGCCGGGCGTGGCCGGCGCGGACCACCGCCGGTGCCGATGCCGCGCTCGTCATGCCGGCATCCCGTCGAGCAGTTCCTGCACCTCGGCCTCGTACGGCATCGCCTGCGAGCACAGCAGTCGCGACGCGACGATCCCGCCGGCGGCGTTCGCGAACGCCACCGCCCGCTCGGCCGGCCAGCCCTCGAGCAGCCCGTGGCAGAGCGCGCCGCCGAAGGCATCCCCGGCGCCGAGGCCGCACAGGACGTCGATGGGTGCCGGAGCCACCAGCCGCTCGCCGTGCGCGTCCGCCAGCAGCACGCCGTCGCCCCCCAGCTTGACGATCGCCAGCTCCACGCCGCGGGCGAGCAGGCGGGCCGCCGCTTCCTGCGGGTCGCTGCTGCCGACGGCGACCTCGCACTCCTCGCGGTTGCCGACCGCGACCGTCGCGTGGTCGACCGCGCCTCCGATCGTCGCCGACGCCTCCTCGCGGGAGCTCCAGAAGCTCGGCCGGTAGTCGAGGTCGAGGATCGTGTGGCGGCCCCGCCCACCCCCGCCGCGCTCCGCCAGCATCTGCTGGACGGTGGCGCGGCTGGGGTCGACGGACAGGGCGCCCCCGGAGACCCACAAGATCGCCGCCGAGCGGACCACCTCCACCGGCACCTCGCCGGGATGAAGCTGAAGGTCAGGCGCCGGCGGCTCGCGGCGGAACAGGAGCTTCGGATCCTCCGGCGGGTCGAGGACGGCGAACGCGAGCGGGGTCAGCGTCCCGGGCTCGACGCTGACGTAGCGGACGTTCACGCCGAACTCGCGCAGCTCTCCGATCGCCATCTCGCCGAAGGGGTCGGCGCCGACCTTCGTGTAGACGGCGGCGTCACGGCCGAGCCTGGCGGCGGCGATCGCCACGTTGGTGGGGCTCCCGCCGACCGCCTTGGAGAAGCTGACGGCCTCCTGCCAGCCGGCGCCGATCTGCCCGCAGTACAGGTCGATGCTGATCCGCCCCACTGTCACCAGGTCCAACGCCATGGCTATGCCGTCGTCTTCATCTCGGCGGCCAGCTCCTTGGCGACCTCGGCCATCGCCGGGTCGGTCGCGACGCTCTCCAGCTCGTGGCTGAGCTGCTCCAGCTCGGCGCCTCCGGCCATCATCGAGGTGAGCTGGTCAAGCGTGGTCTCTGACTTCAGGTAGGAGCCCATCATCTGACCGCGCTTGAGCAGGACGAACCGGTCGCCCACCGGGTAGGCGTGGTGCGGGTTGTGGGTGATGAACACGACACCGCGTCCCATCGCCCGTGCCTGCACGATGTACTTGAGCACGATCCCGGACTGCTTGACGCCCAGCGCCGATGTCGGCTCGTCGAGGATGAGGACCTTGGCACCGAAGTACACCGCCCGGGCGATGGCCACCGCCTGGCGCTCGCCGCCGGAGAGCGTCCCCACCGTCTGGTTGGGGTCGCGCACGTCGATGCCCATCTTGGACATCTCGCTGCGCATGGTCTCCTGGGCGCCCTTGATGTCCAGACGCTGGAGCACGCCCCGTCCCCGCGTCGGCTCGTTGCCGAGGAAGAAGTTGCGCCACACCGACATCAGCGGCACCGTGGCCAGGTCCTGGAACACGGTCGCGATCCCGGCCGCCCGCGCCTCGCGCGGGTTGGCGAAGTTCACCACCTCGCCGTCCATCATCAGCTCGCCCTTGTCCGGCTGGTGAACGCCGGACAGGATCTTGATCAGCGTCGACTTGCCCGCACCGTTGTCGCCGAGGACGCAGGTGACCTCGCCGGCGCTGACCTTGAGCGAGATGTCCTGGAGGGCATTGACGCTGCCGAAGTACTTCGACACGTCGCGGGCCTCGAGCAGGCCTGGAGCGCCCGCCCCGCTCGATGGTGAAGCGGCGGCCGGGGTGGCAGGCTGGTCGTTCATCAGCTCACTCCTCGCTCACCGCCGCGCTTTCAGCGCGCGCCGGTAGATGACGGTGTTGACAGCGACGGCCAGGAACAGGATCGCGCCGAGGAACGTGAAGTCCCAGGAGCTGTCCCAGCCGGCGTAGATGACGCCCTCGAACGCCATGCCGATGATGCATGCGCCCAGCGCGGCTCCGATCGCCGAGCCGTAACCGCCGGTCAGCAGACAGCCCCCGACGACCGCGGCGATGATGTAGAAGAACTCGTACCCCACGCCCTGCTCTGAGACCGCGGAGGAGGACTGGGTGAAGGAGATGATCCCCACCAGCGCCGCCGCGAGCGCGGTGCCCAGGAAGAGCAGGATCTTGGTGCGGTTGACCGGCACGCCGACGTTGCGCGCCGCGTTCTGGTCGCCGCCGGACGCGAAGATCCAGTTGCCGAACGTCGTTCGGCTGAGCGCCCAGCTGCCGATGATCGTCACGATCACGAACCAGATGATCGCAGTGCTGTAGCCGCTCGGCAGGGAGCCGCTTGAGAAGAACGAGCTGCCGAAGAGCGTCTTGGCGCTGTGCAGCCCGGCAGGATTGGCCGACGTGACCGAGACCTGAGTGCTCCCGTTGTTGAGGAGCAGGACGCCGCCGACGCTGAGGCCGCGCAGGACGAAGAACGTTGCAAGTGTCACGATGAAGCTCGGCAACTTCGTTCTGACGACGACGATCCCGTTGATGAGGCCGACGATCGAGGCGAACGCCACAGTGCCGACGATCGCCAGCCATGTGTTCCAGTGGTACTTGCCGACGAGCAGCGCCATGACGATCGCCGTCGCCCCGGACATGACGCCCGTCGACAGGTCGAATTCACCGCCGATCATCAACAGTCCGACGGGCACGGCCAGGATGCCGAAAAAGGCGGCCTGCTGGGTCCACGCCGCCAGTCCCGTCTGATTCAGCCACAGATGGTTGGGGCTGGAGTCGGTGATGGCGAACAGAACCCAGACGGCGATAGCGCCCATCAGCGCCCCCAGTTCCGGCCGCCGCATCACTCGGGTCATGCGGCTGATGGGGAGCAGCCGCTCGTCGCTCGCCGGCGTTGGGGAGGCGGCCGGCGTCGGCGTTGATGGTGTTGTCGCGCTCATGATCTATGTCACACCGGTCCCGCCGCCGGACGGGCGCGAGGAGATGCCCGCCCGGCGGTTGTGACCATTCCTTTCAGTCGATCAGTCGTCTCCGGATTTGATGGCCGCGGAGACCTTTCCGAGGTTGGTCTTGTCGACCAGCAACGGTCCGCTGGCGACCGTCGTGCCGCCACCGACGGTCTGGCCCTCGTGCTTCTTGTACAGGTAGAGGAACTGAATCGGCAGGTAACCCTGCAGGTACTGCTGCTGGTCGACCGCGAACGCCAGGGTCCCGTTCTGGAGGTCCTGCTGGACGCCTGAGTTGAGGTCGAACGTCGCGATCTTGGGCTTGTTGGCCGGGTTGACGCCGACAAGCGCCGTGGCGATGGCGTTGTTGAGTGTCATCACCGCGTTGATCTGCGGGTGGGCCTGCAGGTACGACGTCACCTGGCCGATCGCCTGCTGCGGGTTTGAGGCCGCGTTGGGCGTGGACAGTGTGACTTCAGTGCAGGCAGGACCCTTGGAGGGGGCATTGCCTGTCTTGCATTGTGCGCCGACGCCGAGGCCCTGCGCGATCCCGTTGCAGCGGTCCAGGAGGTTCTGTCCGGACTGGTGGATGACGCACAGCACGTTCGTGGCGCCGAGGCTCTTGAACCTGGCTCCGGCGGCCTGGCCGGCAAGCTGCTCCGGCTGGCCCACGCACGTGAGCGCGCCGCTGGCGGCGATGTCCTTGTTATCACATCCGGCGTTGAGCAGGACGACCGGGATTCCGGCCGCCGCGGCCTTGGCGAGCGTCGGATTCATCAGGGTCGGATCATGATCGGACGCGGCGATGCCGTCCACATGCGCGTTGATCGCGTTTTGGATCTGGGCGTTCTCCGCGGTGTCGTCAGGCTGGGCCTGACCCTGCTGCTGCGATCCGTAGACCTCGGTCAGGGTGCAACCCATGTCGGCCGCCGCGTTCTTGGCCCCCTTGTAGACGACGCTCCAGAAGCTGCCGTTGTCACCGTGGGTGATGACGGCGAAGTGATAGGTGCATGGCTTGCTGCTCGAGGCGATGTTGACCGCCTTGGTGGCCGTGGAACTGCTCCCACTCTTCGAGCTACCGCCACACGCTGCCAGAAGCAGCGCGGTGGCCGCCACCACGATGGGCACGGCCAGACTGCGACGCAGTCTTCTCATTGATTGATCTCCTCCGTCCTCTGAGCCGTGTTGAGAAAGGCGATGCTCTCCTGTGTGTCAAGCATCGGTGCGTTTGTCACCGCCGGCTCGTCTGCGGTGATCGCGGTGTCCTGCTCGAGCACGAGCCAGCCGTCATATCCGTGCTCGTCCAAGGCTGCCAACGTGGCCGCCACCTTGGCGACCCCCCTGCCCAGGGGCCGGAAGAGACCCCGCTGCGTTGCCTGAAGGAGTGAGAGCCGCCCCGCACGCACCTCGGCCGCAATGTCGCCGTCGACGTCCTTGAGGTGAACGTGGGTCACGCGGTCACCGTGTTCACGGGCAAACTGCGCCGGATCGGTGCCTCCGATCACGAGGTGGCCGGTGTCCAGGCACCAGCCGACGGTCGTCTCGGCCAGGCCGCGCTCCACCTGGGCCGCGGTCTCGATGAGCGTCCCCACGTGCGGGTGCAGCGCAAAGGTGATCCCGCGCTCGGTCGCCAGCGACTCGATCTCCGCCGCATGAGCGGCCAATCGCCGCCATGCCGCGTCGTCGAGGTCGCGCGGCGGGCTCCACTGAAGGTCCTGCACCACGGCGATCACCAGCACCTGCCCCCCGGCTTGAGACAGGAGCGCGAGCGTGTCGCGGGCCATGCGCCGGGCACTGTCGGCGTCGCGTTCGTGGAGCACGAGGGGGACGAACGAGCCGACGAACTCCAGGCCGCGGTGTCTGAGCCGGGAGGCGAGCGCGCCGGGGTCGTGGGGGAGGAACCCGGGAGGCCCGAGCTCGGTTCCGCGCAGCCCCAGCCGGGCCATCTCGTCGAGCACGGTTTCCGGGTCCGGCATCTCGCCCCAGCCGGGAACCTCGCACGCCCCCCAGGAGATCGGCGCCCCGCCAATGCGGCGCGCACCCGGATGGTGGGCGGTGGCGGTTGCGGGCGCGCGCACTGGAATGCCCGTCGGCTCCGCCGCAGGCGGTGGGTCGGCTGAGTGCTCCACTCCTCGTCTCTCCCTCGATGTTGGAGCGCTCTAAGCAGTCACGACGATTAGAGCGCTCTAAGCAGCGAAGCGGCGACTATAACCGCGGCCCCGCGCCGCCGTCAAGGCCATCGTCGCCCGTTTTCGCACATCGTGCGACCACTTCCTTGGAGCGCGACAATCCGGTTGTCAGCCTGTCGCGCTCCAAGTAAGCTCCCGCCGCCGCCATGGCACACCGCGAATCCATCAGCACCGTCCCGCGGCGGGCGCCGACGATGGAGGACGTGGCGCGGGAGGCGGGTGTCTCCCGTGCCCTGGTCTCGCTGGTGATGCGCGAGCAACCGAACGTCTCCGAATCGAGGAGGGCCCGCGTGCTCGCGGCGGCCGAACGCCTCGGCTACCGGCCCAACGCGATGGCGCGCAGCCTCGCCAGTCGCCGCACCAAGACCGTCGGCGTGGTGCTCGACGATCTACGCAACCCCTTCTTCGCCGAGATCGCGGGCGGGGTGGAGGAACTGGCGTCGCAGCTGGGGTATCAGATGCTGATCAGTGCCGGCGGGCGCCAAGCCCGGCGTGAGCGCGCCGCCCTGGCGACGCTGCTGGAGTACCGCGTCGACGGCGTGATCCTCGTCAGCCCCCGGATGCAGGTCCCGGATATCCGCGCCGCCGCCGCGGAGGTGCCGGTCGTGATGGTGGGCCGGCAGGTCAGGGGCATCGACGCCGACTTCGTCGTGATCGACGAGGGTCACGGGGTCGAGCTGGTGCTCGAGCATCTGCTCGCCCTCGGTCACGAGCAGGTCACCCACGTCGACGGGGGCAACGGCGCCGGCGGGCCTCAGCGCCGAACCGCGTTCCTGCGCGGCATGCGCCTGCGGAGGCTGGCGGCGGGCGCGACGGTCATCCGCGGCGACTTCACCGAGGAGGCCGGCGTCACCGCGGCACGCGAGATGCTCGCCGGCGCGGCCTTGCCGACCGCGGTGTTCGCCGCCAACGACCTCGTCGCCGCCGGGCTGCTCGGCGGCTTCGACCAGGCCGGCGTCGCCGTGCCGGGCGATGTCTCGATCGTCGGCTACGACAACGTCTCGATTGCCCATCTCGCCCACGTGTCGCTGACGACCGTCCACCAGCCGCGCACCGAGATGGGGCAGATGGCTCTCGAGTTGCTCCTCGACCGCATCGACAACCGCCGCCGCAGCATCGTCCGGGTCGTCGAGCCGTCGCTCGTGGTTCGCTCAACGACGGCGCCGCCGCGTGCCGGCTGGAACGGCGGGTGAGCGCGGGCCGCCCCCGCCCCGCCACCCAGCCCCGCCGCTCATGCCACCCACGCTCGCGTCGGCCTGACGGGTCCCGCGGCGCCACCGGGGCCCGGCTGACCACGGCCGGCCGACCCCCGGCCGGATAGATTGAACGGAGAGGATGTCCTACTACATCACCACCCCGATCTACTACGTCAACGCGCAGCCCCACCTCGGCCACGCGTACACCACCATTGCCGCCGACGTGCTGGCGCGGCACATGCGCCAGCGCGGCGAGGACGTGTTCTTCCTGACCGGCACCGACGAGCACGGTGAGCCGGTCGCCGACGCCGCGCATGCCCAGGGCGTCACCCCGCAGGAACTGGCCGACCGCAACGCCGAGCGGTTCAAGGCATTGGCGCCGCGGCTCGACGCGTCCAACGACTTCTTCATCCGGACCACCGACGAGGAGCACAAGCGCCGCGTGCAGGAGGTGCTCCAGCGCGTTCATGACAACGGCCACACGTACAAGGGGCTGTACGAGGGGTGGTACTGCCCCCGGTGCGCGGATTTCAAGGTCGAGAACGAGATTGCCGAGGGCAACCGCTGTCCCATCCATGAGATCCCGCTCGAGCTCCACCAGGAGGAGAACTGGTTCTTTCGCCTCTCGACGTTTCAGGAGCCGCTCGAGCGGCTGTACAACGAGCAGCGGGACTTCGTCATGCCGCCGGCGCGCTACAACGAGGCGCGGGCGTTCATCGGCTCCGGCTTGCAGGACATCTCGCTGTCCCGCAAGCACCTCAAGTGGGGCGTCACGGTGCCCTGGGATCCGGATCACGTGTTCTACGTGTGGTTCGACGCGCTGCTCAACTACTACACCGCCCTCGGGTACGCCCGGCCTGGTGAGGATCTGACACCGCGCTTCTGGCCGGCGACGTTCCACATCATCGGCAAGGACATCCTGAAGTTCCACACGGTCTTCTGGCCGGCGATGCTGATGGCTGCCGACCTGCCGCTGCCCCACCACGTTTTCGTCCACGGCTTTCTCCTCGGCGCCGACGGGCGCAAGATGAGCAAGTCACTGGGCAACGTGCTCGACCCGTTCGAGGTCATCGACCAGTTCGGCACCGACGCGCTGCGGTTCTACCTCATGCGGGACGTCCCCTTCGGTACCGATGGCGCCGTCGGCATGGAGGCGGTGACCGCGCGCTACGAGTCCGAGCTCGCGAACGAGTTCGGCAATCTCGCCAGCCGAACGCTCGCGATGATCCGCCGGTACCGCGATGGCAATCTTCCGGCGGGGCCGAACGATGCCGTGCTCGGCCAAGAATTCGCCGGCTTGTCGCAAGCGGTCGCTCGACTCATGGACACAGCCGAGCCGACAAGCGCGCTCGAGCTGATCTGGCAACGCGTTCGGCGCCTCAACCGGTACGTCGAGGAGCGGGCACCATGGCAGCTCGCGCGTGAGCCGGTGACTGCGGCGGCGCTCGACGAGACGTTGCGCTCCCTGTTCGAGGGTCTTCGGATCGTCACGCTGTTGCTCCATCCGTATATGCCGGCGACGACGGAGCGGCTGCTGAACGTGATGGGCTTCCAGGACCTCGACTACGAACTCGCCGTCTGGCAGGAGCAGACCGGCGGAATGGCCGACGCACTGGAGCCCCTCTTCCCCAAGCGCGCTTGACGTGGTTGACAGCCACACGCACCTCGACGTCTGCGAGCCCCCCAACGCGGACCTGGTCGCCGCCGCGGTGGAGGCGGGAGTCACGCGAATCGTCACCGTTGGGACCGACAGCGCATCCTGCCGGGCGGCGCTCGCCGCCGCCGAGGATTTCCCGCAGGTCTATGCGGCGATCGGCCGCCATCCCAATTCGGCGACGGGCTTTGACGACGCCGACCTCGCCGACCTCGAGGCGCTCGCGGCGCACGGGAAATGCGTGGCGATCGGCGAGACCGGCCTGGACTACTACCGTGACCACGCTCCGCGCGAGGACCAGAAGCGCGCCTTCCTGGCGCAGATCGAGCTCGCCCGCACCGTCGACAAGCCGCTGGTCATCCACACCCGCGCGGCCGAGGACGACACACTGGCACTCCTCGGCGAGCACGCGGCCGGCCTCCAGGTAATCCTGCACTGCTTCTCGATGGCGTCGCGAGTGGAGGACTGCCTCGCGCACCAGGACTGGTGGTTCTCGTTCGCCGGCAACGCCACGTATCCGAGCGCCGGCGATCTCCGCGACGCGAACCTGCGCGTGCCGGCCGACCGGCTGCTCGTCGAGACCGATGCCCCGTACCTGTCTCCCCAGCCTGTGCGCGGCAAGCCCAACCAGCCTGCCTTCGTCGTCGCCACGGCACAGGCGCTCGCGATCGAGCGGCGCGTCCCATACGCCGAGCTCGAGCGGGCGGTCGACGCCAACGCCGCGGCGCTGTTTCGATGGTGAGCGCGCGGTCGGCGCGCCAGCGTGAGCTCGGTCAGAACTTCCTCGTCGACCGCAACATCCTCGACGTCATCGGCCGCCTGGCTGACCTCTCGCCCACCGATGTCGTGCTCGAGGTCGGCGGCGGACCGGGCGTGCTCTCGACGTACCTGGCCCCGCGCGTCGCGCATCTGCACGTGGTCGAGGTCGACGAGCGGTTGCGCGACCGCTTGAGCGCCGAGCTCGCGTCCTTCCACAACGTGTCGCTGCACGTCGGCGACGCGCTCCAGCTCGATCTGGCCGCCCTCTCCCCGCCGCCGGACAAGATGGTCGCCAACCTGCCGTACGGGGTCGCGGCCACCCTCATCCTGCGCACGATCGACGCGCTGCCGAGCCTCGCCCACTGGGTGGTCATGGTCCAGCGCGAGGTGGGGGAGCGCTTTGCGGCCTCGCCCGGAACCTCTGCCTACGGCGTGCCGTCGGTGCTCGCTCAGCTCGCCTGCGAGGTCAAGGTGCTGCGTCCGATCTCGCGCTCGGTGTTTCGGCCGGTGCCCAACGTCGACTCCGTGCTCCTCGGACTCCGGCGGTTCGCCCCGGCGGTCGAGCCGCCGGTCGCCGCCGTCGTCCACGCGGCGTTCGCCCACCGGCGCAAGGCGCTGGCCAGGTCCCTGGCGCTCGCCGGTGGCGGCTTCCCGTCCGATGTGCGCGAGCGGGCGCGCGCGGCGCTCCTCGATCTCGGACACCCTGCCGACGAACGCGCCGAGCGCCTGGCCCCGGCGGAGTTCCGCGAGCTTACCCGCCGGATCACGCGATGACGCTTCCCGCGTTCGAGCGCGCCTACGCGAAGGTCAACCTCTGCCTGTTCCTGGGGCCGACCCGCGCCGACGGACGCCACGAGCTGCTGACGCTCTTCGACTCGCTGACGCTCGCCGATGGGCTCGAGGTCACGCCGGCTCCGTCCGGGGACCGGGTCGTCTGCGCGGGGGTGCGAGGCCCCAACCTCGTCGCCGACGCACTCGCCGCCCTGCGCGCCGCGGGCTGGGACGCGCCCGGGCTCCACGTGGCGATCGACAAGCGGATTCCGGTTGCCGCCGGCATGGGCGGCGGCTCGGCCGATGCCGCCGCGATCCTCCGGCTCGCTCCGCGCGTGGCCGCGGTGGACCCGGACGTGCTCGTCGAGATCGCGGCCGGTCTGGGGGCGGACGTGCCCGCGCAGGTCGATCCCGGTCCCAGCATCGGCACCGGCGCGGGCGAGGTCCTCCAGCCGCTCACCGCGCTGCCGCCGTACGCGGTACTCGTCCTTCCCCAGCCGTTCCCGCTGTCGACCGCGGCCGTCTACCGGGAGGCGGACCGCCTCGGCCGGGCCAGAACGAGCGACGAGCTCTCGGCCCTGCGCGCCGAGCTGATCGCGGCCGTGCCGGACCGGTTGCCGGACGCGCTGATCGTCAACGACCTTCAGCCCGCCGCGGTGTCGCTGGCGCCGGTCATCGAGCATGCCCTGCAGGCGGCCCGGGATGCCGGCGCCGATCGCGCGTTGGTGTGCGGGTCCGGGCCGACGGTCATCGGCCTGTACGTCGGCGCCGGTGGGCTGGAGCGGGCCGCCGCGGCAGTCCAGACGCTCCGGGCGAGCTACCCCCGGGCGACCGTTGCCGGCCCCGTCGGCAGAGGGGTCCTCGACCCAACGCCGAACGAATAGGCGCCGAAACGCCCAACGAGGTCCCATCCACGCCCTACGGGTCATTGTTTTCCCGGAAATTGCGCGCTGCCGGAGCCCCGGTTACGGGCAGCCGGGCATTGCGGCAAAATTGAGGCTGCGAGCCGTGAGCAACAACACCGTCACCTACATCGTCGGCGCCGGGTGCGCCGTCATCGGCCTGATCGCGTTCTGCAGTCTCGTCGTGGCCCCCTCCATCACCGCCTACCGGCGGCCGTTGGAGCGCGCGGCGGTCGTCGTGCTCTCGTTGTACGTCCTGGCGGCCTTCGTCGGCGCCGGGATCCTGCTCGGCGCACTCGTCATCCTCGAGTGGCCGCGGGTCTTCTAGCCGGCCGCGTGCGTGGCGCCGGATCCAAGCGTGAGCGACGTGGCCGAGAGCGCTGAGCGCCGCGACCCCTCCCGCACCCCTGACCTCGGCGCGTTCGCGGCGATCACGGATGCCGTGGAGGCGGGGGCCGGCCTGCCGGAGATCCTTCGTGCCGCCGCGCGCGCGCTCGACGCGAGCCTGATCCTGATCGATCGGTCGGCGACCGTGCTCGCCGTCGCCGCTCGGTCGCCCGCGGACGAGCGCTCGCTCATGCGCGGGGCCGAGGACGTCAGCACCGTCGAGCTGCGGGTGGCAGAGTCACCGGTCGGTCAGCTGCGCATGCGCAGTCGCGACCACACCCCGGACGGAGCGGTGCTGCGACTGGTGACGACGCTGATCGCGTCCGAGGTGGAGCGCGTCCGCGCGCCGGCGCGAGCCTCGGAGGAGGCGGCGACGAGCTTCCAGCGAGCCGTGCTGGCGCGGCAGATCGCCGACCGCGATGACCTCATCGCGCGCGGCAAGGAGCTCGGCACCGACCTCTCCGCCGGCGCGAGCGTCGCCGTCGTCCGTGCCCACGCGCGGACCCCCACCGAGGAGGACTGGCGCCGGCGACTGCTCGCGGTCGCCGCGCGCGGGGCTCGGTCGATCGCCTCCGGATCGATCGCCTCTCCCACCGACGTCGACCGGGGCGAGGTCGTCCTGCTCATTCCGGATGCCGACGGCGAGGCCGGGCGCCGTGTCTCCTCGGCCGTCCTGCGTGAGCTGGAGGCCGGGCTGGCCGGGTTCGCCTTCCGGCTGGGCCGCAGCCGGCGCGTCGACGACCCCCTGGATCTCCACCGGGCCTACAACGAGGCGCTGCTCGCGCTCAACGTCGTCGAGGGCGATGCCGAGCGGATCGAGCTCGCCTACGAGCAGACCGGTACCTATCAGCTGCTCCTGCCGTACATGAGCGACCCCGTCGAGCTCAAGCGCTTCTACAACGAGACCGTCCGCCCGCTCGTCGCCTACGACGAGCAGTACGAGACCGACCTGCTGGGGACGCTGGCGACCTTCCTGGACTGCGATGCCAACGTCAACGCCACAGCGTCACGGTTGATCACCCACCGTCACACGATCCGCTACCGCTTCGAACGCGTGCGCGAGCTCACCGGCCTCGATGTCTCGTCCACCGACGGCCGCGAAAAGCTCTCGCTGGGGCTCAAGGCGATGCGTGTGCTCGGCATCGCGGCGCCCCGCGGACCCGCGACCGAGCCGGGGGCAGGCGCCGGCCGCGTCCCGCATTAGTATTAGTCCGCGCCGCGCGGGCACCGCGGCCCTCGAGGACGGCGGCGAGGGCTGAAGTAGCATTCGGCCGCGATGCCGGTGGCGATCATCACGGGGTCCGGGACACACTCGCTGCCGGGATTCGCCGGAGCCGAGACGACCGAGCACGAGACACCGTTCGGCGCGGTCGAGATCTCCCGAGGCGAGTTCGCGGGCGCCGAGGTCCTGCACGTCTCCCGCCACGGCGCCGGTCACATCCGCCTGTCGCACCAGGTCCAGCATCGCGCCAACATCTGGGCGCTGCACGAGCTGGGGGCGACGGCTGTGCTCGGCTGTACCGCGTGCGGGGCGGTCGATCCATCGCTCGAGCTCGGGTCCCTCGTCGTGTTCGACGACCTGCACTTCCCCTCCAACCGCCTCCCGGATGGCTCGCTGTGCACCGTCTTCGTCCGGCCGGGTGACCCGCGGCGCGGCCACTGGGTCCTGCACGGTGGCCCATTCGCCCCTCAGGCGCGTCAGGCGCTGGTGGATTCCGCGGCCGAGGCCGGTCACGCCGCGCGGGACGGGGGGACGTACGGGCACGTCGACGGCCCACGCTTCAACACCCCGGCCGAGATCGCCCAGCTGGCCACTTGCGGTGTGGTCGCCGTCAGCCAGACCGGCGGTCCGGAGACGGTGTTGTGCGGTGAGCTCGAGCTGCCGTTCGCGCTGATCGGATTCGTGACCGATTACGCCAACGAGGTCGTGCCCAGCGAACCGACCCCGGTGACGACCCTGTGGGCGCTCATGGGCCGCAGCTCGGCCGTGTTCGCCGATGTGCTCGCCGGTGCTGTTCAGCGGCTGGGCACCGCGGCGCTCAGTCCCGCCGGCACGATGTTCCGCATCGGCGGGGCCTGAGCGCGGTTGGCGTCCTCAGGACAGGGCGGTGCCGCCGCCGAGCCGGCTGCCGGTAGTCCACGTGTCCTGCTGATCGTGCGGGCGCCGGACACCGCGCCTGGCCGTCCGGAGCTCGCGGACCTGCTGGGGGAGGAACGGTACAGGCGGCTCGAGCGGCTCCTGCTCACGCGGGCGCTCACCTGGGCGGCGGACGTCGCCCCTGGGTGCGTCCACGTCGCCTATGAGCCGGCTGGCGCCCACCCGTCGCTGCGGGCGCTGGTCGGCGACGGCGCGTCGGTGTTCCCCCAGACGGGCGACGGCGCGTCGCGGCGGGTGCTGCGGGCGGTGAAGCGCGTGTTCGGCGAAGGTGGCGGGCCGGTGCTCGTCACCTGGCCGGAGCTCCCGCACTGGCACTCCGCCCACGCCGACGGCGCGCTCGACGATCTGCGCGACGGCTGCGACCTCTCGGTCGGCCCGGTGTTCGACGGCGGCTTCTACCTCCTCGCCCTGGCCCGTCTCGTCCCGTCGCTGTTCGAGCCGGCGGATGGCGGATGGCGCAGCCCGGAGGCGATGGGCCGGCTCCTCGCCGCCGCTCGGGACGACGGCCTCGAGGCCGGCCTACTGCGGGCGGAGCGGGGACTGCGCCGGCCCGCGGACGTACGCGCGGCCGTGGCCGACCCACTGCTCGATCCGGAGCTCCGGCGTCTCCTCGAGTCGACGCGGTGACAGGTTACGCTTGGGGTGCCGCGACCTCCTGAACCGCTCTGGGGAGTGGTGTAATGGCCGCACGCGAGGCTTTGGACCTCGAGGCCCAGGTTCGATCCCTGGCTCCCCAGTTCCCCCTGAAACCTCCGTATTATCTGCAGTTTTCTGTCCGCTGCACGAACTAGTGTTCGTGTATGAGCAAAAGACCGGCGTATACAAAGGAGGAGGTGCGAGACGCGGTTGAGAATGCGCTCAGCCTCTCCTCTGCGCTGCGGCGCCTTGGGCTCCGCCCGGTTGGCGGCAACTTCCGCACCCTCAAGAAGCTGATCGCGTCGTACGGGATCTCGATCGACCATCTCGATCCGTATCGCACGCTGCGAGGTCCGCAGGTCCACCGGCGGATCCCGCTCGAGGAGATCCTGGTCGAGGGTTCCACGTACGACCGGGTGAAGCTGAAGCGCCGCTTGTACGACGAGGGCATGAAGGAGCGCGCCTGCGAGCTGTGCGGGCAGGGGGAGACGTGGAGAGGGCGCCCAATGGCGCTGATTCTCGACCATGTCAATGGGGTCGGCGATGACAACCGGATCGAGAACATTCGCATCGTCTGCCCCAACTGCGCGGCCACGCTGGACACCCATTGCGGACGCAAGAACCGGATCAATCAAATCCCCCGGGCATGCCTGCACTGCGGGGGCACCTTCTTCCCAAAGTACGCGACGAATCGATACTGCTGCCGTGCGTGCGGCATGCGCAGCAAGGGCCCTCGCGACCCGCGGCCGGAGAGGCGCAAGGCGGACCGTCCGCCGTATGAGCAGTTGCTGCAGGAGATCGAAGAGCTGGGATACAGCGGCGTCGGGCGCAGGTATGGGGTGTCGGACAACGCGGTGAGGAAGTGGGTGCGCTGGTACCGGGCGCGCCTCGAAACCACGGACGACGGGGCGCACCCGGGGGACGGCCGGCCGGACTCTGACGATCTGCGTGCGCAATCCGAACAGGAAGGCGCGGAGGCGGCGTGAGACACGCTTGCACCTGGACGATGGCTAGCGCGGCGTTCCGAAGGTCCTTTGATGTTCTGGCGAGTGGCTGGGCGTGGCTGGGCGCGTCCGTCGGCGTTCCTCGTACTGGGCGTACGTGGATGCCGACGGACGCGGTTCAGCCGCGTCCAGACGCCGTCAGAGCGCAAAGGGACTTCGAGAACGGTGCACTAGGATCACGGCGTGACCGCGCCGGTCGTCGTCATTCTCGCCGCTGGGCAGGGCACGCGCATGCGCTCGGAGGTGCCGAAGCTGCTGCACCCGCTGTGCGGGCGCCCGATCATCGAGTGGACGATCGCGGCGGCCCGGGACGCCGGCGCCGGGACGATCGTGCTCGTCGACTCGCCGGAACGCCAGCTGGAGTTCGCGGTGGCCGATGGCGTGGTGCTCGCCGTCCAGGAGCAGCCGCTGGGCACGGCCGACGCCGTCAAGGCCGCCCTGGGGGAGATCGGCGCCGGCGACACCGTGATCGTCGTCAACGGCGACGCACCCCTGATCCAGCCGGAGGCGCTGCGTGCGCTCGTCGACACCCACCAGCAGTCCGGCGCAGCGGCGACCATCGCGACGATGGTGCTGGAGGACCCGCGCGGCTACGGCCGGGTGGTGCGGGCGCCGGACGGCACCGTCGAACGGGTGGTGGAGACGAAGGCCCCCGGGGATGCGACCGAGCTGGAGCTTCATATCCGCGAGGTCAGCACCGGCCTGTTCGCGTTCGAGGGCGGCGCGCTGATCTCGGCCCTGCAGGAGGTCCGGGCCGACAACGCCCAGGGCGAGCACTACCTGCCGGACGTGCTGCCGATCGTACGCCGCCATGAGCGCACCGTCGGCGCCTACGAGCTCGAGGACGCCGATGAGCTGCTCGGCATCAACGACCGCCGCCAGCTCGCCGAGGTCACCGCGATCGCCCAGCGCATGATTCACGAGCGCCTGATGCTCGCCGGGGTGACGATCGTCAACCCCGGCGCGACCGTGATCGACCACGGCGTGACGATCGGCCGCGACACCGTGGTGGCGCCGTTCACCAGCCTTCACGGCGCCACGGCGATCGGCGAGGACTGCACCGTGGGCCCCGGCTCGACGCTCATCGACGCTCAGGTCGGCCACCGCGCGACGATCCTTCACTCGTATGTGACCGGCGCGACCATCGGCGACCGGGTGAGCGTGGGGCCGTTCGCCTATCTGCGTCCGGGCACGATCCTCCGCGAGGGCTCCAAGGCCGGAACGTTCGTGGAGATCAAGAACTCCGACGTTGGCCGCGGGACCAAGGTGCCGCATCTGTCGTACATCGGGGACGCCGAGATCGGCGAGGACACCAACCTTGGCGCCAGCACGATCACCGCCAACTACGACGGCTATCGCAAGAACCGCACATGGATCGGCCACCGGGTGCGCACCAGCGTCGACACGACGCTGATCGCCCCCGTCACCGTCGGCGACGACGCCTATACGGCCGCCGGCTCGGTCATCTCGACCGACGTCCCGCCGGGCGCGCTCGGCGTGGCCCGGGCCCGTCAGACGAACATCGACGGATACGCCGAGCGACGGCGCGAGCGCGCGGCCGCCGAGGGACGCGACGAGGCGGCGGTCACGCAGGCCCCCGCCGGCGCCACCGACGAGCCCCCGCCCGCCACTGCTCCAAATTCCGGGGATCGGACATGAGCACGGCTGAGTCGTCAGAGACCGGGCGTAGACTCGCGGACATGATGGCCGTTCAGACAGAGTCCGCTTCCAGCGTCCTGCACTACGCGTACGACAAGCGCCTCATGCTGGTGACAGGTCGCGCCAATCCGGAGCTGGCGGCGAAGATCGCCTCCAAGCTCGGCGTCGAGATCAGCGAGACGATCACCAAGACCTTCTCCAACGGCGAGGTCTACTGCAGGTATCAGGAGTCTGTGCGCGGCGCCGATGTGTTCATCGTGCAGCCGATCTGCGGCAACCCGTACACGGGGCTGAGCGTGAACGACGCGCTGATGGAGCTTCTGGAGATGATCGACGCAGCCGTCGGCGGGTCCGCGCACCGGGTGATCGCGGTCACCCCGTGGTACGGCTACTCCCGGCAGGACAAGAAGTCGGCTCCGCGGGAGCCGATCAGCGCCCGCCTCGTGGCGCGCATGCTCGAATCGGCTGGGATCGACCGGATTCTGACAATGGACCTGCACTCCGGGCAGATCCAGGGCTTCTTCCAGAAGCCGTGCGATCACATGACCGCCCTCTTCATGCTCACGCAGTACTTCACCGACCTCGGGCTCGAGGACCTGGTCGTCGTCTCGCCGGACGTGGGTCGCGTGAAACTCAACAAGAACTTCGCCGCCAAGCTCGGCGCCGACCTGGCGATCCTCAACAAGGAGCGCCCCGCCCAGCAGGTGGCCGAGATCGGCTATGTCATCGGCGACGTGGCCGGCAAGACCGCGTTGCTGGTCGACGACATCATCGACACCGCCGGGACGCTCAAGGCAGCTGCCCACGCCGTGCTCGAGGCCGGTGCCAGTCGCGTCTACGCTGCCGCGACCCACGGCGTCTTCTCCGGCAACGCGTGGGAGAACCTCGCGGCCTCCGGGTTTGAGCGGGTCGTCGTCACCGACACCCTCCCGCTTCCTCCCGGGGCCCCCAGCGAGGTCCGGGTCCTCTCGTGCGCCGACCTGCTGACCAACTCGATCCGCCAGATCTTCACCGACGGTTCGGTCAGCGACGTCTTCGGCGGCGAGAACCAGCTCTTCTAGATCTCCGACGCCGCGCACCCGCTCCGGCCTTTGACGGCCTGCTTGGGGCGTGCGTGCCGGCGCGACGCAGTCCCGCATTCGTGACCTGCTGAGTCACCGTCGAGAGCGTCGACGGCCGGCTCTGCGTCGCGCCGAACCTGGGAAACGCGCCCCCTTTCGGCTGCCATAGCTACAACGCCCAAACTTCCCGAAACCTGCGGAAACCTCATGAATCGTCAGAGCGCTGACGCACATGGACTGTATGCACGAGGTTGAGCGGCCGGTTAGGGTGGCGGTGCACGGACGCGCAACGCGCGTATCTTGCGCCCCCGAGGTACGCGCCAGGGGCCCGCGACCGCGCAGATGTGCCGCAGCGATCGCGGGCCCCGCCTTTGTCAGAGATCAGCATCTGGACGCGGGCGCAGCAGCAGGCGCCTCACGAGCTCCCGTCCGCGATCTGACGTCTCAAAAGCTTGCGCCAACCTTGATGAGCGTTTGAGCGTTCCATACACAGAGCGACAGAAGTGGGGGACTCGTTCATCGGGTCCGGCGCGACGCAGAAAGAGCCAACGCCCGTGGGGGTTCACGGATGACAGCAGGGGCGTCTGCGTCGCGCCGGCCCGCGGCTTGGTGCAGCCGCCGCCCGCTCGCCGTGGATTGTCGGCAGGGCGAAAGCTGGGACTGGCGCGACGCAGGCACCCCCTGTCGTGCTCCGTGACCGATCGGTCAATTGCCGGGCGGTTCGTCGGCCGCCTCTGCGTCGCGCCGAATCCCAGGAACGACGCCCCCTTCTCGCTCGGTATATACAACCCCAAAACCGTCATAAACATTCCCGGGTCAACAGACGCGACCGGTCAGAGCGCGGACATGCGCCTCTCAACCCGCCGCCGCGCCCTGATCCGGCGGGCAGCCGCCCCCGTTCCCCGGTCTGCGATAAGAACTGCACGCAGATATGCCTGATCGCCTTCAGAGCGAGCGTGCCCGGCAGCTGCTTGACGTGCTGGGGCTCAGCGAGGATGAGCTGTGCGCGACGCTCGACGTCGATCCGCTCACGCTCCTGTCCGGTCAGCTGGATCACCGCCCGGAGCTCGGGATCCTGCTCGCCCTCCTGGACGAGGCCGAGGAACGAGCGGGCGCGCCGGTCCTGCGGCGGTGGGTGCGCGCGGCCGGGCCGTCAGGCCGGCCGATCGACGCGCTCACGAGTCGGGACTTTGGAGCGTTCGAGGACGCGCTGGCCACGCTCGCGGACCGTGGCTTCGTCCTCCGCGGCGGTGGGGGCGGCGGGGCCGGCGGGGGCGGGGCGTCCGGCGGGCCCCGGGGAGGCCCGGTGGCCGGTGGCTGAGCCGTTCACCCACCGTCTTCGCGTCCGCTACTCGGAGTGCGACTCCCAGGGCGTGCTGTTCAACGCCAACTACCTCGCCTACATCGACCACACCATCACCGAGATGTGGCGAGTGGCGTTCGGCGGGTATCAGACGATGCTCGACCGCGGCGTCGACATCGTGGTGGGCGAGGTGCGGATGCGATTCCTCGGCTCGGCGCGGTTCGACGAGGGGATCGTGCTCGAGGCGGTTGTGACGAGGATTGGCAGAACGAGCCTGACGTCAGCGCACCGGTTCCGCCGGTCCGACGGCGAGATCCTGCTCGACGCCGAGATCCGCCACGTGTTCGTCGATCGCTCCACGGCCGTGAAGACACCGATGCCGGACTGGGCGCGGGAGGGGTTGCTGCCGTGGCACCTCCCGGGGGCCGCAGCTTCGCTCGAGTCAGACGGGCGCCCGGGGACCGGTGTGGCTGAACGCGAGGGTTGATCGCTCGGAGACGTCGCTGGAGCCCCCAGCGGCTCACCGGCCACTAGGAACCCGAGTCGCTCTTTTCCTTGGCCGGCTTGGCCGGCCACGCGCCCACCAGATGATGGAACATGCCGGCGAAGAGGCGATCGACGGCGGCGGCGACGCCGGCCATCACTCCGGCCTGAAGGGCGCGGCCGGCGACGACCTTGGCCATGCTCGCCTCGCCGCTCCCCGGCGCCGGCGGAGGCGCATCGTCGACCTTGGCCCACAGGCTGCGAAACAGGGATCGGCCGATCCGGGCGGCGATGATCGCACCCAGCAGGGCAAATGGCTTGTACAGGAGCTTCATGTTGGTCGCTGCAGCCTAATGCACGCGGGAACGCCTGACACCGTGGCGGACCAACTTCGGATACGCCGTGTGGCCAACCCTCCTCCGGGGCGGATACTCCAGCTGGCGGTGGTGAATGACCGCCCAGCATGGGTAAATAGAGGGCGCGAAGTTGCCGAGAAGTTAAGGAGGAAGCCATGCTCGACGAGGATCCGACCCGCGATGGTGGTACAGCGGAGGAACTACTTCGCCGGGCGCTGCTGGACGATTCCTCTGCCGTCGCGGTGTCCCTGAGGGTCAACGGCCTGCCGCTCAGCGAGGCGGTGACGGTCATCTTCCATGCCCGGCGTGACCTCGGCACGCTCCAGACGTACGTGGCCAGCGGCAGCCGCGGGGCCGGCGCCACGGTCTCCGCCAGCGAGCTTCTGCGGGTGCCGTGCGACCTGGATCTCGCCGACGCGGAGGACCGGGCCGATGCCGAGCGCCTCTACGTCCAGCAGGCGACCGCCCTGCGCGACGCGCTTGTGGGCGCCGACACCGTCCTGGGCGTGTGGCGCGAGCCACTCAGCGACCTGGTGGGGAGCGTCGTGGCCGTCGACCACTCGGTCCAGCTGTCGGTGCGGCTGCCCGCGCACCGGCTGCTGCCCACCGCGCTGGTCGCCGCCGAGTCTCAGCTGGTGGTCACCCCGGTCTGCAGTGCCCGCACGCTCGCCGATGGGCGCCCGCCGATGGGGATCGCGTGCGCGCAGCAGGATCTTTCCAGGGTTTATCCGTTGGCCGACGATCCGGCGCGTTGCGTCGAGGACTTCCTGGACTTGGCGGCCGAGCACGCGCTCGAGCTCGCCGAACGGCTGGAGCACCAGGAGGCCTCGGTCGAGCGGTTCATGGAGCTCAGCGACTCCTAGCCCGCTCCGAGCGATTCCTAGCCCGCTCCTCGCCGACAGGTCGGTTACCGTGCGCGCCGATGCGGCGCCGCTATGTGATCGCCTCCATCGGCCTGGCGGTCGTGCTGTTCGTGGTCATCAGCGTCCTCGTGGCGCGGGCGGTCGGCGTCGGCGACGCACAGAACGCCGCGGTCACCGCGCTGGTGCGGGCCGAGGCCCGCGGCGACACCAACGGCGTCATCGCACTCATCTCCGGCTGCAGTCGGTCGGCCGCATGTCGCGCCCGGGCCGCAACCCTGGCCGCGTCGCTGCGGAGCCCGGGCGCGCTCTCGGTCCTCCAGGTTCAGCCGTCGACCAACGTTGCGCTCTCCGGCAGCATCGGGACGGCCCGGATCGCATGGCTGGCGGGGTCATCGCTCCCCCTGGTGCAGTGCGTCCGCGTGCGCAACGCCGGCAACGTGCTCGCCGGCTTCACGATCGAGATCCTTCAGGTCAGCGGTCGACTGGCCAGCGACGCGACCTGCCCGAGCCGCTCCTAGAGCGGTGGGGCGTCGGCGCCGGGCGGCGTTCCGGCTCCCGCGCCGGCCGGCGCTCGCGCCGCGGCAGGCGGTCCCCGAGGCTGCCGTGCTCACGCAGCCGGACGCCGGCGGGCTGAGCGTCAGGCAGCGGGATGCCACCTCGCGGCGGCTCCGGCCGAGTGGGCGGGACCTTCGGACCGCGGCCCCAGCCGCCGTCATCACTCTCACCGTCGGACCGGCGATCCGGAGCGACCGGGTTGTCCTTGAGCGCTGGCCACATCAGGAACGCGACGCAGCCCAGTCCGAGAAGATGCACCCCAGCGATCCAGCCGATCAGTGCCGCGCCGCTCATGGGAAGAGGTTAGCGCAAGGTTAGAGTTCTCCGCCAGGCTCTACCGGCGTTTTTTCCAGATGGTCGCTACCATCGAACGCCGCTGATGGCACGCACCGAATCCACCGCACTACAGGTCACCCCGCGCGAGGCCGCCGGCTCCCGCGAAGCCCGGCGCCTGCGTCGCCAGGGCAACGTCCCCGGCGTCCTCTACGGCGGCGGCGATGACCCGGTCTCCTTCCAGGTGCCTGCGCGGATCCTTCGCCAGGCGCTCGCCCACGCCGGCGCGGTGCTCGACCTGAGCGTCGAAGGCGGGAGCTCGAGTCCCGCCGTCCTCAAGGAGCTCTCGCGCCACCCGGTCACGGGTGAGACCGTCCACGTCGATCTGCTGCGCGTCCGCCTGGACGTGAAGATCCAGACGACCGTGCAGCTGGAGCTGACCGGCGAGGCCGACGCCCCCGGCGTCAAGGATGGGGGTGTCCTGGAGCACGTCACCCGCGAGCTCTCCATCGAGGCACTGCCGAACGACATCCCGGACTCGCTGACCCACGATGTCTCCGAGATGCAGATCAACGACACGTTGACGCTCGAGTCATTGCGCCCGCCGTCGACGGTGACGCTGCTCGATGATCCTGAGACGGTCATCGCGACCCTGACCCCGCCGCGTCTTCAGGTCGAGTCCGAGGATGAGATCGAGGAGGAGACCGGTGTCGTCGGTGAGGGCGAAGCCGCGCCTGAGGAAGCGGGCGAGGGTGACGGCGCCGCCGACGCCGCGGCCGGTTCCGACTCCGAGTAGACCAGCGAAATGCCGCTGCCCGGACGCCGGGGCGCTCCCGTCGACTGGTTGATCGTCGGCCTCGGCAACCCGGGCAGCGAGTACAAGGGCACGCCTCACAACATCGGCTTCGAAGTGGCGGAACGGCTGCGAGAGCGCTGGGACCTCGGCAAGCCGAAGTCGCGTTACCGCGGACTGCTCACCGAGGGACGCACCGGCGTCGGTCCAGGCCACCCCCGAGTCGCCATCCTCGTGCCCCAGACGTACATGAACGACGCCGGCAAGTCCGTCGGTCCCGCACGAGGCGAGTTGCGCGTCGACCTCGACCACGTCCTCGTCATCCATGATGAGATCGACCTGCCGTTCGGCGACATCCGCCCGCGCCTCGGCGGAGGGCTGGCCGGGCATAACGGTTTGAAGTCGCTCAAGTCGGCGCTGGGGAGCGCAGATTTCCGCCGGGTGCGGATCGGGGTCGGCCGCCCGCCCACCACCGATCCGGATCTCGTGGCCGCCTACGTGCTCGGCAAGTTCCGCGAGCCGCGGGCGGACGTCGAGGCCCTTGTCGACCGGGCCGCCGATGTGGCCGAACAGGTGCTGCGCGATGCCGACGAAGGCCCGCACACAGCCGCCGGCGGCTCCTAGACTGAGACATCGAAGACTCTCTCTCGATGCTCAGCCCGCTCCTCGCTCATGCCGACGACGATTCCCAGACCGCTGCTCTTGCACGCGAGGGTGGTCAGGCGTTCGTCTCGCAGTCGCTGCGGCCCTACCTCGTCGCCGCTCTCCTTGACCGCGACCCCGGCAGGCCGGCGGTCGTCGTCGCCGGCGACGACCGTGCCGCGCGCGACCTCGCCGCTGGCCTGAGGACCTGGCTCGAGCCGCGGACAGTCCGCTACTACCCCAGCCGCGGAGTCAACTACGAGTCGCACCTGACTCCGCCGCCGCATCTCGTCGGTCTGCGCATCGCCGCTCTCGACGCGCTGCTGGAGTGGGAAAACGAGCCCGCCCGCCCCGCCGCCCCGGTGGTGGTGGTCAGCGCGGTCGCCCTCTCCGAGAAGGTGCCGGACCCGTCGATGCGCCCCCATCCGTTCTGCCTGCGCAAGGGCGATCTGATCGATCTCGACGAGACCGCGATGGACCTCGTCGCCGCCGGCTACGAACGCGTCGACCAGGTCGATGACCGTGGGCAGTTCGCGATCCGCGGTGGCCTGCTCGACGTGTTTCCGGCGACGGAGGACCGGGCCGTCCGGGTCGACCTGTTCGGCGATGAGATCGACTCCCTGCGCTGGTTCTCGACCTTCACCCAGCGGTCGCTCGAGGAGGCCGAGGTCGTCGAGGTCGCTCCCGCCGCCGAGCTGTCAGCCGAGCACCGTGAGCTCGCCGAGATCGCCGCCCTGGAGGACCCGTCCGAGCGTCCGGACATCACCGAGCTGCTCCCGGTCGGCAACTTCCACTCGTTCCTCGAGCTCGCCGGCGGCGACGCCACAGTCCTCGTCGCCGGCAATGAGGACGTCCAGCCCGCGCTGGCCGACCACTGGCAGGACGTCACCGCCGCCTTCCACGACCATGACGCCCACCACCTGTACGTCCCGCCGGAGGACATCGTCGCCCAGCTCGACGAGCGGGTCCTGATCCGCCTGTCGAGCATCGACCAGGACCAGCCGTTCGCCTTTCGCGCCCAGGCCGCCGACATTGCCGCCCGCGGCCTCAAGGAGGCCGAGCCGGAGCTCGAGAAGCTGGCCCGCTCCGGCTATCGCACCGTCCTGACGTTCGCCCGCCGCGGCGAGGGCGAGCGCTTCGCCTACAACCTCGGCCGCCTGAAGACGCGGTGGCTGGGGGAGGGGGAGGATGGCGCCGCTCAGATCCAACCCCACCCATCCCAGATCACGATGGCCCACGCCCGCCTCCAGGCCGGCTTCATCGCGCCCCAGTTCCACCTCGCGGTCATCCCGGACCACCGGCTGTTCCAGCGCCGCAAGGCCGAGCAGCCCGGACGGGAGCGCAAGCGTGGCGTGCTCCGGAGCTTTGCCGACCTCCGCACCGGCGACATCGTCGTCCACGAGGACCACGGGATCGCCCGGTTTGCCGGCTTTGACACCAAGACCGTCGCCAAGGTCACGCGTGACTACCTGTACCTGGAATACGCCGGCTCAGACCGGGTGTTCGTTCCCGTCGATCAGCTGGCCAAGATCAGCCGGTACGTCGGCGCCGGCGGAAGCCATCCGCCTCTGTCCAAGCTCGGCGGCAGCCGCTGGGACACCATCAAGGCCCGGGCACGGCGCGCCGCCCAGGAACTGGCGGGCGAGCTGCTCAACCTCTATGCCGAGCGCAGGCGGCGCCAGGGCCACACGTTCCCGGCGGACAGCGATTGGCAGCGCGAGTTCGAGGATGCCTTCCCGTACACCGAGACGCCGGACCAACGCGACGCGATCGAGTTCGTGAAGGCCGACATGGAGTCGCCGCGCCCGATGGACCGCCTCATCTGCGGCGACGTCGGCTATGGGAAGACCGAGGTGGCTCTGCGGGCGTCGTTCAAGGCTGCGCAGGACGGCAAGCAGGTGATGGTCCTGGCCCCGACGACGATCCTGGCCCAACAGCACTACGGCACGTTCTCCGAGCGCCTCAAGGACTATCCGGTGACGATCGAGCACGTGTCCCGGTTTCGCTCACCCGCCGAGCAGAAGGACGCGATCGCTCGGTTCGCCAAGGGCGAGGTCGACATCCTGATCGGTACCCACCGCCTCCTGTCGCGCGACGTGCGCGCCAAGGACCTGGGCCTGCTGGTCGTCGACGAGGAGCAGCGCTTCGGGGTCAAGCAGAAGGAGCTGCTGCGTCAGCTCAAGCTCCGCGTCGACGTGATCGCGATGAGCGCCACGCCAATCCCGCGGACACTGCAGATGTCGCTCGCCGGGGTCCGCGACATCAGCGTCATCGAGACGCCGCCGGAGGGCCGGCGCCCGGTCAAGACATACGTCGGCGAATACGACGAGGAGCTCGTGCGCCGCGCCCTGATCCGTGAGAAGGAGCGCCACGGGCAGGCGTTCTTCCTGCACAACCGGGTGGAGACGATCGAGGAGACCGCGGTCCGGCTGCGCGCCCTCTGTCCGGGGATGCGCTTCGAGGTGGCGCACGGGCAGATGGAGGAGGGGGTGCTCGAGCAGCGCATGCTCTCGTTCCTGCGCGGCGACGCTGACGTCCTCGTCTGCACGAGCATCATCGAGTCCGGGATCGACATCCCGCAGGCCAACACGCTCGTCGTGGAGCGCGCCGACGTGTTCGGCCTGTCCCAGCTCTACCAGATCCGCGGCCGCGTGGGCCGGTCAAGGGAGCGCGCGTACGCGTATCTCCTGTATCCGAGCGCCGCGGCGCTGACGCCGGAGGCGGCGAACCGCCTGTCGGCGTTGAGCGACTACACCGAGCTCGGCGCCGGCTTCAAGATCTCGATGCGTGACCTGGAGCTCCGCGGCGCCGGCAACCTCCTCGGCGACGAGCAGTCCGGCCATGTCGCCGCGCTCGGCTTCGAGCTGTACATGCAGATGCTCGACGAGGCCGTCGCCGCGACGGAGGACGGCGCCGGCCCGGCCGAGGACTGGGAGCCGGTGCGCCTTGACGTCAACGTCGACGCCTACGTGCCGTCGGACTACATCCCGTACGAGCAGGCCAAGGTCGACGTCCACCGCCGGATCGCCGGCTCGCGGGAGGTCGCCGATCTGGCGGAGCTGCGCGAGGAGCTCGAGGACCGCTTCGGCGAGCTGCCGGATCCGCTCCGCAACCTGATCTCCCTCCAGCAGGCGCGGATCAAGCTCGGCCAGGCGGGCGCGCGGGCCGTGACGGTGCGCGGGGACCGCTTGGCGGTGACGCCGATCGAGCTCGACTCGGTGCGAGCCAAGAAGATCCGGGCGGAGATCCCGGAGGCGCTGTACGAGTCCGGCAAATCGCAGCTGTCGGTCCGGGTGCCCAAGGATCCAAAGGAGCGCTTTCCGGCGATCGTCCGCGCGGCCGACGTGCTGCTGTCGGTCACGCGCGAGGCGGCTTAGCCGGGATCCCCGATACCGGGCTGAGTCTCGACGGCTATCCGACGTCGAGGCGACCGCGGGATCGGCGGATCCAGGCTTAGAGCCGTCGCTTAAAGCGACGTAGAGCACTCTCCCGGGGAGGGTGCTCTACGTCACATGGTGGCGCGTGCGCGCGCAAATGATGCGTCGTCCGTGACGCCCTGCCGCACTCCGTCCCTGAAGTGCCCAACGCATGAAACCGGGTCGGCGCCGCGTGGTCAATTGGACAAAGGTCGAGCGCGTGGTACGGATGCCATCGAACCTTCGTCGACAACCTGCCGCCGGGTCCTTCTCAAATACTTACGATCCTCGTCCGGCGAGTGCCGCTACTATCGGCCGGGTCGTATGAAGACTCCGCGGTCGATCCTGGCGCTTGGCGCCTTTTTTGTGCTCGTTGCCCTCGCCGTCGCCGGCTGTGGCAGCAGCGGCGTGCCGAGCGGCTCGGTCGCCGTCGTGGCGGGCAACCCCATCACGACGCGCGCCTTCGACCACTGGATGTTCGTCGCCGCGCAGGGCCAGGCGGCCCAGAGTCCCGGCCAGCCGGTGATCGTGCCGGAGGATCCGCCCAACTTCACCAAGTGCATCTCGCAGGTGAAGGCGGAGATCCCCTCGCTGCGCAAGACCGCCGACAAGACGCTGAAGGCCGACTGCACCCAGCTCTTCCAGTCCCTGTCCGGCCAGGTCATGGACTTCCTGATCAAGGCCTACTGGTACCAGGCAGACGCGCACAAGCTGGGCATCAAGCTCACCAACGCGCAGGTCAACGCGGCGCTCGCCCAGGCCAAGAAGAGCCAGTTCCAGACAAATGCCCAGTACGAGACCTTCCTGAAGCAGAGCGGCCAGACCGCGCAGGACATTCTGTTCCGGGTCCGTGTCAACCAGATCTTCACCAAGCTCACGGCTCGCCACCCCACCACGGTGACCCCGGCGATGATCTCCACGTACTACGACGCCCACAAGTCCCAGTTCGGCACGCCTGAGACGCGCAACATGCGCATCGTGCTGACCAAGACCGCGGCTGAGGCTCAGACGGCCAAGACGGCGCTGCAGCACGGGCAGAGCTGGACCACCGTGGCCAAGAAGTACTCGACCGATCCCACCACCAAGAACAACGGTGGGGTGCTCACCGGCGTCACCGCCGGCCAGCAGGACGCCGCTCTGTCCAAGGCCGCGTTCGCCGCGCCGGCGAACAAGCTGCTGGGGCCGATCAAGGGCCAGTTCGGCTACTACGTGCTCGAGGTCACCAAGATCACGCCCGCCAAGCAGCGCTCGCTCGCGCAGTCGACGGCCCTGATCAAGCAGACGCTGACCAGCCGGCTGCAGACCCAGGCCCAGACCGCCGTCGACGGCCACGCCTCCAAGAACTGGAAGAGCCAGACCAAGTGCGTATCGGAGTACGCGATGGCTGATTGCAGTGGCTACAAGGCGCCCAAGTCGTCCACGAGCTCCGGCGCGGCGGGCTCGGCCGGAGCCGCCGGAGCCGCCGGAGCCACGACCGCGGCGCCCTAGCGGGCCCGGCCCTGAGACGCCGTGGCTGGTCAGGACGCCGCTCAGTCCCTGACTCAACTTGACGCGATCACTCGGCGGCTGCGCCGCGAGTGCCCCTGGGACCGCGAGCAGGACGAGCGCTCGATCGTCCCCCACACGGTCGAGGAGGCCTACGAGCTCGCCGACGCCGCCGAGCAGCGCGACGACGTCAAGATGCTCGACGAGCTCGGCGACGTCCTCTTCCAGGTGCACTTCCTGGCCCTGCTGCTGGAGGAGCGGGGCGCGGGCGACCTGACGCAGGTGGCCGAGCACGTGACCCAGAAGCTCATCCGCCGCCACCCGCACATCTTCGGCGAGACCGAGGTGCGCGACGCCCAGGACGTCCTGCGCAACTGGGACGCGATCAAGCGCGAGGAGCCGGGCCGGGAGCCCGGCGTCTTCGGCGAGGTCCCGGAGAATCTGCCGGCCCTGCTGCACGCCCGCAAGCTTCAGCGCCGGGTCGCCTCCACCGGCTTTGACGTCCCCGGCGTGGATCGTGCCGTGCAGACCGCCCGCGACGAGCTGACCGAGGTGGAGTCGGCCGGGACCGAGGAGGAGCGTTTCCACGCGATCGGCGATCTGCTGTTTGCGGTGGTCAATGCGGCGCGGAAACTCAAGGTCGATCCGGAGCTCGCACTGCGGGCGGCGTCCGGCCGGTTCCGGGACCGAGTGTCGGCGGCAGGCGAGCTCGCGGCATCCGAGGGCGGAAGCTGGGACGATCTCCCGGCTGAAGAGCAGCTCGCCTACTACGCTCGGGCGAGCCTGAGCCAAGGAGACGGTCACCCCACATGAGCCAGATCGAGCACGTCCATGCCCGCCAGATCCTCGACAGTCGCGGCAATCCGACCGTGGAGGTCGAGCTCAGCCTACGCTCCGGCGCGTGGGGACGCGCCGCGGTCCCGTCTGGCGCGTCGACGGGAGAGTTCGAGGCGACCGAGCTGCGTGACGGTGGATCGGACTGGATGGGCAAGGGCGTCGGTAAAGCCGTCGACAACGTCAACGGCGAGATCGCGACGGCGGTACGCGGCCAGGACGCGTCCGCGCAGGCGGCGCTGGATCGCATGCTGATCACGCTGGATGGAACGCCCAACAAGTCGCGGCTGGGTGCCAACGCGATGCTCGCCGTTTCGCTGGCGGCGGCCCAGGCGTCAGCCGCCGAGGAACGCCTGCCGCTGTGGCGCTACCTGGGCGGCGAAACCGCCCACATCCTGCCGGTACCGATGATGAATGTCCTCAACGGCGGCGCTCACGCCGACAACGCCGTCGACTTCCAGGAGTTCATGATCGTCCCCGTCGGCGCCCAGACCTTCTCGGAGGCGCTGCGGATGGGTGCCGAGGTCTTCCACCACCTCAAGCGGACCCTGCACGAGGACGGGCACGGGACTGCCGTTGGCGACGAGGGCGGGTTCGCCCCGGACTTCCAGTCAAACGAGCAGGCGCTCGAGGCGCTGATGATCGGCATCCGCGCCGCCGGCTACGAGCCGGGCGAGCAGGTGGCGATCGCACTGGATCCCGCCGTCTCCGAGCTGTACAAGCAGGGGCAGGGCTACGTGCTCCAGCACGAGGGCCGCACGCTGAGCGCCGACGAGCTGACGACCTACTGGGCCGAGCTCTGCGGCCGCTACCCCATCCTCTCCATCGAGGACGGGATGGACGAGGACGACTGGACCGGCTGGTCGACGCTGACCCAGCGCCTCGGCAAGAACATCCAGCTCGTCGGCGACGACCTGTTCGTCACCAACACTCAGCGCCTGAAGCGGGGGATCGATGCCGGGGTCGCCAATGCCATCCTGATCAAGGTCAACCAGATCGGCACCCTGACCGAGACATTCGCCGCGATCCGGATGGCCCGCGAGGCCGGCTATGCGGCGGTCATGTCCCACCGCAGCGGCGAGACCGAGGACGTGACGATCGCCGACCTCGCCGTCGCCACCGGGTGCGGCCAGATCAAGACCGGCGCGCCGTCGCGCACGGACCGCGTCGCGAAGTACAACCAGCTGCTGCGGATCGAGGAGGCCCTCGGTCCCGAGGCGGCCTATCCCGGTCGAACCGCGTTTCGCCACTGACGGCAGGTATGGGAGAGGGCATCGTCCGTTCTCCGACGCTCCTCCGGGATCCGGAGGATCTGCACGAGGGCATGCGGGAGGAAGGAACAAGCCGCCGTCGAACGAAGGCCCTCAGGGATGCCGTCAGCCCGTTCTGCAACCGCCGCCTCCAGACGTCAACCCCGGACGTCCCCTCGCCGGCGACCGCGCGTCGTCTCGCGTTCACCGAAGCTGCGGGTCCGATGGGAGCGGGTGGGGCGGATCGGCCTGCTGGTTGTATTCGCGGTGGTGGTCGGCCTGTACGTGGAGCACACGCTGTCCTACGTCTCCACCCGTGCCCAGGCCGATCAGCAGACGGCGATCGTCCGGTCGCTCTCGCGCCAGAACGCGCAGCTGACGCAGGAGCAGAAGTCGCTCAACGACCCGGCGACGATCATTCGCGACGCCCGCGCGCTGGGGATGGTCCGCCCGGGCGAGCAGCCGTACGTGGTCATGGGCTCCGGCGGCCACTAGCCCCGGAGGGGCCGGGGGGCGCGAGGTGAGCGCCGGCCGCGTCCGCTACGAGGATCTGATCGGCCTCTGGCAGGAGGGGCAGCGCCGGCTCGCCCGCGCGGAGCCCGCCGACCGGACGGCGATGGAGCGCGTGACGGACGAGCTGGTCGTGGCGCTGCGCCGGCGGCTCGGCGGCCCATTCACCGTCCAGGAGCTCGCGTCGCTGTATGTCGATCAGGGGACCGATTGGGCCTTTGACATCGCCGTGCGCGTCGCGCCCTCGTGTCCGGCGGCGTGGGACATGCCGACGGTTGCCGGGGCGGCCTTCGCCCGCTACGCGCGCGAGGCGATCGACTACACGACGGGACGCCGGACCGCCGAGGGGTGACTCGGCGGCCCTGCTGGTCCTGTGATTCCCGTGAGCGGCTGACGCCGCGCGGGAGGTTTCGCCGTTATTCCTCGTCGTTGTCGGAGGTGCCGGCGCGACGGATCACGATCTGATCCTCCTCGATGGCGACCTCGACGGGACGGTGACCGGCCCAGTACTCGGCGTAGATGGGATCGTCCTGGACGGCCGGGTCGAGCCAGAGCCCGTAGCCCTCTTCGCCGTGGTCGAACGTCGCCTCCAGCGGGCCGGACGACCTGCGCCGGCCACGACCGCCGCCACGACCTCCGCGGCGGCTGCGACGACGACGAGCCGGCTTCTCGGCCTCCTCGTCCTCGTCTTCCTCTTCGTCCTCGTCGGCCTGCTCCGCGGCGGCGGCATCAAGCTCAGCGGCAATCAGCGCGTCGTCCTCGGCCCGCAGGTCGATGTCTTCGGCATATTCGGCCACGGCTGTGACGCCCTCGGCGTCATCCCCGGCGTCGAGCTGCTGCTCGCGCTTGAAGGCCTGGATTTGTTGAACAGTTACCTCAAGCTGATGGGCGATCCACGCGTCGGTCCGCCCTTGGCGGACCCAGGCGCGGATGCGGTTCAGCTCAGGTCTGAGAGATCGGCGTGCCATAAGTAGAAGCGCAGACTAGTACAGGTGTCGGCCGTAGCTCCCTTTAGCCGTGCAAATCGTGGCGTTTGGTTGAAATGTCAAATCCCATAGGGGTATCCTCCATCGAGGGCAGGCGTTGCGCTTTGCGTGGCATGACGCACCCGTTTCTAGCGGCCGAATGCAGGGAGGCGACCCATGCTGGTACTCACCCGCAAGTCCAATCAGAGCATCATGATCGGGGACGACATAGAGGTGTCGGTGCTCGCGATCATGGGCGAGAAGGTCCGGATCGGAATTCAGGCTCCGAGGGACATCCCGGTGTTCCGCAAGGAGGTCTACATCGAGATCCAGGAAGAGGGTGCCGAGAGCGGCAAGGGCGCTCGCGAAGAGGTCGATGCTGCTCTGCGCAGTCTCGGCGACTCCGACTAGGCCTGGACCCGTCGACGATCTGCTGCTGACCGGACCCCGGCGGGCACGGCCGCGGCGTCAACCGAGCAGCAGGTACAGCGTCTCGAACATCGCCGCCGTGACCAGCACCGCGGTGAGGATCAGCGACAGGATCAGCATCCAGTAGCGCAGCGAGCTCCGCTTCTTCTCGCGCTCGTGCGTGCGCACCCGGGACCGGCGGACGGCCTGGCGCCGCAGCGACTCGCGCCGGCTCCGGTCCAGTTGCGTCTCGTGGTGGAATTCCTGCTCGAGTTGCGCGAGGCTCTGGCGCATCTTCATCGCCATACGTCGGCCGAGCCTACCATCGGCGAATGAATTCGTGCACCCGGCCCGGGTCGCGGCGTCGCGGACATCCGCTCCCGGGCGTCCGGAGCCGGGCAACCTGCACCACGCGCCAAATCAGGCCCACGCAGGCCGATTTGCCGCGTTTTGGAGGCCTGGCGTGCGCGGGCTCTCCACGTCAGTACCCCGGGTTCAGGCGCAGCTCGGCTGAGGCGCTTGGCGGGCCGGGGGCGGGGGTGGGCCGAAACGACCCAATCGCGGGGTGACGGCGCGCCCCCACGATGGCGGGACGCCGAGCCTGGATGGCGCCGGGGACGGGATCCCGGCCCCGGCCCCGGCTGGGCTCGGTCACCGTCCGCCTGCCGACAGGTTTGGGGACTTATTCCGGCTATCCCGGCTTAACTCCCCAAACCCCCCGCGCGCGCGTTCACTGCGACCGCCGCCGGCCCGCGCCGTGGGGCGGGGAGGTCCGGGGAGCGGGGGAGGGGCGTCTCGACCGCGGGATCAGGCTCAGGGCGCCGCGCGGGCCCCCCCGCCGCCTGTCGCACCGGAGTGTGGC
>DASZMU010000188.1:0-23101 GCA_035551695.1 Solirubrobacteraceae bacterium
TCGTCAGCCTCGACCGGGATCTGCCGGCTCTGGCGATTGCGGGCCGGGCGCCGACGGCGCTCGATCGTTCGCCGTCCTTCAGGGTCTATTCGCAGCGATACGAGGACGGAAAGCGATTCCTGAGCAGCGCAAATCATCGAGTAGGCGGCTGAGCCGGGCGAGAGGCCGCAGCGAGTCCGGCGACAACGGCAAGGCCACCAAGGACTCGGCGGCCGCCGGCGACGGCGACGGGTCTGCGGCCGTCCTGGCGGGCGAGCGTCCAAAGGTGGACGGCGTGACGCAGCCGACGCCGCCTGACCTGGCGAGGGTGGACCGGGCCGACCTGTCGCCGTTCGAGCAGCGGCTGCTCGGCGACCTGTTTGCCATCGTTGAGGAGCATGCGGACCAGGCGGCGCTTCCCATCGATCGCGACCGGGTCGAGAGCGCGTTTGCCTATGCCTGCCTGCACCACGCCGACCAGCGCCGCCTGTCTGGCGAGGACTTCATCACCCACCCGGTGGGAGTGGCGAAGATCTGCGCCGGCATGCGGCTGGACACCGAGACCCTGTGCGCCGCGATGCTGCACGACACGGTCGAGGACACCAGCGCGTCTCTGGAGGAGGTCGGCGCCACGTTCGGCGAGGAGATCGCCGGCCTGGTCGACGGCGTCACCAAGCTCACCGGGCTGACCTTCCAGTCGCGGGACGAGGCTCAGGCCGAGAACTACCGCAAGATGGTGGTGGCGATGGCCACCGACATCCGCGTGATCCTGATCAAGCTCGCGGACCGGCTGCACAACATGCGCACGATCTCGGCGATGCCGAAGCAGAAACAGCTGGAGAAGTCGCGCGAGACGCTTGACATCTACGCGCCGATCGCCCATCGCCTCGGTATCCACGCCATCAAATGGGAGCTGGAGGATCTCGCCTTCCAGACGCTGCACCCGCGCAAGTACAACGAGATCAAGGGCCTGGTCGCCCAGCAGCGCGGCGAGCGCGAGCGCTATGTCAACGAGGCGGGCGCGATCGTCGCCAAGGAGCTCGCCGAGCTCGGCATCCACGCCGACATCTCCGGCCGCGCCAAGCACTTCTACTCCATCTACGCGAAGATGACCAAGAAGGGGCGCGAGTTCAACGAGATCTACGACCTGACCGCGATGCGCGTGATCGTGGATTCGGTCAAGGACTGCTACGGGGCGGTCGGGGTCATCCACTCGCTGTGGAAGCCGCTGCCGGGGCGCTTCAAGGACTTCATCGCGATGCCGAAGTTCAACCTGTACTCGTCGCTGCACACGACGGTCATCGGACCTGAGGGGCGGCCGCTGGAGATCCAGATCCGCACGCGTGAGATGCACGACCTGGCCGAGTTCGGGATCGCCGCCCACTGGATGTACAAGGAGGGCGCGAGCGGCGCCGACTCGCTGCGCAACGGCGGCGACTCGGACGGCAAGCTGAAGTGGCTGCGGTCGCTGATGGATTGGCAGCAGGACATGGCCGACCCGCGGGAGTTCATGGAGACCCTCAAGGTCGACCTGTTCGAGGACGAGGTCTTCGTGTTCACCCCCAAGGGCGAGGTCAAGTCGCTGGCCGCCGGCTCTACGCCGCTGGACTTCGCCTACGAGATCCACACCGACGTCGGCCACCGGTGCGTGGGCGCGAAGGTCAACGGCAAGATCGTGCCGCTCTCCTATCAGCTGCGGTCCGGCGACATCGTCGAGGTGCTGACCTCCAAGCGTGAGCGGGGTCCCTCGCGCGACTGGCTGGCACTCGTGAAGACGACCCGCGCCCGCAACAAGATCAAGGCGTGGTTCAAGGCCGAGTCGCGCAAAGACACCGAGCACACCGGCCGCGAGCAGCTACAGGATGCGCTGCGCAAGCAGGGGCTGCCCGCCCAGAAGCTCGTCGGCTCGCCGCTGCTTGCCGACGTCATCCGGGAGATGGGCTTCCGCAAGGGCGACGACTTCTACATCGCGCTCGGCGGGGCGAAGATCTCGGCGACGACCGTTGTCAACAAGGTCATGCAGCGCCTCAAGCAGGGCGAGGCGGCGGAGTCCGAGCCGACGGCCGCCGACGACCTGCTGCAGACCAACCGCCGCCGCACGCGGCCGACGACGTCATCGTCGCGCTACGGGATCGCCGTCGAGGGCATCGACGAGGTCATGCTCCGCCTGGCCAAATGCTGCCGGCCGGTGCCCGGCGATCCGATCGTCGGCTACATCTCCCTTGGGCGGGGGATCACAATCCACCGCGGGGACTGCCCCAACGTCGCCGTCCTCAAGAAGGACCCGGACCGGTTCACGAGCGTGTCCTGGGACGGGGACGCCGACACATCGTTCCGCGTCGAGATCCAGGTCGATGGCTGGGACCGCCACCGGCTGCTCGAGGACATGACCCGCACGTTCGCCGAGGCCGGCATCAACATCCTCGATGCCCACTGCACGGTCAACCACCCCATGGTCAAGAACCGGTTCGTCGTCGAGGTGGGCGACACCCGCACGCTTGACCAGGCGATCAACCGGCTGCGCAACATCGACGCGGTGTTCGACGCCTACCGCGTCACGCCCGGCGCCGGGTAGTCCCGCCCCCCGCGTCCCGCGCGCCGCAGAGGCGCCGGGCGGTCGTGGCCGGCCGGCGGAGGCCTGACCGCCACCCGCCGCACCTCCGCCGTCGGCAGCTTGGTCAGGATGACGGCGTGCCCAACAGGCAGCGTCTTGATGACGTTGGGGTGCACGACGTAACGTTCGGCCAGGCGCCGCGTGCCGCGGCTGGCTCCGGGGCCGGTGAACGGGCTGCGGAGCTGCTCGGTGCGCTCCCAGACCGGCTCAGTTCCCGCCATCTGCGCGATCGTCTCGGCCGACGCCGGCACGTCCTGACGGTGGATGATCTTGACGCCGACGATGCCGAGCACCTGGTCGCGAAATCCTCGCCCGGCCCGCTCCAGATCGGCCATCTCCTGCGTCGCCATCAGCACGCTGACCCCCGCCTCCCGGCCGCGTGCCAGCAGGGCGAGCAGGTTGTCGCCGTCCAGGGCCGAGAACTCGTCGATGGCCACCGTGGCGGCCGCCGGCGCTCCCCCGGGGCCCGCGGTGGCATCCAGGCGCCGCCCGGACGCGCTGATGAGGTCCTGGATCGCCAGCGCGCCGAGCTGAGCCGCCAACTTGCCGTAGACGCTGGAGTTGAGGCTGAACAGGAGCACGTCGCCGCCGTCGAGCCCGGCCCGGAGATCGATCGCGTCTTCCGGCCGTCCCGCGCTCGTTCGCAGGTACGGGCCGGCGCACGATTCGCTGAGCAGCGCAAGGCGGGTGCCGAGGCCGCGCACCGCGCTGACCTGGTCCGCGGTCAGCCCGGAGAGGTAGTCCTGGACCCGCTCCGCCAGCGGTGCGGGCACGCCGCGCAACATGGCGGCGAGCCGGCGCGGCTCCATCACCGCCACCTCGTGCAGTTGCGCCGGGCGGTCCGGAGCGGCGAAATGCAGCACGCCGAGGGCGGTCTGCACGTACCGCTCGGCGGCGCGCTGATAATGCGGCTCGCTGAAGCGCTCGGTCGAGATCAGCTTGTCCTTCAGGGAGGTCGCGTTGCCGTGGGCGAGGGGGTTCCAGTGACCGGGGCCGTCCGGCGTCCAAACGCGGAGCCCGCGACCGGCCGCCGCGGCCGAGCGCTGCAACTGGGCGGCAAAGGCGGGTGAGCCCTTCATGTCGATGACGATGACGGGCCGCCCGCGCCGGATCTGGGCGTCGAGGATGGTGAGCATGGTCGTCGACTTGCCGGCGCCGCTCGCGCCCACGGTCAGCGTGTGGGCCGCAAGTTGGTGCTCTCGCAGCGCCACCGTCCGCCCCGCCGGATCGGCGCCGACGACGATCTTCTCCCCGGTTTCCGCCTCCACGCGGCGACCGCGGCGCCGCCGAGCCGACCGCCACACCGCCGGCCCCAGCATGAGGGCCGTCCCGGCGGCGAGCAGACCGGCGGCGACCGCCATCGAGGGCGCCAACAGGACCGCCGTCCACAGCGCCAGCGACAGGTACCGCCGAGCCCACGGGTGGCCCGCGCCGCTGTCCGCGGCAGGGGTCACCGCGCCGCTCCCGCCGGCGGCTCGCCGGCCACCCGGCCGCGCGCGGGCCGGCGCTCCGCCGCCCGCCCATCACCGGCCGGACGCGCGACGCCGCCGATGGTGACCTTCTGAACGCGGACGAGGTGGGAGATGCCGACGCGGGCAGCCGAGCGCTCGATGGCCCGTCCGACGGTCGCGCGGTCGACGAGATAGATGACCATGTCGATTCGCGGGTCGGCCGCGTAACCGGCGAGGATCCGCTCCCGCCGCTCCGGTGCCTTGGTCGTCAGCTCCAGTTCGAACGCGACCCGGTGCCCGGTCTCGGTGACGAGCACCATGTCCGGATAATGGAGACGGTCGCGGCCGCCCGGGCCCGTGCCGCCGAGGCGGACACCGTGGCGGGACGCGCCGCCTCCGGCCTCGCCGGCCTGCAGACCGCCGGGGTCGTCCCGCTGCCGCCGCCCGTCCTCGGAGCGCATGCGCCGCTCCGAGATCACGGACTGGACGGGACCGAAGCGCTCGCGGCGGGCAGCGAGCATCAGCCAGCCGAGCCCCAGGTCATGGCGGTAGGCGGCGAGATCCGGCGTGCGGGGAGGGGGCAGCTCGCTGCCGATCGCCCGCAGCCCCGGCGGGGTGATGCGGTCACACGGGGGCTGGCGGTGGAGCTTGCGCTCCCGGCGCAGGTATCCGGCGTTGCCCAGGGTCCGCAACCGCGCGTCCGCCGCCGCCTCGCTCACCTCCAGGAGCACCGCCACCTGGGCGGCGAGCACGAAGCGATGCTCGGCGGCAAACGCCAGCAGCTGCCGGTCGCGATCGGTGATCTGGGCCGAGGCGCGCGTCTGGGTGCGCCGCCGGCGGGGCGGTTTGCTCTCCACATTGAGGAAGAGCCTCCGGCCACGCCTCCTTCACCCCTGGCGGATGATCGACGCCCGCCCGGGCTGACCCTGTTGCTGCGATTTCCAGCATGCAGATCGCGCCAAATCACGCACCCGCCGGATAATCTGGCGCCAGACGCACGCACAACCTCGAGAATCCGCCAAATCGAGAGACGGAATCCAGATTTGGCGCGTGGTGCAGGGCGCGGGCGCTCAGAGTCCCGGGTGCCGGAGGGAGCTCGTATCGACGACCTGGAAGTCGCGGCCGGTCAGCCTGTCGAGCTCGTCCAGCGCCGCGTCGTTCCAGTGGCGGTTCGGCGCGCCGGAGATGTACCACGGGCTGCCGTTGTCGGCGAGGATCAAGCCGTAGCGCTTGAGCGCCACGGCGACGACCCGGGCCTGGTAGGGGAGGTGCGAGATGTCGACGCCCGCCTTCAGCCGGACCCGGAGGCCCATGGGGGGCGCCGACGCTCCGCCGCAGGTAGAGGCGTCGTGCCGCGCGGGGTAGACATAACGCGCGCCGGTGCACGGCGCGGTGAAGCGCAGAGCGTGGTCGATGGCGCCCGCCGCGACCTCGCTGTAGCGCGCCAGGCCCGGGAGGATCGGCAGGCCGGCGGCGTCCGCCGACGTCCATCCGGCCGGCCGCTGCCGGTCGGAGCGGAGGTGGAAGATCGCGCCGGACCCGGCTGTCCAGAAGCGACCGCGGTCATGGGGATAGGCCGCAAACACCTCGTAGTCGGTGCACGTGCTGCGATCCACGACGATCACGTGACGGTCCCCGGTGGAGCGGGCCCCGCCCTCGATCGGGACGCCCAGCGGCAGGGGGTAGGCGTGACCGTCCGACTCCGACGCGTACTGAAAGCGGACGAACACGCGCCGGGTCCGGCGTGAGACGATCGCGTACGGGATTCCGTTGGGAGCGCCGTCGTAGACGGTCCCAAAGTCCGGATGCACCGGGTCGCCAAGGCCGATCCGCGCGATGAGCGCGGCCGAGTCACCGGCCACCGGCAGCCCGTCGACCCGCTGGTTCCACGGACTGTCGGCGGGGAAGACCGGGCAGCCGGTGATCGTCGGCTCCGCGGCCGCCGCCGCGGCGTGCGCGGGGGGCGAGGCTGTGGCGGTCGCTCCGGCCAGGACCACTCCGGCAGACAGCGCGGCCGCCCTGATCAGCGGCCCCACTCCGGCGAGCACCCGCCCCGGGCGCAGCATGGACCGCAGCGCTCGCCGTCAGGAGACGACGAGCATCCCTTGCGGAAGCGCCTCGAACGTCGCCTCATGGACCTCGCCGATGTAGTCGCCGTCGACCTGGAGGGGGAGCGCCCGCTCGTCCGAGGAGGTGATCCGCAGCTCCCGCAGCCCACTGAATCCGTGGACGCGGCGATGCCGGACGAGCCGGGCGCGCTTGGACAGCGCCCGCCAGCTGACGGTCAGGGCGTCGACCGGCGAGGCCCGCTTGAGGACGACGCCGGCCAGGTCCCCGCTCTCCAGCGTCGCGCCCTCGCCCATGTGGACCGGCCGCTTGCCGAAGAACGTGTACGGCTCGGCGTTCTGGATGATCGCCGTGACCCCTGAGATCCGCTCGGCGCCGAGCTCGGCCTCGAGGCGAGGGGGCCGGATCAGATAGTGACGGTTGAAGGTCTGGATCCCCGTCCAGGCGTAGTACCACTCGCCGACGCGCGCCTTGAGCCGGGGGTGCGCGTCGACCCGCTCCACGACGCTCGCGTCGAGCCCGGCCCCGGCCGAGAACAGGAAGTAGCGGTCGTTCACACGTCCGACGTCGACGCGGCGCGGGTGCCAGTCATGGGCGAGGCCGAGGAGGTGCTCGGTCGCATCGACGACATCGGTGGGGATGCCGAGCATGCGGCAGTACACGTTCGTCCGGCCCCCGGGCAGACAGCAGAGCGGGGTGTCGGAGCCGACGAGCCCGTTGGCCGCCTCGTTGACGGTGCCGTCGCCGCCGAAGGCCACGACGACGTCGTAGCCATCCTGCGCGGCCTGCCGGCACAGCTCGGTCGCGTGATCGCGCGCCTCGGTGTCGACGGCGTGCACGTCATAGCGGCCGCGCAGTGCATACACGACGAGGTTCTTGAGTCGATCGGACACGGTCGTCGCGTATGGGTTGACGATCACGAGCATCCGGCGGCTAGGGGTATCGGCGTCGTGCAGCCCGAGGATTGCCTCGAGGCGTGTGAGCGGGTCGGTCGAGGCAGTGGCCATCTAACGTTTCAACACCGGCGCCGGGCGGTCGTTACGCCGAAGTGCCGGCGCGCTCAAGACGGCGGGGTCCGTCGCCGATCACAGGTATACTGCCGACGGACATAGCAGTACGCATCCAGAGGGGTGGAGGGATATGGCCCTACGAAGCCCCGGCAACCTCCCGCAAGGGAACGGTGCCAATTCCATCAGGCTCCAACTACAAAGGCCTGGGAGATGTGGCAGGGCGGTTCTCTCACGTGACCTCCGACCACAGACCCCGGCGGAGGTTTTTCACATATGCCGCCAGAGTCTCTTCGCTGCAAGGAATGCCAGACGGTCTACGACCTCGACGCGCGCTACGTGTGCGAGCGGTGCTTCGGTCCGCTTGAGGTCGCGTACGCGAGACGCGACGGCGTCGATCCGGACGAGCTGCGCCGCCGGATCCAAGCCGGCCCCCACTCGCTGTGGCGCTACGGCGACTTCCTCCCGGTCCAGTCGCCCCCCCAGGGTGCGCTCCCGGCCGGCTGGACGCCCCTGCTGCGCGCCGACCGCCTGGCCGAGCGCCTCGGGCTGAAGGACGTCTGGATCAAGAACGATGCGGCCAACCCGACGCACTCGTTCAAGGACCGGGTCGTGTCAGTCGCGCTGGCGCGGGCCCGCGAGCTTGGCTTCGAGACGATCGCGTGCGCCTCGACCGGCAACCTCGCCAACGCCGTCGCCGCCCACGCGGCGGCCGCCGGGCTGGAGTCGTATGTCTTCATCCCGTCGAACCTCGAGGAGCAGAAGGTGCTCGCCACCGGCGTCTACGGCACCAATGTCGTCGGCGTCCGCGGCAACTACGACGACGTCAACCGTCTGTGCACCGAGCTCTCCGGCGAGCACGAATGGGCGTTCGTCAACATCAACATGCGTCCGTACTACGCCGAGGGCTCGAAGACGCTGGCGTTCGAGACCGCCGAGCAGCTCGGCTTCCAGCTGCCGGATCGCGTGGTCGCGCCGATCGCCTCCGGCTCGCTGTTCACGAAGATCGCCCGCGGCTTCGAGGAGTGGATCGAGGCCGGGCTGCTGGAGGGCACGCTGCCGACGTTCAACGGGGCTCAGGCCACCGGGTGCTCCCCGGTGGCGAGCGCGTTCGCCGCTGGACAGGACTTCTGCCGGCCGGTCAAGCCGGACACGATCGCGAAGTCCCTGGCCATCGGCAACCCGGCCGACGGCCCATACGCGCTCGACCTCGCTCGGCGCAGCGGCGGCGGGATCGACGCGGTCTCCGACGACGAGATCCGGGAGGGCATCAAGCTGCTCGCCCAGACCACGGGCATCTTCACCGAGACCGCCGGAGGCGTGACGACGGCGGTGCTGGCCAAGCTGGCCGCGCGCGGGGAGATCGATCCGGAGGAGCGGGTTGTCGTCTACATCACCGGCGAGGGCCTCAAGACGCTCGACGCGATCCGGGGCTCGTTCGAGACGTGGGAGATCGACCCAACCGTCAGCGCGTTTGAGAGCGCGAGTCAGCGCGTCGGCGCGCTGGCATAAGATTCGCCGGGCATGGCCGTATCAGTGAAAATCCCCACCCAGCTCCGCGCCGCCACCGGCGGCGAGGCACAAGCCAGCGTCGACGGCTCAACCGTCGGCGAGGTGCTCGACGCTCTATATGAGCGCTTCGGCGAGCTGCGCAGCCGGATCGCCGAGGATGGCGGGCTGCGCCGGTTCGTGAACGTCTACGTCGACGGCGAGGACATCCGCTTCCTCGACGGTTTGGACACCGAGGTCAAGGACGGCGACGAGGTCACCATCCTCCCCGCCGTCGCCGGGGGATCGGCTGACGCTGACCCCCTTGGACAAATCCGCTAACGCGAATTCGCCCGCCGCTACGACGCCGCGCCGACCATTCGGCGCGGCGTCGTCGCTGGGGCATCGGCTAGCGCCGATGCCCTTGGGCGAATTCGCGGGTCTACTGGGAGGTGGCGGCCGGGGCCTGGGCCGGGGTGCCGAGGCCGACGGGACAGCTCACGCCGGTCCCACCGATCCCGCAGTAGCCCCACGGGTTCTTGTGGAGGTACTGCTGGTGGTAATCCTCGGCGTAGTAGAAGGGGTGGGCGGGGGCCGATTCGATCTCGGTGGTGATCTCCGGATAGCCCTCGGCGCGCAGGCGCTCGTTGTACGCCGCGCGTGAGGCCTCGGCCGCCACGCGATGCTCCTCGGTGTCCCAGAGGATCGCCGACCGGTACTGGGTGCCGACGTCGTTGCCCTGGCGCATGCCCTGGGTGGGATCGTGGTTCTCCCAGAACAGCTTGAGGATCTGGTCATACGAGGTCTGAGCCGGATCGAAGACGACGAGGACGACCTCGGCGTGGCCGGTGCTGCCGCTGCAGACCTCCTCGTAGGTGGGATTGGGTGTGTAGCCGCCGGCGTAGCCGACCGCCGTCGTGTAGACGCCCGGCGCCTGCCAGAACACGCGCTCGGCGCCCCAGAAGCAACCCATCCCGACGATCGCCTGCTCAAACCCGGCCGGGAACGGCCCCTTTATCGGCGTGCCGAGAACCGCGTGGCGATCGGCCACCGGCATCTCCTGCGCCCGCCCGGGGAGCGCCCGGTCCGGGTCAATCATCTTGGTCTTCACTCGCAAGTTGAACATGTGTTGAAGGGTAGTCCCCGCCGGTGGAGCGGCCCGCCTGACGGGGTGGCGTGTTTGAGCGACAATCCAGTGCCATGACCAACCCCGCTCCGCGCCGACCGTGGGCCTGGCTGCGGCCGCTCGCGGCGACGCTGGCCGCGGCTGTACCGCTGATTCCGCTCGTGATCGCGCTGGGGCTCAACGGCGGCGGTGGCGCCCCCGCCCGGGCGACCACGAGGACGGCGCACTTCTCACCGGTGGGGGTGAGCCATCCGTCGTCGCGGCGCGGTCTGCTCGTGCCGCCGGGTCCCGGCGCGCTCGTCGCGCTCGTCGATCGTCGGACGCAGATGCGCACGGCGCCGGCAGGGCGCGTGTTGGCGGCGGTGCCCGTCCGCACGACGTTCGGGTCGCCGGAGGCGATGTGGGTGCGGCGGGTCTCCGGCCGCTGGCTCGGGGTCGTCAGCGTGCTGGCCGGGAACAACCGGTTGGGGTGGATCCCGCAATCGGACGTCACTCTCAGCCGCGTCGGCTGGGAGTTGCGGGTGTCGCTGTCGGCACGCCGGCTCACCGTGCTCGAGAACGGGCGTGTGGTCCACCGCTACATGGTCGCGATCGGCGCACCCGCGTCGCCGACGCCGCCCGGCCGCTTCGCGGTCACCGATCGGCTGAGCACCGGGAACCCGGCGGGCCCGTACGGGTGCTGCATCCTCGCGCTGTCGGCGACGGCGCCTCACGCCATCCAGGGATGGGACGGCGGCAACCGGATCGCCATCCACTCCACGCCGGAGAGCTCGACGATCGGCGACGCCGTCAGCCACGGCTGCGTCCGCCTGACGCTCGCGGAGGGGCGGTGGCTGCTGAGGCACATCCCGCTAGGGACGCCGACGATCATCAGCAGCTAGACGATCGATCCCGGCGTGGTGCGTGCGCGGGGTGACAGATCATCTGACGGGCCGTTTCACCCCCGGGCGCACGGGTACTCGCCCTGCAGGACCCCAAGCAACAGGAGGGACGATGCCACCACGGGGCGTCAAGCAGGGCTCGAAGCGAGCCCGTCAGTACGAGCACATCAAGGAGAGCGAGCGCGACCAGGGCCGGAGCGAGAGCCGCGCCGAGGAGATCGCCGCACGGACCGTCAACAAGGAACGGGCGCGCAGCGGCGAGTCTCGGCAGGCATCGCGGACGTCGACCGAGGACATGTCGTCGTCACGGCGAGGCGGCCAGCGCTCCGGAACCGACCGCGAGAAGGGCCGGACGCGCGACCAGCTCTACCGCGAGGCCCAGAAGCTCGGCATCGAGGGCCGGTCGCAGATGAACAAGGCGCAGCTCCAGCGCGCCGTCGACTCGCGCAGGTCCTGAGCCCGGGCTCGGCTCAGACGCCGGCGCTCACCGCGAGCCCGGGTCGTCGAGCTCGCCGCTGACCTTGCGGATCTTCTCGATCGCGGCGCGCAACAGCCGGGACACCTGCATCTGCGAGGTGCCGATCCGGCTGGCGATCTCCGACTGGGTGAGGTCGCGACCAAAGCGGAGGTAGAGGATCATCCGATCCGACTCCGAGAGGGTTTCGACGCCCTTCGCGATCATCGTCATGTACTCGGCCTGCTCGAGGCGCTCGTCCTCGGCCCCAAGGATGTTGGCAAGCTGGGGGACACCGGCCTCCTCGTCGTCGGAGCCGTGCTCCAGCGGCGTGGCGTGCCGGGCGTGATAGGCCTCGATCGCGTCGAGCGTCTGCTCCTCGGTGGCCTCCAGGGCCTCGGCCAGCTCGGACAGCGACGGCGAGCGCCCCAGGCGACTCGCCAGCTCCTCGGTCGCGCTCGCCAGCTCCAGCGCGCGTTCCTTGACCCCTCGGGGAACGTGGACCGCCCAGCCGCTGTCGCGGAAGTAGCGCTTGAGCTCGCCGAGCATCGTCGGGGTGGCGTAGCTGGTGAACGCGAACCCGCGATCGGGGTCAAAGCGGGAGATCGCCTTGAGCAGTCCGACCATCGCAACCTGGGTCAGGTCCTCCAGCGGTTCGCCGCGCGCGCCGTACCGACGGGCGACGCTGCGTGCCAGCGGCTCGAACCGGCGCACGATCTCCTCGAGCAGTGCCGGGCTCTGGCAGTCGCGATAGCGGCGGAGCAGCTCGTCGGAGGACCAGCCGCCGACGGGTTCGCGGTCGGTCGTCACGCGCGCGGTCGACAACGTCCCGGCGCCATTAGTTGCGGATATGACACGCGATCCTCCGTACAAGAAGTCTGTACGACGGTCTGCGTCGGCCGTGAATCCGCCGAAAGCCTCCCATCGCGAGCCGCCACGAGCCGGTCTACGCCGAGCAGGCGCCTCCCGGATGGGGAATCATATCGGCGTTGGAGGCGACGCGAGCCGCGTACGGCTAGCAGCGCTGATCAGATATCCAGATGATCCGTGTTCTCTACGTCTTCGGACGAGAGCACGAAGATCTCGGTCTGCAGGTCGTGCTCGAGGTCGTTCGCGCTCATGAACGACCGGACCCGACGCCCGGTGATCTCCTCGACGGCGGCGATCATCGCCTGCCTCATCGATTCCTGTAGGCCCACGCGCCCGGCGACGACGAGGTCCTGCTTGTCGTTGTCATTCAGGGTCTGCTCGGCGCGGGTGAATCCGCCCTCGAGCAGGCAGACCACGAGGTTGCCGTCGATGGCTGTGCGCGAGTTGGTGGGGCCTCGTCCTATGAACTGCTTGTGCAGTCGAGAGATCGCGTTCGAGACCTCGAGCGAGCGCGAAGCGATCCGGTCCGTGATGGGCTCCTCGATGAGGAGATCGTCTGGCTTGGTGTTCTGTTCGACCATCACATGTACCCGAGGACGAGGTTGACGAGGTGCGGGATTCTAGCCTTGGGTCTACCCGCCACGTGACCGCAACTACCGAGTCGTCCAACCGGGGTAGTGCCAACCCAACGTGAGTCTCCCGCTAGTGCTCGGCAAGCCACCGCGCGACCCTCGCCAGGTCGGCGACGAACGCGTCCATCGCGGCGGCGCGTTCGGCGTCGTCGCGCTGGCGCAGGATCGCCGACGGGTGGGTCGTCAGCGTGACCAGCTCCGCCAGATCGGAGTCGAGCGGTCGCCCACGGTCCCGTCCCACGCGCACGTGCGATCCGAGCAGCGCCTGGGCCGCCGTGGCGCCGAGGCACACGAGAGCCCGGGGCCTGACCAGTCGCAACTCGGCGTCCAGCCATGGACGGCATGCGGCGATGTGAACGCGCTCCGGCGTCTGGTGGATCCGGCGCTTGCCACGCAGCTTGTATCGGAAGTGCTTGACGACGTTGGTCACGTACGTATCCCGGCGGTCGATCCCGGCCCGCTCGAGTCCGCGGTCGAGCACCCGGCCGGCCGGACCCACGAACGGCCGTCCCTCGATGTCCTCGCGATCTCCCGGCTGCTCGCCGACGAGCATCAGCCGGGCCTTGCTCGGCGCGGCGCCCGTCCCCATGACCGCCTGCGTTGCCGCCTCCCACAGCTCGCATGCCCGGCACTCATGCACGGCTTCTCGCAGCGCCTTGAAGCTGAGACGCTCCGGGACCGGCGGTGGCGGTGGGGCTGGCGGGTTGGATGTAACCATCGGCTACGAGCGTGGGTACCCGGCCGGTGAAACCGGCATTCGTCGGCTGCTCCGGGTGGAACTACCGCGACTGGCGCGGCGCCTTCTACCCTGAGCGCGCACCCCAGCGCCGTTGGCTGGAGCTCTACGCGGAGAAGTTCAGGACCGTCGAGGTCAACAACACGTTCTATCGCCTGCCGCGCCGCGAGGCCGTGGCCGGCTGGACGCAGCAGACGCCGGAGGACTTCGTCTTCGCGGTCAAGGCCAGCCGCTACCTGACGCACATCAAGCGGCTGACCGATCTCGCCGATGGCGTCGAGCGGTTCTACGAGCCGCTCGGGCCGATGATCGAGGCGGGCAAGCTCGGCCCCGTGCTGTGGCAGCTGCCGGCGAACTTCCACCGCGATGACGCACGACTGGAGGGGTGGCTCGCGGCGCTGCCGGAGGGCCGGCACACGATCGAGTTCCGCCACGAGAGCTGGTTCGTCCCGTCGGTCATGGAGGCGCTGCGGGCCCACGGCGTAGCGCTGACGATCGGAGATCACCCCGAACGGCCGTTTCAGGCCTACGAGGCGACGGCGTCCTGGCGGTTCATCCGCTTTCACTACGGCTCGCGCGGTCGCGGGGGCAACTACTCGGCCACCGAGATCGACGCCTGGGCACGGCGGATCGCCCAATGGCGCCGCGACACGGCGATCTACGCGTACTTCAACAACGACTGGCAGGGATTCGCGCCCGCGAACGCGCTGCTGCTCGCTCGCCGGCTCGGCGTCAGCCCGGCGGAGCGATCTCGGCCCGGGTGACCGGGATCTTGAAGCGCGCCTCCACCTCGTCCTCGTTCAGATCCTCGCGGTAGCGCTGCTCACCTTCCCGATGGGTGAACACGAGGATCCGGTCCGCCGGGAACGACTTCAGCGCGTCCTCGATGGCCGCGGCGGTCCCGCCCTCGCCGGTGTCGGCCGACGCCGACACCCCCGCGTCGCCGAGGCGCTCGAGGCTCTCACGCCGCACCGCTTCGGCCCGGGCGATCGCGTCGTCGGCGTCCGACATCCAGAACCGGAACGCGCTCTTCTGCAGCGCAGGTGCGACGACCATCACCTCGGCCTCCTGAGGGTCGATGCCGCCGGGCAGCGCCTGACGCAGCTGATTCCCGGAGACGACCTCCGTGGTGACGACGAGGATCCGCACGTGGGACTCGTACCCGCCGGCCACGGGCGCCTAACCCGGCCTGCGTGACCGGCGCCCCCGGCGGGTAGGCGTCTGACACGCGATGACCGAGCAGCCGACAACCGCGCCCACCCCGGCCGCCGGGATTCCTGACCCCGGCCCGCCCGGACCACCGGCTCCGGATCCCCGGCCGCCCGGGCCGCCACCCGGTCCGGATCCGGCCCCGCCGACCCCGCGTCCGAGTCCCGGGCCGCTGCCGCCGGATCCGAACCCTCGGCCGATCTGAAGCCGTTGTCTGCCGTCGGCGTTGGCGACTGACGAGGCGCTTACGACAGGCAACGATGGGAGCGGACCGGGGCGCCAAGCGGGGTCGGCCGTCCGTGGGCGCCATCGCTCTGGTTTTCAGCGTGCGATTTGCGCCAAATCGTGCACCCTCCGGCTGATTTGGCACCACACGCAGGCGTAGCCCCCAATCTGCGACAAATCGCCCAGACGTGCCCTGATTTGGCGCGTCATGCACGCCGACGGACCTCCGGCAGCCCGCCGAGCACCGCAGACACCCCTTCGATGCCCGTCGTTCGGCCCTCAGCGGCCCACCGCCGGCCCAACTACGAGTACAGCGACTCGATCACGTCGGCATACCGCTCGTTGACCACCGCCCGCTTGACCTTGAGCGTGGGAGTCAGCTCGCCGTCCTCGATCGAGAGGTCCCGGTCGAGGATCACGAACTTCTTGATCTGCTCCACCTGGGCGTAGTTGGCGTTGGCGCGGTCGAGCTCCGCCTGGATGAGCGCCCGGACCTCGTCGGCGTGCGCGAGCGCTGCCGGGTCCTCCGGCAGGCCGTGCTCGGCCGCCCACGGGATGATCTCCTCCGGATCGAGCGTGATCACGGCGACCGGATACGGGCGTCGATCGCCGTGCATGACGGCCTGGGAGATGAACCGCGACTGCTTGAGGTCGTTCTCGATGTTGGACGGCGTGAGGTTCTTGCCGCCGGCGGTGATGATGATGTCCTTCTTGCGCCCGGTGATCGACAGGTAGCCGTCCTCGTCGACCGAGCCGAGGTCGCCGGTGTGCAGCCAGCCGTCGACGAGCGTCTCGGCGGTCGCCTCCTCGTTGCGCCAGTACTCGCGGAACACGCACGGGCCCTTCATCAGGATCTCGCCGTCGTCCTCGGCGATCCGGATCTCGACGCCGGGCATCGGCCGCCCCACGGTGCCGAACTTCAGCTGGTCCGGCATGTTGACGGTGCCGACGGCGGTCGTCTCGGTCATGCCCCAGCCCTCCAAAACCGTCACGCCGCACGCGTAGAAGAACTCGAGGATCTCCGGCGCGATCGGCGCCGCGCCGGTGACCGCCTGCTTGACGTGGTTTCCGAAGAGCCCGCGGACGCGGCTGTACAAGCGCTCGTCGGCCTGGTCAAACGCGGCCTGCATCTCCTCCGGCACGTCCTCGCCACGCTGCCGCCGGCGGCGGACCTCGACGCCGAGCGTGACGGCCTGGGCGAAGCGCTCGCGATCCTCGTCGCTGCCCTGCTCCTGCATCTTCATCGCCGCCGTGAAGAGCTTCTCGAAGATCCGCGGTACCGACGGCACGTACGTCGGCTGGGTCTCGATCAGCTCCTGCAGGATCTGCTTGGTGTCGCCGCCGTAGTAGACGATCATCGTGCCCTGGTCATAGGAGGCGATCTGCGAGGTCAGCGCGAACGCGTGGGCGAGGGGCAGGTACAGGTAGGTGATCTCGCCCTTGTCGACGATGCCGATCTCCTCGACCATCTCGCACACCGACATCGCGTTGCGGTGGGTGAGCACGACGCCCTTGGGCGGGCCGGTCGTCCCGGAGGTGTAGATGATCGTGTACGCGTCAGCCGGGGAGACCGCTGCCTGGCGGTCGGTCAGCTCGCTCCGGTCGCGCCCGGAGCCCCGGCGCCGCAGTTCCTCGAGCGTCATGTCGCCGGCACCCGGATCGATGGAGACGACCGTCTCCAGATCGTCGAGCTCGTCTCGCACCGCCTCGATCTTCGCCGCCTGCTCGGCGTTCTCACAGATCACCGTGAGGGCCCCTGAATTGCCGAGCACCCAGGCGCACTCCCGGGGGGAGTTGGTGGGGTACACGGGGACGACGACACCGCCGGCGGCGGAGATGCCGTAGCTGGCGAGCGTCCACTCCCAGCGCGTGTCGGCGAGGATGCCGACACGGTCGCCGGCCTCAATCCCCAGCTCGATGAGCCCCAGCGCGACCTCGTCGATCGCCTCCACCGCGTCGCCGTAGCTCAGCTCGTGCCACTCGCCATCGACCCGGTGGCGGACCGCCACTCGATCAGCGAAGCGCTCAGCGGCCGAGCCGGGCAGCGCGGCGACGGTGTCCGCGATGGCCCGCGGGCCTGATGTGGTCTCGCTCATGTTTCTCCTCTCCAGCGGTGGTCTGCTGCGGAACTGTCGCACGAACCACCGTTCTGAGTTACCTCCCACCGTCGCGCGGCAGTCAGCCGCTGGACGGCCGGCCCGGGCCCAGCCCGGCGGCGACCGAGCTCCACAGGGTCACGTGCGGGCGCGGTCGAGCGCGTGAGGAGGCAGCGCCGGCGCGGCCGGTCGAGATCGCCTGGGTCGCCTCCGGGCTGGTGGCGAACCGCTGCAGCGCGAGCGCCGCGGGCAGTGCGCGGCCGAAGCCGAGGGTGCTCGCGTGCCAGATCTCGAGCATGGGCGTCCCGCGCATGTCGATCCGCGTCAGGGCGCGCCGGCGCAGCTCGGCGGTGACCGTGCTCGCGATCGCCAGAACGACGCCGTCGCCGGCCGCCGCGGCGGCCACGGCCGCGGCATGGCTGGTGTACGCAACCACGTCCGGGGGGTCGATCTCGGTGCGGGCGAACAGTAGCCCGGCTCCCGTCGTGGGGTCGAGGCCGGGCGGGCCGACGAGCCAGCGCTCGCCCTCGAGGGCCGACGGGGTCACGTCCCGCTGCCCGGCCAGGCGGTGGGCGGGGACCGCGGCGACCACCAGGCGGCAGCGCAGGAACGGGACGGAGGCGATCGTCGAAGCGCGCTCAGGCGCCGGAGGCGGCCCGAGCGCGATGTCGGCCCGGCGGTGTTCGAGCATCTCGGCCATCGAATCCCCGGGCGCGGACTCGATCGCCACGTCCAGCCCCGGATCGCGGGCGCTGAAGGCGTCGATCAGCGGGCCGATGTGCTCGGCGACGATGCCGGTCACCGCCACCTGCATCAGTCGCGGTTGGCCAGGGGATTCCTGGACCGACCTGCGGGCCTGCTCGGCCAGCCCCAGGATCTCTCCGGCGAGCGCCGCCAGCCGTCGCCCCCCGCCGGTCAGCGCGATCCCGCGCCCGTCGCGGACGAACAGGTCGTCGCCGAGCTCCCGGCGCAGGGCCCCCACGGCCACCGACACCGCGGGCTCCGTCACCCCCAGCTCGGCGGCCGCGGCCTTGACCGAGCCCAGACGCGCGACGAGGACAAACGACTGCAGCTGGGCGAGAGTCATAAGCGATCACTTAACTCCAGTTGCGCCCCGTCGGCAAGGCCGCCAGAATCGCCGACACAGAAAGAGGGTCCGGTGCGCCCGCCGGCCCTCTGACGCAGATCGAGGAGAGAGACGTGCAAGTCCCGGCGCCGTTTGAGTACGAGCGCGCCACCAGCGTGGAGCACGCGCTCGCGCTCCTGCGCCAATTGGGCCCGGAGGCACGGATCCTCGCGGGCGGGCACTCGCTCCTGCCGATGATGAAGCTGCGACTGGCGGCGCCGCAGTATCTGATCGACATCGACGGGCTGGCCGGCGAGCTCGGCTACATCCGGGAATCGGACCCGCCCGCCCACGAGATCCGGATCGGCGCGATGACCCGGCACCGCGAGCTGCTCGAGTCGCCGCTCCTCGCCCGTGAGGCGGCGATCTTCACCGATGCCGAGCGCGTCATCGCTGACCCCGTCGTGCGCAACCGCGGCACGATCGGCGGCGCGCTCTGCCAGGCCGATCCCGCCGAGGACCTCAGCGCGGTGTGCGCTGCGGTCGGCGCCCGGATGGTGATCCGGGGAGGAGACGGCGACCGCGTGGTCGGCATGGACGAGTTCCACCGAGGCGCGTACCGGACGGCCGTACGGGACGACGAGTTGCTCGTCGAGATCCGCGTTCCCTGCCACCGGCGGGCGGGGAGCGCGTATGAGAAGGTGGAGCGACGGGTGGGCGACTGGGCGGTCGCCGCCGCCGGCGCATGGCTGGCGCTCGACGCGGTGGGGATCATCGCCGACGCCGGGGTGGCCCTGGCCGCCGTGGGCAGGGAGATCTCCTGCAGCGAGGCTCAGGCGCAGCTGCGCGGGCGTCTCCCCGGCGACGACGCCTTCGAACAGGCCGGCCGTCTGGCCGCAGCCGCCTGCGCGCCGGTGGATGACCAGCGCGGGTCGGCGGAGTACAAGCGCCACGTCGCCGGCGTGCTGACGACGCGGGCGCTGCGCCGCGCAGCCGAGCGCGCCGCGGAGCATGCGGAGGCCCGCGGCTGATGCGGGTGGCACTCACCGTCAACGGCCAGGAGCACGTGCGTGACGTCGAGCCGAGGATGCTGCTCGTGCACTTCCTGCGCGACGAGCTCGGCCTGACCGGCACCCACTGGGGGTGTGACACCTCCAACTGCGGTACGTGCGTGGTGCTGATGGACTCAGAGCCGGTCAAGTCGTGCACAGTGCTGGCCGCGACCGCCGCCGGGCACCGGATCAGAACGGTCGAGGGGCTCGAGGTGGACGGGCGCCTTGATCCGGTCCAGGAGGGATTCAGGGAGCGCCACGGACTTCAGTGCGGCTTCTGCACACCCGGGATGCTGATGACGAGCCGAGCGCTGCTCGACGCCAATCCAAACCCCACCGATCACGAGATCCGGACGGCGATCTCAGGCCAGATCTGCCGCTGTACGGGTTACACGACGATCGTGCGGTCGATCCGGTGGGCGGCTGAGCTGGAGAGACAGACCAACAAACAGGAGGTGGTGTGAATGGCGCTCGTTGTCGCCGCCTCGAGCGGCTGGACGATTGGGCTGGTGCTCGGCGTCGTGGTCACCCTCGTCGCCGCCGCGATCGTCATCACGATCGTGGCGCTGGCGATCCGGATCTCGCGCCAGGCACAGACGGCGGTTGCCGGCGTCGAGCGGGTGCGGGTCCAGACCGCTGCCCTGAGCGGGATCGGCCGGATCAACGACTCCGGGGTGCGGATCCTCCATGCGGCGCGCGCGCTGCGCAAGGTGGCGGTGGGCAGATGACGCTGCCGATCGCTGCACTTTCCAATCACGGCGCGTGGGGCATCGCGCTGATCATCGGCGTCGTCGCCGCGCTGGCGGTCGCCGGGCTGCTCGTCGTTCTGATCCGCACGGTCACCGACATCGACCGGTCGGCGACCGCGCTGCTCGAGGTGGCGGGCACGGTCGCCGGCAACACGGCCAACATCCCCCAGCTGCAAGCGACGGCGCCGGTGCTCGGCCGGATCGTCGATGAGGCCGTCATCCAGGACGGATACATGAACGCGCTCACCGACGGATACGGACGAGTGACGGCATGAGCTCGACGACGCTGACCATCCTCACCGTCGTGCTCGCGCTCGTCGTCGTCGCCGTGCTCGCGGGCGCCCTGATTGTGATCCGGGCCAAGCTCGCCTCGGCGTCGCGGACGCTGGCAACCCTCGCCGGTGCCCTGGAGACCGTCGAGGCGGAGCACCTCCGTCCGCTCGAGCCCGCGGTCCAGGCGATCAACGCCCAGTTCGACGTGATCGTCGGCGCTCTGCCGGGGATCGCCGCCAAGGCCGCGGTCGTGGCCGAAAGGAGGCCCTCATGACCCTCGAGTGGATCGGCGACGCGATCCTGCTGCTCGTCGTCCTGCCGGTTGTCGTCTATCTGCTGCGGGGCGTCCACGACGCTGCCACCAGCATCGTCCCCAGCGCGACCCGGATCGCGGCCGCGGCCCAGCAGGGGTCGGCCGACCTCGACGCCGTCCCGCTGCTCGTGACGACACAGGACCGGGTGGCCCAGACGATCGCGGCGGCCGCCGACTACGGCGGCTCGCTCGACGTCATCCTCGACGACGCGGAAGGAGCGTGACGCGATGCCCGCAGCCGGAGTGGTGATGATCGTGGCGGTGGTGCTGATCGTGGCCGCTGTCGTCTTCTATCTCGTCTCGACCATCCTCGCCCTGCGCCGGATCGCCTCCAGCCTCGACGAGGCGATCGCCGGCGTGACCGGGATCATCGAGAAGAGCGCGCCGGTCGAGGCCGTCGTCAACGACATCAACTCAAACCTCGATGCCGGCGTTGACCTGCTCGAGGGGCTGCTGGTCAAGAACGCCGGCCTCAGCGACGCGATGGGACTGGTCGACGGGCTGTACCCGGGCGCGGGCGCGGCAGGGCTGCGCAACGTGCCGGGGAGCCGCGACATCCGCCCGCCCCGGATCTCGGAGGTGTACACCCGCGGCACCCTGACGCTGGCCCGCCTCGGCCGCGAGGCGCCGATCGCCGCCGCCTCGCCCAACGGCCCGGCGCTCCGCAACCCGGCGTACGGCAGCACCGCCGCCCGCGGCCTGTATCCGGAGATCCGTCAGGACCGGCCGGAGCTGATGCCGCGCTCGCCGGTCATCGGCACCGACTCGCCCGCGGTCTACGTACCGGACGAAGAGGTCGGCAGGCCGCGCAGGCGGATGCCGGCCACGAGCGAGAGGAGCTGAGGACAACCGTGCAGACACCGGCACGATTTGCATACGAACGCGCCACGAGCGTCAGCGGGGCGATTGCGGCACTCAGCGAGCACGACGGCGAGGCGCGGATCATCGCCGGCGGCCACAGCCTGCTGCCGATGATGAAGCTCCGGCTCGCGCAGCCTGAGCACCTGATCGACATCAACGACCTCGCGGAGCTGTCGTACATCCGGACCGAGGGAGGCCAGGTGGCGATCGGAGCGCTGACGCGCCATGTCGACCTACTGCAGTCCGAGCTCCTGGCCGAGCAATTCCCCGTTTTCCGCGACGCCGAGCGGGTGATCGCCGATCCGGTCGTGCGCAATCGCGGCACGATCGGCGGGTCGCTCTGCCAGGCCGACGCCGCCGAGGACCTGTCGGCGGTGTGCGTCGCCCTCCAGGCCAAGGCGATCCTCCGTGGACCGGATGGCGAGCGGGCGGTGGGGCTCGACGAGTTCCACCTCGGCCCGTACATGACCGTCGTCGGTGCGGCCGAGATGCTGACCGAGGTGCGGATTCCGCTGCGGGCCGGCGCCGGGAGCGCGCACGAGAAGGTGGAGCGGCGGGCCGGCGACTGGGCGATCGCTGCGGCCTCGGCCGCGATCTGGATCGACCACGGCACGATCGCCGACGCCGGCATCGCGCTCAGCGCCGTGGGGCCGACGACGCTCCGCGTCGCGCGCGCCGAGGAGCTGCTGCGCGGCCAGCCGCCGTCCGACGAGCTGTTCGCGCAGGCCGGCGAGATCGCGGCCGCCGACTGCTCGCCGTCCACGGACGGCCGGGGCCCGGTCGACTACAAGCGCCACCTCGCGGGCGTGCTCACCCATCGAGCCCTGCGCCGGGCGACAGCCCGGGCGCTCCACCAGGAGGCATGACCACCGCATGCAAGTCACGATCATGATCAACGGGCAGCCGGTCTCCCGGGACATCGAGCCGCGCCAGCTGCTCGTGCACTTCATCCGCGACACGCCGGGGCTGACCGGAACGCATTGGGGGTGTGACACGTCCAACTGCGGCGCATGCGTCGTGCTCATGGACGGCAAGCCGCTGAAATCGTGCACCACGCTCGCGGTCATGTGCGAGGGCCATGAGATCCGCACCGTCGAGTCGCTCGAGGTCGGCGACCGGCTCGATCCCGTCCAGCGGGGCTTCCACGAGATGCACGCGCTGCACTGCGGCTTCTGCACGCCGGGCATGCTGATGACCAGCCGGGCGCTCCTCGACGAGAACCCGGATCCGACCGACGACCAGATCCGGGTCGCGATCAGCGGTCAGATCTGCCGGTGCACGGGCTACAAGAACATCGTTGCCGCGGTTCGCTGGGCCGCCGAGCACGAAGCCGCCGATCGTCCCGTTCAGGAGGTGCAGTGATGGCCGTCATCGAGAGCCAGGACCGGCCGATCGGCTTCGGCCGGCTCAAGCGCAAGGAGGACGCGCGGTTCATCCGCGGCAAGGGCACATACCTCGACGACATCCGGCTGCCGGGGATGCTGCATGGCGCCGTGCTGCGCAGCCCGTATGCCCACGCGAAGATCCTGTCGATCGACACGAGCGAGGCGCTGGCGCATCCCGGCGTCGCCGCGGTCATCACCGCCAAGGACCTGGAGACGCTGGGGCTGGCGTGGATGCCGACGATCTCCTATGACACCCAGGCGGTGCTCGCCGGCGACAAGGTCCGCTTCCAGGGCCAGGAGGTGGCGTTCGTCATCGCCAGCGACGAGTACACGGCGCGTGATGCCCTGCCGCTGATCGACGTCGAGTACGAGCCGCTGCCCGCCGTGGTCAACGCGCGCCGCGCGCTCGATCCGGATGCGCCCCTGATCCGCGACGACAAGGAGGGGCAGGTCGACAACCTGGCCAGCCCCACCTGGGAGGCAGGCGACGAGGAGGCCGCCGCTCAGGCCTTCGCCGAGGCCGACACCGTCGTCGTGCGCGACATGATCTATCCGCGCTGTCACCCG
>DASZMU010000189.1:0-23302 GCA_035551695.1 Solirubrobacteraceae bacterium
AAGCAGGGGATCCGGGAGGCGGGCGGGACGCCGATGGAGCTGAACACGATCGCGATCTCCGACGGGATCACGATGGGCACGCCCGGGATGCGCGCGTCGCTGGTCAGCCGGGAGCTGATCGCCGACTCGATCGAGCTCGTCGTCGACGCCCACATGTTCGACGGGGTGATCGCGCTCAGCGGGTGTGACAAGACGATTCCGGCGACGGTCATGGCGCTGTGCCGGCTGAACATCCCCAGCGTCATGCTCTACGGCGGCTCGATCATGCCCGGCCACTACCGCGGGCGCGAGGTCACGATCCAGGACGTCTTCGAGGCGGTTGGCGCGCGCGTCGCCGGCAAGATCACCGACGAGGAGCTCACCGAGATCGAGGACGTCGCCTCGCCCGGCGCCGGCGCGTGCGGCGGGCAGTACACCGCGAACACGATGGCGATGGCGTTCGAGGTGCTCGGCATCTCGCCCTCCGGCTTCTCGATGGTGCCGGCCGTCGACGCGCGCAAGGCCGACGTCGCCCAGCAGGCCGGAGCGCTCGCGATCGACGTCCTCAAGCGGGGCCTCAGGCCCAGCGACATCATCACCCGGGAGAGCCTGGAGAACGCGATCGCCGGCATCGCCTGTAGCGGCGGCTCCACCAACGGGGTGCTGCACCTGCTGGCGATCGCCAAGGAGATGGGGATCGAGCTCCACATCGACGAGTTCGACGAGATCTCCGACCGCACGCCGCTGCTGTGCGACCTCAAACCGGGCGGCCAGTTCGTCGCCCCTGATCTCTACGCGGCCGGCGGCGTTCCGCTCGTCATGAAGCGCCTCAAGGACGCCGGTCTCCTCCACGAGGACGCGATCACCGTCACCGGCAAGACGATCGGCGAGGTCGCCGAGGCCGCGACCGAAACCCCCGGGCAACGCGTCGTGCGGCCGCTCGACGATCCCATCAAGGAGACCGGTGGCCTCGCGATCCTCCACGGCAACCTCGCGCCCGACGGCTGCGTGGTCAAGCTCGCCGGCTACGAGCGGCGCAAGCAGACCGGCCCGGCCCGCGTGTTCGAGTCCGAGGAGGAGTGCATGAAGGCGGTCACGGAGCGGCAGATCAACCCCGGCGACGTGATCGTGATTCGCAACGAGGGGCCGGTCGGCGGCCCGGGTATGCGCGAGATGCTGGGGGTGACCGCGGCCCTCGTCGGCGAGGGGCTGGGCGAGGACGTCGCGCTCATCACCGACGGGCGCTTCTCCGGAGCCACGCGCGGGCTGATGGCCGGCCACGTCGCCCCGGAGTCGGTCGCGGGGGGACCCATCGGCCTCGTGCGCGACGGCGACGAGATCACGCTGGACGTCACGACCCGGCGCCTGGACGTCGCGCTGTCCGACGAGGAGCTCGCCGCGCGCCGGGAGGCCTACCGGCCGCCGGAGCGGCCATTCCCCGGGGTCGCGCTCAGCAAGTATGCGAAGCTGGTCTCGAGCGCCGCCGAGGGGGCCGTCACGCGCTGACGACCCCGGATCGGCCGCCGCCGTTCTGGACCACTTTCCGGTGCGCGTCCCACCGTGCAGTATTTCTGTCACACATTCGCCGAGGCGGGCGCAAAATCTGCGCTCGCGGCGCAAATGTCCGTGCAGAGGCGTGTTTTTCTGCTTAACGAGGCTTGAAGCCGCTCCCCGGCCCAGTACCATGAGCCCCCAGTGGCGAACGTATCCTATCTACGCGCGTCAGGAACTGAGCGGGCACGGGGCAGGGGGCACAGGGGTCTGGCCCTTCCGTCCCGCGGGCGCGGGCCGACGCCGTACGTCATCGGCGCGATCCTCATCGGGCTTGCCGTGGTCGTCGCCGCCGGCGTCGCGTTTGGCACCTCGAAGCCGAGCCTGACGCCAGACCAGAGCGCCATCGCCAAGGTCACGCTGCCGCTCGGCGGCGGCACGATCCAGAGCGTCAGCGCGGTCACCGGCCCCAACGCCAGGCCGGTCCCGGTCGTGCTACGCAACGACCGGATCTACCCTCGCAAGCTCGTGCCCGCGGGCGAGCACCTCAACATTCAGGTCGTCATCACCCGTCCGGGCTGGATCTCCTGGCTGTCCGGTGGCCGGCAGCGTCTCAGTCTTAACGTCACGACCCCCGTGGCCAGCCTGCGCTCGCATTACGTGACGATCGCCAAGGGCAGCCCGGTCAGCTTCCACTTCGCATTGCCGGTCAGCGCGTACGCGTACGGACCGAGCCCGGGCCAGACGCGGCGCCACGTCCTGAGCCGGCCGACCACCACCATCACCCTCGCCCAGACCGCCTCCGCGGGCAGCGTCTTCCTCTCGGCCGCCCCGCGCTCGTGGGAGACCGGCCACGCGGTCGCGGTCAGCTGGTTCCCGGCGGGCAGCGGTGCCACGGCCGTCGCCAACCCGGCGCCCGGCACGAAGATCAAGTCCGGCCAGCCGATCACGCTCACCTTCTCCAAGCCCGTCAACCGGGCGCTCGGCTCACAACTGCCGCCGGTCTCGCCGGCGACCCCCGGCACGTGGCACACGCTCAACAGCCACACGATCGAGTTCCAGCCCCAGGGCTACGGCTACGGGCTCGGGGCGACGGTCAAGGTAGGCCTGCCGAGCGGCATCCGCATCGTCGGGGGACAGCAGACCGGGCAGGCGAGCAGCGCCACCTGGTCGGTGCCCGCCGGCTCCACGATGCGCCTGCAGCAGATGCTGGCGACGCTCGGGTATCTGCCGGTCACCTTCACGCCCTCCACCCAGGATATTGCGCTGACGCCGCAGGCCCAGGAGGCCGCCGCAGTCTCCGCGCCCAGCGGCAAGTTCTCGATGCGCTACCCCAACACTCCGGGCTGGCTGGCCCAGTCGTGGCAGCCGGGCTCCTTCGGCGAGCTCACGAAGGGCGCCGTCATGGCGTTTGAGAACAACGTGGGGATGGTCCCGGACGGCGTCGCGGGCCCGCAGGTGTGGAAGTCGCTGATGAACGCGGTCATCCACAACCAGCGCTCGAGCTTCGGCTACACCGTCGCCGACGTCAGCGAGGGCTCCCCGGAGACCCTGACCCTGTGGCACAGCGGCCATACGGTGATGACCACGCCCGTCAACACGGGCATCCCCCAGGCGCCGACCGCCCAGGGCACGTTCGCCGTCTTCGAGCATCTCCCGGTGACCACGATGAGCGGGACCAACCCGGACGGCAGCCACTACTCGGATCCGGGCATCCCGTGGGTCAGCTACTTCAACGGCGGCGATGCCCTCCACGGCTTCATCCGCGGCTCCTACGGGACCCCGCAGAGCCTCGGCTGCGTCGAGATGCCGTTCGCCACCGCGGCCAAGGTCTACCCGTACACGCCGATCGGGACGATCGTCCACGTCACGTAGGCGAGGGTTGGACGCGCCGTGGCCAGGGCTCCAAGCCCGGCCGAGCACGCCGGTAAAGAGGGCTGGCCACGGACGCGGCGAATAGCCAGGACGCATATGACGCCTTCACCCAGCGCCACGGCCGGCGCGCCGACGGCCGCCCCTCTGATCTCAGCCGGCTGGCGGGCCGTGCTCGACGAGTTCGACGCCGACCTGCGCCGCCGGGCGGTCGCCGCCAAGACCCGCGACGCCTACGCCTCGGACACGCAGCAGTTCGCCGCCTGGGCGACGGCGCGCGATCTCACCCCGGCGGCGGCGGACGTCCGGGCGCTCCGCCGCTACGTCGCCGGGCTGTCCGAGGCCGGGCAGGCGCCGACGACCGTCGCCCGCAAGCTCGCCGCCCTGCGCGGCCTGTTCCGCGCCCAGATGCGGGCGGGCACGCGGGATGAGAACCCGGCGGACCTCCTCAGCTCCCCCAAGCGCTCCCAGCACCTGCCCCGCGTGCTCAAGGCCTCCGAGGTGGCGGCGCTGCTCGACCGGATCCCCGCGACCGGTCCGTTGGAGCTCCGCGACCGGGCGCTGTTCGAGCTCGCCTACGCGTGCGGGCTGCGCGCCGAGGAGCTCGTGACCCTCGACGTCAGCTCGGTCGACTTCGACGCGGAGCTTGTCCGGGTCGAGGGCAAGGGCGACAAGACGCGTCTTGTGCCGGCGGGAGAGCATGCCCTGCGCGCCCTCGACCGCTACCTCAGCCGCGCCCGTCCGGCGCTCGTGAGCGACCGCGCCGTCGCGGCGCTGTTCCTCTCGAAGTCCGGCCGCCGGCTCAGCACGTCGGACATCCGCCGGCGCCTGCGGACGTGGGCGCGGCTTGCCGCGCGGACCGACCCGGCGGTGGGGGATGCTCATCCGCACGCCCTGCGCCATTCGTTCGCGACCCATCTGCTCGAGGGCGGGGCCGACCTGAGAGCCATCCAAGAGTTACTTGGCCACGCAACTATCTCCACAACTCAGGTTTACACTCGGGTAGAGTCGGCGCGGCTCAGACAGGCTTATGTAGCGTCGCATCCGCGGGCTTAAGGGGAGCACACACTGGAAACCAACGTCAAAGCGATCGAGCTTCAGGACCTCTGGAAGCGCTACAAGTCGACCGGCGACCAGCGCGCTCGGGAGCGGCTCGTCGTCGCCTACTCGCCGCTGGTCAAGTACGTGGCCGGCCGGATGGGGTCCGGGCTGCCCGCGCACGTCGAGGAGTCCGATCTCATCTCATACGGCCTGGGCGGGCTGATCTCGGCGATCGAGCGCTTCGACCTCAGTCGAGAGATCAAGTTCGAGACGTACGCCATCACCCGCATCCGCGGGGCGATCATCGACGAGCTGCGCACCCTGGACTGGGTGCCGCGGTCGGTACGCGCTCGGGCCCGGCAGTTCGAGCGCGCCAACATGAAGCTCGAGGCCAAGCTCCAGCGGGCGCCGACCGACGAGGAGATGGCGACCGAGCTGGAGATCGGCGTCGAGGAGTTCCAGGAGGCGCTGCTCCAGATCTCCAATTCGACGATCATCGCCCTCGACGAGCTGTGGAACGTCTCGGACGCGAGCGGCGATCAGGTCTCGCTGCTCGACACGCTCCCGGACCGCGGCGCGCCGGACCCGCAGGTGCTGGTTGACGAGTCCGAGCTGAGAGATCGCATCTCCGACGCGATCGCGGCCCTGCCGGAGCGCGAGAAGCTCGTCGTCGCCCTGTACTACTACGAGAACCTGACCCTCCGCGAGATCGGCGAGGTCCTCGGCGTCACCGAGTCCCGCGTCTCGCAGCTGCACACCAAGGCGGTGCTGCGGCTGCGCTCCAAGCTCGCCGGCGAATTGGATTAGGTAGAGCTGGGAGGCCGGCGCGCATGCGCGCCGGCCCGGCGGGCGCATGCGCCCGCCGCGGGGTGGGCGCATGCGCCCACCCCGGATTCGGCGCATGCGCCGAATCCAAAACCCGTGAAGCGATATGGTCGGCCTTTGGCGTTCGAGAGAGAGGAGACCAGCCATGCACAAGGCCGCGGATCGGATCCGCAACGTGGCCCTCGTCGGCCACCGCGGCAGTGGTAAGACGTCGTTGCACGAGGCGCTCTTGTTCCAGGCCGGCGTCGTCAACCGCCTCGGCAACGTCGTCGACGGCACCACCGTGTCGGACTCCGATCCAGACGAGAAGGCGCGCCAGATGTCGATCTCGCTCGCCCTCAGCTCGTTCGAGTGGCAGCAGCGCAAGGTCAACCTGCTCGACACCCCGGGCGACGCGAGCTTCGTCGCCGATGCGCTCGGCGCGCTCCGCGTCTGCGAATCGGCCGTGTTCGTCGTCAACGCGGTCATGGGCGTCGAGGTCCACACCACGCGGCTGTGGCAGCGCGCCGCCGAGCTCGACCTGGCCCGGCTCGTGTTCGTCAACATGCTCGACCGCGAACGCGCCGACTTCTTCCGCACGCTCGACTCGCTGAAGTCCGCCTTCGGCCAGCACGTCGTCGCCACCGAGATCCCGATCGGCTCCGAGCACGAGGTCAGCGGCCTCATCGACCTCGTCGACATGAAGGCCTACGAGTACGACGGTTCCGCGCGCGACAACTGCAAGGAGATCCCCATCCCCTCAGAGCTCCAGGGCCAGGCCCAGGAGTATCGCGAGCGGCTGATGGACGAGGTCTCAGAGACGTCGGACTCGCTCATGGAGCGCTACCTCGAGGGCGAGGAGATCTCCCATGACGAGATCGTCGCCGCGCTGAAGGAGGGGACCAACCACGGCTCGCTCTTTCCGGTCACCTGTGGCGTCGTCGCCCGCAACCTCGGCACCAACCGGCTGCTCGACGCGATCGTCGAGGACCTTCCGTCGCCGGTCAAGCACGGTGGCCTGGAGGTCGGCGAGGTGACGCTCGAGCCCATCGAGGACAAGGCGCTCTTCGCCTACGTCTTCAAGACGCGCGCCGACCCGTTCGCCGGCCGGATCAACCTGTTCCGCGTCTACCAGGGCACGATGACCCATGACACCCAGGTGCTCAACACCCGCACCCACTCCAAGGAGCGGATCGGCCAGCTGATCGCATTCGCCGGCACGGAGCAGGCCCACGTCGACGAGTTCGGCCCCGGCGACATCGGCGCCGTCGCCAAGCTCAAGGAGACGCGCGCCGGCGATTGGCTCGCGGCTCGCGATGAGCCGATCACGATGCCCTCCGTCAAGCTCCCGGCGCCGGTCATGGCGTTCTCGATGGAGCCGAAGGCCAAGGGCGACGAGGAGAAGGTGTTCACGGCGCTGCGCCGCCTCCAGGAGGAGGACCCGACGATCGACCTGCACCGCGACGCGCAGACGGGCGAGCAGATCGTCGCCGGGCTGTCGCAGGTGCATGTGGAGGTGATCGTGGAGCGGCTGCGGTCGCGGTTCGGCGCCGAGGTCAACCTCAAGCCGCCACGGGTGCCCTACCAGGAGACGATCCGCCGGCCGGCCAAGGCCCACGGCCGCCACAAGAAGCAGACCGGCGGGCGCGGCCAGTTCGGCGACTGCCACATCGAGATCGAGCCGCTGGCCGACGCCGAGTTCGAGTTCGTCGACGCGATCAAGGGCGGCGTCATCCCGTCCGGATTCATCCCCGCTGTGGAGAAGGGCGTGCAAGAAGCCATGCAGGAGGGCACGGTCGCCGGATATCCGGTCAAGGGCGTCCGGGTCCGGGTCTACGACGGCTCCTACCACACCGTCGACTCCTCGGAGATGGCGTTCAAGGTGGCCGGCTCGCAGGCGATGAAGCAGGCGCTCGAGCAGGCCTCTCCCGTGTTGTTGGAGCCGATCATGCTCGTGAGCGTCAATGCCCCCGAGGACACCGTCGGCGACGTCATCGGCGACCTGAACTCCCGGCGTGGGCGGCCATTGGGCATGGAGCCGGTCGGCGCCGGGATGACCGAGATCAAGGCCGAGGTGCCGATGGCCGAGATGCTCTCCTACGCTCCGGATCTGCGCTCCATCACCGGCGGCCAGGGCGAGTTCACGATGGAGTTCGAGCGCTACGAGGAGGTGCCCGGGCATCTCGCCGCGAAAGTCGTCGACGAGGCGCGGGCCGAACGCGAAGCCGTCAAGGCGTAGTACCCTCAGGCGGCCGTGAGCACCCGGTCAATTCGCACCTCGATCGATCAGTCGGTCTGCGACGTCTGCGGACGGACGCTCCTGCGCGGCGAGCGGGCCGAGATCTACGTGAGCGGCGGCCAGCGCCACTCGGTGTGTGAGCTGTGCACGTCCCGGGCGCTGCACGACGGCTGGGTGCGCGAGGGCGATGTCCCGGAGTACGACGACCCCCGCGCCCGGACGGACCGCCGCCGGTCGTTGTTCGGTCGCCTGCGCGGACGGCGGGATCGGCGCGAGCAGCCGGTGGAGCCCGAGCCAATGGTCGACGAGCCCTACGACGAGGAGCCGGTCGACGTTTCGGGCCCGCCGCCGATGCCGGCTCCGGCGCCCGCCGTGCCCGAGGCTGCGCCTGAGGCCGCCCCGCGGCCGCGGACCGAACCACGCTCGCGGCCGCAGCGCGCGCCGCGGGCCCGGCCGTCATCGCCCTCGTGGCCGGAGCCGGTCAAGGGCGCCGCTGCGCGGCTCGGTGGGGTCGTGGGCCGGGAGCCGCGTCATGTCCGTGCCGTGCCGACCAGCATCGAGCACCGGATCTCCTCGGCGGTCTCGCTGTTCAACGACTCCGAGCACCCGCGGACGGTCGCCGGGATCGCCCGGTCGCTCGGCCTGCCCGACGTGTCCGTGCACCCGTCCGACGTCAACGGCAGCCTCGTCAACATCGTCGTCTCCTGGGAGCTGTGCTGGTATCGCTACGAGGTGGAGCTTGCCGACGAGGTTCCGGTGGTCCGGTCGGCGGCCCAGGGCTACGAGCTCTCGGAGCTGAGCGAGATCGAGCGCCAGAACAACGCCCGCTCCGACGACCGCGGGCGCCTGAAGCTGAACGCCTGAACGCGGATGTGGGCGGATGAGGGCGGATGAACGCCGATGAACGCGGATGAACGGTCCGCCCGGGCCGAGCGGCCCGGAATCGTTCATCGGCCTGAACAATTGACCCGTTTTCTAGACGAATATTGGATGGCGGCGGGCCGTGGGGTCGGGATAGCATCATCGGTGTGATCTACTGCGTGGTGCCAGAGCCTCTTGCCGACGACCTGCTCGACAGGCTGACCGACTATTACGCCGACGACCCCAACGTCACCGTGATCGTCGATCGCCGCAAGTCCTCCCGTCGTGGACACGAGCCCACTCGCCCCTCCGGCGGGGGCCAACGCGCTGTCCGCGACCGTCGTCGGCCGCGCGTTCCCGGCGAGCTCCCTGAGCTCGCGAACGATTGAGCGCGTCCGAGACCGGCCCGCCCTCCCGCCGCGTTCTCACTGTTCACGTCGACGGCGGGGCGCGTGGGAACCCCGGCCCGGCCGCCATCGGCGTGGTGGTGACCGATCCGGACGGGGTCGTGGTCGACGAGCTGGCCGAGCGGATAGGGGTCGCGACCAACAACGTCGCCGAATACCGGGCGCTCCTGCGCGGGCTCGAGCGGGCCGCCGCCCTCGGCGCTCGCGAGATCGCGCTCGTCAACGACTCCGAGCTCGTCGCCAAGCAACTGACCGGCGCCTACAAGGTCAAGCACCCCGCGATGAAGCCCCTGTACGAGCAGGCCATGTCCGCCCTGCGCGGCTTTGACCGCTGGTCGATCCGCAGCGTCCCCCGCGCCAAGAACGCGCACGCCGACGCACTGGTCAACCAGGCACTCGACGCGGCCTGAGGGATCCGCCAGCCCGCCACCCCGTCCGGCCGCCGCGGCGCCCCCTGTCGCCCCTCGGCCCCCCCGCAGGCCGTCGCACCGGATTTCAGCGTGCGGATCGCGCCAAATCAGCGGGCCGCTGGATGATTTGTCACTAGGGGCGGGCATAGCCCTCGGTTTGCGCCACATCGCCGGGGCGGGGTGGGATTTGGCGCACCGTGCACGCCTGAATCCGGTGCGACGCTGTCGGAATTTCCGCCGAGTGGGCGATCCACTTCGCTCCCCTCGTCGTCAGCAGTGAACGCGGGTCCGGGGGGTTTGGGGGATTAAGCCGGTATAGGACGAGTGAGCCCCCAAACCTGTCGGCAGGCGGACGCGTGACCGGGCCCAGCAGGGGCCCGGCGTTCCGTGGCCGGCGCCATCCAGGCACGGCGCCCGCCATCGCGGACGTGCCGTCAGCCGCGATTGGGTCGTTTCGGCCCGACCCGCCCCGACTGGGCGCCTCAGCCAGGCAGCGCCGGAAACCCGGGGTATTGAAGTGGATAGCCCACTTCCGCCGAAAATCCCCCTTCGTTGCCCGTCGTCGACGCACCGTCGGCCACTCCCGCAGCCAGCCCAGCAGGCACGGAGAAGGGTCACCCCAGGTCAGGACGCCAGCCGGTCGTAATTGAGCCGCATGAGCGCGATCACGTCGCGCACGTCGTCGTCGTCGGAGATCCGGCGCGCCGCCGGCCCGACGCGGCCGGGGAACACCGGGTGCTCGACGATCCGCCCGGCGTCGTGCAGGTCGTTCCAGACGTCGGCCGGGAAGAAGAAATGGGCGGCGTGGTCGCCGTGCAGGTGGCCGATCTCCCGCCGGCCGACCTTGAACGCGAACTCGCCGCGCCGGCCGTATCCGGCCTCGACCCCCGGCCAGGTGGTGACCTCGTCGGTGATCTGCCGGCCGGCGGAAGCTGTGGTCGTCTCGGTCATGACTCCTCCATCGTTGCCTTTGCAGTGATGGTGGACCGAGCGGCGCCTGATCTCCATCGTCAATTGGTCCTAAGCCCGGTCGTTCCCGGCTCGATAGTCTTCTGCCCGTGACTGATTCCCTGATCGAACTCAGTGCCCGGCTGCATGAGACGGCCGAACTGCTGCGTGCCGGCGATCTGGAACCCGAGGCCACGCTCTCGCTGATCGAGGAGTGCGCGCGACTGGCGTCAGACGCCAGCGCGCAGGTCGATCAACGCGCCCGCGCAGCGCTCGAGCCCCTCCCAGATCTTCCAGGTCAGCTTCCGCTGCCCGCGGCGTAGGCCGGCACTTGCCTGCTACGTCGACGGTGCGGCCGGCCTATCCGGAGCATCTGCGCGCCGATGTGGAGCGCTACCTCGAGGCGATTCGGTTCTCGGCCGAGTTTGCGACCGCGGGCCTCGATGAGGCGATGCGCTACTCGCTGCTCGCCGGGGGCAAGCGCATCCGCCCGGTGCTCGCGCTGGCGACGGCCTCCGCGCTCGGCCACGATCGTGCCGATGTGCTGCCGCTGGCGGCGGCGCTCGAGCTGATCCACACGTACTCGCTGATCCACGACGACCTGCCGGCGATGGACGACGACGACCTGCGGCGCGGCCGGCTGACCTGCCACAAGGCGTTCGGCGAGGACGTGGCGATCCTGGCCGGCGACGGGCTCTATGCCGAGGCCTTCCGCCTGCTGCTGACCGAGCAGCGGGGCGAGCCCGCAAACATCCTCGCGGCGGCGCGTGAGCTCGCGGCGGCGACGGGGGTGCAGGGGATGGTCGGCGGGCAGTACATCGACGTCGCGGGCACGGCGCCGGACGACGCGGCCGGGCTGCGCCGTCTCCACGAACTGAAGACCGGCCGCCTGATCGGCGCTAGCATCGAGTGCGTTCTGCTGCTGGGCGGGGAAAGCGAACCATCGGTGCGAGATGGGTTTCGTGCCTTCGCCGGTGAGCTTGGCGTCCTCTTCCAGATCGTCGACGACATTCTCGACGTGACCGGGTCGGATGAGACGCTTGGTAAGCAACAGGGTCAGGACGAGCGGCTCGGCAAGCGCACGTACGTCACCGAGTTCGGCTTGGACGGAGCCCGTCGGCTGGCCGACCAATCCCACGAGCGCGCGCGCGACGCTCTCGCCGCGGCCGCTCCGGCCACGGGAGGGGAGCTGCAGCAGATCACCGACTTCATCGCGACCCGGAGCTATTAGCTGATGTCAGACCTCTTGCAACGGATCAACGACCCGCGCGACCTTCACGGGCTGACCGACGAGGAGCTGCAGCAGGTGGCGGCCGAGGTGCGCGCCCACATCATCGACACCGTCGGCGAGATCGGCGGCCATTTCGGCGCCAACCTCGGCACCTGTGAGCTCGCCGTGGCGCTGCACTCGGTCCTCAACTCACCACAGGACAAGATCCTGTGGGACGTCGGCCATCAGGCCTACCCGCACAAGATCCTGACCGGCCGCCGCGACCAGCTCTCGACGATCCGCAAGTACGGCGGTCTCGCTCCGTTCTGCTCGATCCTCGAGTCAGAGCACGACATCATCGGCGCCGGCCACGCCTCGACGGCGATCGGCTACGCGGTCGGCATCAAGGAGGCGATGCGCCGCGGCCACGGCCCGGACGGGAGCGTCGTGGCGGTCGTCGGCGACGGCGCGCTGACCGGTGGCGTGGCGTTCGAGGCCATCCACCAGGCCGGCGGGGAGGGAACCCCCATCGTCGTCGTGCTCAACGACAACGGCATGTCGATCGCCCCCAACGTCGGAGCGCTGTCGCGGTACTTCAACCGGGTGCGGCTCAACCCCAAGCTCTGGCACGCGCGCGAGGAGGTCGAGGGCGGTCTGACGAAGCTCCCGGCCGGGATCGGCGCCGCGTTCGAGCGGTTTGGGCCCCACGTCAAGGAGTCGATCAAGGCCTTCTGGGCTCCCGGCATGCTGTGGGAGGAGCTCGACTTCGCCTACATGGGCGTCATCGACGGCCACGACGTCCGGGCGCTGCGCCGCGCGCTGCGCGAGGCCCTGGCTGCCGAGCGTCCCGTCGTTGTGCACTGTGCGACCGTCAAGGGCAAGGGGTTTGCCCCCTCGGAGGAGGGCGGCCTCGAGGGGATGGAGAAGTGGCACGCCGCCAAGCCCAAGTCGATCGCCAACGGCGCTCCGGCTCGCGTCGTCAAGCCCGCCGGCGGCAAGCCGGCCCCGCCGGCGTACACGCAGGTGTTCGGCGACGCGCTCGTGGCCGAGGCCCGGCGCGATGACCGCGTCATCGGGATCACCGCGGCAATGAACTCCGGCACCGGGCTGAACATCCTGCAGCGCGAGCTGCCGGACCGGTACTACGACGTCGGCATCGCCGAGCAGCAGGCGATCCTGTTCGCCAGCGGGCTGGCGCTTCAGGGCTGCAAGCCGGTGGCGGCGATCTACTCAACGTTCCTGCAGCGCGCGTATGACCAGATCGTCCACGACGTCTGCCTGCAGAAGCTCAACGTCGTGTTCGCGATGGATCGTGCCGGCCTGGTCGGCGACGACGGACCGACCCACCACGGTGTGTTCGACATCGCGTATCTGCGCTGCCTGCCGAACATCGTGCTCATGGCGCCGCGCGACGAGGCGATGCTCGTGCACATGCTGCACACGGCACTGCGATATGACGACGGCCCCGTCGCGCTGCGCTACCCGCGCGGCTCCGGGGTGGGCGTGCCGCTTCCGTTGCGGCCGGAGGTGATCGAGATCGGCACCGGCGAGATCCTCCGCGAGGCCGACGGGGCGTCTGGCGGGACCCGTGTCGCGTTGCTGGGCTACGGGACGGGCGTGGCCAAGGCGCTCGAGGCGGCCGACATCCTCGCCGAGCACGGCGTCTCGGTCACCGTCGCCGATGCACGCTTTGCCAAGCCAATCGACGCCGGGCTCGCCGCCCAGCTCGCCGCCGAGCACGATCTGCTCGTCACGGTCGAGGAGGGCGTCCTCGCCGGGGGCTTTGGGTCCGCGGTCTGGGAGACCCTGTCGGACGCCGGCGTGGCGGTCGGCGGGGTCCGAATCCTGCGCGTGGGCCTGCCGGATCGCTACGTCACCCACGGGTCGCCCGCTCTGCTCCACCAGGAGGTCGGCTTCACGGGGGACCGCATCGCCGAGCGCGTCGAGGCGGCGGTCAGCGAGCACACGCGCGTCGCCTGAGCGCCGGCACACGACCGAGCGCCGGTCTCCGACGCGCGGCCGATTGAGCGCCGGTTGTGACAACGGTCGCCTTCGTGCGGCCGCCTGAGCGCGATCACGTACCTTTCCAGCGGCATGAAGCGGGTCAGGCTCGATCATCTCCTCTCCGAGCGCGGCGTCTTCCCGTCGCGGAGCCGGGCCGCGGCCTCGGTGCTCGCCGGCGAGGTGCTGCTCCTGCCGGAGCGGCGGCGGGCCGAGAAGCCCGGGCAGCTCGTCCCTGACGACATCGAGCTGGAGCTGGCCGCGGCGCCCGCCTACGTTTCGCGGGGCGGGATCAAACTCGCCAACGCCCTCGACGCGCTGGGGGTGGTGGTCGCCGGCCGGCGCGCGCTCGACATCGGCGCCTCGACCGGCGGGTTCACCGACTGCCTGCTCAAGCGAGGAGCCGAGCACGTCGTCGCGCTCGACGTCGCGTACGGGCAGCTCGACTGGGGCGTGCGCTCGGATCGGCGCGTGACCGTGATCGAGCGGTGCAACGCGCGGTCGCTGGCGCGTGAGCAGCTGCCATACGCGCCGGACTTGATCGTGATCGACGTGTCGTTCATCTCGGTGGTCAAGGTGCTGGGGGCGGCGCTGGGATGTGCCGCCGAGCGGTTCGACTGCCTGGCGCTCGTCAAGCCGCAGTTCGAGGTGGGGCGCGCCGGGGTGGGGAAGGGCGGAGTCGTCCGGGATGCGGCGTTGCGACGGGTGGCGTTGGTGTCCGTGGGTGAGGCGGCGCACGGATTGGGCGCGTCGGTGCTCGGCTACGCGAGCTCCGGGCTGCCCGGCCCCAAGGGCAACCGGGAGAGCTTCGTGTGGCTGGCCGAGCCCTCGCGCGGAGGCATCGACGACCTGGAGCGGGCCGCCGGCGAGGTCGAGCCGTGAGGCTGATCAAGACGGCCACGGTCTTCACCCACCGCCGGACGCGCGAGACCGAGCCCGCGCTGTTGATGCTCATCGAGATGGCCCTCGAGCGGGGCGTCACCGTGCGCTTCGACCCCGAGGAGACCGCCAAGCACAATCTCCCGGACAGCCCGTTCGTCGAGCGCGACGCGGCGCTGGGCGAGCGCGTCGACATCTGTTTTGCCCTCGGCGGCGACGGGACGATTCTCAGCGCCCTGCGCCGGTACGCCGGTACCGGCGTCCCCGTGTTCGGCATCAACTTCGGTGAGATGGGGTTCCTGGCGACCGTCGACCGCGAGGAGGCGTGGGCGGGCCTGCTGCGGGCGCTGGCCGGAGACTTCGAGGTGCTCTCCCTGCCGGCGATCGAGATCGCCGGAGCCGGGACCACAGCGGCGGCGATCAACGACATCTCGATCCACCGCCAGCCCGGCAAGCGCGTCGCGGACCTCGAGTACTCGGTCGGCGGCGACGAGGTCGGCCGCGTGCGCTGCGACGGCCTCGTCGTCTCCACGCCGGCCGGGTCGACGGGCTACAACCTGGCCAACGGCGGCCCGGTCATGGCCTGGGGAGTGCACGGCTACGTGGTCTCGTTCATCTCGCCCCATTCGCTGACCGCGCGAACCCTCGTCGTCGCCCCCGCCGACCGGCTGACGATCGACAACCGCAGCCAGGAGGAGCCGGTCGACGTCACCGTCGACGGCCGGCCGATCGGCGTGCTGGAGGCCGGCGACCGGCTCGAGGCGCGGTTCGTCATGGAGCAGGGGTCGCTCGCCCAGGTGCCGGGGACGACGTTCTACCAGCGTCTGCGGGAGAAGTTTGGGCGATTGGCCACGCCGCTGTAGGGCCGGCGGGGCGAAGGGCCGGCGGTGGGGCGGTGGCCCGGCGCGGCCCCTCGCGCCCCGGATCCGTCAGGTGCGCCTGGTAGACCGTTGTCGTGCTCTACGAGCTGCGCGTCGAAAATCTGCTGCTGATGGAGCGGGCCGAGCTCCGGCTGGCGCCCGGGCTGAACATGCTGACCGGCGAGACCGGGGCCGGCAAGACGCTGCTAGCGCACGCCCTGGATCTGCTGCTGGGCGGGCGCGCGCGCCGTGGGATCGTGCGGCCCGGGGCCGCGGAGGCGTACGTCGAGGGCGTGTTCGAGCTGCCGCCCGCGCTGGCGGGATCCGAGCGGCTGCCGACCGGGACCGAGGAGATCGTGCTCGCGCGGCGCGTCTGGCCGGACGGGCGCACCCGGGCCTACGTCTGCGGCCGGGCGGCCACTCAGGCCGACCTGCAGGAGCTCGGCAGTCAGCTGCTGTCGTTCTACGGCCAGCACGAGCACCGCAAGCTGATGCTCTCGGCCTCGCAGCTGGAGGTGCTGGACGCCTACTGCGGCACCGAACAGCTGACGCTGCGCGGCAAGCTCCGCAACGCCTACGAGCGCGTGCGCGAGCTGGAGCACCGCGCCGCTGGTCTGCGTGAGCTCGCCGGGGCCCGCGACCGGGAGCTGGACCTCTTGACGTTCGAGCTGCAGGAGATCGAGGCCGCCGCGCCGAGCGAGGCCGAGCAGGCGTCCCTGACGGCCGAACGCAACCGCCTGCGCCACCCGGAGGCGCTGGCGCAGGCAGCGGTGACCGGCATCGACGCCATCGCCGGCGCGGCCGGCGCCGAGGGCGGGGGCGGGGGCGGGGGCCCGGGCGGATCGGAGGGCGGTGGCGCGGCCGAGCTACTGGCCCAGGCGGCCACCGCGCTCGAGCACGCCGCGGCGATGGACGCCCGGCTGACGCCGCTCGCCGAACGGGCCGAGACGCTGCGCTACGAGGCCGAGGACGTCGCCGGCGAGCTGCGCGCGTATCTGCTGGAGCTCGAGGGCGGCGCGGGCGAGGCGGGGGGAGCGGCGCGGCTGGAGGAGATCGAGGAGCGGCTGGCGCTGCTGGCGCGCCTGGAGCGCAAGCACGGTGGCACGATCGCCGATGTTCTGGCCCACGCCGAGCGCTGCCGGACCCGCCGGGACGAGCTGGAGGACGCCGACAGCGCCCTCGAAGCGATGGAGGTCGAGCTTGGGGAGGCACGTGCCGGATTGGAGCGCCTCGCCCAGCGGATCGGCAGGGCCCGGCGCAAGGCGGCCCCGCGGCTGGCCGCGGCCGTCCGCCAGCGGCTCGCCGAGCTGGCGATGGCTGACGCGCGCTTCGAGATCGAGCTCTCGGCGCGGCCGGATGGCTGCGGCCCGCGCGGGCCGGACGCGATCGAGATGCTGATCGCCGCCAACGCCGGCGGTCCGCTGGGGCCGCTGCGCGAGGTCGCATCCGGCGGCGAGCTCTCACGGGTCATGCTCGCCCTGCTCAGCGTCGCCCACGGCATGGTTGACGACCGCGAGCAGACGCGGGCCGGAGTTGCGAAGCAACACCCAAAGGAGCGCGGAGCGCTCCTCGTGTTCGACGAGATCGACGCCGGGATCGGCGGGCTGACCGCCCGGGCCGTCGGCGAGCACCTACGACAGCTGTCGTGCGGCCGGCAGGTCCTGTGCATCACCCACCTGCCCCAGGTCGCCGCGCTCGCCGACCGCCATTTCACGATCGTCAAGGACGCGGCGGCGACGCCGGCGACCACGACGGTCACCGCCCTCGACGGCGACCAGGTCGTCGGCGAGCTGGTCCGGATGCTCGGCGGTGGGTCCGAGGACCGGGCGGCCAACGAGCACGCCCGCGAGCTTCTGCGGGCCGCGTGACGATGGGATCGCAGGGGCGTGGGCCGGGCGTGACGATGAGCCCGCGGGGGCGCAGGAGCGGCGCGCCGATAGGCCGTCAAACAGTGATTCGGCCGCGTAGAGCGGGCAAACCGGCGGGCGCCACCAGTGGCCGCCGGAGCCCTCGATAGACTCGACTGCAGTTGATGTCACAGGGCGAGACGCGGTTCATCTTCATCACGGGCGGGGTGGTTTCCTCGCTCGGCAAGGGCATCGCCGCCGCGTCGATCGGGCGACTGCTTGTGTCCCGGGGCCTCTCGGTTCAGCTCCAGAAGTTCGACCCGTACATCAACGTCGACCCCGGGACGATGTCGCCCTACCAACACGGCGAGGTGTTCGTCACCGAGGACGGCGCCGAGACCGATCTCGACCTCGGCCATTACGAGCGCTTCACCGACGCGAACACGAGTCGCGCCTCGAACGTGACCGCGGGCGGTATCTACAACACGGTGATCCGGCGCGAGCGCCGCGGCGACTACCTGGGCGCGACCGTCCAGGTCGTTCCCCACATCACCAATGAGATCAAGCAGCGGATCAAGCTGATGGCCGACTCGAGCGACGTCGACTTCGTCATCACCGAGATCGGCGGCACCGTCGGCGACATCGAGTCGCTCCCGTTCCTGGAGGCGATCCGCCAGTTCCCGGTCGACGTCGGCCGCCGTCGGTGCATGTTCATCCACCTGACCCTCGTGCCGTACATCGGGCATGCCGGCGAGCTGAAGACGAAGCCGACGCAGCACTCGGTCAACGAGCTGCGCCGCATCGGCATCGCGCCGGACATGGTCGTCTGCCGGTCCGAGGGCGAGCTGTCGATCGACATCCGGTCCAAGATCGCCCTGTTCGCCAGTCTGCCCGTCGAGGCGATCGTTTCCGCTTACGACGTCGACGACGTGTACCGGATCCCGCTCGTCTTCAATGACCAGGGGGTGGACGAGTTCATCCTCCGCGAGCATTTCGGGATCGAGTCCGATGAGCCGGACCTGAGCGGCTGGGCGGCGATCACCCGCCGGGCCGCCGCTGCGCACCGGCACGTGCGGATCGCACTCGTCGGCAAGTACGTCCAGCTCGAGGACGCGTATCTGTCGGTGGCCGAGGCGCTCCGCCACGCGGGCGTCCACCACGACGCCGAGGTCGAGGTCAACTGGGTCGACTCTGAGACTGTCGGCGATCCCGAGGTCGCCGAGCGCCTGCACGCCTCCGACGGGATCCTCATCCCCGGCGGCTTCGGTGGCCGGGGCTGGGAGGGGAAGATCAGCGCGGCGCGGATCGCCCGCCAGGAGGGGATCCCGTATCTGGGGATCTGCCTGGGCATGCACGTGGCGGTCAGCGAGTTCGCCCGGCACATCGCCGGGATGGAGGGCGCCAACTCGACCGAGATGGACCTCGAGACGCCGTTCCCCGTCATCGACCTGCTGCCGGAGCAGAAGGAGATCGCCGACATGGGGGGCACGATGCGGCTCGGGGCCGACCCCGTGAAGCTCCACGACGGCTCCCGGATCCGGGAGCTCTACGGCGACGCTGTCGTCTATGAGCGGCACCGCCACCGCTACGAGGTCAACAACCACCTCCGCCGGCGGCTCGAGAGCGCCGGGCTCGTCTGCTCCGGCACGTCCCCGGACGACCGCCTCGTTGAGGCGATCGAGCTGGCGCGCGACGTGCACCCGTTCTACGTCGCCTCGCAGTATCACCCGGAGTTCAAGTCTCGGCCGGAGCGACCGGCGCCGCTCTTCCGGGAGTTTGTCGGCGCCGCGCTGGCACGCGCTGAGGCGGCTCGGGGCGCGGCCGAGCCGACGATGCCGGTCGCCCGGGATACGGCCCCGCCCACCCCACCCGCCGATGTCGTCGCTGCCCGTGAGCGCGACGGTGACGCGGTCGGCGACGAGCGAGGCGTGAGCGTCTCGCGCGGCGCCCAGCCGTGATCCGGTCCAGCGAAGCCGAGCGCGAGCGCCTGCACCAGACCTTCGCCGCGCTCTGCCGGATCCCGAGTCCCTCCCGGCAGGAGCGCGCGTGCGCGGACTGGCTGACGGACGAGCTGCGGAGCATGGGGCTGGTCGTCGAGGAGGACGACAGCGGGCCCGCCCTCGGCTCGGACGCGGGGAACCTGCTGGCGCGGATTCCCGGACGGGCGGACGCGAGCATCCTGCTGTGCGCGCACATGGACACGGTCCCGCTCGCTGCCCTGCTCGAGCCGGTCCTGGTCGACGGCGCCTGGGAGAACGCCAACGAGGGGATCCTCGGCGCTGACAACAAGTCCGCGGTGGCGGTCATCGTGGAGCTTGCGCGGCGGTTTACGAAGGGCGCCGGGCCCCCGCCGATTGGGATCGAGATCCTGTTCACCGTCTGCGAGGAGGTGTCGGTCGCCGGGTCGGCCGAGTTCGACGTGTCGAAGCTCGCCAGCGCCTTCGGCTACGTGTTCGACCACGCCACACCGATCGGTGAGGTCGTCGTCGCGTCGCCGACGCACTACCGGATCGTCGCCGAGTTTCGCGGCCGCGCGGCTCACGCCGGCGTGCGCCCGGAGGCCGGCCGCAGCGCGATCGCCGCGGCGGCCAACGCGGTCGCCGCCATGCGGCTGGGGCGACTCGATGCCGAGACGACGGCCAACGTGGGCATGATCGAGGGCGGAAGCGCCATCAACGTCGTGCCGGAGCGGTGCCGGCTCGAGGCCGAGGTGCGCTGCCTGGACGCTGACCGGGCGGCGGCGGTCGCCACCGAGGTCGTCGATCACCTCCAGGACGCCGCCAATGCCGGGGAGTGCGACCTCGACGTGACGATGGAGCGCATGTTTTCAGGCTTCCGGACCAAGCCGAGCGCCCCGGAGCTGGTAGTCGCCGAACGCGCGCTCCGGACCTGCGGCTACGAGCCCCGGCGGATCACGACCGGCGGAGCGACCGATGCCAACTCGTTCCAGGTCGCCGGCTTTCACTGCATCTGCCTGGCCGACGGCACCGAGCACAACCATGAGCCGACCGAGCGGATCAGTGCGCAGTCGCTGGAGGACCTGCTGGACATCGCGACCGCGCTCGTCGACGAAGCGGCGGTCGAGCTGACCGGCGAGGGATCCGGTCCGCCGCCGGGCGGAGGACGCGCGGAGGCCCGGAGATGAGCGGATTTGAGCCGATCGGCGCGGAGATCATGTGGCACGGCAAGATCGTGACGGCCGGGGTCCAGCACTTCCGCCATGCCGACGGAGCGGTCGTGGCGCGCGACAAGGTGTGGCATCCGGGCGCCGTCGGCATCCTGGCCCACGACGACGAGCACGTGTGGTTGACGCGCCAGCCGCGCGAGTCCGCCGGACTGACGGCCTCGCTCGAGATCCCGGCCGGCAAACTCGACGTCGAGGGCGAGGAGCCGCTGGCGTGCGCGCAACGCGAGCTCGCCGAGGAGATCGCCAAGACCGCCGCCACCTGGAAGGAGCTCAACGCCTTCTACACCAGCCCGGGCTTCAGCGACGAGCGCGTGTGGCTGTTTGAGGCCACCGACCTGGCCGACACCGAGGAGCCGGCCGAGGCCGACGAGGATGAGCGGATCGAGGTCGTCCCGTGGCCACGCGACCGTCTCAGCGCCGCGATCGACGAGACCGAGGATTCCAAGACGCTCATCGCGTTGCTCTGGCTCGAGACCCGCGGCGTCCGACGCTGACTCCCGGCAATCGCCGGGAGGCGATTGTCTTAAGCGAATTGCGCCAGCAATTCGCCCAATTCGCCAACCTGCCGGAGGAGACGCCCGCGCCGGGGGCGAAATAGGCGACGATGGCGATCGCCGAGGCATCCCCTATCCAGCGCCGGCTGACGGACCTGACGCTCGAGTTCCTGGCGGCGCTCGAGCTGGAGCGGGGGCTGTCGCGCAACACGCTCGAGGCGTACCGCTCCGACCTGCAGCAGTACGGCCTCTTCCTCGCCCGGCGGGGACGCGATCCACTCGAGGCCGAGCCCGCCGACCTGGCGGCGTTCGTCTCAGAGCTCGCCGACGGGCGGGACGGCCGGCCGCCGCTCGCGCCGGCGACGCTGCAGCGCAAGATCGCCTGCCTGCGCTCGTTCTACCGCCACCTGCGCCGCGAGCAGATCATGGACCACGATCCCACCGCCGAGCTGCGGCCGCCGCGCTCACGCGGGCGCCTGCCCAAGGTGCTCACGCGCGACGAGGTCAACCGGCTGCTGGCCCAGCCGACCGGGACCTCGTCGGCAGCCCTGCGCGACCGGGCGTTGCTGGAGACGATGTACGCCTGCGGGCTGCGCGCGTCGGAGGCGATCACGCTCGAGCTGTCCGAGCTTGACCTGGAGGCGGGGATGCTGCGCGCCCGGGGCAAGGGCTCCAAGGAGCGGCTCGTGCCGATCGGCAGCAAGGCGATCGCCACCCTGAACGACTATCTGACGAAAGCGCGCCCGCGGCTCGTCGGACTGTGCGACGAGTCCCACGTGTTCGTCAACCTCCGCGGCACCGGGCTCTCCCGGCAGGGGCTGTACCGGATCGTCCAGGGCCACGCGCGGAGCGCCGGGCTCGCCGACCGGATGAGCCCCCACACGCTGCGTCACACGTTCGCCACCCACCTGCTCGCCGGCGGCTGCGACCTGCGCTCGCTGCAGGAGATGTTGGGACACGCCGACATCGGCACGACCCAGATCTACACCCACCTGTCGGCCGAGCGCCTGCGCGACGTCTACTTCGACGCCCATCCGCGGGCGCAGATCAACGGCGCCGAGCAGAATACGTAGGCGTGGGGATCACTCACTTCGACGACGCCCCCGCCCGCGAGTACGCCCTCGGGCACATCCGCGGGCGGTGGACGATGCTCGGTGACGCGGCCGGCTGCGCGACCGTCGGCGTGCGGCGGATCCAGCTGCCGGCGGGCGGGTGGTCGACGCCGGTGCACGACCACGGCCGGTCCGAGGAGATCTTCTACGTTCTGTCCGGCCGCGGGGTGTCGTGGCACGACGGCGCCACCGCCGCCATCGGCGCCGACGACTGCATCGTCTACCACCCCCGCCGCGGCGGGCACAGCCTGCGCGCCGACGAGGGTCTCGACGTGCTCGCGTTTGGGCCGCGCGAGTACGACGAGAGCCTCCAGCTCCCGCGGCTGGGGCTGTCGATGCTCGGGCGCCGGGGGGTGGAGTCGATCCCGGGGCCGGACGACGGGACGCCGCTCCAGCACGTTCGCGAGGCGGAGCTCGGGCCGCCCGGCCTGCCGGACACGTCGGCCGAGCGGGGCGAGCGCCCGCCGACGATCGTCAACCTCGACGAGGTCGACGCCGAGCGGGTCGAGCGCCCCCGGGTCGTCCGCACCCGGCGCAACCTGGGGCGCGCCGCCGGCTCCCGCCTCACCGGGCTCCAGCACGTGGAGGTGGCGGCCGGCCGGTACGCGGCCCCGCAGCACTGCCATTCCCTGGAGGAGGAGATCTTCGTCATCCTCGACGGCGCCGGCGTCCTGGTGCTCGGCGACGAGGAGACCGCCGTGCGCCCCGGGCATGTGATCGCGCGGCCGGCCGGGACCGGCGTCGCCCATGCGTTCCGCGCGGAGACAGACCTGACGTACCTGGCGTACGGGACGCGCGAGGCGGGGGACATCTGCTTCTACCCGCGCTCGAACAAGCTCGCGTTCTGGGGCGTAGGGGTGATCGCTCGGCTCGAGCCCATCGCCGACTACTGGGATGGGGAGGACTGACGCGACTGGGGCCGGCCGCTCCTCCTTTAATGAGCGTCTGTGCCTGAGCTCCCAGAGGTCGAGACGATCCGCCGCCAGTTGGCGCCCCACCTGGAGGGGCGCACGCTGCTCGACGTCGAGATCCTCGACCCGCGGTGGACGCGGCCGGAGCCGCCGCGCGCAGTCGAGGACGCGCTGCGGGGACGGGTGGTGGAGCGGGTCGGCCGCTCCGGCAAGTACCTCGTGTGGCGGCTCACCGGCGAGGTCTTCCTCCTCATCCACCTGCGGATGACCGGTGCGCTGCTGTTCGACCCGGGGGTCGATCCGCCGCATACTCGGGCGCGGTTCGGACTCGACGAGGGGCACCGCATCATCTACAACGACCCGCGCCGGTTCGGCACCGCGCACCTGGTGTTCGGCGAGCCCGCGCGTGACGCGTATCTGGGGGAGCGGCTGGGGGCCGAGCCGCTGACGCCGGCGTTCACCACCGACTACCTGCGCGCCGCCGCGCGCGGCCGGACGGCGCCGGTCAAGGCGTTCGTCCTCGACCAGCGGCGCATCGCGGGGGTGGGGAACATCTACGCCGACGAGGCGCTCTTCCGAGCGCGGATCCATCCGCTGCGGCCGGCGGGCGCCTTGACCCGGGCGCAGCTCGCCGCGCTGCGCGAGGCGATCGAGTACGCGCTGGCGGCCGGGATCGACGCCAAGGGGGCGACGATCGATGACTTCCGCCACGTCGACGGCGCCCAGGGCTCGTTCCAGGACCTGTTCGC
>DASZMU010000190.1:0-10431 GCA_035551695.1 Solirubrobacteraceae bacterium
ACCAGACGCCACATCATCCACTACCCTCTTGCCTCATGCCCTCTGCGAAGCTGGCGGTGGCCGTCGGGCTGACCGCGCTTTCGCTGTCAGCGTGTGGGACGACTTCCAAGCCGGAGGCCGGCACACCGGCAGCAATCGCCAAGAGCCAACAGGGTGTCGACGACCCCAGCACCAAGCACATCCTCTGTCTCCAGCAGGAGCACATCGCCGTCCGCCCTGAGCAGGTCACCGTCGCCGGCCAGAGCCTGCCCGGCTTCCAGGTCGGCGCCCTACCGTACGGCCCGACGGTCAGCTTCGAGCCCACCCCCGGCGACGCCCAGGGCGTCCAGATCCACGGGCAGGCGCAGCCGGCCGAGGTGATCGGCTCGGCGCTGCTCTATCCGAACCGGGCCTCTGACTCGATGCTGAGCAAAGTCGAGGACTGCGTGGCCCAGGGGGTCTCCGGTTGATGCACCGCCAACTGGCGGCCGGCGTGGTCACCGCCTCCACGACTGATTTCCCGGCCACCCCGGCAGCGTCGGCTCCCCCTCCGGCCTCCACCGCCAATGTTCGCATGAACTGGCTCCGCGCCGGGCGGAACTTCTACCTGGCGCTGGCGGCAGCGTGCCTGTTCGTCGGAGCGCTCTCGCTGCTCATCCCCTCGACCCCAAGCTACGACCCGTGGTCGTGGCTGTTGTGGTCGCGTGAGATCGTCCACGGACAGCTGACGATCACGACGGGCGGTACCTCGTGGAAGCCGCTGCCGATGATCTTCACGATCCCCTTCGCCCTGTTCGGCAACGCCGCACCGGACCTGTGGCTCGTGGTCGCCCGCGCCGGGGCCCTGGCGGCCGTCGTGATGGTGTTCCGCCTCGCGTACCGGCTGACGCGCCAGGTGCCGGGGCTGTTCGGCGAGACGGCGAGCGACACCGGGCGGATGACCGCGATCGCGCCCGCTCTGCTCGCGGGCGTCATCGGCGCCGTGGCGCTCGCCCTGTCGGCTTCCGGCGGCTTCGTCTCCTCCAACGCGCTCGGCTACTCGGAGGGACTTGCGACCGCGCTGCTGCTGATCGCGACCGAGCGCGTGCTCGACGGCCGGCCGCGCCAAGCGTTCGTGGTCGGCTTCTTCGTTGCTCTGGACCGTCCGGAGATCTGGCTGTTCTGGGGGCTGCTTGGACTGTGGCTGCTGTGGAGGGACCCGGGCGCGCGGGCGGTCGTCGTGGCGAGCGCCGTTCTCGTCCTCGTCGTCTGGTTCGTACCCGTCCGGCTCGGATGCGGATCCTTCAGCTGCAGCGTCACGCGCGCGGTTCACCCGCGGTCCAACAGCCTCGCATTCGCATCCAGCCCGTTCGAGGCCGAGCTCTCGCGCGCGGCCTGGCCGACGATGCTCCTGCGGATCAAGGTCGTGGCGGCACTCCTCATCCTGGCCGTGGCGGCGATCGTCTGGCGCACGTGGCGCCGGGAGGGCCGTGCCGGGGTGTCGACGCCGGCGAACCGCGCCCGGATCACGACCGCGCTCATCGGACTCGGCGGTCTGGCGTGGTTCGTGCTCATCGCGATCATGACCCAGGCCGGCTTCTCCGGTAACAACCGCTACCTGGTGCTCGGCGCTGCGCTCGTCGACATCTGCGGCGCTGTCGGCTTCGGCTGGGCGGCGGCGGAGCTCGCCGCCGTCGCGCCGCGGATATTCGGGGCCGCCAGCCGGTCGCGCCGCGAGGAGACGAGGGGTGCGAGCGGCGCCGCGCGATGGGCCGGCGCCGGGGTTCTGGCGCTCGTGTTCATGTTCGGCCCCAACTGGGTCGGCTCCAACCTGATCTCGATCCCACGCACGCACGGGTCGCTCATCTACCAGGCGCACCTGCGCGAGGGCATGAACGCGATCATCGCCCGGTTCGGCGGCGCCAAGAAGGCGCTGGCCTGCGGCAGCGTGATGACCGAGGGCTTCCAGGTGCCGATGGTGTCCTGGGCCCTCGGCGTGCCCACCACCCGAGTCGAGGCATCGCCGCTCGCCGGCTCGGAGCCCGGCCCGCCTCCGAACGTCATCCTGCAGACGCGGGACACCCGGTCCGCGGCGCGACTCCCGCACCTCTCGAGCTGGCCGGCCGTCACCTACCACTACGTCGGCACCAGCGGCCCCGTGCACATGTTCACCTACCGCTGCCCCGGCACATCGGCGTAAGGCCCACGGGCGTCCGCTGATGGCCACCGTCACCGCTCCTCAGCCCGGCGTCGGCTCGCCCGGGTCGCCTCGACCGGACTCGGTCTCCATCCTGCCGGAGCGACTGCAGCGCGTCCCGGCCTGGCTGTGGATCAGCGGTGGGCTGATCGCGCTGATGGCGCTGTCGGCGCTCCTGCGCTCGCGGTACATCGGCGGGCAGTACTGGATGGACGAGGCGATCACGACCGGGATCTCGCTGCATCCACTCAGCCAGATCCCGGGGGTCCTGCGCTACGACGGCAATCCGCCGCTGTACTACATGCTGCTGCACGTGTGGATGTCGTGGTTCGGCGACAGCGAGAGCGCCACGCATTCGCTCTCGCTGCTGTTCGGCGTGCTGACGATCCCGCTCGGGGGCTGGACGGCCTGGACGCTGTTCGGCCGGCGGACCGGGATCATGGCGGCGCTCCTGTTCGCGTTCAACGCGTGGCTGACCGCCTACGCGCAGGAGACGCGCATGTACGAGCTGATGGCGCTGCTCGGCGTGGCCGCGACAGCCGGCTTCCTGCTCGGCTTCGTCTATCGCCGCCGGCGCTACCTGCTGCTGTTCGGCGGCGCGCTGACACTGATGCTCTACACCCACACCTGGGGGACGTTCTTCTTCCTCGGCTCAGCGATCTCGCTGATCCCGGCGCTGATCGCCACCGACGACCGCCGCGGACTGCTCCGCGACGCGATCATCACGTTCGTGGGGGCCGGGATCCTGTACCTGCCGTGGGTCCCAACGCTGCTCTTCCAGGCGGCGAACACCGCCGCGCCGTGGGACAACACGCCCCGGTTCGGCGCCCCCATCCTGCTGTCGCGGGGTGTCCTCGGCGGGGACCGGATCACCATGGCCCTGATCGTCCCGGCGGCAGTTGGGATCGCGCCGCTGCTGATGCGTCGCCGCCGGCCGTCGCTGGAGTGGACAGCCGCGTGGACGCTGCTCGCACTGGTCGTCGCGACGCTGGCGGTGGCGTGGGTGGAATCGCAGCTCAACCCGGCCTTCGTGGTCCGGTACTTCGCCCCGGTCATCGGCGCGCTGCTGCTGCTGATCGCCTGGGGCTGTGCCCGGGCGGGCCTGCTCGGCCTCGTCGCGATCGCACTGGCGGTCGCGTTCCTGGCCAATCCGAGCACGTACACGCCGCAGAACAAGAGCGACATGCGCGACGTGGCGGCCGAGATGTCGCCGCTCTTGCGCCCCGGCGACGCGGTCGTCGTCGGCCAGCCCGAAGAGACTCCGCTCGCCTGGTACTACCTGCCCGGCGGCCTGCGCTTCGCCAACACCGCCGGCGTCGTCACCGACCCCCGCTACATGGACTGGGTCGGCGCGCTCAAGCGACTGACCGACACCAACCCCCAGCTCACGGCGGCGGCCGTGCTGGGTCGTCTGGCACCGGGACAGGATCTGCTCTACATCAGGCCGCTGACCGAGGGCGCCCAGAACTGGGAGGCACCGTGGACGCAGATGGTGCGCCGGCGCGCCGCGCAGTGGGGGGAGGTCCTCACCAGCGATGTGGCCGACGGAACGCTCAGGCCGATCGCCTGGGCGCCGCACCGATACCGCGGCGCGTGCTGCGTCGGCAACAGCGCCGTGCTCTACCAGAAGGTCGGCTAGCCGGCGTTCCGGCCGACCCCCTGATGCACCGATGACGACCGTCACTCCGCCCAGACGCCCCACCGCCAGACAGGCCCTCGGCTCCCTGCTGGAGGTGCCGCCGATCGCCGAGCTCCACGCTCCCGCTTGGTTTGAGCGCCTGCCCCGGAAGCTGACGACCGCCGGGATCCTGGTCGTGCTCGTGGCGATCTCGGCCGTCCTGCGCACGCGCGCGCTCCATGGACAGCTGTGGTTTGAGGAGGCGATCGCCACCGGGGTCGCCCAGCACTCGTTTGGGGCCCTTCCGGGCGTGTTGCGGGAGGCCGGGTCCGCCCCGCTCTACTACGTGCTGCTGCACGTCTGGATTGATCTGTTCGGTGCGAGCCAGACCGCCACCCATGCGCTGTCGCTGATCATCGGCCTGCTCACCATTCCGGTCGCGATGTGGGCGGCGTGGAGGATCGCCGGCCGGCGCGCCGGCATCTTCGCGGCGATCCTGTTCGCGTTCAGCTCGTTCCTCACGCGCTACGCGCAGGAGACCCAGCCGTATGCGCTGATGGTGATGCTCGGCCTGCTGGCGACGATGGGCTTCCTCCACGGGTTCGTGTACCGGCGGCGCCGCTGGCTGTGGCTGTTCGGCGCCGGGCTCGCTCTGATGCTCTACACCCAGGGCACGGCGCTCCTGTACTGGTTCGGCGCCGCCATGGCGGTGGTCGTGGTGTGGCGGGGCGCCGCCTCGGACGCCCGCCGGGGCATCCTGCGCGACGCCCTGCTGTGCTTCGGCGGCGCGCTGATCGTCTACCTGCCCTGGCTGCCGACCATCATCAGCCAGATCGCCCATGACACCGCGCCGTTTCACTACGCCCCGCTGCTGGGGTTCACCGTTCCCAGCCAGATCCTCGGCTCAGAGCGCGTCGACGTCACGTTGCTCATCGCGGTGCTCGCGGGCGTCGTGCCGCTCGCCGTCTCCGGCCGCCGGCGCTCACCGGAGGCGATGGCGATGTGGTCGCTGCTCGCGATCCCGGCTGCGGCGCTCGTGCTGGGACGCGTCACGGGCTTCATCGCGCCGGTCTGGGCCTGGCGCTACTTCGCCGGGATCCTCGCGCCGCTGCTGCTGTTCGCCGCGCTGGGGTCGGCCCGGGCGCGGGTGGTCGGAGTCGCAGCGATGATCTTCTGCGTCGCCTTCCTGGCGAACCCCGCCTCGTTTGCGCCGTCCTACAAGAGCGACATGCAGGACGTGGCAGCCGAGATGTCGCCGCTGCTGCACCCCGGCGACCTGGTCGTCGTCGCCCAACCTGAGCAGACGCCGCTGGCGGCGTACTACCTCCCCGGTGGGCTGCGATTCGCAAGCACGACCGGGCCGGTCACCGACCCCAGCTACATGAGGTGGTCAGGGGCGATGGGCCGGCTGCAAGGAGCCGCCCCACCGAGGATCCTCGGTCCTCTGGTTGCTAGTCTCAAGCCCGGCCAACAGCTGCTCTATGTGCGTCCGTTGACCGAAGGCGCCAAGAACTGGAACGGGCGGTGGACCCAGCTGGTGAGGCGACGCTCCGCCCAGTGGGGCCAGATCCTGACCAGGGATGTCGCCGAGGGAAGGCTGAAACCGATCGCCTGGGCGCCTCACAACTACCGAAGCGCGTGCTGCATCGCGAGCGCAGCAGTGCTCTACCAGAGGGCCTCATAACCGACTGAGACGATGACTGAGATCAATCCGACAGACACCACCATCGCCGGCGCGGAGATCACGCCGGAGCACCCCGTCGTCGTCCTCGGCGCCGGACCCGCGGGGCTGACCGCCGGATACCTCCTCGCCAAGCAGGGCAAGCCGGTGATCGTGCTGGAGTCGACGGACCAGGTCGGCGGCATCGCTCGGACCCAGGTGCGCGATGGCTACCGCTTCGACCTCGGCGGCCACCGCTTCTTCACCAAGGTCAAGGAGGTCGACGACCTCTGGCACGAGATCATGAAGGAGGAGTTCCTCAAGCGTCCGCGCCAGAGCCGGATCTACTGGAACGACAAGTTCCTCGAGTACCCGCTCCAGGGCATGGACGTGATCCGCAAGCTGGGACCCGTCGAGCTCACCCGCTGCCTGATCTCCTATTTCGTTGCCGCGGTCAAGCCCAAGGGGCGCGAGGACACCTTCGAGGCATGGGTGTCGAACCGCTTCGGCAAGCGGCTGTATCAGCACTTCTTCAAGACCTACACCGAGAAGCTGTGGGGCGTCTCGGCCGACGAGATCCGAGCCGAGTGGGCCGCTCAGCGAATCAAGGGCTTGTCGTTCTTCTCCGCCGCCAAGGCCGCGTTCTTCGGCAATGAGGGCAACAAGATCAAGTCGCTGATCTCCGAGTTCAACTACCCCCGCTTCGGCCCGGGGCAGATGTGGGAGCAGATGACCGCCGACATCCGCGAGCAGGGGGGCGAGATCCGCCTGAACGCGCCGGTCACGCGGCTGCGGGTATCCGACGGGCGGGTGAGTGAGGTCGTGGCCGGGGGCGAGACGCTCTACCCCTCGCATGTCATCTCCTCGCTGCCCCTGCGCACGACGGTGGGGATCACGGAGCCGGAGGCGCCGGTCGAGGTTCGCGACGCGGCGCGCGGCCTGCGCTACCGCGAGTTCCTCACGGTGCTCCTGGTGATCGAGGGTGGGGACCTGTTCCCGGACAACTGGATCTACATCCATCAGCCGGGCGTGCGCGTGCTTCGCATCCAGAACTTCAAGTCCTGGAGCCCGTGGATGGTGCCCAACGACTCCGATGCCTCGGTCGGCATGGAGTACTTCTGCTTCGAGGGCGACGACCTGTGGAGCACTCCGGACGACGATCTCGTGGCAATGGCGTCGCAGGAGATCGAGAAGCTGCATCTGGCCACGGCGAGCAAGGTCAAGTTCGGCTTCGTCGAGCGCGTCCACAAGGCGTATCCGATCTACGACGAGCTCTATGCCGAGCGCGTCGCCACGATCCGCGCCTGGCTGGAGACGATCTCCAACATCACCCAGGTCGGCCGCAACGGACTGCACCGCTACAACAACTCCGACCACTCGATGCTGACCGCGATGCGAGCGGTCGACAACATCCTCCTGGGTACCCACCACGACATCTGGGCGGTCAACGCCGAGAGTGTCTACCACGAGGAGCACCAGGAGAACGAGGATCCGTACCGCAACCCGCCGACGACGCCGGCGATGGAGCAGCCACTCGCGTCCGAGCGCTGATGGGCGGCCGCTCGTTGTCCCGGCGGCGGGCCGGCGGAGCGCTGAGGAGTCTCACGGCGACTCTGGCGCTGGCCGCGTCGCCGGGTGCCCTGATGCTGGCGGCCGCACCGGCGGCGCTCGCAGCCACGCACTCGAGCGCGACGGCATCGAGCACAACGGCCCCCGGGCCGACGGCGACGGCCGCCGCGACGACGCCGTCGACGGCGACCCCGGCCACCAGCAATCCCCTCTCCGGCGTCAACCCGGTCTCGCCGGTGCCGACGACGACGAGCACCAGCCCCACCGTCGTCGCGACCAACTCCACCGCCACGGCGGGCGGCAGCAGCCTGAGCACGGGGAGCGCGCTGGCCATCGTGGTCGGTGCGGTGGTGCTCATCGGCGGGATCTCGTACTTCATCTGGCGCGACGCCCGCCGACGGGCCCCGGTGCGGGGACGCTCGGGAGCGGCGGGGGCCGGTGGCGAGAGCCGCCGAACGGGATCCAAGCCGCCGCCCAAGCCGCGCAAGCTGAGCCCGGCGGAGCGCCGGCGGCGCAAGCGCGGCCGGGCGAAACGGTAAGCGCGGGCGCCGTCGTGTCGCGGGCGGGGGCGCCGGGGGTGGCGCCGGGATGGGCCGGGGGGCCCGGGGTGGCCGGGTCGGCGCCGGGGTAGCCGGGTCGGCGCCGGGGGGCGCCGGGGGGCGCCGGGGTAGCCCGGAGCGGTGAGGCTCGCTCCCGGCCCTCGAATCTTGGCGTTGCCCCGGATTTCAGCGTGCAGATCGCGGCAAATCGGCTACCCGCAGGATGATTTGTCACCACACGCACGCCCTGCCCCCCGTTTGCGACAAATCCCCCCAGCGGCCCGTGGGTTTGTCGCGTTGTGCAGGCCGCGGCGCCACGCGAAGTCGCGCCCGCGACCCGGGCTCACCGGCGGCCGTCACCCCGCGGCTGACACCGCCAGCCGTCGCCGGGCCCGCACGAGCTGGCGGTCGATGGTGCGCGTCGTCGCTCCCGTCTGCTCTGCCATCTCGGCGTAGCTCCAGCCGAGCGCCTGCAACCAGACGAGCCGCTGCTGTCGCTCCGGGAGCAGCCGGACCGCATCGAGGCGCGCGTGGTGCTCTGCGGTCTCCTCCAGTCCGGGTACGGCGAGCTCATGCAGCTCGCCACTCTCGTCGAGCAGCTCCTCGAGGAAGACCTCGCGGCCGCCCCGCCGGGTCAGCCTCACCGCCTCCCTCACCGCCGTCGTGACCAGCCAGGGCACCGCCTTGTCCGGGCAGACGCGTCGCCGGTCGCGCACCAGGCGCGTCCACGCGGTCTGACAGGCGTCCTCGATCACCGGCTCCGGGGCTCGCACGCTGTGGCGAACCAGCCGACGCACCCTTGCAGCGTTGCCGACGTAGATCTCGCCGACATCGATGCCGGTCGACGTCGAGCCGCTGCCCTGTCCCAGAACCACCATCACGCCCTCCGAGTCCAATTGAGACTAATTATTTGCGATTGAAGCTACCACGTATCCTCATTCTCGGCTAGGCTCCTTGCAACTTATTTGGCTCAATTAGACTCAGTGAAGGAGGTACGTCGTGAACGCTGCGAGCGTCGCGGCCGTGACGGCTCACCCAGACCTGCAGGGGCTTCCGGGCAGCAACGTGCTGCAACAGCTGGTCAACGGCGCCGAGGCGTGGGCTCTGGTGATCGCCCTGCTCGGCGCCTTCATCGGCGCCGGCCTCTGGGCGGTCGCGTCACACACGCACAACCATCACTACGCGGCCCGCGGGCGGATGGCGGCGCTGGTCTCAGGCGCGGCGGCATTGCTCGTCGGCGCCGCGCCGGGGCTGATCAACTTCTTCGCGCACCTGGGAGCGACGGCCAAGTGACCGCGTTGACGAGGACGGTCGCGCTGGTGGTGGTCGTAGCGGTCGTCTGGATGGGCGTGTCGGCTCCGCCGGCCCAGGCTCTCAGCCCAGCCGGCGCCGTCTGCTCGCTGACGGGGCTTGTCAGCACATTGGTGTCGAAGGCATGCGGTGTCGCCTCTCATCCCGGCCAGCTCATCGGAGCCGGCAAGCAGCTGCTGGGAGGACATCTCGGCGGTGCGCTGGACGCGTTGACCGGTGCGGCGGGCAAGACGGCGACGGCGACGGTCGGCCTGGCCGCGATCGCGACCGCGGCGGTCGGCGGCGCGCGGTACCTGCTCCAGGCGACGGCGAAGGTGATCGGAGCTACGACACGCCCAAACCTGACGAGCACGTGGTTCTCCGCCGCGTACTGGCGGATGGCCGCCGTCTCGGCGCTGCTGACGCTGCCGTTTCTGTTCGCCGCGGCCATTCAGGCGATGATGCGCTCCGACCTCGCCCTCCTCGCGCGCGCAGCGTTCGGCTATCTGCCGCTCGCCCTGCTCGCCGTGGGGGTGGCGGCGCCGCTGACAATGTTGCTGCTGGCCGGCTCCGATGAGATGTCGGCCCTTGTGTCGAGTGCGTCAGGACAGGCCGGCGCCGCGTTCCTCGACCGGGCGGTGGGTTTCGGCGGAGCCGCAGCCCTCATCGGTCGCAGTGTGTTTGTGGCGTTCTTCATCGCGCTTCTCACCGCGGGCGTGACGATCTCGCTGTGGGTGGAGCTCGACATCCGCAGCGCCGCCGTCTACGTGATCGTGCTGATGCTGCCGCTGTTTTTCGCCGCGATGGTGTGGCCCGCCCGGCGCATCTGGGCCGCGCGAGCGGTCGAGATACTCGTCTCGCTCATCCTGTCCAAGTTCGCGATCGTGGCCGTGCTGGCTCTGGGCGGCGCCGCGCTAGGTCATGCGGCCTTCCCCGGTCCGGCCGCGATGCTCACCGGAGCCACGCTCGTGATGCTGGCGGCATTATCGCCCTGGGCGCTGATGCGGCTGCTCCCGCTGCACGAGATCGCCGGGGCGGCCGCGGGTGGGCTCCGGGCCGGCGGCGGACGCGGGTTGATGACCACCGCCGAGAGAGCCGACGCGGCCGCGGACGTGGCGGGGGATCTTGCCGGCGATCTGCCGCGGCGACTGCGCGCGCTGGCGGAGCCCCGCCTCGAGGAAACCGTGCCCGGAGGCGCATCGCCGGTGGGCGAGGACCCGCTCGGGCCTGGAGCCGGAGCCTCGCCTCCGCCGGCCGACGCCGGACCGGAGTCCGGCGACGTCGCGCCGGGCGCCGGCGACGGGGATGAGGCGATGCCGGACACGGACGCGGGGCCGCCGGGCGTCCCGCACGCGCGCCCGGCCGACGAACGCCGACCGATGCCGGAGGTTCTGGGAGCGCCGGGTCACAGCTGGCGGACGATGGACCTCGGCGAGGACGACGTCCGGTCGGGCCGGCCGCTGCTGGAGCCGGCCGCCGGCGCTGATCCGCCGGCCCCGCCCGCCGATCCGCCGGCCCCGCCCGCCGATCCCCCGGCCCCGCCCGCCGATCCGCCGCCGCCCGTCGACCCGCCGGCCCCGCCCGCCGATCCGCCGCCGCC
>DASZMU010000191.1:0-21714 GCA_035551695.1 Solirubrobacteraceae bacterium
TTCTGGGCGCTGGCGCTCCTGCTCGTTCGCCACTACGCCGCGGCGGAGGTGCCGATGATGCCGGTCGTGCGGGGGCCGCGCACCACCGCCCGACTGGTGTTCTGGTACTCGATCGTGCTCCTGGCGGTCACGCTGGTGCCCGGGGCGGTCGGCACGTTCGGGCTGGTGTACGTCGCCGGAGCCGCGACCTTGGGAGGGGTGCTGTGCGTGCTCGCGTGGCGGCTCTCGCGCGACAGGTCGCCTGCGCGCGCCGCCCTGCTCTTTCATTTCTCGCTGCTCTACCTCGCGTTGCTGTTCGTCGCTGTGGCGATCGATGCGGCGGTGCGCTGACACGGCCCGCCCGCGAACGGGCGGCGGAAGGGGCCGCGCCAGTCAGCGCGGCCCTCTTCCCCCGGCGTAGCCGGACATAGCCGCAGTACGCACAGCGCGGTGGCTGTCAGCACAAGGACGGCCGGCACCGACATCGCCAGGTTCAGGATGATCACCGTGGTTGTCATGGTGCCCCATTACCCACCTCGGGGCTGTGGGACACCATGACGAACGAATGGCCTGGTAGCAGATGGCAACCACCGGTGGTCGTGTTCTGGTAGCGGACGGCGATCGCCGCCTCCGGCAGGTGATCACGGCGTACCTCCGGGGCGACGGGTTCCAAGTCCTCGAGGCGAGCAGCGGCCTGGAGGCCCTCCTCGTGCTGCGCCGCGGCACGGTCGACATCGCGCTGGTTGACCCGATGCTCCCCGAGATCGACGGTCTCCAGCTCGTGCGCCGCGTGCGGCGCGAGTCGACCGTCCCGATCATCATGCTGACCGCCGGCCGGGACGAGGCGGCACGCATCGCCGGGCTCGACGCCGGCGCCGACGACTACGTCGTCAAGCCGCTCTCGATGCCCGAGGTGACCGCCCGCATGCGCGCCCAGCTGCGCCGGGCCCGCGGCTTCGGTACCGAGCAGACCGTGCTGCGCACCGGGAAGCTCGAGCTCGACCTTGAGGCGCGCCGCTGCACTGCGTCGGGGCGTCAGGTGGAGCTCACGCGCCGCGAGTTCGATCTGCTCGGCGCGCTGCTGCGCTACCCGGCCCGGATCCACACTCGCGAGCAGCTGCTCGAGCTGGTCTGGGGCACAGATGCGATCAGCCCGAAGACGGTGGACGCCCACGTCGCCGCGCTGCGCCGCAAGCTCGGTTCCGCGATCAGCATCGCCACGCTGCGCGGCCTCGGCTATCGGCTGGATCCGGCCTCGCCCGCCGCGTGAGCAGAGCCGCGCGCGGACGCGTCCTCGACGGCGACCGCTCCAGACGCCTCACACATAGCACTTATGCAGCTCCTACACCCGGCTCACGCGCGCCGGGAAGGCTCAAGGTGTTCCACGAATCCGAGCACAGAAAGCGAGGTCGACGAATGCCGACCATCATGATCATCCTGAATATCGTCTTCATCATGGGCGTCGTGGTAGGGATCGTCGGGCTCTGCGCCTGGGGGATCGTCAGCGACCGCCCGTTTGCGACGTATCTCACAAAGGGTGCCGAGGCGCGCGCGCAGCGCATTCCGGAACGCCATCGGGTCCGGCGCGGTGTGCCGGGATCTCGCGGTCCCGGCCGTCGGGCGATCGACGTCGACGCGTAGCCCCGGGCGCTTACCTAGTTCGGCGGGCCGTCGCGGATGACCGCGCCGGCCCGTTTGCTGCCTGGGAAGTCCGGCTCAGCCGCCGAGTGCGTTGGCTTGGATATCCGCGTCGAGCGTCCCGTGCGATTCGTACCGCTGCCCACCGAGGCGGGCCGTGCCGTCGCCAACCCGCCGGACCGGGACAATTGAACACGTGGAGGACGCAATCGCACGTGCCCGCCGGCTGGCTCCGGCGGTCCGCGACGAGCGGGTGCTCCGGGCGCTGGCGACGGTGCCCCGGGAACGGTTCGTCCCGGAGGAAAAGCGGGCGCGCGCCTATGAGAACGTCGCGCTGCCGATCGCCTGCGACCAGACGATCTCTCAGCCCGCGGTGGTGGCTCGGATGCTGGAGCTGCTCGAGCTGCGGCCGGAGGATCGCGTGCTCGACATCGGTACCGGCTCCGGCTATCACGCGGCCCTGCTCAGCCTGCTCGCCGCCGAGGTGTGGACGGTGGAGCGCCACCGCGAGCTGAGCAGCGCGGCCGCGCGGGTCCTGTCCGACCTCGGCTACGGGAACGTCCGCTGCGTCGTCGGCGACGGGTGGATGGGACTGCCGGAGCGGGCGCCCTTCGACGCGATCAACGTCGCCGCCGCCACCGGAGAGGAGATGCCGCTCGAGCTGACGCGGCAACTCGCCGACGGCGGCCGCCTCGTGGCGCCGGTCGGAACCCGCCGTCAGCATCTGACGCGGGTGCGGCGCACCGGCGGCCGGCTCGTGGCCGAGCGCCTGGACCCGGTCAGGTTCGTGCCGCTCGTGCGGGGTCAGGGGAGCTGATGGTGTCCGGCTCGTCCCCCAGCCGCCGGCGGATGACCTCGATCGCGGTGGGATTGGAGTCGACCAGGACGAAGCGGCGACTGAGCTCTCGGCACACGGCTCCGAGCGTGCCCGAGCCGGCGAACGGATCCAGGCACCACCCGCCCGCACGCGACGACGCCGACACGAGGCGCCGGAGCACCCCGGCGGGCTTCTGGGTCGGATAGCCGGTCTTCTCGGCGCCGTTCGTCGGCACGATCGTGTGAAACCAGACGTCGGTCGGACGTTTTCCCCGCGCGGCCTTCTCCGGGCCGACCAGGCCGGGGGCCATGTACGGCTCGCGTTCGACGGCGTCGGCGTCGAAGTGGTGGCCGCCCGGCGTCCGGACGTAGGCGAGGATCGTGTCGTGTTTTGCCGGCCACCGGCGGCGCGGCTTGGCGCCGTAGTCGTAGGCCCAGATGATCTCGTTGAGGAACGCGTCTCGTCCGAACAGCTCGTCGAGCAGCAGCTTGCAGTAATGGGCCTCGCGATAGTCGATGTGGAAGTACAGCGTCCCATGCGGTGCCAGCAGCTCCCGTGCCCGGGCCAGCCTCGGCTCGAGAAAGCCCAGGTAGTCGCCGAATTGATCGTCGTAGCTGACGCGCTGCAACAGCCTCGAACGGTATGTCCGGCCGCCGAAGCCGACACGCCGCGCCTCCGGGTCGGCGGTCATCTCGAGGGACGAGCGCGCCTGCGACCGGCCGGTGTTGAACGGCGGGTCGAGGTAGATCAGATCGAACGTGCCCGCCGGCAGCCGATCCAGTACCGGGACGTTCTCGCCGGCGATGACGAGATCGTCGTCGAGGGCGATCGGATCGCCTGCGGACTGAATGCGCATGCCGGCAGCCAACGTATCGTGCCGCCCGGCAGCCGGCCCCCGGCATAAGGCTGACATAAAGCGGGAAAATCCCCGTGGCAATCAAGCATGTTGAAACGCTAGGATCTGACGTCCCGTGTTGTCTCAACGCATTCAGCAGGTGAGGCGATCCGCTTTGGGAACCCGGATCACGCGCTACACGATCGGCTCGATCGTCGCCTTCGGCACCAGCGCCGTCGTGTTCCCGCTCCTGTACATCATGGGTGCGTCGACGACCCTCTGCTCGATCGGCGCGTTCGTCGCGGGCGCGATTCCCAACTGGGTCCTCAACCGGCGCTGGGCGTGGAAGATCCGCGGCAAGGTCAACTTCTGGCGCGAGATCTTTGCCTACGTCGTCATCTCGGTCGTCCAGCTCGTGCTGACCTCCCTGTCGACGGCGTGGGCCCAGACCCAAGTCCAGAGCATCGCTCCCGGACACGGGATCCGGGCCCTGCTCGTCACCGCCGCCTACCTCGTGGTGTTCGTGGTCCTGTTCGCCGCGAAGTTCGGGGTCTACGAGTTCTGGATCTTCTCGGACCGCAGCGGCCTGCGCGCCGCCGTCCGGTCGCGCCGCCAGGTGTGGACTGCGGCACGGGCGAACCGCACGCCGTAGCCGAAGTTCCCGCCCTTCTTCGTGCCCGTGGCGTGCTTCCCGCGGTCGCGCATGGTCGTCGGCACCTCGGCCAGGCGAAAGCCGTGCAGCGCCGCCGAGATCATCAGCTCCGAGGCCTGGTATTGAGGCTGCTCGAGCGTGACGGCGGCGGTCACCTCCGCCCGCATCGCGCGTAGGCCGCAGGCCGGGTCGGTGATCCGATGGCGCACCAGCAGCGAGATCAGCGCCCCGAACACGATGACGCCGGCATGGCGGGTCGCATCGGTCGTCAGCTCATTTCCCAGCCGGCGGGATCCGGAGACGAAGTCGGCCTCGCCGGCGAGGATCGGCGCCACCACCCGTTCGATCTCGTGCGGCTCGTACTGCCCGTCGGCGTCGATCGTGACGATCACGCGTGCGCCACGCGCCCGTGCCAGCCAATAGCCAAGCCGCAGCGCCGCGCCCTGACCGCGGTTGACCGGTACGTCGCAGACGAGCGCGCCCGCCTGAGCCGCTCGATCGGCCGTGGCGTCGCGGGCGCCGTCGACGACCACGATCACCTCGGTTCGCAATCCGGCGGACTCGCCCGGGATCGAGGCGATCACCTCGGCGACCGTCGGCTCCTCGTTGTACGCCGGAATGACGACCGCCATCGGCGCCCCCGCTCCAGGTGGATGCCGCTCCAGGAAGGCGTCCGCGGCACCCCGCTCGACGTCCTCGAGGCGCGCGTACTCGTTCTGATCGACCTGGACCGCGCTCACCGGGCCGCCGGCGCTTCCACGTGGGCCTTCGACCATTCGTCCCAGACGCCGACGAGGCCCTCCTCCAGGGAGGGGAAGCGCGGCGACCAGCCCGCGGCGTTGGCGCGGCTGGGGTCCACGATCACCGCCGGCATCTCGCCGGCCTTCGCTGGCCCGTGCCGGACCGAGAGCTCGGCTCCGGACACCTCCCGCACCGCGTCCACGACCTCGAGCACCGACAGCGAGGTTCCGGAGCCGATGACCATTGGCCCGGCCCACTCGTCGCGGAGCAGTCCGAGGCGCATCGCCGCCACGACGTCGGTCACGTGCACATAGTCGCGAACCTGGGTCCCGTCGCCGTAGATCTCGAATGTCGTTCCCAGCCGGATCGCCCGCATGAGGCGCGCGACGATGCTGTCCTTGGCCTGCATTCCCGGACCGTAGACGTTCGTCAGGCGAATGCAGGCGCAGCGCAGCCCGTACGAGGCGGTGTAGGCCGACATCAACATCTCGCCGGCGGCCTTCGTCGAGCCATACGGCGTCAGCGGGTTGAGCACCCCTGCCTCGGAGATCTTCGGCCCCGTCATGGGGCCTGTCACGGCATTGGTCGACGCAAACGACAGCGAGGTCACCCCGGCGTCGCGGCCCGCGGCGAGCAGCGCGTTCGCGCCGATCACGTTGGTGGCGAACGTCAGCTCCGGTTGCTCCACCGAGCGCAGCACCGACGTGACGGCGGCGAGATGGACGACCGAGTCGAAGCCGCCGTCAAAAGCGCGTTCCAGAACGGCCCGGTCGGCGATGTCGCCGATCACGATGTCCACGTCCGGATCCGGGTGTGGCTGGAGATCGACGACCCGCACCTGCGCACCATCGGCCGTGAGCTCGGCGACGACGTGGCGGCCGATGAAGCCGGACCCGCCGGTCACCAGGACACGCCGGCCGCTGAGGTCGGAGGGGCTCATGTGGCGCGAGCGAGGCTGTGCATACGACGATCCAGGTACCTTGGTGAGGGGGTCAGGTCTAGTGCGGTCGCGTCCGCCGCGGCGGTCCGTCTGACCTGCAGAGCGGCGTTGACGCCGACCGGCAAGCGCACGAGGATACCCGACGTCGCTCCCCAAGAGTGCCGGCGCGACCGCCTGACGGCGCGACCTGGCCGCCGGTGGGCGACTGATAGCGTCGGCCGGGTCGTGTTCCAGCGGACAGCGCCAGGCGGATCGCCGCGCGGATCGCGGCGCCGAGGCCGCCGGCGCCCAGCCGCTCGTCGTCCACGCCGGATGACGCCGGCCCAGCGGCAGGCGCGGTTGCTCCTGGGCGCGGCTGCGGTCATTCTCGTCGTGGCCGTCGTGATCTCAGGCCTGGGCGGCGGCGGGGTGCCGCGGCCCCCGCGTCCGACGACCGCCGCGGGCGCAGGACGCGGCGATCTGTTCGGCTACGACCCCAGCCGATGGTCCGCCTACGTCGCCAGAGCGACCGTGGGCAATGCCCACGTGCTGTTCGTCAAGAGCCCCGGCGGCGCGCTCGCCACCGCCGCCCGGGTCGCCGCGTACCGGGGAATGATCGATCGCGCCACCGCCGGCACCGGGATCGATCCGGCGCTCCTCGAGGGGCTGGTGTTCGTGGAGAGCGCGGGTCGACCCCAGGTGATCGCCGGGTCGGACGCAGCGAACGCAGCCGGTCTGACCCAGATTCTGGCCCAGACCGGTCAGTCGCTGCTCGGTATGCACATCAATCTCGCCCGCAGCCGCTCGCTGACCGGGCAGATCGACGCTGTCGCCTCCGGCGCGCGCCGCGGCCGCCTGGCGCAGCTGATCGCCCGCCGCGCCGCGGTCGACGACCGCTTCGACCCGGCCAAGGCGCTGGCGGCGACCGTGCGCTACCTGGAGATCGCTCAGCGTCGCTTCGGGCGGCAGGACCTGGCGGTTGAGAGCTACCACATGGGAATCGGGAACCTCCAGCAGGTGCTCGGCGACTACGACGCGGGGCGTTCCGTGCCGTACGTGCAGCTGTACTTCGATTCGGCCCCTGACCGCCACCCCGCCGCCTTCAATCTGCTCGCGAGCTTCGGCGACGACTCCGAGCTGTACTACTGGAGGATCCTTGGCGCGGTGCAGATCATGCATCTCTACCGCGCCGACCGTCCAGCACTCGTTCGGCTGGCCGCCCTGCAGGGCAGCGACGACGCCGGCGCGGCGGCCCTCCATCCTCCGGACGTGACCCCTGCGTACGCGGATCCCGCGGCGCTGGCGGCGGCCTACCAGCGCCGCGCGCTCGTCCCGCTGCCGAGCAACGCCGCGCAGCTGGGCCTCGCGGTGTCGTCGGCGATGGGAGACGGGTCCCGCCCGCCCGGGCCCGTCGGCGCGCCCGCCTCGCTCTACCGAGGCCTGCGTCCGGTCGCCCTGAGGCTCCTGATCGAGCTCGCCGCGCGGGTCCGGGCGCAGTCGCGGCTCTCCGCCCCGCTTCGGCTCGTGAGCACGGTCGCCGACCAGCGGGACCAGCGGCAGGTGCTCGGCGGGGTCGATCCGCCCGCCGCGAACGGGTACTCGTTCGCGATCGAGCGCACCTACGCGAGCCGTGCGCAGGCCGACGCGTTCCAGGCCGTGCTCGACCGGCTGCAGTCGCTTGACCTCATCGCCTGGGCGCGCGAGCCGACGGAGATCCGGGTCACCGTGGCGTCCGATGCGGCCGCATGGCTGGGACAGGGGTGACGCGGCCCCCTGGGCCGGCGGTCAGACCGCCTGTCTCTCAGGCTCCGCCTCGTCCTCTTCCTCGGCGGGCTGGAGGATCGCGGGCCTCGGCGCGGTGGCCACGGCAGCGTTCGTGCGCTGCTCGTAGGCGCTGCGCAGCATGTGGTCCGGATTGACCAGCACTTCGTCGGCCTTGAGCAGCTTGGTGATGAAGTCGGCCACGGACCGGGGCACGAGGTTCATCAGGCGGAAGAGCGTTTCGATGTTGCGCGGCACGAACACGCTGACGCGGCCGGTCTGGAGCGCCTCGACGATCGCGTTGGCCACATCCTCAGGCTCGACGACCTTGACGCCGCGGGTCTTCCGCAGTCCGGACCCCAGCTCGGTGTTGACGACCACGGGCATGACGATGCTGACGTCGATGTCGGTGCTGCGCACCTCGGCGCGCACCGCCTCGCTGAGGCCGACGACCGCGTGCTTGGTGGCACAGTACGTTGCGCCGCCGGGAAAGCCGCCCTTGCCCGCCACCGACGCGATGTTGACGAGGTGGCCACGGCCCCGGGGGAGGAAGCGCTGAAGCGCGAGCTTGGAGCCGATGATGACGCCGTTGAGGTTGATGTCGATCAGCCGCTCGGTGGTCGCATCGGTCTCGGACACGAACGGGCCGACCGGCATGATCCCGGCGTTGTTGATCAGGACGTCGAGGGGGCCCAGCCGGCTCTCGACCTCCGTGAGGAACCGCTCGAAGCTCGGCCGATCAGTGACGTCGAGCGGTAGCCCGATCGTCCCGCTTCCCAAGTCGGAGGCCGTCGTCTCGGCCAGCGGCGCGTCGATGTCGCCGATGGCGACACGGGCCCCCTGGGCGATCAGCGCGGACGCCGTCGCCCGCCCGATTCCCCTGGCTCCGCCGGTGATAGCGACGATCTTCCCGGCGAGCGATCGTGGAGCCTTGGCCATGAGTGTGGTCCTCCTAGAAAACGTGAATTCGGTGGCTGGTACCACAGTGTACCGGCAACGCGCGGCCGACGAGCCGTCTGGCTGGCCAGCCAGGCAAGGCGACGCTCTATCCTCCGCCTTCCAGTGCCCGGATCGAGAAACTGATGGCGCAGTTCCGCCACGACGGCCAGCGAATCGCCTACACGGTCTATGGAGACGGCCCGCGGACGACCGTGCTGCTGCCCGGGCTCCTGCTCTCCCAGAAGATGCAGGCGCCGTTGGCCGAACAGCTCGCCGGCTGTGGCAATCGCGTGGTCACGATGGATCCGCTCGGGCACGGGCAGTCCTCCCGGCCACAGCAGCTCTGGCATTACTCGATGAGCGCGTTCGGCCGCCAGACGATCGCGCTGCTCGACCATCTCGAGCTCGAGCAGGCGGTCGTCGGTGGCACGTCGCTGGGGGCGAACATCACCCTGGAGGTCGCCTCGCAGGCGCCGGAGCGTGTCGCCGGCATGGTGGTGGAGATGCCGGTGCTCGACAACGCGATCGCAGCCTGTGGTGCCCTGTTCACGCCGCTGCTGTTCGCGCTGAAGTTCGGCCAGCCGGGGATGCGGGCTCTGGCCAAGGTCGCCGGGGCTGTCCCGCGCGGCCCGCTGCCGTTCCTGGCGGAGATCGGCCTCGACTGGATCTCACAGGATCCCGCGCCAAGCGCTGCCGTCCTCGGCGGCATCCTGTACGGGCGCGTCGCGCCGGATCACAACGAGCGCTGCCACATCGAGGCGCCGGCGCTGGTGATAGGGCACCCGCGCGACCCGGTGCATCCCTTCTCCGACGCCGGGATGCTCGCCTCTGAGCTGCCCAACGGCCGACTGGTCGACGCGCACTCCATCCTCGAGCTGCGCGTGCGCCCGCAGCGGTTGATGGGCAAGATCGCGCGGTTCATCGAGGACTGCTGGGATGACACGGAGGCTCCAGCTGCCCGGGCCGCCGTCGGCTGACGGGCGGCGCCCCACGGGCGCCGGTCGGTAGGGTCTGCACGGAATGCGCGCCGTCACCATCCGAGACAAGCAGCTGACCGTCGAGGAGCATCCGGACCCCGTACCCGGTTCCGGCGAGGTCCTCGTACGGGTTCGCGCAGCGGGTCTCAACGGCGCCGACATCCACCAGTTGGGCGGCACGTATCCCGCGCCTCCGGGTTCGCCGCCGGACATCCCTGGCCTGGAGCTGGCCGGGGAGGTGGTGGCGTGTGGGCCCGGTGCCCGGCGGTTCTCCGAAGGAGATCGCGTGATGGGGATCGTCGGCGGCGGCGGTCAGGCCGAGCTGGCGACCGTCCACGAACGGATCCTGATGCCGGTCCCGGAGAACCTGTCCGGGGTCGAGGCGGGCGGCGTTCCCGAGGTCTTCACCACCGCCCACGACGCCCTCTTCACCCAGGCCGGCCTGACCGTCGGCGAGCGGCTGCTCGTTCACGGTGGTGCGGGCGGCGTCGGCACCGCGGCGACCCAGCTGGGGCATGCCGCGGGCGCGCGGGTGACCGCCACGGTGCGCAATCCGGACCTGCGCGACCGGGTGGCCGAGCTGGGCGCGACGGTCATCCCGCCGGAGGGCTTCGGCGAGCATGGGCCGTTCGAGGTGATCCTCGAGCTCGTGGGCGCCGTGAACCTGACCGACAACCTCATGAGCCTCGAGACCGGCGGCCGGCTGTCGGTCATCGGCATGGGCGCCGGGTCGCGGGGGGAGATCAACTTGGGGATCCTGCTGATGAAGCGCGGGCGCATTCACGGCTCCACGCTGCGCGCCCGGCCGTTGGAGGACAAGGCGGCCACCGCCCGCGCCATGGAGCGGTCCGTTCTGCCGCTCCTGGCCTCCGGCGCGGTCAGGGTCCCCATCGCGGAGACCTATCCGCTGGACCAGGCGCAGGCCGCCTACGACCACTTCCAGGCCGGAGGGAAGTTCGGCAAGATCGTCCTGGTGATGGGCTGAGGCGGTCCGGCGACCCGCCGGTCTAATACGGAGGCAGGTCCGCCCACCACTTGCCCAACACCCGGAAGGCGGTCCAGAACGCCCGCTTGGCCGCTTCCTCGTCGAGCGACTCGTCGATGTTCGGCACGAACAGGGCCTCGATCGACGGCGTGAAGCGCTGGATCTCGCCCGGAGTCGTGGCCAGGCGGTGGGCCAGCGGGACCCCGAGCTCGTTGATGACGGTCAGGGCGTCGTCGCCCATCACCACGACGATCTTCGGTTGCACGATCGCGAGCTCCTCGACGAGTCGCCCGACGCATGCGGGGTCGGCCATGGCGGGGTCGGCGACCGGGCACTTGACACACAGCGTCCCGTAGACGGCGAGGGGGTCGATCGCCAGGCGCTTGAGCGATTTCATCAGCGCGTTGCCGGTGCGTCCGTAGAACGCGACGCCCTCCTCCACCTCCGACGGCCGCGCCGAGTACTTGATCATGAAGATGTCGGCTTGCGGGTGCCCGGACCCCAGCACCGGCATCAGCTGTCCGCGGGGGCAGTGCGAGCAGTCGCCCAGCCGGCGGGCGAATGCGTTCAGCTCACGGATCGCCCGCTCCAGATATTTCTCGCGGATCTCGTCGTCGGTAGCGGGCACCCCCCTCGGATTGGACGGCCGGCGTCCTTGTCCTTGCGACTGCATCAGGACTTGCGGCCGGTGGCCCGCCGGACCCGGCGCTCGCGCGACGCCCGGCGGGCGGGGGCGGGCAGCGCCTTGGTCTGCAGGAACTTCAGCGCCTGCACGTAGAGCAGGCTCGCCGGGTTGCGGATGATGTCCGCATCGCGGAGGGACTGCAGGAACTCGTCCGGGCCGTCGAAATCGCGCATGCGGATGCGGACAGAGCCCAGCCCCTTCGACACGTGGGCGTCGGAGCCGGCGCCCGCGGGGATGCGGTACTTGGCGGCGAAGCGGACGGCCTCGTCGTTGAACTCGGCGATCGCGATCCGCGGATTGAAGACCTCGATCGCGTCGACGTCGTCGATGACCGCAAGCAGGTGCTCGTAGTCCGGCACCGAGTGCATGCGATCGAACGGATGGGGCACGTACACGATGCCGCCCTGGCGTTTGATCTCGGCGATCGTCTCCTGCAGTGTCATGCCGCGCGGGATCTTCTCCTCGATGAACAGGCCGATGACCTCGCCCTGCTCGGCGGTCTTGACCTCCTCGCCCACGATGACCTTGATGCCGTTCGCCTTCGCCCGGGCGTCGAGCGCTCCGGAGATCTCGTTGTGGTCGGTCACGGCGATCGCGCCGAGTCCCCGCCCCTGGGCTTCCGCGAGCAGGACCTCAACCGGCGTTGCGCAGTCGTTGGAGTGGTCGGTATGCATGTGCAGGTCGACGTCGATCAGGGGCCGCGCCTGGAGGCGTGACCGCAGGCGCCGGTCACCGGCAGGATCCCGCCGTCGCCCCGCCAGGTCGAGGTAGATCGCCTCCAGCTCATCGGCCACACGCGGCCAGCCGAGGGAGGGGTCCATCCGCTCGGTGTGGCGCGCGCGGCCGGCGAGCAGCTGGGGATCGGCGATCACTCGCGCGAGGTGGGCCGACAGCGTCTGGGTCTCACCGGGCTCGAACATGAGCCCGCGCTCACCGTCGCCCAGCACCTCCTCATACGCCGGCAAGCGCGACGCCACCGGCAGGGCTCCGGCCGCCAGCGCACGGACGAGCGATCCCGGGGTCGGCCGGTCTCCGTCGGATGCGAACACGGCGATGTCGGCGGTGGCCAGTACCTGTGACTCAGTGGTGTCCGGCGCCTCCGCGAACGTGATCCGTTCCCGCAGCCGGCGGTTCAATGTCGCCGGCGGGGCCGTGGGGCGAGGCCAGAAGACCGTCGCGTGCCACTCCAGGTCCTCCGGGAGCGTGCGCAGCGCGCGCAGGAACAGCCGAAGCGCCGACCGCTCCTCGAGGACGAGCATGACGAGCTCCGGGACGCGATTCGCCGGGCGCCTCACGGGGGGGTCGGCCCCGGGGGTGATGACCGCGTAGTCGCCGGGAAAGAAGCGCTGGAGCAGGTTCCTCGTCGCGGCGAAGCTCGCCGTGCGCGCGTCCATCCGAGCGAACAGGAGCCGTGTGAGCGGACCGGTCAACTGGGTGGAGAGGATCCGTTCGGTGGGGACGTGGAAGCTGCCGACGTTGAGTGCCCGGGAATGGCGGAGTGCCGCGCTCGAGGCACTGGGCGCGAACGGCTCGTGGACGTTGACGACGTCCAGCGGGAGGACCGTGAGCGCCTCCTCGATCGTGCGCGCCACATCGACGGGCAGCGATGCCGCCCGGCGCCGGGCCGGGGCAAAGGGCAGCACCTCGCCGACCCCGAGCACGCGCACCTGGCCCTCGGTGGCGTCGAGGAGCTCCTGGGGGCGCGAACGCAGGTCGCGCCGGGTCTCGCGCACGAGGTCCGCGGACTGGGACGGCGCGATGATCAGGACGCGGTGGCCGCGGCCGGCGAGCTCCTCGGAGACGCGAGCGACGTAACCGTTGACCTCGTTGGTGACCTCCCAGGCGAAGGGGGTGACCTGCGCGATGGCCAGGCGCTGCGCGGCGGGCACGGGGCACATCTTATTGGGGGGCGCACATGGGGGTGCGGGCGGCGACGCGTGGGCGCGCGGCCGCCCGCACGTGCGGCTCTAGTTCGTGCCAGCGAGGGCGTCGGCTGCGGCCGGCTGGTCGCCGGCGACCTCGCCCGCGACCGGCTTGCGCGCGTACTGCTTGATGAACGCCTCCGTCAGCTCCTGGGCCTCGGAGTCCGGGCGTTGGTGCATCGGCGACTTCATCAGGGATGAGCTGGGACCGTCGAGCTGACCGGCGAGGCCGTTGTTGAGCGCCAGCTTGCAGCAGCGCACCGCGTCGGTGACGATCCCGGCCGAGTTCGGCGAGTCCCAGACCTCGAGCTTGAGCTCGGCGATCAGTGGCACGTCACCGAACGCCTGGCCCTCGAGGCGGATGTGCGCCCACTTGCGGTCGGTCAGCCACGGCACGTAGTCCGACGGGCCGACGTGCACGTCGTCGGCGGGCAGCTCATGGCCCATGATCGAGGTCACGGCGTTCGTCTTGGAGATCTTCTTGGCCTCCAGCCGCTCGCGCTCGAGCATGTTGAAAAAGTCCATGTTGCCGCCGACGTTGAGCTGCGAGGTGCGCAGCAGCTTGACGCCGCGGTCATGGAACAGGCGCGCCAACTGCCGGTGGACGATCGTGGCGCCGACCTGCGACTTGATGTCGTCACCGACGATCGGCAGACCGGCTTTCTTGAAGCGGTTGTTCCAGTAGTCCTCGCGGGCGATGAATACCGGGATGCAGTTCACGAACCCGCAGCCGGCCTCGAGGATCTGCTCCACGTACCACTTCGTCGCCTGCTCGGAGCCGACGGGCAGGTAGGAGACGACGACGTCCGTCCGGGTCTCCTTGAGCACCTCGACGATGTCAACGGTGGGGCCGGGCGCCTTGGTGATCTTCTGTGACAGGTACTTGCCAAGGCCGTCGTGGGTCATGCCCCGCATGACCTCAACGCCGAGCGTCGGCACCTCGGTGTCGAACTTCAGAGTGTTGTTCTGTCCCGCGAAGATCGCCTCCGACAGGTCCTTGCCGACCTTGTCGGCATCGATGTCGAACGCCGCCGAGAACTCGATATCGCCGACGTGGTAGCCGCCGAGGTCGACGTGCATGAGGCCCGGAACCTGCTCGACGGGGTCCGCGTCCCGGTAGTAGTGGACGCCTTGGACGAACGAGCTCGCGCAGTTGCCGACGCCGATGATGGCGACACGGACCTTGTCGTGCTGGTGGCGCGAGGTCCCGTTGGTGGAAGTGATTGTGCTCACGAAAAGCGTCCCTTTCGAAGATCAGGCCCGGCAACCCGGGCGACGCGACACATACCACCGCGAGTGGTGGCCGGTTACACCGCGAAGTACACCTATAGGTCTACCTTTGCCGCAGCGGATGCAGTGCCGACATGAAAAGTAGACCGTACGGTTTATGTGGGCCGATCGATGGCGTCCTGGAGGATCCTGGCGGCCATGGCCCGAGCCTCCGCAACGTGGCTCCCGCTGCCGTGGACCGCAGCCTGGGCGGCGGCACCGTCGTAGAGCAGGGCCAGCCGGCGGCCGACCTGATCGGCCTGGTGGGCACCGGCCGCGCGCGCCAGCTCGCCGAGCCTCTCGACGAACCGCCGCTTGTGGGCGGCCGCCAGTCGGTGCGAGGGATGCTCGGGATCGGCGAGCTCGACGGCGGCGTTGATGAACGGGCACCCGCGCGCGGGCGGCGGCCCCTCTTCGAGCGCCGCGAACAGCTCCAGCAACCGGGCGCGGGGGGCGAGGTCCTCGCGTGCCAGCACGCCCTCGGCAGCGAGCTCCGGATGATCCTCGAACGCCTGCAGGTACGCCAGGATCACGTCGTCCTTGCCGGCGAAGTGCTGATACAGCGTGCGCTTGGAGACCTGTGCGGCGGCGGCCAGCTCGGCCACTCCGGTCGCATTGATCCCCGGGTCGCGGAACAGGACCCGCGCGGCCTGGAGGATGCGCTCGCGGGCGCCCCGGCCCCCGGGGCTCCGGCGGTGAGGAAGGCCGGCGGTCACCCGCCGAGAATACCGAGCGGTCTACTTGCCCTCGGCAGACCGCAGTTCGCTCCGGACGTGCCAGATGCGCTGCGCGACCGTCACCAGGCTGAGCGCCGCGAGCACATAGACAGCGGGAGCGAGGAGCTCGAAGCGGCCGAGCGAGGCGCCCCGTGCGAACACGAGTCCGATGGAGAGGATGACCACACGCACCGGGCGGGTCGCCAGGCCAACCTTGCACTGGACGCCGAGCGCCTCGGCGCGGGCGCGGGTGTAGGAGACCATCAGCGATGCCAGGACGGCGACGACGACCGCGGCCACAGCCGCCTGGTCGTGGCGTGAGGCGAAATAGGCCGCCACGGCGGTGAGGACGATGCCCTCCTCCAGACGATCGAGCGTGGAGTCGAGGAACGCACCGAAGGGCGTGCCCTTTCCGGACATGCGGGAGTAACGGCCATCCAGCGTGTCCATCACGGAGCCGACGATGAACGCGACACCGCCGAGGAAGAACATCCGGTCGACGACGAAGGCCGCGGCGGCCAGGTTGAGCACGAACCCGGTCAGCGAGATCGCGTTGGGGGTCAACCGCGACTCGATCAGTCGCTCACGCATCAGCTCCTGAGTCGTCGGCCCGTCACGCCGTGACCGGGAGCGGCGCGGCCTGGGTGGCCGTGACCGGGCCGGTGGGCTCTGCTGTGCCATGGGTGACACAGGCTATGGCACGGCGTGGCTGTCTGGCGAAATGGACCCTGCCCCGCCCGTGATGGTCCGCCCGGCGAATGGGCGAGCCGTCCAGAGCGCCGATTCGGCCGGCCTCGGCCGCCCGCGCAGCGCTCGGGCCAGCAGCGCCGCCGCCCCGGCCGTCAGCGCCCCCAGCACGATGTCGGTCAGGTAGTGGTTGCCGGTGACGAGTACGACGAGCGTGATCGCCGCCGGGTACAGCCGCCAGGCGACACGGATCATCGGCCGACGGGCCACCGTCGACAGCGACCCCGCCGTCAGCAGGGCGAAGCACACGTGCATCGAGGGAATCGCGGCGTAGGCATTCAGCAGCATGCTGCCCGGTCCGCGCTCGGCATCGACGCCGGTCATCGCCCGGATGGGGTCGGCGAACCCCCACTGCGGCATCAGTCGCGGGGGTGCGGTCGGATAGACCACGTAGCCAACGAGGGCGATGGCCATCGCGATCATGAACGTGTTGCGCATGAGGTCGAAGGACTCATTGCGCCGCAGGTAGACGAACGTCAGGGCGGCGAACGTGACGACCCCGTGCGCATCGAGGTAGGTCCAATCGGCGATGTCCATCAGCCACGGCCGGTGCAGCGCCCACGCCTGCACGCGCGACTCGACGAACACATGCAGGCTGCGCTCGAGGTCGATGATGCGGCTCGCATCGACCGTCGCCCGTGACACGTCGTTGTCGTTGACAAGCCCACGCACAAGCTCGTAGAGCAGGTAGACGGCTCCGAACAACAGCACCTGGCGGATTGCGTCCGCCGAGCCTCGGGGAAAGAGGCGCGCTTCGAGGTTGGGCGCTCGGCGGCGCATGGCGGCGGGGCATCCTATCTGCGCCGATCTCCGGACGCGGTCAGCGGGGCGAGGTGCAGCGCGGCGTGTTCGAGTCGATCCGCCCCAGCGCGAACCGGATGACCAGGCGGAGATCGCCCGGCCGGGCGACGGTCAGACGCGTGAAGCCTCGATCCGGCGAGACGCACCCCGGCCCACCCATCACGGCCCAGTAGGGACTGAACCGGACTCTGACGATCGTCGCACCCGCGGCGTGGGCATGCAGTGTCAGTGAGTCCCCGCCGATTGCGGTGAGCGTCGCGGTCCCGGTGGCGATCGGCGTGTCGTGGTCGACGGCGTAGATACGCCAGTGGCGGAGCAGTGCCACAGGGCGCAGGTACGGGAGGCCGCCACGGATGAGCGCGGCCTCCCGGCGCGCTGAGTAATCGAGCTCGGCGTCCGGAAGGGCGACAAAGCGCACGGCATCACGATGGAGCCACGCAGCGTAGGCGGCGGCGGTGAGGCGTCCGCGGTAGAAGAGCGGGTTGTCGCGGATGTCAAGCTGTCGCTCCCAGCCACGGGCGATGGGGACGACTCCGGCCACGTAGTTCGCCTCCCAGTGCGAGCCCGTCAGCGGGATCTCGATCCGGAACACGCCGGGCTGGGCTCTGAGGAACCGCAGGAGCGGCTGGTAGTACGCGGCGGACAGTGACGGGTCACCGGTTGTGGCTGCGACATCGCTGACCGGCGCCTGCCACCCCACGTACAGGAGCGGCAGCGCGACGACCGCGAGCAGCGCGGTCCGGCGTCGCCACCAGTGGAGCGCCGCCACCGGGGCTGCCATCAACGTCCCCAGCCGCGCGACGTTGCTGCCGACCGGCGACGGCACCAGATACAGCGCGAGCGCTGCGATTGCGTAGACGGCGATGCCGGCGCGCAGCCGGATCGCATCGGCGGGCAGCAGGAGGAGGGCGGCTACGGCGATGGCCAGCAGCGGGAGGAAGGTCCCGAGGTTGAAGGGCTCCATTCCGCCTTCCGGGAACGCGATCGCCAGCGCTGCCACCGGCCCGAGTGCCGCCGCTGCGACCGACGCGCCGGGAAGGCCGGCGCGGAGCCGGCGCTGCGAGATGAGCGCGGCCAGCGAACAGCCGGCGGCCGCCAGTGCTGCGAACAGGGCCGCGACCGGGCTGCACAGCGCCGAGATTAAGGCCAGGCAACAGGCCGGGGCGGTGCGCCGGCGGTCCAGGAGGACGATCGCGCCGAGCGCCGGAAGCGCTCCGAAGGCCAGAGCCAGCCGTCCGGTGTACAGGTCGATCGCGGTCGCGGCGCCGAACACCAGCGCCCCCAGCCAGGCGCGAGGGCCGTAGTGGCGCGCGGCGAGCGGCTCGAAGAGGGCGGCGGTTGCCGTGCTCGCCAGGGCGGCCGCGAGTTGGGGTGAGAGCACGGCCGATGCTGCCGGGAACAGGACGCTGTAGCCAGGCGTGTCGTGGCCGCCGTACCAGTAGTCGTTCCAGACCGAAAAGCCCTGCTGCTCAAACAGTCGCGCGCGAAAGAGGTGGGCGGCGAGGTCGATGCTTAGGGGGGACACGATGACGTACATCGCTCCTAGTACGGCCGCCACGAGCACAGGCGCCGCGCGCGGCCACCTAGGTGTCCGCTCCCGCTCGGGTCCCCCCGCCCCCGGCCGGGCCCGTCCGCTCGGGCGGTCGGCGGACCGCACGGCCATGGGGGCCGTGGGCGCGCCCGCCGTCGTCACGGCGCCTCGGCGCGGGCCGCAAACGCGGCCACGCGCGCGGTGACCTGTGGCTCGTCGAGCCACGGCCAGTGCCCTGCGTGGGGGATCCGCTCGACAATGGCTGACGGCAGGCGTCGTGCGTAGGCATCGGCGAAGGACGGGGGAAGCCACGGATCCTCGTCGCCCCAGACGACGAGCGCCGGGTGGTCGAGCTCCTCGAGCCCGTGGCCCGCGGCGGCGAGCGCCGCCTCGTCGGTCGACCGGTGCAGGCGCAGGATCGCTCGCTGAGTTCCCTGATCGAACTGCTCCCAGACGTCATCGATCCGGCCCTCAGGCCACGCGGCGGAGGTCGCGCAGCCGCGGCGCAGCAGGCGGCCCAGCAGCCAGCGGCTCAGGGATCCCATCAGCAGCTCGCCGACGCCCGGCCGCCGCCACCACCGGGCCATGGCCGGCCACCTGAAACCCTCCAGGAGCGGGATGGGATCGATGATCACCAGCCGGTCGACGCGCTCCGGCCGCCGCTCGGCGAACACCAGGCCGATGGCTGCGCCCCAGCCGTGGCCGACGATCGTCACCCGTGAGACGCCCAGCACATCGAGCAGCGATTCGACGAAGTTCGCGTAGCCGAGCAGCGAGTAGTCATAGCCGGCGGCCTTCCCCGAGCGTCCAAACCCTGGGAGGTCCGGGGCGATCCCGCCGGTGAGCGCCAGGAGGTCGCTCCAATCATCGGCGCTGGTGGGGATGCTGTGGAGGTAGAGGACATCGCCGCCAGCACCGGCACGGCGGCGGTAGAAGACGGGGGTTCCGCCAACGTCGATCGTGTGCTCGTCCACTTGAGATCAACCCGCACCCACCCCCGCTCGCGAGGATAACGTCCGGGCCGATGAGCGCCGCCAGTCCAAACACACCGCCAACGTTGTGCCTCGGCGAGGCACTCGTTGACCTCATCGGCGAGCAGTGGGTGGAGGCCACGGGCGAGCTTGAGCGCGCGGTGACGATGCGTGCCCGTGAGCCCGGCGCTCGCGCGGGAGTGCCCCGTCGTGTTCGACTGCAACCTGCGACTGCGTCGCCGGTCATCGCCGGCCGAAGCTGCCGCGGGCAGGGCCTGCGAGCACTGGGGGGCACTTGACTGACCGCATGACCGAGCGCACGTGGCGCCCGCCCAACGGCCGTCGCGTCCGTGCCATCCGCGACCGGCTCCGGCAGATTTACGGGATCCCCGGCTGGGGGGCGCACGGGCATCCGATCGCCGAGCTGATCCTGACGGTGCTCTCGCAGTCGACCAACGATCGCAACCGGGACGTGGCCTACCTGCGGCTGCGCGAGCGGTTTCCGGTCGACACGTGGCGCGAGGTGCGCGACGCGCCGGTCGAGGTGATTGAGGAGGCGATCCGGCCGGGCGGCATCTCCAAGGTCAAGTCAGCCCGGATCAAGTCGATCCTGGAGGCGATCACCGCGACGGCGCCGCGGGATGACTCGCGGGCCGGCCCCCCAGGCGAGGCCGGACGCCGAGGGGGCGGCAGACCCCAGGACGACCTGTCGCTGGACTGGCTGGCGCAGCTATCGGTCCCAGCGGCCCAGCAGTACCTGACCTCGCTGCCGGGGGTCGGCCGCAAGACCGCGGCCTGCGTGCTTCTGTTCGCCCTGGGGATGCGCGACGTGCCCGTCGACACCCACGTCTCCCGGGTCGGCGGCCGGCTGGGGCTCCTCCGCCCCGGAGCGTCGTTCGAGGAGATGCACGACGAGCTCCTGGCCATGACCCCGCGCGGCCAGGAGCTGGAGTTCCACATGAACCTGCTCCGTCATGGGCGGCGCACCTGCCATGCGCGGCGGCCGGAGTGCGGGGCGTGCGCGCTGGCGCGGATGTGTCCCAGCGCGTTCAGCTTCGGCTAGATGGGCTGTGCCGGGTCCGGGGCCCGGTGCGCCGTCTTTACGCTTCGCGTCCGGGCGCGGCCTGGGGACGAACGGGAGGCAACGAACCGGGGGCGGACGGCGGGTTGCCGGCGATCTCAAATCTGCTACCCTCCCACTCAGATTTTTGTAACCGCACGGGAGCAGACAACACAATGGGAAAGACAATCGGAATCGACCTCGGGACGACCAACTCTTGTATGGCCGTGCTCGAGGGTGGCGAGCCGACGGTCATCGAGAATGCCGAGGGTGGTCGGACGACGCCGTCGGTCGTGGCGTTCACCAGTGGTGGTGAGCGGCTCGTCGGGACCGTCGCAAAGCGCCAGGCGGTAACCAACCCGCAGAACACGATCTTCTCGATCAAGCGCTTCATGGGCCGCAAGGAGGCCGAGGTGCGCGAGGAGGAGGCGATCGTGCCGTACAAGGTCGTATCCGGCCCGGGCGGCGACGCTCGCGTCGAGGCGGCCGGCAAGCAGTACTCCCCGCCGGAGATCTCGGCGATGATCCTCGGCAAGCTGAAGGCTGACGCCGAGGCCTACCTGGGCGAGACGGTCGACAGTGCGGTCATCACCGTGCCCGCGTACTTCAACGACGACCAGCGCCAGGCGACGAAGGATGCCGGCAAGGTCGCCGGGCTTGACGTCAAGCGGATCATCAACGAGCCGACGGCGGCATCGCTGGCCTACGGCCTCGACAAGGAGTCGGACCAGACGATCCTCATCTTCGACCTCGGCGGCGGCACGTTCGACGTGTCGGTGCTCGAGATCGGCGACGGCGTGTTCGAGGTCAAGGCGACCGCGGGTGACAACCACCTGGGCGGCGACAACTTCGACAAGGCGCTCGTCGACTGGCTGGTCAAGGAGTTCAAGGCCTCCCAGGGCATCGACCTCGCGGCCGACCCGATGGCGCTGCAGCGGCTCTACGAGGCCGCCGAGAAGGCGAAGATCGAGCTCTCCACCACCCAGGAGACCCAGATCAACCTGCCGTTCATCACGGCCGACACCTCCGGGCCCAAGCACCTGGACACGCGCCTCACCCGCGCGAAGATGAACGAGCTCACCGCTGACCTGCTCGACCGCACGGTCGCCCCGGTCCGCCAGGCGCTCGACGACGCCAAGGAGAAGGGCGCCGGCACCATCGACCACGTGGTCCTGGTCGGCGGCATGACCCGCATGCCCGCCGTGCAGGAGAAGGTCAAGGAGCTCACCGGCAAGGAGCCGCACCGCGGCGTCAACCCCGATGAGGTCGTGGCCGTGGGCGCCGCCATCCAGGCGGGCGTGCTGGCCGGGGACGTCAAGGACGTCCTGTTGCTCGACGTCACCCCGCTCACCCTGGGCATCGAGACCAAGGGCGGCGTGATGACCAAGCTGATCGAGCGCAACACCACCATCCCGACGCGCAAGTCCGAGGTGTTCTCCACCGCGGAGGACAACCAGCCCAGCGTGGAGATCCACGTGCTGCAGGGCGAGCGCGAGATGGCGACCTACAACAAGTCGCTGGGCAAGTTCCAGCTCACCGGCATCCCGCCGGCGCCGCGCGGCATCCCGCAGGTCGAGGTGGCGTTCGACATCGACGCCAACGGCATCCTCAACGTGTCGGCCAAGGACCTGGGCACCGGCAAGGAGCAGAAGATCGAGATCCGGTCGGGCTCCGGTCTGACTGAGGACGAGATCAAGCGGATGGTGACCGACGCCGAGTCACACGCCGACGACGACAAGCGCCAGCGCGAGCTGGCCGAGGCCCGCAAC
>DASZMU010000192.1:0-11321 GCA_035551695.1 Solirubrobacteraceae bacterium
CGCTGGTCGACGAGACGCCGACCACCGTGATTCCCTCTCTCTCCAGAAGCTCGCGGGCAGCCTCGAGGAACCGCGCACTATCGTCCACGATCAGGCACCGCGTCGCCATCCTCTGAGGATGCCAGAACGGTTCTCGACTGCCATTCCAGCTAGCAGGAAGATGCTCACCATTGGCGCGAACGAATCGCCCTTCACGAGACTCGAGCTCGCTCGTCCGGATCATCCCAGGAAGGCGCTCAGGGCGCCGAACGCCGAGCCGGGGGGTGTCCGTCGTCGTGGCTATGTGCTGATCCTGCGGAACGGTCCACGTAGGCTGGATGGCGCGCGCCGATAGCGCCGACCCAGTTTGGGAGAGAGGGGGGAGGATGGATCGAAGAGAGTTTCTAAAGAAGAGCGGAGCGGTGGTCGCGGGCGGCTTGCTGGCCGATCTCGGGGCCTTCGAGCAGGCCCCCGACGCCGCGGCTAGCAGCGACCGGCGTCCGAACATGCTTGTGATCCTGGTTGACGAGATGCGCTTCCCGAGCATGTTCCCTGACGGCATCACCACGTCTGAGCAGTTCTTGGCGCAGTACATGCCGAACCTGTTCTACCTGTGGCAGCGCGGGGTGAAGTTCGAGAGCTACTACAGCGCGGGCAATGCATGCAGTCCCGCTCGCGCGACGATCGCGACCGGCCTATACCCGCATCAGCAGTGGCTGCTGAACACGCGGACCCCGGGGGTCTCGCCGTCGTTGCAGAAGGGGTTTCCGACGTATGGGAGGCTGCTGCGCAACCTCGGGTATCAGACCCCGTATATCGGCAAGTGGCACCTGTCGAATGCGCCGGCCAACGGAGGCACCGCGGCTATCTCGAGGACTACGGATTTCAGGGGATGACCAACCCGGACCCGATCGGTTACAACGGCGAGGGGGCGGACAAGGACGGCCCGGTGGTCGCCGACGCGGCCGTGACATGGCTTGAGAAGAATGCGCGCAAAGCTGCTCCGTTCTGCCTCACCGTCAGCGTCGTGAACCCGCACGACCGGCAGTTTTTCTGGGCTTCACCCACCGGTTCGCCAAGCACGTGCAGAAGCCGCGCAAGCAGCTGGCCTCGAGCGTCGATCTCCTACCGATGCTGGTCACGCTCGGCAACGGCGGGAGCATCTCCTGGCGGCGGGGGGAGCTGGCGCGGCTCTACGGCGAGCGTCTGAACCTTTTGGAGTTGCTGCGCAACCCGAACGCGGCCGGACGCCACCACATCCTCTTCGCGACCGACGAGATCGTCCCCGACGTGCTCAACTACCTGCACGCCCCGACACATGTGCTCGCGGTTCGCACCAGAGAAAGTAGGGATGGTGTGCGACGGATTCAGTCAGAACCGTCGGGCTCACACAGTTGATCGCGATCCGTGCGGGAGCTCGGTGGCGGCGGCCTTCACGAGTCGAATGGCTGAGGCACTAACTCCGGCGGGATAGAGCCCTCCGGATGCCGGAACGTACAGGAACAGGAAGAAGAGCAGTTCTGGAGTGGCGACAAAGCGACCGAAGAAATCGGCAAGTCCGTTGCGGAAGCGGCCCCATAGGCTCGGCGAGGGCAGGGCGTCACGTCCCGCGGACTCCCGTCGTCGACGGACTCCCTGTCCCGACTGGCTCGACTCATAGATGAGCAGTCTGGGTCCCTGTGTGAAGCGGAGCGCCAAACCATCGAGCAGCAGGTCTACTGGTCGCGGCGACGGTGATGGCGGTGGACCCGCGAGCGCCCTGTTTGGCGTGAAGGCGCCGGTCGGCGGGCGCCCAGCCGCAGCCCGCCGGGTGTCGCTCGGACGCTTCAGCGTCTGCCGATTCCTTTCTGCGGTGGCCGAGGTCTACATGGTCGACGGTGCGGCCCGCCGAAGAGGCCGGCCGCGATGAGGCAAGCCGACGAAAAGAGAGCTGATTGCCGTGAGCATTCCCGCCACCATGCGCGCCCTGCAGCAGACCTCGCTGAAGGGTCCGCAGGACATTTGCTTGATCACCGACGCGCCGGTGCCGAGCCCTGGCCAGGGCGAGGTCCTGATCCGGGTCGTCGCCGCCGGTGTCAACTTCGCCGACATCTCGAGGGCCTACGGCACGTTCCCGGGCGGCCCGCAGCCACCGTATCTGGCGGGTTTCGAAGCCGCCGGCGAGGTGGTGGCGGTGGGCGAGGCGGTGACCGGCCCGCGGCCGGGGACTCGCGTGATCGGCGTCGGATACGGGGCTTTCGCCGAGTACATGGTCCTGCCCGCGGCCGCCGCGATACCGGTGCCGGCCGGCTGGACAGCCGAGCAGGCGCTGGGCCTGGTCGTGAACTGGCCGACCGCACTTGCCGCGCTCAAGCCCCTGGGCCACATCGCCACCGGGGAGACCGTGCTGGTCCACGCTGCGGCGGGCGCGACCGGCCAGGCCGCGGTGACGATGGCCAAGCACTACGGCGCGACGGTCATCGCCGCCGCGTCGCCGAGCAAGCACGAGACAGTGCTGGCCCTGGGCGCCGACCATGTCCTGGATTCCCTCGATGGCGACCTCGCCGCCGAGGTGCTGCGGCTGACCGGTGGTGCCGGTGTCGATTTGGTGCTGGAGTCGGCGGGTGGTGCCACCTTCAACGCCAGCCTGGCCGCGGCCAAGCCGGTCACGGGCCGGGTCGTCGTCTACGGCGTGGCTGGCGGCGAAGCCGCGATCACCAACTGGGAGTTGGTGTACAAGCACCAGGTCCACATCATCGGCCTCAACATCGGCGTGCTGATCCAGGCAGCACCCCAGATCTTCGGCGAGCTCATGGGTGAGCTGTCCGCCCTCATCGCCGCCGGCGTCCTCACATCCGCTCGCCCCACCGCCTACGACTTGGCCGACGGCCCAAGGGCTCTCGCGGAGCTGGCAACCCGCGCCACAATCGGCAAACTGGCCCTGCTGCCCTGACGACCCGTCCACCGCCCGGATGCCCGCCGACCTGGGTTGCGCGTCTTGCCACTGGTCGCGGCCTAGACTCGCGGCATGACGGCGCACGTGCGGGGGGCGGCGAACCGGGACCCGTTCGCTGCCGAGACCGAGCGGTTCCGTCGGGAGCTTCTGGCTCACTGTTACCGCATGGTCGGCTCGGCGCATGACGCCGAGGACCTGGTGCAGGAAACGTATCTTCGGGCGTGGCGTGCCTACGCTGGCTTCGAGGGCCGTGCGTCGATTCGGTCCTGGCTCTACAAGATCGCCACCAACGTCTGCCTGACTGCATTGGAGCCGCGCCGGATCCGAGTGCTGCCCTCGGGTCTGACAGGTCCTTACGACGGACCCGATCGCCCGCCGAGTCAGGTTGCGCCGGGCGAGGTCTCGTGGCTGGAACCGTTGCCGGACCGATGGATCGCCCCGGCCGCCGACGATCCGGCCGCGGCGGTGGTCGCGCGGGAGTCGCTAAGGCTGGCGCTCGTCGCGAGCCTGCAGCATCTGCCCGCCCGCCAGCGCGCGATCCTCATCCTGCGCGAGGTGCTGGGGTTCTCCGCGGCCGAAACCGCGGAAATCCTCGGCACCACTACGGCGGCGGTGAAGAGCGGTCTGCAGCGTGCCCGCGCCCGGCTGGACGAACTGGAGCCAGAGCCTGAGGAACTGCTCGAACCGACCGACCAGCGGGCGCGCGCGCTGCTCGACGGCTACATCGCAGCCTTCGAGCGCTCCGACGCCGGCCTGCTGGAGCAAGTGCTGCGCACGGACGCCACGCTGGAGGCGACGCCATTCCGCGATTGGCAGGCGGGCCGGGTGAAGTGCATCCACTTGCTCGACGCGTACGTGCTGGGCGCTCCGGGCGACTGGCGGATGATCGCCACAGAAGCCAACGGCCAGCCCGCCGCCATCGTGTACCACCGGGACAGTGACGGCGCGCTCCGGGCACACGGCATCGTGGTGCTGGCCCCAACCGCTCCCGGTATCTCCCGCGTGATCGAGTTCCACGATCCGGCGTTGGTCCTGGTCTTCGGCTTCCCGATCGTCTGGGCCGGCTGAGATTTGGCGCGTTAAGCAGGGCGGACCGGGGATAGGGCCGCCGCGCCGGGCCCCGTACCCCTTCGTTGCCCGCCGTTTTCGTCTCGGCGCGGCCGTGCGGCTGGCGGCGACCCGCCGCGGGCCTCGGCCAGGTGATCCCTCCCGTTGAATGGTCCCCGTTTGAAGCGGGACCGAGGCCCCCGGCCCGCAGCCAACTGAACCGCCGGCACGCTGCGGCAGCTGCCGCCCGGACGCAACCGCAGATGCCGCCGGCACCCCGCCACCGCTACTGATCGTGGCCGGTTGCACGCCGAGCCGGGCTGATCTAGGCTGGGGCATTCTGGATACATGGGGCAGCCGTCTTGATCCGGTATCAACCGACGTGACCGAGGTGCCAGAGCGCACCGCTGGGCGCACGTCGACTCGACATGCCCGGAGCTACGTCTCATCCTTTCTCAGACAGCGGCTCGCGTCAGGCGACCCGCTGGTGGAGGTCGAGTCCTCGACGGTCTACGGGGCGCTGCTGCTGACGGACATCGAGGCGTGGACTGCCCGGGTCGAGCAGCTGCGCGGGCTGGGGTCGGAGGGCCTCGACGAGCTCGCGCGGGCCCTGAACGCATACTTCGCGCAGATCGCCGAGACCGTCTACGCCCACGGAGGGGACGTGCTGACCGTGGCCGGCGATGCGTTCCTCTGCCTGTGGCCTGCCGCGGACGCTACCGAGCTGGGTGACGCGACGGCGCGCGCGACCGCGGCCGGGCTGTCATTCCAGTCGGTGTCGCGAGCGCTCCCGTCTCCGGGCGGCACGGCGATTCGGACGCGCATCGGCGTGGCCGCGGGAGACCTTCATATCGCGCTGGTCGGCGGTGTCAACGGGCGCTGGGAGGTGCTGCCGGCCGGCCGGACGTTTGACGAGGTGATCGCTGCCGAGGTGGCCGCGCCCACTCACGGCGTCGTGCTGGCCCGGTCCGCCTGGGATTTGATCAACGACCGAGTTTTGGCCGAGCCGGTGAGGGACACCGAACTGATGGCGGTGTCGGCCCTGCAGCGCGCGCCGGAGCCGGTGGTCCTCGACGACGAGGAGCCGGACATCCCGGCCGAGGTGATCGCGCCGTTCGTGCCCGCCCCCGTACGGGCATGGAAGGTGGACTCCGGAACCGAGTGGCTGGCCGAGGTCCGCCACGTCACGGTCGTCATGGCGCGCCTGCTGGACAGGGAGGTGGACCCGGCCAAGGCGATCGAGCGCAGCCAGCGCGCGATCCGCGCCTTCCAGGAGACGATCGTCCGGTTCGAGGGCGCAAGCAAGCCGGGGATGGACAACAAGGGGCTGACGCTGTCTGCGGTGTTCGGTCTGCCTCCGCGGGCCCACGAGGACGACGGTGAACGGGGACTGCGGGCCGCATCGGCCCTGCGGACGGTGCTCGCCGAACTCGATCTGCCCTGTTCGGTCGGAGTGGCGAGTGGACGCGCCTTCTGCGGACTGTTCGGAAGCGACCTGCGCCGCGAGTACGCCCTCTACGGCGACGTGACGAATCTCGCGGCGAGGCTCGCCTACGCCGCCCACGGCGAGATCCTCTGCGACGACGTGACACCCCGGCAGGTGCGGGAGCGGTTCCGGTTCGAGCCGCTCCCCCCGATCACGGTGAAGGGGTGGGCCAGTCCCGTGGCCATCGCGCGGTTTGTGGGGATGCAGGTGGGCGGGCCGGCCCGGCACAGTGACCTCGTCGACCGCGAGGCCGAGCGGCGCGAGATCGGCCGGCGGCTGAAGCGGCTGACCGACACCGGCGAGCCGGGAGTGGTCGTGATCGAGGGCGATGCCGGAATCGGCAAGTCGGCGCTCGTCGCCGAGAGCGCGCGCCTGGCCCAGGGCGAGGGAGTGCGCGTGCTGACGGCGGCCGCCGACGCGATCGAGCGGACCACGGCCTACTACGCCTGGCGTCCGGTGTTCGCGGATGCGCTCGGCCTCAACGGCGAGGCCGCGGATCCGGCTGAGCTCGAGCGCCGGGCGCTGCAGCTGATCGGCGGGGTGCCGGAGGTGGAGCGGCTCATTCCTCTGCTCTCCAGCGTCCTCCCCGCGAGGATCCCGGACAACGAGTGGACGCAGGCGATGGCCGGGGATGTCCGCGCTGATAACACCACGATGCTGTTCACGCGGGTCCTGTCACGCCTGACGGCGGTCGAGCCGGCACTGCTCGTGGTCGAGGACGCGCACTGGCTTGACTCGAGCTCCCGTGCCGTCCTGCGCCGCGTCGTGCGCTCGGTGCCTCGCCTGCTGACGATCGTGACGACACGCTCGGCGCCGGCCGCCAACGACGAGCACAGCGACGTGCTGGCGCTCGCGTCCGACGAGCCGATACGGCTGACCAACCTGTCGCCGGAGCACACGGCGGCGCTCGTGCGCCAGCGCCTCGGTGTCACCGCGATCCCGGCGGATCTGAGCCGCTTCGTCCAGGCCCGCGTCGCCGGCCATCCGTTCTTCTGCGAGGCCCTGGTCAAGACGATGCAGGAGGGGGGCATCGTCCAGGTGCGGGAGGGCGCGACGACGGTCGGCGACCTGTCACAGCTCGACGTCCCGTCGACGGTCGAGGGCGCCGTGCTCAGTCTGGTCGACCGGCTGACCCCGCAGCAGCAGCTGTCGCTCAAGCTTGCCGCTGTCGTCGGGCCGACGTTCTCGCTGAGGACCGTCAGCGAGGCCCACCCCGTCGGTGGGGCCGGCCCAGATGTGGCACAGGACCTGCAGGCGCTGCAGACGCTTGACCTCGTCGTCCCGCACGAGTCCGAGGGCGAGCAGACGTACGCCTTCCGCCACGACATCATGCGCGACGTCGCCTACGGGCTGCTGACCGAATCACAGCGCCGGCCGTTGCATCGCGCGGTCGCCGAATGGTACGAGCGCAGCCTCTCGGCGCAGGAGCTCGAACCGCACCACGCCCTGCTGGCGCACCACTGGTCACAGGCCGAGGACGCGCCGAAGGCGATCTCCTATCTGGAGCGCGCCGCTCGGTCCGCGCTTCGCGGCGGGGCCTTCCGGGAGGCGGCGCAGTTCTATGCGGAGCTCCGCGTCCAGGCGCAACGCGACGGAAGCTGGGCGGCCGACCTGGGCCGGCGCGTCCACTGCCAGCAGGGGGAGGCGGCCGCCTACTATTTCCTGGGCGATTTCGAGCGCTCCCGGGCGCTGATCGAGGACACGGTGGCTCGGCTGGACCGGACCGTGCCGAAGCGGCCCGCCCGGCTCGCGGCGAGCCTGGCGGTCGTGGCCGCTCGTCAGGCCGCGCACCTGGCGGCTCCGAGCCGCTACCGCAACCGGCGCCTCGCCGAGAAGGCTCTGCTCGACGAGGCGGTCGACTGCTACAAGACGCTCGTCCAGATCTGCTACCTCAACGGAGAGTCAGGCGCATCGCTCTTCTATTACATGCTCGCCGGCCTGAACCTCGGCGAGGAGGCGGGCTCGTCGCCGCAGCTGGCGCGGGCACTGGTCAACGCCGCGGGGATCACGAGCATGCTCAACCTCCGCCGCCTCGCCGACAGCTATGGCGCCCGGGCCGTGCAGATGGCCGACCTGGAGGGCCAGTCGGAGGCGCTCGCGTACGTCTGGAACGTGCAAGCTCTGATGGAGGCGCAGCGGGGGCACTGGCGGAGGAGTATCCAGGCCAGCAACCGAGCGCTCCAGGTGTTCGGTGAGATCGGGGACTACAACCTCGAGGCGGAGCTCTGGCAGACCCGCTCGGCGTTGCACATCTGTAGCGGCGACTTCCGCGGGGCCGAGGCGTGTTGGAGGCGCACCAGGGAACTGGCGGCGCGCAACGCAAACCCCCAGCTCGAGACGTGGTCGCTGCTCGACGAGGTGGAAACGCAGGTGGGGCGGGGCGCGGTCGAACCGGCAAGGTCCGCACTCGATGCGGCGCTGGCGATCGATACGCCGGCCAGCGACGGCGGAACGCTGATCGAGAAGCATTACGCGACCGCGTTGACCCGGCTGCGCGAGGAGCGGCGCGACGAGGCGCTGCGTGCAGCCGACGCCGTCGTCGAGATGGTCACAGCTCAGATTCCCACCGGGTTCCACTGGGCGGATTTCGCCGCCGGAGCCGTCGAGGTGTACCTCGAGATGCTCGAGCAGGCGAGCGACGCTGCCGAGCGCCGGATGCTCGAGCTGCGGGCCGAGCGGGGTTGCAAGGCGCTGCGTCGGATCTCCTGGAACTTCCACGGCATCCGGCCTCGCCGGCTGCTGCTGCAGGGACGGCTGGAATGGGAGCAGGGGCAGCCTTCGCGAGCGCGCCGCTGCTGGCTCTCGGCGGAGCGCATGGCCCTGGCGATGGCGATGGAGTACGACACCGCGCGGGCGCGCCTCGAGTTGGTGCGCCATGGCATGGCCGGCGCGGAGATGCGCGCACAGGTCATCGAGGCGCTTCAGAAGCTCGGCGCCGACCATTGGCTCAGGGTGGCGGAGCGGGCCTGATGCACATCCGTCTGATTGACACGAGCGGTTCAGGCGTCTCCCCGCCGCCGATGCCGGCTGCTCCGCCGGCGTCCGGCCTGGAAGACCAGGTGCAGCACGGGCTGAACCTGTATCTCCCGTTGAAGAGTCCTTTCCAGATGCCGGCGCTCGCGGAGATGCTGCAGACGCCGGAGGCGCTCAAGACGGTCCATGCCGCGCTGACCTCGCTGCACTACGTCCACTTCGCCCGCTTCCTTCCGGAGCTCGACGGATCAGCGCTGTGGGTGATCACCGAATTCGACGGTGGCCTGGAGACGTACATCATGGACTTCGTCAGCGTGCTCGGCGACGTGTTCAACGACATCCTGCAGTTCGTCCGTGACGCCCCGCCGCTGCCGGTCCAGCAGCACGCGCGCGAGTTCACCGCGTACGTCGTCGCGCAGAACGTCCGGATCCCGCCGCCCTGGTCGGCGTATCCCCAAGCCACCGTGATCGACATTCTCAGGGCCACTGAGCGGACGTAGGCAATGAAACTGAACCTCGCTGACATCCAGGGCAACCTCCTGCGGGGATATCGCTTCACCCACGCGCGCCACCTTGCCCTGGGGATCACTGATCCCGCTGCGGCGAGGCAACTTCTCGGCGACCTCGTCTCAGGCGACGAAGGGCGCGGCCCGCAGATCACGACCGACGAGCACTGGAACGACCGACCGGACTACCGCCTGAACATCGGCCTGACGTGGACGGGGCTGCAAATGCTGGAGGTGCCCGAGGGCACACTCGCAGACTTCCCAACCGCGTTCGCGCAGGGGCCGGCGGCCCGGGCCGAGCAGCCGGATCCGGACTTCCCCACGGCCGTCGGCCTCGGTGACATCGGCGACAGCGCGCCGGAGAACTGGATCCTCGGTGGCCCCACGACAGACCCCGTGCACATCCTCCTCTCGCTGTACACCGAGGAGCACCGCGCCCCCAGCCTGGAGGCGATCAGCGACCGGCTGCGGAAGCGTCTGGCGGCGGCGCGGCTGACGGAGGTCTGGACCCAGGACGCAAACGCGCTGCCGGAGAGAAAGGTGCACTTCGGCTACGTGGACGGCATCGCGCAGCCAGACATCGAGGGCGGGCACGGGCGACCCATCCCGGATATGCAGCCGAAGGCCAAGGTCGGCGATTTCCTGCTGGGGTGCGGCTACGTCAACTCCTACGGCGGCAACTTCATCGGCAACCTGCCGGCGGCGCTCGCTGACAACGGCTCGTACGGCGCGTTCCGCATCCTGCGCCAGGACGTGGAGGGATTCGAGCGCCTCCTCGACGCCTGGGCCGAGGAGTGGGGCCTCGAGCGGGAGACCGTGGCGGCCAAGCTCCTCGGCCGTTGGCGCAACGGAACCCCGCTCACTCTCGTGCCGGAGGCGTACTCAGCCCAGCCCAAGATTCCCGCTCACACGCTCAACGACTTCGACTACGCGCCATCGGACGCCAATCCCGGGGTGTTTGACGACGCCGACGGCCGTCGCTGCCCCATCGGCTCCCACATCCGCCGCCTGAACCCGCGCAGCTCGTTGGTCACGGGGCAACCGCATACGCGCCGGATCGTGCGGCGGGGGATGCCGTACGGGCCGCCGTACGATCCCCAGGCGCCCGGCGACAAGCAGGAGCGTGGTCTGATGGGCCTGTTCCTGTGCGGCGATCTCGAGCTTCAGTACGAGTTTCTGCTCCGGGTGTGGGCCAACGAGGACCTGGCGACACCCGGGTTGCGCGGCACGCGGGATCCGATCATCGGTGCCCAGCCCGCGACCGGCGGCGAGTTCACGGTGCGCACCAACGACGGCCACGACCCGATCGTGATGACGGGGCTGCCGAGGCTGGTCCGGACGCGGGGCAGTCTGTACTGCTTGATCCCCGGGATCGGCGGCCTGCGCTACCTGTCGGAGCTCAGTGAGGGCGCCGGAGCATGACGCCACCGGTCCCTGTGCCACCGGCGCTCGCCGCCCAGATCCGTCACCTGCTGGCGGAGGCCGGGCCCGCGACGGTGCCCAGCGGGATCCTCGCGTGGTGGGGGATGACCCAGCTGGCGGACGGGACCGGGAACGTGCCGGTCCTCAACGCCGAGACGTTCGCCGGCGCGTACCTGCGGCTCGAGAACGGCGCTCTGTCGCGCGGTGTCGTTCGCCCGGTGCTCGGCCTGTTGGCCGCGGCGTCGGGGTACCGGCCGGATGGGCCGCTGCCGATCGCCATCGCCCGGTACGACTATGCCGCTCCCCGGGTGGAACTGGTCAAGCGCGTTGAGGCCGCGGCCGCCGGCGGCCGCGCGCTCGATGACCCGCCACGAGGGCTGAGGGACCAGCTCGACGAGCGACAGGCGTTCCTTGCGTGTGGACTGCTCCACGATCAATGGGGATTCCCGGCGCCCGCCTACCGAGGGCGACGGGTGCCGTGGTTGGTGTCCGAGGACCTGCATCTCACGAGTCCGGGCGGGCGTCCACCGGACCGCGTGGAGATCGATCCGGGTGACGGCGCCGGGTTTCGCCCGGTCGAGATGGGGGTCCCGCTCGAAGCGTCATATCCGGACGAGGCGACGGCGGCGACCGTTGCGGTGCGCGGCCGGTACGGCCGTGAGGCGCTGACCGCCCGGTTCACGGTCCCGCTCTCCGATCAGCCCGCGGCCCCGGCGCCGGACGAGACGTGGCCGCTGCGCGGCGAGTGCGGCAACACCGGCACGGCGTATGTCTACCGGTCGGCGGCGGGATCGCCGCTGCGCCATCCGCTGATCATGGTCGAGGGCTTCCCCGGGGGTCACCCGGCCGATTACCTCTACGACACGCTCGACCAGCAGGGCACCGCAACGTCCCTGCGGGCCGCCGGCTACGACATCGTGCTCGTCGGCCTCGACCACGGGATGGACAGGATCCAGCGCAACGCCGATGTGCT
>DASZMU010000193.1:0-2036 GCA_035551695.1 Solirubrobacteraceae bacterium
CATCGTGCCGCCGTCGGCCCGGGTCAGGCCGACCAGGGTACGGATCAGCGTGGTCTTGCCGGCGCCGTTCGGCCCCAGGTAGCCGAACGCGGACCCGCGCGGGACCCGCAGCTCCACGCCGTCGACCGCCACGTTGGCCCCAAACCGCTTGGTCAGGCCGCGGGTCTCCACCGCCCAACCGCCGGGTGGGCGCTCGAACGAAACCGCGGCGCGGGGCGTACGGGCCAGCGAGATAGTCGAGCCGCCGGGCGGCTCGGACGGCGATGACGGCGAGGACGGTGCCGGCGGCGGTTCCCGCCGGATCCACTTATCGTCCTGCTGTGCGGCGTGCCGACCGCGGCGAAGGCGCGTCACGCCGAAGCTCAGCCCGCCGAGCACGAGGAGCGCGAGAAGGATCATCCCGAAGTTGTGAAAACCCCCTCCACCCGGCGGTGCGGCAACGACGGCCGCCCACCGGGCCGGGCCGGGCGCGTGATGCGAGACGGCTTGCGTGTCGATAACGTTCATGGCAGACAATCGTGACCGGCTGACGGCCGGCCGTCATCGTGCGCGAGCATCACCATCCGCGTCATCCCTCCGACTGACGGGATCGGCTCAGCGGGTGACGATTCCCGATTCGTAGGCGAGGATGGCGAGCTGGGTCCGGTCGCGGGCGCCCAGCTTGGTCAAGAGCCGACTCACGTGCGTCTTTGCCGTGGGCAGCGTCACGTGCAGCGTGGCGGCCAGTTCGGCGTTGGACAGGCCGCGGGCGACCAGCACCAGCACCTCCCGCTCACGATCGGTGAGCTCGCCTAGGCCCCAGGGCGTCTTGGCCGTTGCCCGGGTGCGGTCGGTGAAGTGCGCGATGAGCCGCCGCGTCACGCTCGGCGCGAGCAGCGCCTCGCCGACGGCGACCGTGCGAATGCCGCTCAGCAATTCTTCGAGCGGTCGGCTCTTGAGCGCGAAGCCGCTCGCCCCGGCCCGCAACGCCTCGAAGACATACTCGTCCAGGTCGAACGTGGTGAGGATCAGCACCCGGGACCCGGACCGGTCGCGGGTGATCCGCTCGGTCGCCTCGATCCCGTCCATCACCGGCATCCGGACGTCCATCACGATGACGTCAGGCGCCAGGCTCGCCGCGAGCTCGACCGCCTGCTGACCGTCGGCCGCCTCTCCCACGACCTCCAGGTCGTCCTCCGCCTCGATCAGCGAGGAGAACGCGGTGCGCAGCAGCGCCTCGTCGTCGACGACGAGCACCTTGATCAACTCGCCGCACCCTCGATCGGGACCTCGGCAGTCACCTGGAAGCCTCCGTCGGCGGTCGGCTCGGCGACAAGCCACCCGCCGAACGCGCCGATCCGCTCCCGCATCCCGACGATTCCGTGGCCCGTGTCCACGTCGGCTCGCGGCGCCTCGCGGCCGCCCGGCCCTCCGTCGTCGCGGACATCGAGGCGGACCTTCTCGGCCGAGACGGTAAGCTGAGCCGCCGCCCGGGCACCGGGCGCGTGCTTCACGACGTTGGTCAGCGCCTCCTGCACGACGCGGTAGATCGAAAGCTCGAGTGACGGGGAGAGCTGACGATCGGTCCCCGACATCCGCAGCTCCACCGGTATGCCGGATGCCCGCACGGTGTCGACGAGGTCCTTGACGTCGATGAGCCTTGGCGCCGGTGCCAGCGGCGCGGTCCCGGCCTCCCCGTCGCGGAGCAGCCCGAGCACGACGCGCAGCTCGTCCTGGGCCGTCCGGCCGATCGTCTCGATCGATTCGAGCGCGGAGCTCGCCTCCTCCGGGCGCCTGCCCGCCAGCCGCCTGCCGACGCCGGCCTGGACCGTGATCACCGCGAGGGTGTGCGCGACGACGTCGTGCATCTCGCGGGCGATGCGCACCCTCTCCTCCCGGACCTCGGCGGCCCGCTCGCGCTCTGCCTGGGCGGCCAGCCCGGCCTGGTAGCGCCGACGCGCCGCGACACTGTCCGCGATAAACCAGGCTCCCGCCAGCGGCACGAAATCCTCTACGGCCCCGGCCGCCACCGGTGCCCTCATGACCGCGAACGCCGA
>DASZMU010000194.1:0-41336 GCA_035551695.1 Solirubrobacteraceae bacterium
CAGATCACCGTTGGAGGCGGCTATATCGTCACGTTCGTGCGCAAAACGTGACTATCCGGCCGTCGGGGCCCAGCCGAGCCATTACACGGACAATGCCTACCGGTGATCAACTCGACGCCGCGTCGACGCCGACGCCGACGCTGACGTTTGTGGACATTTTTGTGATCCGATCGTGCGGAGATCCACCCTCGAGGGCCTGCCGTCGCCGGCCGCAGCGGTCGTGGCAGGCCGTCGTCAGATGAGCAGCACTCGCATCGGGCCGCTTCTGCTTGCACGCACCAGCAGCAGCCTTGGCTGGTCCCGGACAATCGCGCGAGACTGCTGCTGGTGTTGGGTGGTGGCCGTGTGTGGAGGTGGTGAACTGACGAGGTGAGCGGTCGAGCAGTTTGGCGATGAGCGCGCGGCGGGCCCGTCGGCGTCGCGAGGCGGAGGTCGAGCGGGCCACACGGCTCAGGTCACCTCGGCGGCGACAGCCTCGGCGTAGGCGGCGGCAAGGCGCTCGGTGGCGCGTGGGCGGTCATCCGGCGGGGACGGCGCGCCGACGTGCTCGGCGCGCAGCTCGTCCATGAAATCCGCCCACAGCTCGGGGCCGCCGTCGGCCAGCAGCTCTGCCCGCCCGCGGAGGGTGGCCGTCGTTGGCCGATGGCGGAGTCCCCAGGATCCGAGCGCTGCCATCACTGGCACGAGCTCGATGGCCGCCTCGGTGAGGCTATAGGTCGCCCGCCGGCCGCGGCCGACGTCCTCTCGGGTGAGCAGGCCGCCGGCGACGAGGCGCCGCAGCCGGTCCGCCAGGATGTTTGAGGCAATTCCCTCCTCCGAGCGCTTCTGCAGCTCGCGGAAGTGGCGGCGGTTGCCGAACATCACATCGCGCAGGACGAGGAGCGACCAGCGGTCGCCGATCACCTCGATCGTCGCGTTGATCGGACACCCGGAGCGCGGTTCGCTCGCAGGGGGCATAGCCATGCCCTCCATGGTACTTGCAGGTTGCAACTGCTCTGATATGGTCCCGCCCGCGCGCCGCCACCTGCGAATCACAATCACGTCGGAGGAAAGCGATGGCCGACACCACCTGCCACATGTCGATCTCCCTCGACGGCTTCGTCGCCGGGCCGGATCAAAGCCGCGAAGACCCGCTCGGCAAGCGGGGCCGCGAGCTTCACGGCTGGCACATTGGCGACGAGCGCGCGAACGAAGCGGATGCCAGCGCCGAGCGCCGTCTGCTGCGCCCCCGCGGCGCCTACGTCATGGGCCGCAACATGTTTGGCCCGATCCGCGGCGAGTGGGACGAGGAGTGGTCGGGCTGGTGGGGGCCCGAGCCGCCCTACCACGCGCCCGTGTTCGTCCTGACCCATCACGCTCACGCGCCGATCGAGATGGAGGGCGGGACGACGTTTCACTTCGTCACCGATGGCTTCGACGCCGCATACGCCCAGGCCCGCGAGAGTGCCGGCGCAGACGGCATCGACATCGCGGGCGGCGCGTCGACCGTCCGCCAAGCGCTGCTAGCGGGCGTCATCGACGAGCTCTGGCTCGACATCGTCCCCGTTCTACTCGGCTCCGGCGAGGGGATATTCGACGGCCTCGCCGAGTTCGATTTCGAGCCCGACGAGGTCCTCCATTCCCCACTGGCGACGCACATCTGCTACCGCCGGGCGGGATGAGATGGGTACACGCAACCGTGCAAGCACCTGCGCAGTAGCGGGGCAGGCCGTGAACCTGCGACCCCTCAGCGCGAAGTCGCGCCGCGGCAGGCCGCGACCCCAGCTCGCCCTACGGGCTCGCTTCCATCGCAGCCCGCCGCCCAAAGGGGCCAGATTTCAACCGGCACCCACCCAAAGGGGGGTGCATTTCCGACCGGCGCAAAGGGGTGCGAAGAACGATCTGCTGCACGACGAGTCCACGCCGCATGAGCGGGCGGGAGGCCGTTCATGACCGTCCAGCGCCTGGAGCACATCGGCGTCGTCGTCGACGACCTCGTGGCGGCGACCGCGTTCTTCGTCGCACTGGGGCTCGAAGTGGAGGGTGAGGCGTCCGTCGAGGGCCGCTTGGTGGACCGCATCAACGGGCTCGAGGGTGTGCGCGCGGATATCGTGATGCTGCGGACGCCGGATGACAGCTGCAAGCTTGAGTTGGCCAAGTACCGCTCGCCCTCATACGAGAGCGACGACGGGCCTGGAGCGCCCAACGCGCCGGGCATCCGGCACATCCTGTTTCTCGTCGACGACATCGAGGCATCCCTCGCGGGCCTGCGAGCGCACGGCGGCGAGCTGGTCGGCGAGCTGGTGAACTACGAGAACAGCTACTGGCTGTGCTACGTGCGCGGCCCGGCGGGGATCATCGTCGAGCTGGCGGAGAAGATCGGCTGATGGGTGTCTCATTGTTCGGTCAGGAGCACGTGGACGTCCACCCGGCTGGTTGCTGAACCTTCACGACGATCCGATCGTGGCCGTGCAGGTCAACGCCGACCGGCACACCGCTCGGGCGCGGCTCGCCACGGCCGAGGAGAAGCCCGAGCTGTGGTCCCCCTCCGAGGAGGCATAAAAGTCCTGCTAATCGACCGATTGCACATTTAGTGTCCTCGATACCCACGACGTCCTCGCCTGACGCCTGCTACGCGCCGGCGACCGTTTGCAGCAGCTGCCGGCGGTCGCCGATCTCGCCGCGGGCCTTGCGCCGCAGCACGTAGCGGGTTGCGGAGGATCAGACCGTCGCGGACGGCGCGGTCGAGGATCTCGTGAGATCCCGAGATACAAATACGTGGGGTTATGCGATATCGGGGTGTGAAATCACTACGACGCCAGGGCGGGACACCGAGCGACGCTGAGCTGCTTCAGCGTACGCGTTGTGATCCGTCGGCTTTCTCAGAGCTGTACACCCGGCACGTCGGCGACGTGCACGCGTGGCTGTCCCGGCGACTTGCCTGGGCGGCCAGCGACCTCACCGCCGAGACGTTCGCGCGGGCTCTTTTGAGCATCGACCGGTTCCGCGACGACCACGACGGCTCGGCGCTGCCGTGGCTGCTCGGGATCGCCCGCAACGTTCTCGCGGACACCGTCCGGCGGGATCAGATCGAGACGCGCGCCCGCGAGCGGCTCGGCCTGCCGCTCGACCTCGCCACCGAAGATGGATTCACCGAAGTCGAGGAGCGCCTCTCCCCCCGCCTTGCGCTGGAGCGTCAACTCGACGCTCTCCCGCCCGGCGAGCGTGAAGCGCTCGAGCTGCGAGTCATCGACGAGCTGCCGTACCAGGAGCTCGCCGACCGTCTCGACATTCAACCCGCAGCCGCACGTCTGCGGGTCTCACGCGCCCTGCGGCGCCTTGCCCACATTGTCCCCCAGGAGGAAGCATGACCACCCCCATCCCGCCCAGCCTCGAGCGCTTCGGCGACGAGCTCAACCGCGCGGCATATCGCGAACTGTCCACCCATTCGGGACCGGTGCGTGCGCGCGTCCGTCGCCCGCGTCCTCGACTTTTCGCGGGCGGCACGCTCGGGCTGGCCGGCGTCGGCGCGGCGCTCGTGCTCGCCCTGAGCGGGTCGGCGGCCCCGCCGGCGTTTGCCATTACGAGGACCGGCGATGGTTCGGTGTTGGTGAACATCAACCGGCTCGAGTCGCTTCCCGCCGCGAACCACAAGCTCACCGCGATGGGGATCCACGAGCAGATCACGATCTACATGGCGTCCGGGGCGGCAGCCGTCAGTGGCGCGGTCACCTGTACACCGGGGCCGGGTGCCGGGCAGCCGAATCCACCGGTGAAGGTTCTCGTGGGCAGCGACGGCACGGAGGTCATCGGCTCGGGCCAGAGCGCCGGCAACACAGGCGAGGGGACCTTCCACCTGGCCCGCTGCACCGTGGCGCCTGACAGCGACACGGGCCCCGGCACAGGCAATACCGGCAACACCGGCGTCAGTTGATCTGGTGACGACCGCTGACGCCCGCCCGGCGCGGGGGTCGGCGACAGCAGGGTTTGCGGTCCGGTCCCCGGGTAATGGCGGGGGCCGGACCGCTGCGTGGTGGCCGTGGTCGATCGTCGCCGCGGCGGTCGGCTGGAATCTCGTGAGCCTGCGGGCGCTCACGGTCGGGGTCGCGTACCTGAACGACGGCTCGCTGCACGAGCAGATGGTGCGCTTCGCGACCGCACAGCTGCGCGCCGGGCACCTGCCGCTCACGAGCTGGTTCCCGTTCCTCGGTGAGGGGTCGCCGCAGTTCCTCCACTACCAGAGCCTGCCGGCAATCGTGACCGGCGCGATCGGTGTGCTGACCGGGCCTGACGTGGCGTTTCGCTGGTCGCTGTATCTGCTTTTGGCGCTGTGGCCGATCAGCGTCTACCTGTCGGCCCGCGCGTTCGGGGCGGGCAGGCCGGCGGCGGCCGCTTCGGCCGCGATGGCTCCGTTCCTGGTCAGCACGCCGGGGGTCGGCTACGAGCAGCACGCCTACGTGTGGACGGGGTTCGGTGTCTGGACGCAGCTGTGGGCGTCGTGGACGTTGCCGCTCGCCTGGGGCTACAGCTGGAGAGCGATCCGCGACGGGCGCGGCTACGTCAAAGCGGTCCTGCTCACCGCGCTCACCGTCGCGCTGCACTTCGAGACCGGGTACCTGGCGCTCTCGGTGCTGCTCGTCTGGCCGCTTGTCGCCGGCCGGCCGCTCGTCGCCCGGTTCCGGCGGGCGGCGGTCCTGCTCGGCGGTTCGCTGCTCGCGGCGGCGTGGGTGGTCGTCCCGCTCGTCGCGCAGCGGGGGTGGGCGGCGGTCAACGAGCCGCTGCAGGGCAGCGGACTCGTCAACGGCTACGGCGCGCGTCGCGTGCTCGACTGGCTGCTCTCCGGGCAGCTGCTCGACCACGGCCGGCTGCCCGTCGTGACCGCGCTCGCGGCGCTCGGGTTCGGAGTGGCGTGGCTTGCGTGGTCGTCAGACGCCGACGCCCGCGCCCTGCTGGTCGCGCTCGCGGTGTGCCTTCTGCTGGCGTTCGGTCGCACGACGTTCGGGTCGCTCGTCGATCTGATCCCGGGAAGCGCCGACCTCTTCTTCCGCCGCTTCACGATGGGCGCGCAGCTCGCCGCGCTGCTGCTCGCCGGGCGTGGGGCGGCGTGGCTGTCGGCCGGCTGCATGCGGGTGCTCGAAGCCCGGGTCCCGCGATGGCCGCCCGGCCTGTCCCCGGTCGCGGTGCTCGTGGGGGCGATCGCCGTGCTCGCGCCCGCGTGGCTTCAGCTCGGCGCCTACGACCGTCACGACGGCGCCGCGATCGCGGCCCAGCGCCGCGCGGACGACACCGAGGGCGCCGACGTCGATCGCCTCATCGCGCGGATCGAGCACGACGGCGCCGGGCGGACGTACGCCGGGATGCCGACGAACTGGGGCCAGGACTTCACCGTCGGGGCGGTGCCCGTGTTCAAGTACCTCGAGAGCCGCGACGTCGACGAGGTCGGCTACACGCTGCGGACCGCGTCGCTGATGACCGACCCGGAGTACTTCTTCGACGAGCGCGAGTCCTCCGACTACCGGCTGTTCGGGATCCGCTACCTCATCCTTCCCGCCGGCGACGAGCCGCCGGTGCGCGCCCGGCTGGCGATGCGCTCAGGTCCCTACCGGCTGTGGACGATCGACGGCGCCGGCTACGTCCAGGCCGGCCGAATCGTCGGTGAGATCTCGGCGAACCGGACGAACGTGGGCGCCCGCAGCGTTCGGCTGCTTCGCTCCGGGCTCGCTGCGGACGGCGCGTATCTCGGCGTCAGGTACGGGTCCGACGGTGGCGGGGGTGGCCGCCTGCCGCCGGTGGCGAGTCGATCCCCCGCCGGCGCGGTCCGCGCGGAGCGCGCCGACCTTGGTGCCGGCGAGGCCTCGGCGACCGTGCGGATGCGCCGTCCCGGGATCGCGGTGCTCAGCGCCTCCTACGACCCCGGGTGGACGGCAACCGTCAACGGCCGACGCCAGCCGACGCGGATGGTGGCGCCGGCGCTCGTCGCCGTCGACGTCCCCGCGGGCACGGACCGCGTGGTGTTCCGCTTCCACGGGTACGGCGACTACCCGGAGCTGCTCGCGCTGAGCGGCCTCACCCTCGCCATGGTCGCCGTCGCGCCGGTGTTCGTGCGGCGCGCGAGGTGGCGCCGCGCGTCAGCGGGCGCCCGCAGCGAGGACACGACGCGGGGCGGCCGCCGAGGCGCGAGCGAGATGACTCGCGGATGAATCTCGCCCCGCCCGCGGCTCTGGTGGTCGATGTCGTGAGACGTCGACTTCACTGCGAGGACCGGTGCGCCGCAAGCGCTCACCACCATTTGCGCTCGAGCGCCTCTCGGGTCCCTCCCGACCGATCGAGTGCGTCGAGTTCCGCCATGTCACGGGCGGAGAGCTCGAAGTCGAAGATCTGTGCGTTCTCCGCGATGCGGTCGCGATGGGTCGACTTGGTGATGACCGGGATGCCGCGCTGCACTGACCAGCGCAGAACGACCTGGGCGGGGCTTCGCCCGATGCGGTCTGCGATGCCCGCGACCACCGCGTCGCCCAGCTGTGCACCGGTGCCCAGCGGGCTGTAGGCCTCGAGCGCGATATCCCGTTCGGTGCAGGCGTCAAGAAGCGCCTTGCGATAGGCCCACGGGTTGAACTGAACCTGGTCGACCACCGGCGGGACGGTCGCATCGGCGATGAGGTGATCGAGCTCGTCGGTGTCGAAGTTGGAGACGCCGATTGCCCGAGCGTAGCTGCGAGCGCGGGCGGTCTCCATGACGGGCCAGGCCCAGGTGCCCCCGCCTCCTGGCCAGTGGACGAGGTACAGATCGACGTAGTCGACGTCGAGCTGCTCGATGCTGTAGGCGGCCTCTCTGAGTGGGTCGCGTCGGCCGGGGTGGAACTTCGTCGTGATGAACACCTCGTCGCGTGCGATGCCGCTCTCGCGCAGTGCCCGGCCGACGCTCAACTCGTTTCCGTACGCCTGCGCGGTGTCGATGTGGCGGTATCCCAGCTCCAGTGCCGCCCGGACGGTGTGGACGCACAGTGGTCCGTCCGGCACCTGCCACACCCCGAGCCCGAGCAGCGGCATCACGGTCCCGTCGGCGAGGATCCGGCCGCGCCCGTCGGCCGTCAAGACCGCCGATCGGCCTGGACGCCGCATGTAGCTGAGTAGACGTCGATCATCGGCACAGCCGAATCGTTCAGTCTCGACCCTCGTCCGGCATCGCATGGTCGTGCGATGTCTTTTCGCGGCGACGCAGCGCAGTGAAACAGGCCCCCAGAGCGGGCCATAGACTCGCACATCTGGGCCCGGTGACCTCTCCTACTCCCGTTGTTCGTGGTCGGGACGCCGAACTCGCGTCGATCGGTGTTCAGCTCGACCGCGCGCGCTCGGGGGTCGGCGCGGTGGTGCTCGTCGAGGGAGACCCGGGCATGGGCAAGACCCGCCTGCTGGCGGAGGCGGCTCGGGTCGCGCGACGGCTCGCGTTCCGGGTCGGCGCAGGCGCGGCCGAGCCCGGCACCGGGGTCGTCGAGCTCGCTCCGCTGATGACCGCTCTCTTCGACGGCTCGCACCCGCTGCTCGAGCGATCTGGGTTGCGGGAGCTTCACTCGCTGCCCGAGCAGCGCTACTGGCTGCTGCAGGACCTGCAGGCGATGCTCGAGCGCGCCGCAGTCGGCGGGCCGGTGCTGATCTCGCTCGACGACCTGCAGTGGGGTGACAGCGGGACCGCGGCGGCGTTGCGCGCGCTGCCCGTCCGCCTCGCCGACCTGCCGGTCGCCTGGATCCTCGCCTTCCGCCCCGAGCAGGGCTCGGCGCAGCTCCTCAGCGCGATCGAGCATCTCGACCACAGCGGCGCTGAGCGAATCGTCCTCGGCCCGCTCGACGACGCCGCCGTGGCCCAGGTGGCCGAGGACATCATGGACGCCGAGCCCGACGACGCTCTTATCGACCTCGTCAAGGGGGCGCGCGGCAGCCCGCTCGTCCTCATGGAGCTGCTGTCCGGGTTGCGGGACGAGGATCTCATCCGCGTTGTCGCCGGTCGGGCCGAGCTGGTCGAAGCGCGTCTGCCCCGCCGCGTGGGGTTCACGATGCGCGAGCGCCTGCGCAGCCTCTCTGCGCCTGCTCGCGAGGCCGCCACAGTCGCCGCCTCGCTCGGCCGCCGGTTCTCCTTCGTGGACTTGTCCAACATGCTCAGCCGGCCGCCGGCGACACTGCTCGCGCCGGTGGAGGAGCTCATCGACTCCGGGATGCTCGTCGAGAGCGGCGATCGCCTCGCCTTTCGGCACGACGTCACCCGCGAGGCAGTCCGTGAGAGCGTCCCGGTGTCGGCTCGGCGGGCCCTCGACCGCCAGGCCGCCGACCTGCTCCTGGCAGCCGGTGCCGCGCCCGTCGAGGTCGCCGCGCAGATCGCGGCAAGTGCAGAGCCCGGCGACGAACAGGCGATCTCGATCCTCTTGCGCGCCGGCGAGGCGCTCGCGACCACGGACCCCGGCGCCGGCGCCGATCTCAGCCGGCGCGCGCTGGAGCTGGCGCCGCTCGACCACTACCTGCGCGGGCCGCTCCTTGCCCAGAGCGCCGTCCTGCTCCATTCCGCGGGCCGCGACGATGAGGCGCGCGCGTTCGCCGACACGCATCTGCGCGACGCGCTGCCGACAGAGCAGGAGGCCGAGGTGCTGCTGGGCATCGCGGGCATGTTCCGCGTGCCACCCGACGCGCGGGTCGCGGCGGGCCGACAGGCGCTCGCGCTCCCCGAGCTGCCCGCGCACCTGCGCGCCCACCACCTCGCCGCGCTCTTCCACAACCTGCTCGTCGGCGGTCGCACCGAGGAGGCCAAGGCGATCCACGCCGAGACGGCCGAGGCCGTGAACGCGAGCGGGGATGCCAACTCGGCATTCGCGTTCGCTCTCGCCGAGAGCGTTACCGCCTACGTCGACGGGCGCTACGACGAGGCGCTCGAGATGACTGAGCAGGCGGCGCGCGCCGGGGTCCGCACGACCGACTGGGCGCGCGAGCGCCTCGCGCAGGAGTGGCGCTGCGAGACGCGCACGGTGGTGGACCACGTGGATGACTCGCTACGCCTGGCCGCCGACGGCGTCGCGGCGGCCCAGCGCGACCGAAACGGCTGGGCCATCCGCATCTTCGAGATCTGGCGCGGCCGGCAGTTGCACCAGCTGGGCCGGCTGGCCGACGCCGGCGCGATCCTCGAAGGACAGTTCAGCCCAGAGACGGGCGATCGTTTCATCGGCGCCCTTGACGCCGCGGGCATCGTCGCCCTCGGGCGAGTCGCGCTGCATCAGGGCAACGGGCGCCTGCAGCAACGAACGGCTCAACGCGCACGGGGTCTGCTCGAGGACAGCACCCCCAACTTCCGGCGCGAGGCGGCCTGGCTCCTCGCCCTGCAAGCCATGGGCGCCGGCGATCCCGGGGCCGCGCACGCATCGCTGTGCGCCCTCGGCGAGGACCAGCGCACCGCGGTCCTTCCGCTCTTCCCGATCGACGTGACCGACGAGATCCCGCTCGTCCGCATCGCGCTCGCCGTCGGCGACGACAAACTGGCAGAGGTCGCGGCGGCCCAGGCGGACCAGCGGGCACGGCGCAACCCGCGGGTCGCGACGATCGTCGCGACCGCGGCCCACGTCCGCGGACTGCTCACGTCGAACATCGAGGAGCTCGAACGCGCCGTCGAACTCTTCGCGACCGGGCCGCGACCGCTCGCGAACGCCTACGCACTCGAGGACCTCGGCGTCGCCCGCGCCCGCGCCGGTGTGGTCGACGCCGCGATCGAGGCGCTCGACGGCGCGCTGGTCCTGTATGCGGAGGCCGGCGCCACCTGGGACGCAGGCCGCGTGCGAGGCCGCCTCCGCGACCACGGCGTCCGCCGACGCCTCGTCCCACGCGAGCGCGCCGAGACCGGCTGGGCGGCGATGACCGACTCCGAGCTCGCCGTCGCTCGGCTCGTGGCCCAAGGCCTCACCAATCGCGAGGTCGCCGAGCAGCTGTTCGTGTCCCCACACACCGTCTCGAGCCATCTGCGAAGCATCTTCGCCAAGCTCGACATCAACTCGCGCCTCGCGCTCGCCCGGATCGCAGCCGAGCACGACGTAGCGACCACGCCCTAGAGATCACACGGCCAGCGATCGCCTCCCGCGCTCGCCGAATGGCACCCGCCTGACGGGCTCGACGCGGGAGATATGACGCGATCACGTGATGTCGCAGGAGTCTGCGCGATGCAGATTGCGCTGGCGGCGGAGCGGCACGAACAGAGAGGGGTCCGTCAAGTGAACGACAGAACTCGCAGCCCCATGACCCATATGAACACGCGGCAGCGTATGGCCGATGGTCTCCGCGTCAGGTATGCCGAGACCGATGGAGTCGGCGATGAGACGGTGCTGCTCCTCAATCCATGGCCCGAGAGCCTCTTCGCATGGGACACGATCTGGACGCGTCTCGCCCAGACCGCGCGACTTGTCGCCATCGACCTGCCGGGCTTCGGCCAGTCCGAACGCAAGGCCGAGCTGCTGTCCCCCCGGGCGATGGGCACGTTCCTGCTGCGCCTCATCGATGAGTGGGGACTTGGCCACCCGCATGTCGTAGGCCCAGACGTCGGAACTGGTGCCGTGCTGTTCGCGCTATCCGAGGACCTTGACCGGTTCCCCAGTGCGGTCGTGGGCAGCGGCGGCGCGTCATTCCCGCTGGAAGTTACTGGCGCCCTCAAAGAACTCATCGAGGCCCCAGATTTGGCCGGGTTTCAAGGCGTCGATGGGCGCGACATCGTCGCCGGAGCCCTCGAAGGCATCGAGCGGCACACCCTGCCCGACGCCGTGCGAGAGGACTACCTGACGTCCTACGCGGGCGATCGGTTCGTCGAGTCGGCGGCCTACGTGCGCAGCTACCCGTCCGACCTGCCCATCCTCGCCGGACGACTCGGCGACATCAGGACCCCGGTTCAGATCATCGCTGGTCGCCACGACACGCTCGTGCCGCCGAGCAACGCCGAGTTCCTGCACGCGCGGCTGGCTGACAGCAAGCTCGACATCCTCGAGACCGGCCATTTCACGTGGGAGGACGGCGCCGGTGACTATCTAGAGCTGACGAGATCCTGGATCGAAGCCCACCGCACCGGCAGGTCCGGAGGATGAGCTCGCGAAGCGACACCAACGGTCGGCGCAGCATGTTGACCGGCTCCGGGGCGCACTTGATCGTCCTTCCCGGCGGGGGCTACGCCACACATGCAGCCCACGAGGGCGAGCCGATCGTCAACTGGCTGAGGGGGCTCGGTGTCCGAGCCAGCGTGTTTCGCTACCCGCTGTTGGTGCGCCACCCCGAGCCGCTGCACGCCCTTCGGGCTGAGATTCACCGGCTGAGGGAGGGCGGTGCCGTGCGGATTGGGTTGATCGGGTTCTCCGCCGGGGGACACCTCGCCGGACTGGCCGCACTCGCCCCAGGCGCTGAGGTGGGTGAGGTGGTTGATTTCGCCGTACTCGGCTACGCGATCACGTCGATGGAGACCGAGACATATCGACCGGCACGCCTCATCCTGTTGGGCGAGGATGCGACCCCGGAGCTCCGTCGCGCCACCTCTCTGGACGCGCTGGTGACCCACTCGTCGCCACCGTTCTTTCTGTGGCACACGGCCGAGGACGCCTACGTCCCACCCGAGCACACCTACCGCCTGGCCGGGTCCCTCGCCGCCCACCGGGTTCCGCACGCCGTTCATGTCTTCGCCCACGGCCCCCACAGCCTCGGCCTGGCGCGGGGCGACGGCGACGCCGCGGCCTGGACGACTCTCGCCGCGTCCTGGATCACCGAACAGAGCCACGCTCGACCGACCCTCACCCCAACGGAGGACACAGCATGAGAACAGAGTCCGAGACCACATTGGCCGCGAAGTACGTTGAAGCGGAGAACCAGGTGCTCGCCGCCTCCAACGGGGTTCGCTACGCCTACCGCGCCACCGGCCGTTCTGATGCGACGCCGCTCGTGCTGTTGCAGCACTTTCGCGGCAACCTCGACAACTGGGATCCTGCGCTCATCGATGCGCTCGCCCTCGGTCGTCAGGTGATCACGTTCGATAACCGAGGGGTCGCGGCGTCAAGTGGAAGGACGCCGAACACGATCGCGCAGATGGCGCTCGACGCGATCGACTTCATCGATGCGCTCGAGGTTGGGGAGGTCGATCTGCTCGGGTTCTCGATCGGTAGCTTCGTGGCCCAGGAGATCGCGCTCGTTCGCCCCTCGACCGTGCGCAAGGTTGTGCTCGCCTCCTCGGCTCCGCAGGGAGCCAGCGGAATGCACGGCTGGGCCGCGCGCGTCATCGGCGCCGTGGGCAAGCCCGAGACGCAGCCGGAGGATTACCTGAGCGTCTTCTTCACCGAGACGGAGGCGAGTCGTGCGGCCGGACAACAGGTGCTCGGCCGCATCTACGGGGCGCGCACGGTCGACCGCGATGCGGCGACCGACTGGCAGACGCGGCTCGCGCAGTACGACGCGGTGTGCACGTGGGGGCAGCCAAACCACTCCCTCCTCGAGCGGGTCTCGGCAATCGACAAGCCGGTGTTCGTCGCCCAGGGCGACAGCGACCCCATGGTCCTCCCGCGGTACTCGTATCTGCTGGCCGGCCTCATCCCCGGGGCGCGTCTGAAGATCTACCCCGACGCCGCACACGGATTCCTCTTCCAACACCACGCCGAGTTCGCCGCCGACGTCGAGGCCTTCGCCACCGGATGAGCGACATGCGTCAGGGAGCCCACCCAGCCCCGCTGATAGACAGGAGGAACAGCAAATGACTCGGCTGCTCAGCTCCGGCGCGGGAGCAGTCGAGCTCGCGGCCGACCTTCACCGCAATACCCCGCCACGGCCGCACCATCGCCGATGCGGCACGAAGGATGATTGAGTTTCCTCACCTCACCGCTTGGGGCGAATCAGCTCGTCTCGCAATATGCTCGGGAAGGGATGGCTCGTCAGACTGTCGGTCCGCGCCGCACCGAGTCGCTTCGGAGATACGTGCGCGCGACGCGGGTCATCGGCGGGCTCAGTGTGCTCGTCCTTTGCGGGGCGATGGCCTGGGATATCGCCGACGATGGGTTCTGGTCGCGTCACGCGCTCTTCACGAGCCTTGTCGCGAGCTTGATCGTCGTCGCGGTGACCGCGGCGGTGCTCAACGAGGTGCTCGAGCGCCGGCAGCGCGAGCGCTGGGCCGTGCTCGCGCAGTACGCGTTGTTCGAGTTCGTCCGCACGGCTCGCCTGGTTTGGACCGGTCTGCTCGAGCTCGCGGGTCTCGTTCCGGACGGCGAGCTGGGGGATGGGGCGCTCGCGGCCGGTTCGGAGGCGGTGCGCGACACGCCGCGTCTGGCCGCGGCGATGAACGAGATGCTGGCGAGCGCTGACCGCCGCGAGCAGCTTCACCGCCTGATCGCGGGGCTGCTCGGTGACGGCCAGGACGTGCTCGGACGGTGGGCTGGCGTGATGGTCAACTCGGGCACGTACGCGGAGATCGTCGATCGCCACGTCGAGCTCTACAGTCGCCTGTACTGGTGGGGGAGCGTGCTCGACGAGTCCTCGCTGAGTCGCTCGATCGAGGCTCGTTCGAACTCGCGTTGCGGATCGTCCCACTCGACTGGTGGGCTGCGCAGCTGCCTGACCGACCGTCGACGGCCGAAAATCTGCGGGCCTAGACGCCTACCGAAGCTGGCCTCGGTCCTCGCCCTCGTAATAGGGCGCGAGCAGCTCCCGCAGCTGCATCCGGCCCCGGTGCAGCCGGCTCTTGAACGCTGCCTGACGGACGCCGGCGATCTCGGCGGCCTCGCTGGTTGACAGGCCCTCGAGGTCACGCAGGACGACGGCGGCCCGCCAGTCTGGGGGGAGCTGGGCCAGCGCGTGGTCGAGCACCTCGCTGAACTCGCGATCCAGGGCCTGGGCGTCGGGACCGTGGTGCTCGTCGTCGGGCACGGCCGCCACCGGATCCTCGTCACCTGCCGCGGTATCGCCGCCTGCGGGGTGCCGGCGGGAGAGAGCGCGCTGGGCCTCGTTGAACGTGATGCGGTACAGCCAGGTCGACAGCTTCGCTCGGCCCTGGAAGCGCCCGAGGCCCCGCCAGGCGCGGACGAATACCTCCTGGGCGACCTCGTCGGCCTCATGGGGGTTCAGGCCGAAGCGTCGGAGCGCTCCGTACACCTGGTCGGCATGAGCCGACACCAGCTCGGCGAACGCGTCCTGGTCGCCGGATCGGGCGCGGTCGATCAGCTCGGTCTCGGACACGTGGCCACCCTCGGGCGCACCCTATACCGCGGCGGTGTGAGAACCTCTTCCGGCGATGCCCGGGTCTGACGTCTGATGAGCACGCTTGGCCAGCACGTGCGGTTCGCGTTTGATCACCGCCGGGTCCCGGGGCAGATGTCGGCGTACCTCGACGGGGAGCTCAGGGCGCGCGGCCGTACCCGCGTTGAGCGGCACACCGAGCGCTGCCCGCAGTGCCGTCGGCTCCTGCAGGACCTGCGCCAGACAGTGGCGCTGCTGCGCGCCCAGTCCCTGGCGCGCGAGCCGGCGCCGGCGCAGCTCGTGTCCGCGGTTCACGCGCGGCTGCGTGAGCCGGGCGGCTGAGATCGACTCTCAGCCGCCCGCCCCCACTACGGGATGGTGACCGCGCACGCGCCGGCGGCGTCGCTGCGGCGGAAGTACTGCTGGTGGTAGTCCTCGGCCACGTGGAAGGTGCCGGCCGGGGTGATCTCGGTCACGATCGGGTTGACCCGGTTGTCCTGCTCGCGGTCGCGTGACGCCGCGGCCCGGGCCGCCTGGTCGTCGTCGTGAACGAAGATCGCCGAGCGGTACTGGTCGCCGAAGTCCCAGCCCTGGCGGTTGACGGTCGTTGGATCGTGGATCTGCCAGAACGTCTGCACCAGCTCCTCGTAGGAGACGACCTTAGGGTCAAACCAGACCTCGACCGCCTCCGCGTGCCCGGTGGTGTGCCCGCAGACCTGCTCGTAGGTCGGATCGTCGGTGTGGCCGCCGGTGTAGCCGACGGTCGTGCGCAGCACCCCGTCGACCTCGCTGAAGGCGTGCTCGACGCCCCAGAAGCAGCCCGCGGCGAACGTCGCGCGCTGAGCCCGGTCGGGAAGCTTGTCCATGTTCTCGTCCTTTCGTGTCGTACCACGGTTATGACCCGGCGGGGCGATGAAACGGTTCACGATCCCGCTGCTCGCGCTCATCGCGACCGATGAATCGTTTCCGGGCCCTCGCGGGTCAGAAGGTCAGCAACCAGAAAAGGAGAAACGATGGCATCACGCGATCAGGCAACCGAGGCGAAGTGGCGCGAGCAGCTGACGCCTGAGCAGTACGACGTCCTGCGGCGCAAGGGCACCGAGCGGCCGTTCACCGGTGAGTACGTCGACACCAAGGCCGACGGCACGTATCGCTGCGCCGGCTGCGGCGCCGAGCTGTTCTCCTCGGACGCCAAGTTTGACTCAGGCACCGGTTGGCCGAGCTTCACCGACCCGGCCGTCGCCGCCAACGTCGAGCTGCACAACGACAACAGCCTGTTCATGCGCCGCACCGAGGTCACGTGCGCGAGCTGTGGCGGTCACCTCGGCCACGTCTTCCCCGACGGACCCAACGGATGCGACCGCTACTGCATCAACTCCGTCGCGCTCACACTCGACCCTGCGCCCACCGCCTAGCCGCGCGCTCAGACGGCGAGCCCGTGGGTGTAGGCGTAGTGGACGGCCTGGGCGCGATCGCGCGCGCCGATCTTGGCGAACAGATGGTTGATGTGGCTCTTCACCGTCGCCTCGCTGACGACGAGAGCGGCGGCGATCTCGGTGTTCGAGATCCCGCGCGCGATGAGCCGGAGGACCTCGGCCTCCCGCGGGGTCAGCTCGTCCGGGAGTTCGGCGGCGGGGGCCGGCACGGCGGTCGCGGCGGTCGCGGCGGCGAGCAGGCGGTGCTGCACGGCGGGGTCGAGCAGCGCCTGGTGGGCGGCGGCCGCCTGGATGCCCCGGGAGATCTCGGCGATCCCGGCATCCTTCGTGAGGTAGCCGCGGGCGCCCGCCTGGAGCGCGCTCAGGATCGACTGATCGTCAGCGTGGGTCGTGAGGACGACGATCTCGGTCTCAGGCTGGGCAGCGCGAATCCGCCGGGTCGCCTCGACCCCGTCGAGCCGTGGCATCCGCAGGTCCATCAGCACGACGTGCGGGCGGTGCCGTGCGGCGAGGGCGACGGCCTCCTCGCCGTCGGCGGCCGCGGCGACTGGCTCGATCCCGGCCGCGACCTCCAGCAGCGTCATCAGCCCTTCGCGTACGAGCGCCTGATCGTCGGCGACCAGGACCCGGATCGGCTCAGTCACGGCCGGACCCCCCGGCCGAGGTCCGGGGCACCCACGGCGCCTCCTGGGCCGGGCCCGCGGACCCGGCGGGAACCGGAACGCGCAATTCGACCCGCCAGCCATCCCCGAGGGGGCCCGCCGTCAGGGTGCCGCCGAGAGCCTGGGCACGTTCGCGCATGCCCCGGACACCGTAGCCGCCGCCGGCCGCGGCCAGCGGGGTCGGAGCTCGCGCCGTGGGATCCGGGTGGTCGTCGACGACGAGGACGACGTCGCGGTCCGCGAGGTCACCGGCGTGCAGCGCGACCGAGACGCTCGCCCCCGGCGCATGCTTGCGGACGTTGGTGAGGGCCTCCTGGACGACGCGCAGAACGGCCTCGCCGACCGGTCCGGCGAGACGGTTGGGATCGCCGTCAATTGTCAGCTCGGCGGCTCCGTCGCCGGCCCGGTACTCGTCGACGAGCGCCTCGATCCCGGCCTCGGGGGCGATCGGTTCGCTCCGCAGAGCGCCGACCGCGCGGCGCGTCTCGCGCAGTCCCTCCCGCGCCAGCGCGTGGGCGCGGTCCAGGCGGGCCTTGATCGTCGCCGGATCGGCGCCCTGGTCGACCAGGGCGCTCGTGGCCTCGAGCTGGATCGTCAGGCCGGCGAGCGCGTGGGCGAGCACGTCGTGGATCTCCCGCGCGATCCGCGTCGACTCCTCCAGGCGGGCGGCGCGCAGCTGCTCCTCGTGCGAGCGCTGGGTCTGGGCGAGGAGCAACTCGGCCTGCTCGGCCTTCGCCGCCGCCTGGCGGGCATTCGCGCCGGCGAGGGTCGCAGCGGCGAAGCCGAGTGAGTAGGCGAGAAGGCCGAGCGCACTGCCGTTGTAGACGAGGACCGACGCTGCGAGCGCGAGGATCCCGACCCCGACGACGATGAAGGCCCGTGACAGCTCGGCCCGGACGCCGGCCGCGACGACGGCGACGAACACGAAGGCGCTGGCGGCGCTGTTCGGCGAGGCGCCGCAGAGGACCCCGCCGGCCGCTGCGAGCACCCATATCTCCGGCGTGATGCCGCGGCCGGGGACGGGCCGGCTCATCCACGTGAGCCATGCCACCACGCAGAGCGCGAACAGGACGCTGATGACGAGGCCGCGTCCGCTGCCGGCGGGAGAATGGTGGCTGGCCTTTAACACACTCCAGCTGACCAGCGCAAGGCCGATCAGCCGGAGTGCGAGCGCGGGGCGCCCGGTGAACTGAGTGAAGATCACTGCGGGAGAAGGTACGGCGTCAGGCGAGCTGGAAGGCACGGCGGCCCTGCAGGCGCTGACGGCGGACCACCATCAGCGCCGAGCGGGAGGCCACTTCGCACACCGCCATCGCGAGGAGGGCGACCGTCCAGGCGCTTCCGGTGATGGCGTGCTGGGCGCTGAAGTGCGCGATCGACGAGCCGCCGGTGTGGGTGATCCAGTAGATGAAGGCGAACCGCGAGCCCATCCCCAGCACCCAGAAGAATCCGGAGGCCCAGCCGGCGCGGGCGAGGACATCGCCGTCGGCCGCGACCCGCATGAGCACCGTCTTGGCGCTGGCGAGGCCGATCGCACTCCCGACGAGGGCCAGGATGCCGACGAGGACGAGGTCGTTGCCGGCGGTCGGGATGCCGTGCACGTAGTTGATGACGGCGATCCCGACGATCACCAGCGGGCGAACGAGGGCCTTGGTGGTGAGCGTGCGCTCCTTGATCTGGAGCAGGACGAGGAGGACGAGGGTTGAGTCGATGAGGTAATCGGTAGTTGTCATGGGAGCATCGTGATCTCCGCGACGCGTTCCGGCATCGGCGTCCGGGTTGATCCTCAGGTGGAGATCGCGGCCCCCTCCACCCACGGGTGGAGAGCCCCGGGTGCATGCCCGTCCAGCCTCCAGGGGCTACGCTCTGACCTCGATCTCGATCGCGGTCGGCGGTGCGCTGGGGCGAGGGCTCGCTGCGCAGCGTTCGCAGAGCCCGACGATCGCGAAGTGGGTGAATCTCGCTTCGTAGCCGAAGCGCTGTTTGATGCTCTTGCGCACAGGGTCGAGCTGTTCGGGGGTCACCGCCGTGACCTTGGCGCACCGCTCGCAGTAGAGGTATTCGACTTCGTGGCGCCCGACGAGCGCGTACAGGCCGGGCCCGTGGCCGAGGTGGACGTGGCGGATCAGCCCGTGGCGTTCGAGCACCTCCAGGTTCCGGTAGACGGATGACTCGTCGATCGCGAGCGTCTGAGCAAGGTGCCCGGCGGAAACGGGCCCTTCGGCGGCGAAGAAGGCTTCGAGCACGAGACGCCGCGCGGTGGACAGGCGCATGCCTCCGCGCCGAACCGCACGGACAGCCTCCTCGATCGTGTCGAACGCCAGCGGCGGCGTTTGTGCGGCGACCGTCATGTCTGATCACTCCTCGGCCGACGACCGCCCGTCACCGATGGCGGTGCCGGCGGTCCAGCGCTCTTCGATCCGCGCGAAGCGCCAGATCGCGAGCGAGATCATCCAGGTCGCGACAAACATGGCGACGATGATGAACCCGGCGGTGTTGATGTTGAAGTTCTGAAACCAGTCGACGACCGACCCGGTCATTCCGAGCTTCAGCGTGATCAGGCCGACAAGCTCGATCGTGCCGATAAACAGGGCGATCGCGACCGATAGGCCGGTGATCGTGATGTTGTAATAGACCTTGCGCACCGGTTGTGAGAACGCCCAGCCGTACGCGAAGTTCATGAACGACCCGTCGATCGTGTCCAGGAGCGACATCCCGGCGGCGAACAGGACCGGCAGGCAGATGATCGCGTAGAACGGCAGCCCGGCCGCGCCCGCGCTGCCGGCGATCACGAGCAACGCGACCTCGCTCGCGGTGTCGAACCCCAGGCCGAAGAGCACACCCACGGCGTACATCTGCCGCGGCTCCTTGATCTTGTTCAGGCGCTTGCCGAACAGGCGGTTCATCAGCCCGCGCGAGTTGAGCTCCTTCTCAAGCTGCTCTGCGCTGTAGGTGCCGCGGCGCATCTCGAAGAAGATCTTCACGATGCTGACGAGAATGATGATGTTCAGGATCGCGATGACGTAGAGGAACGTTCCGGACACGGTCGTGCCGATGAGGTTCGTCGTCCTGTGCAGCAACGACCCGGTGTTTCGCACGGGATCGGCGAGCGCCTTGACACCGATCGCGATCAGGAACGCCAGCGCGAACACGATCGTCGAGTGCCCGAGCGAGAAGAAGAACCCGACGCTCAACGGCCGTTTGCCTTCGCTCATGAACTTCCGTGTCGTGTTGTCGATCGCCGAGATGTGATCGGCGTCGAACGCGTGGCGCAGCCCGAGCATGTACGCCGTCACCCCGGTCCCGATCGCGAACGTGCCCGACGAACCGAGGCTGTACCTATGGGGCGCGACGACCAGGATCAGGATCCCGAACCCCACCACGTGCAACCCCGCGATCACGGCCGCCATCCCGCCGGCATGACGCCACTCCCGCGGTGTCATCGAACCCTTGACCCTGTACCACCGCGATGCTTGCCCCACGGATACAGACGCGGTCCCCATCACGAGTCCCCTCTCAGGATCCGGCCGCCTCGAGCAGGCCACCGTTGATGACGATCGATACGCAATAGCCCGCTCGGCGGATCATCGAGACGACAACATATGGCGACGATCGCTCTAATGCAACCGACTCGTAATTGTGAGCACCCTGCCGAGCGCTGTCGCGTCCCCGCACGCCCGCCCGCCGGCCGACCGACTGGTACGATCCCGCCCGCGCCGGCCGATCCGGCGTGGCGCTGAGCGCAGCGAAGTCCGGTTTGATCCCGGCGCTGTCCCGCAACGGTAAAGCCTCCTCAGGAGGATGAGCCCGGTCGCCTACCTCGCGTCGCGATACCTGTCCCTCGGATGAAGGGCGGTTCGTGCGCCTCGCGCAGGACCTCGTCCTCTCGCCGAACGGAGGATGAGCAGACGTGGCACGTGGCGTTCAGCGGTTTCTTTCCGGGTGGCGGGCTCTGTCACGCGCGGAGCGGCGCCACGCGACGGGGATGCTGATCACGATCGCGGGGCTGAATCTCGCGGGATGGGGTGTGTTCCTGGTCGCGATCCTGCCGCACCACCTGCGCTATGCCGGGCTGGGCATCGGGATCGGCGTGGCGATCACGGCCTGGACCCTCGGCTGCCGGCACGCCTTCGACGCCGACCACATCGCCGCGATCGACAACGCGACCCGCAAGCTCGTGGCCGATGGCAAGCGGCCGCTCGGCACCGGCTTCTTCTTCGCGCTCGGGCATGCCGGCATCGTGCTCGTCGTCGGCACCGGCATCGCCGTCGCGGCCCGTCCCGTGTTCCACGCCGTCGTCGCGCCGCATTCTGCGGTCGCGGCCGCGGGCGGCGTGGCCGGCACCGCCGTGTCGGCGGGCTTCCTCTGGCTGATCGGCGGCATGAACCTCGTGGTCCTGGCGGGCATCCTCCGTGTGTTCCGGGACATGCGCCGCGGCCGCTACACGGAGGCGGAGCTCGAATCTCAGCTTCAGGCGGGCGGGTTGATGTACCGCGCGTTCGGGCGCTGGATGAGCTCGATCCGGCACGCCCGGCACATGTTCTTCGTCGGCGTCCTGTTCGGAATCGGCTTCGACACGGCGACAGAGGTGCTGTTGCTGGCGGGCACGGCCGCCGCTGCCACGCGTGGCCTGCCGTTCTACGCGGTGCTCGCCCTCCCGCTGCTGTTCGCCGGCGGTCTCACCCTGTTCGACAGCTTCGACGGGTTCTTCATGAACACCGCGTACGGGTGGGCGTTCGCGCGCCCGGTGCGCAGGGTCTATTACAACCTCACGATCACCGGCCTGTCCGTGGCGGTCGCGTTCCTCGTCGGCGGCATCGAGATCGTCGCGCTCCTGTCCGCGGAACTGCGCCTCCATGGCTGGTTCGGTGACGCCATGGCCCGAGTCGATCTCAACACCGCCGGCTATCTCGTCGTCGGAATGTTCGTCGTCGTGTGGGCAGCCGCGCTGGCCCTGTGGCGGTTTGGACGAATCGAGGCACGGTGGGAAGCGGCGGCCGCCGCGCATGCCGCAGCCCAGGAGGCGCGGTGATCGCCGCCACGGCCGCCGACCGCTGCCCCGGGGTTCTGCGGCTGCACGAGGCTGCCGACGGCCGGCTGGCCCGGGTGCGGCTGCCGGGCGGGCGGATCGATCACCGCGGCCTCCGGGCCGTTGCCGATGCGGCGATGCTCGGCAACGGCCTGATCGACGTCACCTCGCGCGCGAGCCTGCAGATCCGCGGCCTGGGAGCCGGGTCGGCTGACCGGTGTGCGGCGATCCTCGCCGCCGCCGGGCTCCTCCCGTCACCGTCACACGAGCGCGTCCGGAACATCCTCGCCAGCCCGGTCGCCGGCCGCCACCCCCACTCGGTGGCGGCGACCGACGACCTGGTGGTGGAGCTCGACCGCGCGATCTGCGCCGAGCCCGCGCTGACGACCCTCTCCGGACGATTCCGCTTCGGCGTCGACGACGGGTCGCACCTGCTCGGCGAGCGCGGCGCCGACGTCGTCCTGATGGCGAGTGCGCCAGATGAGTTCGCTCTCCTCATCGACGGTGTCGCCACGGGGAGGAGGGCGACGCGGGCCGATGCCGCGGCGCTGGCCGTCGCCGCGGCGCGCGGGCTGATGCACGGCGAGGCTTCGGCCATTCAGGCAAACCCGGCGCGGGTCACGCGGCGGCTGGCGCTGGGCAGGCTGGAACAGGCCGACCGGAGGATCGCGGTGACGGTGATGCCCCGCCTGGCGCGACTCAACCCGGGGACGGTCCGCGCGCTCGGGGCGCTCGCGCATCAACGTGGAACGGACGTCCGGCTGTCTCCGCAGCGAACGCTCACCCTGCCTGACCTCGACCCGTCGACCGTCGAAGCGACCGAAGGGCGATTGCGCTCGCTCGGCCTGATCGACGACCCGGGATCCGGGTGGCACGGCCTGAGCGCCTGCTCGGGGCTTGGCGCGTGCGCCCGGGCACTCCACGACGTCCGTGCCGAGGCCGAGCGCCGAGCGGGTGAGCGCGGCGTGGACGACCCGCCGGAGCACTGGGCAGCCTGCGAGCGACGCTGCGGGTGCCCGCCTCGTGTGCACATCGCCTACACCGCGACAAAGGCCGGGATGGAGGTGACGGAACCGTGAGCTACGCGAAAGACGGGGCCGAGATCTACCGCCGGTCGTTTCAGATGATCCGCGCCGAGGCCGACCTCGAGCGGTTCGGCACGGTGCTCGAGCGTGTCGTCGTGCGGATGATCCATGCCTGCGGAATGGTCGACCTCGCCGGCGACGTTGCCGCCTCTGGAAGGTTTGCCGCCGCAGCCGAGCTCGCTCTCCGCGCGGGCGCGCCCATCCTGTGCGACACGCAGATGGTCGCGTCCGGCGTCACCCGGTCCCGTCTCCCGGCCGACAACGCGGTGGTCTGCACGCTGTCGGACCCGGGCGTCCGGGAGCTGGCCGCGGAGATCGGCAACACCCGGACGGCGGCGGCGGTCGAGCTGTGGCGCGACCGGCTCGAGGGCGCGCTCGTCGTGATCGGCAACGCGCCCACGGCGCTCTTTCACCTCCTGGACATCGTCGCCGACGGGGCGCCGCCCCCCGCCGCGGTGATTGGGGTGCCGGTCGGGTTCATCGGCGCGGCCGAGTCCAAGGCGGCGCTCGCGGAGCAGTCGCTCGGACTCGAATATCTCGTCGTTCATGGCCGGCGCGGCGGCAGCGCCATCGCCGCGGCGGCCGTCAACGCGCTGGCGAGCGCGGCGGAATGACCGCAGCGCACGCACACCGCGGCCGCCTGTTCGGCGTCGGCGTCGGCCCGGGGGACCCGGAGCTCATGACGCTCAAGGCGCGCAACACGATCGAGGCGGCCGACGTGATCGCCTATCCGAGCGCGGCCCACGGGCGCAGCGTGGCCCGGCGGATCGCCGCGCCGTACGTGCGGCCGGAGCAGCTCGAGCTCGCGCTCCGCTACCCGGTCACGACCGGCGAGAGCGACCATCCCGGCGGCTACGAGGGGGCGGTCGCCGACTTCTACGACGAAGCGGCGCGCCAGGTCGCCGAGCACCTCGACGCCGGTCGCGACGTGGCGGTCCTGTGCGCCGGCGACCCGCTCCTGTACGGCTCTTACATGTACCTGCACGACCGCCTCGCCCCGCGCTACGAGACGACCGTGATCCCGGGCGTGACCTCGTTCTGCGCCGCCGCCGCCTCGGCGGGCACGCCGCTCGTCAAGCGCGACGACGTTCTCACCATCATCCCCGGAACGCTGCCGCTGGAGGAGCTCGAGACCCGGCTGCGCAGCACCGATGCCGCCGTGATCCTCAAGCTCGGCCGCACGTTCGAGAAGGTGCGGAGCGCCGCTCGCCGCGCCGGCGTTGCCGGCCGCGGGATCTACGTCGAACGCGCGAGCTCGGCGCAGGAGCGGACCGCGCCGCTGGAGGCGGTCGACGGCGACGTGCCGTACATGTCCCTCGTGCTCGTGCCCTCGCCGGACCGGGCGTCGGCGTCAGACGGTCGCGCCGGACGCGTCAGCGTCGTCGGCCTCGGTCCCGGTGGACCGGAGTGGGTGACGCCGGAGGCCCACGCGGAGCTGGCCGATGCCGAGGTCCTGATCGGCTATGAGCCGTACCTGCGGCGAGTGCCCGCCCGGGCCGGCCAGCAGCGGTTCGCCACCGACAACCGCGTCGAGCTGGAGCGAGCCGAGCATGCCCTGGCGCTCGCCGCCGGCGGAGCCCGCGTCGCCGTCGTCTCGTCCGGGGACCCCGGCATCTTCGCGATGGCGGCCGCGGTACTCGAGGCGGTCGAGGCGCGCGGCGCCGATGACGGGGTCGACGTGCGGGTGGTGCCGGGGCTGTCGGCGATGCAGGCCGCCGCTGCCCGCGTCGGCGCTCCCCTCGGCCACGATTTCTGCGTCCTATCACTGTCCGATCACCTCAAACCGTGGGAGGTGATCGAGCGGCGGCTCGAGGCCGCGGGCGCGGCCGACCTCGTGCTCGCGCTCTACAACCCCGCCTCGCGCACCCGGCGCGAGCAGCTGCCGCGGGCGGTCGACGTGCTCCGCCGCCACCGCGCCGACGCGACGCCGGTCGTGGTGGCCCGGGCGGTGGGGAGCGACGAAGAGGCGGTGACGGTCACGACCCTGGGAGAGCTCGATCCGGCGCTCGTCGACATGCGCACCGTGCTCATCGTCGGCTCCTCGACGACGCGCACGCTGAACGGAAGCGGGCGCCCTCCGCGGGTGTACACCCCGCGGCGCTACCCGGCATGACCGCGCGCGACCGCCCACGCGAGCGCCGCGGCGACGTCGGTGACGGCGTCCCCGGCCGGCCGCGGCGGACGGCGTACGACGATCACCGGCAGCCCCAGTTCCCGGGCGGCGTCGAGCTTCGCCGCGGTGAGCGAGCCGCCGCTGTCCTTGGTGACGACGAGATCGATCTCGTGGCGGTCGATCAGGGCCAGTTCGCCCGCGACCGTGTACGGACCCCGGGCGAGGATCAGCTCGTGCCGTGCGGGGAGCGGCGGGTCCGGTGGTTCGACGCAGCGGATGAGAAACCAGGCGATGTCGACCGGGGCAAAGGCGGCCAGCCCCTGGCGGCCGGTCGTCAGCAGCACCCGCTCACCGCGCGCGCCGATCGCGCGCGCAGCGCTGCCGAGATCCTCGACCCAGGTCCAGCGGTCGCCCGGCCGCTCACTCCAGCCCGGGCGCTCGAGGCGCAGAAGCGGGACGTGAGCGGCGGGGCAGGCGGCCGCCGCCGAGGCCGAGATGCGCTCCGCGAACGGATGGGTGGCGTCGATCACTCCCTCGACGCCGTGGTCGCGCAGCCACTGGGCGAGCGCGTGGGGGCCGCCGAAGCCGCCGATCCGCACCCCGCCCACCGGCAGCCGGGGACGGCTGACGCGTCCTGCCAGGGACGTCGTCACCGGCACCCCGCGCCGGTCCAGGGCGCCTGCCACCTCGCGCGCCTCCGCGGTACCGCCGAGCACGAGGATCACCGGACGGGCCGCCGGTGAGGCGCCTCCTCGTGATCGGCGTCGGCGCCGGCGACCCTGAGCAGGTGACGGTCGAGGCGATCCGCGCGCTCAACGAGGCGGACGTGATCTTCGAGATCGAGCGGGCCACCGGGGACCTGACCCGCGCACGGGCGGCGATCGTTGACCGCCACCTGGAGCCGGGACGTGCCCCGGCGGTCGTGGCGATCGCCGAGCCGGCGCGGGACCGGGACGCGGCCCAGTACGGCGAGGCGGTGCACGAATGGCGGCGGCGGCGGGCTCACGCCTGGGAGCGGGCGATCGAGCAGGATCTGGCTCCGGATGGCTGCGGCGCCTTCCTCGTCTGGGGCGATCCCTCTCTGTACGACAGCACGATCGCCGTGCTCGAGCAGGTTCGCGAGCGCGGAGCCGTCGCCTTCGGCTTCGAGGTCATCCCGGGGATCAGCAGCGTGCACGCGTTGACGGCGCGCCACCGGATCGCGCTCAACCGAGTCGGCGGCGCGGTGCTCATCACGACCGGACGCCGGTTGGCCGAACATGGCCTGCCGGAGGGGGTCGGTGATGTGGTCGTCATGCTCGATGGGAACTGCGCGTTCCGCCACGTGCGCGACGAGCCGGTCGACATCTACTGGGGCGCCTACCTGGGGACGAAGGACGAGCTCCTCATCTCCGGGCCGCTCGCCGAGGTCGCCGACGAGATCGAGCGAACGCGAGCCGCCGCCCGTCAGCGCAAGGGGTGGGTGATGGATTGTTATCTACTCCGCTCCCGCGCAGACGAGTAGAGGTGGCTGTCGCGGAAGCCCTCGGCCGCCAGCGCAGGCCCCACGAGAATCGTCGCCGTCCGGCGCACGCCGGCCTCCCGGACCTGAGCGGCGATGTCCCGAAGGGTTCCCCGGAGGATGACCTCATTGGGCAGGCTCGCCCAGGCGACCACGGCCGCCGGACAGGACGCACCGTAGGCATGCTCGAGCGTCGCGGCTATCGACTCCACCGCCTGTGCACCCAGGTGGATGACGATCGTCGCGCCATGGGCGGCGAGCGACGCCAGCTCCTCACCGGCCGGCAGCTTCGAGGCGTTGGCGGCGTGGCGGGTGAGGATCACCGTCTGCGCCACCTCCGGGACGGTCAGCTCCCGCCGGAGGGCCGCGGCGGCAGCGGCGAAGGCGGGCACCCCGGGGGTCAGGTCCCACGGGACCCCGAGCGCGTCGAGGCGCCGCGCCTGCTCGGCCATGGCGCTGTAGATCGAGAGGTCGCCGGACTGCAGCCGGGCCACGTCCTCACCCCGTGCGTGGGCGCGCGCCAGCTCGGCGACGATCGCGTCGAGGTCGAGGTGCTGAGTGTCGATCAGCCGAGCGCCCGCCGGGGCATGCGACACGACCTCCTCGCGAACGAGGGCGCCGGCGTAGACACAGACCGGGCAGGCGGCGATGAGCCGCTGGGCGCGGAGCGTGATCAGGTCGGCGGCGCCCGGCCCGGCACCGATGAAGTGAACGGTCATCGGCGCGTGGCGCTCCACTGGACGATGGGCATCTGCGAACGCCAGCCGGTGAAGCCGCCGATCGGCGCGGCGTGCGCCACCTCCAACCGCACGAGCCGGCCGCCGTGTTCGGCGTGCGCCGCGACGAGAGCCGCCTCGCCCTCGAGCGTCACCGCATTGCCGACGATTCGTCCACCCGGCCGCAGCGCCTGCCAGCACGCCGTGAGCATCCCCGGTGCGCTCGCTCCGCCGCCGACGAACACCGCGTCAGGCGTGGGCAGCGTGGCGAGCACCGCCGGCGCCTCTCCCTCGACGACCTCCAGCCACGGCACGCCGAGGCTGAGGGCGTTGCGGGCGATCCGCTCGCGCCGGTCGCCGCGTTGCTCGACGGCGATGGCACGGGCGGTCGGCTCGGTCCGGAGCCATTCGATCGCGACCGAGCCGCTCCCGGCTCCGACGTCCCACAGCAGCGCTGCCGGCGTCGGCGCGAGCGCCGCGAGCGTGATGGCGCGCACCGGCCACTTCGTCAGCGCGCCATCGTTGTCGTAGACGCTGTCCGGCAGTCCGGGCGTGCGTGCCAGGAGCGGCGCGTCGGGGTCCGGCACGCAGTCGATCGCCACCGTGTGCAGGGGATCCCATTCGCGCGTGACGAACTCGGCGGCCCGGCCCTCCGTCACCTGCGCGTCTGCGGCGCCGAGGCGCTCGAGCACGACGAACCGGCTGATCCCGTATCCCTGCGCGCACACGAACCGCGCCACCGCGGCCGCACCACCGGCTCCGGTGGCGTAGACGACGATCCGCCGCCCGGGCTGGAGGACGCGCGTCACGACCTCGACCGGCCGCGCCACCACGCTGACCAGCTCCACGTCGGCCGCCGGCCAGCCGAGCCGAGCGCAGACGAGCCCGAACGCCGACACATGCGGGAGGACCGTCAGGCGCGCGGGCGCGACGCGTCTCGCCAGGGTCGCGCCGACCCCGTGGAGCATCGGGTCGCCGCTGGCCAGGACGCAGACGCTCCCGCCGGCGCGGGCAACGAGCTCGTCCACGGCGGGCGCCATCGGCGACGGCCACGCCCGCCGGGGCGGCGCGTCAGCCGGGAGCAGGTCGAGCTGCCGCCGCGATCCGATCACCTCGTCGGCGGCGAGCAGGGCCGTCCGTCCTGCCGGACTGAGTCCGTCCCAGCCGTCGGCACCGATGCCGACGACGCTGATCCGCACACCGCCGCTCACTCCGGGCCGCCGAGCCGCATCGCCCGCCCCGCGATCACGAGGTCGACCCGCTCGGCCACCGCCGAGAGCCGCTGCGTCGCCTCGCCGAGGTGGTCGAGCCAGGCGCGCGAGAGCGCGTCGAGGGGTTGCAGTCCCTGGCCGGCCTCCTCGGCGACGACGATCACGTCCGCGCCGCCGGCGGCGGTGACGAGCCGCTCGATCTCGTGGCTCACGTCGATGCCGCGGTGCAGCGCGCCGGCGATCCACACGCCGAGCCCGTCGAGGAGCGCGAGGGCGTCTCGTCGGAGAGCGCCGGCCAGATCATCGCCGGCCACCACCGTCTCCCACTCCGCCGGGCGGCGGGCGACGTGCCGCGCGATGCGCTCGCTCATCCCGGCGTCGCCGGGATCGGCGGTCGCGAGGTAGCGCACCGGCCGTCCCGCCGCCTGGGCGAGGCGCTCGGCGTGAGCGCTCTTGCCTGACCGCGTGCCGCCGATGACGAGCGTGAGGCTCATGCCGCGGCGGCGACGAACCGGGCCGCGAGGTGTGGGTGCGCCGCCCAGTGGACGTGGAGGTAGCTCGCCTGCACCGACCCGGCGGCGCAGCCCTCGCTCCGGCTGCGGCCCCGCGCGGTGAGCTCCCACGCGGGCGGCGGCGCATCGCCGCCCGCATACTCGATGGCCGAATAGTGAAACTCGTGGCCGCGGACCGCCTCTCCCGGCTGGAGCCACGGCGTCCCGGTGGCCGCCACCGCCTCGCGGTAGCCGAGCGTCAGCCGCTCCGCCATCCGGGCGTATGCCGGCAGGACGCTGCACATGTCGTGACCGTCGAGCTCACGGGCGAGGTAGAGGAGCCCGCCGCACTCGGCGAGGACCGGGCGGCCGGCGGCGGCGAAGGCGGCGATCTGCGCGCGCAGCGGGCGGTTGGCTGCCAGCTCGGCGCCGAACACCTCCGGGAAGCCCCCGGCGAGGATGAGCGCCCGGGAGTTCTCCGGAAGCGCCTCGTCGGCGATCGGATCGACCGGCGCGAGCTCGGCGCCTGCGGCGGTCAGCAGTTCGAGGTTCTCCTCGTAGTGAAACGAGAACGCCGGCCCGCGGGCGATCGCCACCCGCACCTGGTTGGTGGGGCGGCCCCCGGCGGGTTCCGGGCTCCACGCCGGACCGCGGAGTTCCGGGGCAGAGCGTGCCAGCCGCTCCACCTCGGCCAGGTCGACAAGCCGGGCGACGGACTCGGCCAGCACGTCGAGCGCGGCCGCAGCGCGCGGCTCCCGCTCGCCGGCCGGAACGAGGCCGAGGTGGCGCTCCGGCGTCGTCAGACGGTCGTCGCGCCGCAGCGCGCCGAGCACGGCCAGCCGAGGCGCCGGAAGGTCGGAGACCGCCTCGCGCAGGAGGGCCTCGTGGCTGTCCGACCCGACCCGGTTGAAGATCACCCCCGCGACGCTCACCTCCGGGTCGAACGTGCGAAAGCCATGGATGACCGCGGCGGCGGAGCGGGCCATCGCCGAGCCGTCGACGACGAGGATGACGGGCGCGCGCAGGAGCCTGGCGACGTGGGCGGTCGAGGCGAGCTCGCCCCGTCCTGACACGCCGTCGAACAGGCCCATCACCCCCTCGATGACGGCGATGTCGGCGCCGGCGGCTCCGTGGCGGATGAGCGGCGCAATCAGGTCCGGGCCGCTGAGGAAGGCATCGAGGTTCCGGCCGGGGCGGCCGGAGGCAAGGCTGTGGTAGCTGGGGTCGATGTAGTCCGGTCCGACCTTGAAGCCCTGTACCCGTCGGCCGGCGCGGCGCAGGGCGCCGATCAGTCCGCAGGCGACGGTCGTCTTGCCGGCGCCGGAACTCGTCCCGGCGATGACCACCCGGGGAATCACCATTCAATCCCTTGCTGGGCGCGAATGCCGGCGTCCATCGGATGCTTGACCTTCTGCACCTCGGAGACGAGGTCGGCGACCTGGATCAGCTCCGGTGCGGCGTCGCGGCCGGTGAGGACGACGTGCTGGAATCCCGGCCGGTCGCGCAGGGTGGCGACGACGTCATGCACGTCGATCCACCCCCACTTCACCGGATACGTGATCTCGTCGAGGAGGAGGAACTCGTAGCGCTCCTGGGCGATCGCCCGCTTGACGCCCTCCCATCCCTCGCGGGCGAGGTCAGCGGACTCGGCCAGGTCCTTGGAGAGCCAGGACCAGCCGTCCCCCATCTTCTCCCAGTCGATCCCGCCGAGTGCCTTGGCGGCCTTCGCCTCGCCCACCTTCCACTTGCCGGACTTGACGAATTGGAAGACGCCGCAGCGGTAGCCTCGCGCCCACGAGCGCATGAGCATCCCGAAGGACGAGGTGCTCTTCCCCTTGCCGTGGCCGGTGATGACGATCGTCAGCGGCCGGTCCCGGGGCTTGCGGCGCGTCGGATCGGCCGACCCGTGGTCTTGAGTCACGTTCATGCTGCCCTCCTCGGTTGCGCGGGAACGAGTGCGTGGACGGCTCCGCCGGCGGCCCGTGCGATTTCCGGAGCGAGGCCGACCCGGACCGGCCCGTCCTCGGTGTCGATCACCTGGACGGAGTGGGCGGCCCGGCCCAGAGCCTCCGCTGCCCCCAGGACCGACCCGTCCGCATCGGTCAGCCGGCCGTCGGTGAGCACGACCGCTATGACGCGGCGCCCGGGCTCGCGCATCCGCTCGCGGCCGACGAGCGCGGTCGCCGCCCGGAGACCCTCGGCGAGCGGCGTGCGGCCGCCGGTGGGCAGCTCGGCCAGTTGTGCGGCAGCCCGCTCCAACGGGGCTCCCGGAGCGACGAGGAGGTGCGCGGCGGCATCCCGGAACGCGATCACCGCCACCCGGTCGCGCCGGGCGTAGGCATCGCGCAGCACCTCGCTGAGCGCGCCCTTGACCCGGGCGGCGCGGCGGCGGGCGCCCATGGAGCCGCTCGCGTCGACGACGAGGCACAGCAACGCTCCCTCACGGCCGGAGCGGACGTGCCGGCGCAGATCGTGCGGCTCGGCGCCGAGCAGCCGCGCCAGCAGCGTGCCGACGACGGCCAGATCGTCCGATCCCGGCCGCGCGGGGAGGGTGTCGATCGCTCCCGCACCGGCTCCGTGGGAGCGGGCGCGGCGACCGGCCGGGCCGCCTCCCCGGCCGGCGAGGGCCAGGGCGGCCCGCGGAAGGGTGGCCGCGACCGGCGCGTCCACGCGCTCCGGCGCGCGGCCCGTCGCGTCGACCGGATCACCGGCTCCGGCCGCCGGCTGCTCGGGCGGTCCGGGGGGCGGCGGCGGTCCGGGTGGCGGCTCGTCGTCAGGCCCGTCCGGCGGCTGGTCGAGCGCGCGCTGGAGGTCCTCCGGGTCAGGCGCACGGCCCTCCAGCGGGTCGCGCCGGCGGCGGTGCGCGAGGGCCAGCGCAGCGGCCCGCCGGACGTGCTCCTCCTCCACCTCGGCCGCGCCGGCCAGCGCGGCCAGGGCCCGTGCTGCCCGGGCGGTGACGATGTCGCCGCGCACGCCGTCGACGCCAAGTTGTGCGCAGGCGCCGGTGATGCGCATGAGCTCGCGCTCGGGGAGGGTCACCCGCGGCAGGCGCGCCTGGGCGGCGGCGATCCGCTCGGCGAGCGCACCCTCCTCCGCCGCCCAGGAGGCGACGAACCCGGCCGGGTCGCGCTCGAACGCGAGCCGCCGGCGGACGATCTCGGCCCGCACCCCGGGATCCTCCGGCGTGCTCACTTCGACTCCCAGGCCGAAGCGGTCGAGCAACTGGGGGCGCAGGTCGCCCTCCTCGACGTTCATCGTGCCGACGAGCAGGAACCGGGCAGCGTGGGTGACCGACACCGCCTCGCGTTCGACCCGGGCCACGCCGGTCGCGGCGGCGTCGAGCAGCGCGTCGACGAGATGGTCGGCGAGCAGGTTGACCTCGTCGACGTAGAGGATTCCGTGATGGGCGCGGGCGAGCAGCCCGGACTCGAACGCCCGCTCGCCGGCCAATGCGCGAGCGAGGTCGAGCGAGCCGACGAGCCGGTCCAGCGTCGTGCCGAGCGGCAGCTCGACGAGTGGAGCCGGCCGTTGCACCGTCGGCGCCTCGGCCGGTATCAGGCCGCCCGGGGCGAGCTCGCCGGGCGCGAAGTGAAACGGCTCGGCCTCGGCCGCCGTCACGGCGGGCAGCAGCGAGGCGAGGCCCCGCACCGCGGTCGTCTTGGCCGTGCCCCGCTCGCCACGGACGAGCACGCCGCCGACCGCGGGGTCCACGGCGTTGACGAGCAGCGCTTCGACGAGCTCGGCCTGGCCCACGATCGCCGCCAACGGGAACGGGATCATGTCGTGCTCCTTTGTGCCGAGGATCGCCCTCCAGGCGATCCTCCAAGCGAGTCGGCGCCAGCCGACTCGCCCTCTTCGAGCGCGCCCTCGAGTGCCAGGTACCGCTCGCGGATGTTGCTCAGCGTCTCCTGGGCGGGCGCCCCCCACATCCCGCGCTCGGCCGCCTCGAGCAGCCGCTCGGCGATCCCGCGCGCCGCCCACGGATTCGAGCGCGACATGAAGTCGGCAAGCGCCGGGTCGAGCAGATAGCGCTCGGCGACCTGCTCGTACATCCAGTCCTCGGCGACGCCGGCCATCGCGTCATAGCCGAACAGGTAGTCGACGGTGGCCGCGAGCTCGGCGGCGCCCTTGTAGCCGTGCCGAACCATCGACGCGATCCAGCGCGGGTTTGCGACGCGCGCCCGGAACACCCGGCGCGTCTCCTCGTTGAGCGTGCGCGCTCGCACCCGCGCCGGGTCGGAGCTGTCGCCGAGGTAGGCGGCGGGCTCGCGGCCGCTCAGCGCCCGGACCGTGGCGACCATGCCGCCGTGGTACTGGTAGTAGTCGTCGGAGTCGAGGATGTCGTGCTCGCGCGAGTCGACGTTCTTGACCGCCATCTCGATCCGGCGGTAGCAGTTGCGCATCGTCTCCGGCGCGGCGGCGCCGTCGAGGCCGCGGCCGTACGCGTAGCCGCCCCAGGCCTCGTAGACGGCGGCGAGGTCATCGTCCCCGCGCCAGTCCCGGCTGTCGAGCAGCTGGAGCAGCCCGGCGCCGTACGTGCCCGGCTTGGAGCCGAACACACGTGTCGTCGCCCTCCGCCACGCCGCTCGCTGATCCATTTCCTCAGCCAGCCGCTCCGCGTCGGCGCGGGCGTGGGCGGCGACATAGTTCTCCTCGTCGGACTCGTCGAGGGCGGCGACCGTGCCGACCGCCTCGTCGAGCAGGGCGATCAGGTGGGGGAAGGCGTCGCGGAAGAAGCCGCTGATCCGCACGGTGACGTCGATCCGGGGCCGGCCCAGCTCGGCGAGGGGGATGACCTCGACGCCGGTCACCCGGCGCGACTCGGCGTGCCAGCGGGGGCGGACGCCGAGCAGGGCGAGGATCTCGGCGATGTCGTCACCGCCGGTCCGCATGGCAGAGGTGCCCCAGGCGACGAGGCCGATCATCCGCGGGAGCGCGCCGGTGTCGCGCTGGTGACGTTCGAGGACGGTGTCGGCGAGCCGCTGACCGACCTCCCAGGAGAGCTCGGAGGGCAGCGAGCGCGGATCGACCGAGTAGAAGTTGCGCCCGGTTGGCAGTACGTCGAGCCGGCCGCGCGTCGGCGCTCCGGACGGTCCGGACGCGACGTGCCGGCCGTTCAGGGCGCGCACGATCGCGTCCAGCTCGTCCGGCGTGCGGCGGATCCGCGGGACGACCTCTTCGCAGGCGAACCGAAGCGCTCGCTCGACGCCCTGGTCAGGGTGGCTCACCGCGTTTGCGTCCCAGTCGCGGGCGTCGAGCTCCTCCAGCAACCCGGCTGCCGCGCGCTCCACGCGGTCGAGCTCCTCCCGCGGGGAGTCCTCGGTGGCGCCGAGCGCCTCTCGCAGCCCGGGCACATCGCCGTGGCCGAGGCGGAGGATGGCGGCGACCAGGCCCCTCAGCTGCTCGCCCGCGGGCGCGCGGCCGAGGACGTGGAGGCCGTCCTTGATCTGGATGTCCTTGACCTCGCACAGGTAGCCGTCGATGTGCTCGACGAGCGCGCCGAGGTCCTCCGGCCGCTCCTCGATCTGCAGGTCGGCCTGGAGGTTGGCCCGCTGGACGGCGGACCAGATCCGCGTCGCGAGCGCCGGGAGCTTCGGTGGGTCGAGCACCTCCAGGCGGGCGTACTCGTCGAGCAGCGCCTCGAGCTCGGCGAGCTCGTCGTAGGTCTCGGCGCGCATCATCGGCGGGACGAGGTGGTCGACGATGAGCGCGTGGGCGCGGCGCTTGGCCTGCACTCCCTCGCCGGGGTCGTTGACGACGAACGGGTAGACGAGCGGGATGTCGCCGAGGGCCGCGTCGGGGGCACAGGCGGGCGACAGCGCGAGCATCTTGCCCGGCAGCCATTCGAGCGTCCCGTGCTTGCCGAGGTGGACGATCGCATCCGCGCCCCACACCGCGTCGATCCACCGGTAGCAGGCGAGGTAGTGGTGGGTCGGCGGGAGCTCCGGGTCGTGGTAGATCCCGACCGGATCCTCCCCGTAGCCCCGCGGCGGCTGGATCGCGACGAGCACATTGCCGAGCTCCAGGCCGGCGATCACGAAGTCCCCGTTGGTTCCGTCGACGTATTGGTCTCCGGGCGCCGGTCCCCACCGTTTCTCGATCGCGGTTCGCAGCGGCGCGGGGAGGGTCTCGTACCAGCGCACGTAGTCGGTGACCGGGAGGCGGAGCGGGGCGTTGGCGAGGTGGAGGTCGGTGAGGAACTCAGGGTCGTGGCCGCCGGCGGCGACGAGCGCGTGCATCAGCTCGTCGCCGTGGACGAAGTCGTGCTCGACCCGCATCCCGTCCTCCTGGAGCGCGCCGAGGAGCTCGAGCGCGCTGGCCGGCGTGTCGAGGCCGACGGCCATGCCGATCCGGGCGTGCTTGGTGGGAAACGCGGTGAGCAGCATCGCGACCCGGCGCTCGGCGGCCGGCGTGTGGCGCAGCCGCGCGTGGCGGATCGCCAGCCGGGCCACGCGGGCGCAACGCTCGGGGTCGGCGACGTAACGGGCGACGGCGGTACCGACGGGCGACCCGTCGTCGTCGCGCTCCTTGAACGAGATCACCCCGCCGAGGAGGCGGCCGTCGAACTCCGGGATCGCCACCTGGGTAGCGGCATCGAGGGGCTGCAGACCGGCGTCCGAGGCCTCCCAGGCGGCCCGCGAGGTCGTCGCGCAGACCGCCTGCAGCACGGGCACGTCGAGCGCGGCGAGCGCCGTGGCGTCCCATTCATCGGCCTGTGCCGCACCGGATCCGCCGGTGGCGAGCATCGTCGTCAGAAGCGCGTCGACGTGGCCGCCGAGGAGCTCGAGCGCCGGAACGCGCCCGTCGCGGTCGCGCCGCAGCGTGTAGCTCCAGACGGGCAGCGCGTTCCCGCCGGCCACAGCGATCTGCTCGCACAGCGTGTCGACGAAGGCGGTGTTGCCGGTGAGGCGATGGGAGCGGTAGAAGCAGATCCCGATCGTCGGCTTGGTGCGGTCGTGGGTGGCGAGCGCCTCCTCGAGCGTGACGTCACCGCGACCGGGGAGGTAGACGCCGAGGTCGGCGACCTCGCGGGGCGGCTCGAAGCCGAAGCCCTCGAGGAGGAACGTGTCGGCGAGGAAGCGCAGCAGCTGCTCGACGTTCTCGACGTCGCCGTGGCGCAGGTACTCGCCCGCCTGGGCGACCGCGCCCGCGGGCGCGGTGGACATCGCCGTCATCTCCGCGTCCGGCTCGGCCTCCCCGCCGAGCGCGAGGAGGACGATCCCGCGGTCGCGACAGGCGCTCGCCAGGGGATCGAGGCCCTGGGGCCAGCCGCGGCGCCCTCCGAGGATTCGGCAGAGCACGACCCGCGCCCCGTCGAGCAGCTCGTCGATCATCGCCTGCGGGTCGCTCTGTCCATACGGGTTGGCGCAGCGGACCTCCGGGAACGTGGCGGGCAGCCGGCGGACGGCGGTCGCGGTGGCCAGGACCTCTGTATCCGCCGTGGTCACGAAGCGCAGCACGCGCGCACCTCCGTCTCGAGGATGGGGAGCGCGGCGGGCGGTCCGCCCGTGATGAGGGCGGTCAGTGCCCGCGTGTCGAGGTGGTGCTCGACGAGGTCGCCGAGCGCGTCGAGACGGGCCCCGCGGGCCTCGGCGAACGGCGTCGTGCCGGGAACGAAGCGGCGGCCGCGCCGCGTGGCGACGTGCTCGAGCAGAGCCCGGCGGAAGCCGTCGTGCTCGAGGACGCCATGCCACGATGTGCCGAGGGTCGACCCGGCCGCGCAGCCGTCCGGCTCGCCGTCGTCGCCGATGAGGATGGGTGGCCCGTCAGCATCGACGCGACCGTGCCGGACCTCGTAGCCGGCCGCGCCCGTGCGGAGCAGAGGCGAGCGGCCGGTTCGGCGGCGCAGCACCTTGTCGGCGGCGAACCGGGTGGTCACCGGGAGCAGCCCCAGGCCGTCGACACCGCCGCGCCGGGACTCGACGTCGTCCTCGATCCGCCGCCCCAGCATCTGGTAGCCCCCGCAGATCCCCAGGATGGGGCCGCCGCCGGCCGCACGGGCGGCGAGCGCGCGGTGCAGGCCGGCGGCGCGGAGCCGCTCGAGGTCCTCGACCGTGGCCTTCGTTCCGGGGACGACGACGAGGTCGGCCCGCTCGATGTCGGCGGCCGAGCGGGTGAAGCGGACGCGGACCCCCGGCTCGGCGCTCAGGGCATCGGCGTCGGTGAAGTTGCTCATCCACCGCAGGCGCAGGACGGCCACCTCGAGCGTGTCGCCCCCCGCCGCCGGCATCTCCGGCCGGGACGCATCGAGGGCGAGCGAGTCCTCGACGTCCATCCACAGGTCCTCGACGAACGGCAGCACCCCCAGCGTCGGCCGCCCGGTGCGGCCCGTGAGCTGCTCGAGTCCGGGGGCGAGAATCGCGTCGTCGCCGCGGAACTTGTTGATGACAAAGCCGGAGATGAGTGCCTGATCCTGAGGAGCGAGCAGGGCCAGCGTCCCGAAGAGGGAGGCGAACACGCCGCCGCGGTCGATGTCGGCAACGACGAGCGTCGGCAGGTGAGCGTGGCGGGCGAGCCACATGTTCGTGAGGTCGTGCGCGCGCAGGTTGACCTCGGCCGGGCTGCCCGCGCCCTCGCAGACGACGACGTCGAAGCGCTCGCGCAGGTCGGCCAGCGCCCTGGCAACGACCGGGCGGAGATCGTGCTTCATGGCGGCGTAGGAGCGGGCGTCGGCATCCGCGTACGGCCGGCCCATGACGATCACCTGGCTGTGGCGCTCGCCGGAGGGCTTGATCAGGACCGGGTTCATCGCCGCCTCGAGCTCGACCCCGGCGGCCGACGCCTGCACCGCCTGAGCCCGGCCGACCTCGGCGCCGTCGATCGTCACGACCGAGTTGAGCGCCATGTTCTGCGCCTTGAATGGCGCGACGCTGGTGCCCTGACGCCGCAGCCAGCGGCAGATCCCGGCGACGAGCACCGACTTGCCGGCATCGGAGTGGGTGCCGCAGACGAGCAGTGCGCCCTTCACCGGCGGACTCCGTGTCGGAGAGCGGCGCAGCCGAGCGCCGCCGCGGCGCCGATCAGCGCGGAGAGGCGGGCGGCCCGTTCGACGTCCGCGGCCTCCGGGTCGCGACCGCCGGCGGCGAGAACGGGGCGCTCCTCGAAGCGGCCGCCGTACGTGAGCGGGCCGCCGAGCCGCACGCCGAGGGCGCCGGCGAACGCGCTCTCGATCTGGCCTGCGTTCGGACTTGGATGGGCCGGGGCGTCCCGCCGCCAGGCGCGGACGGCGGCGCGCGGGGAGCCGCCGACGAGCGGCGCCAGGAGGACGGCGAGCAGCCCCGCCATCCGGGCCACCGGCCAGTTCATGACGTCGTCGAGCCGCGCCGCCGCCCATCCGAACGACCGGTAGCGCTCGCTCCGGTGGCCGAACATCGCGTCGAGCGTGTTCGCCGCGCGGTAGGCGGCGCCGCCCGCCGGTCCGGCGATCGCGCACCACAGGAGCGCGCCGACGACGGCATCCGCGGTGTTCTCGGCCAGCGATTCGATGACCGCGCGCCGGAGCCCCACCTCGTCGAGTGCGGCGGCGTCGCGGCCGCACAGCGATCGCAGCCGCTCCCGCGCCCCCGTCAGGTCCTCGCGCTGCGCGAGATCCGACACGGCGAGCGCCTCGCAGCGCAGTGACCGGCCGCCGAGGGTGCCCCACGTCACCGCCGCGAGGGCCGGCTCCGCCGCCAGCTCGGCGAGAAGCTGCGCGGCTGCAGCGGCACCGAGGACGAGACCGGCGACGACGACCGCTCCCCGCGACCGGGTCGGCGCGTAGGCCGCGCGTTCGGCGGCGATCGCGGCCTGGCCGAAGCCGGCGACCGGGTGGTGGCGCCGGGGGTCGCCGACCAGGACGTCGGCTCCGTAGCCGACCAGGATCGCGGCGCCGCTCATGGTGAAGCCGTCCAATTGACGCGGACGACCGCGGAGGTCGGCGCGTGCCGGAGGAGCATGAGCCGCGTCACGCGACCGCTGCGCGTCTGCGATCCGGCTGGTGGGTCACCGTTGCGCCTCCTCGGGATCGTGCGTCCCGTGCTTGGAAGGGGTCGCGGCGACCGAGTTCCTGACTCCCGGGGATGCTCCCCGGTCACAGTGGCGCGACCGTCCCGGATTCACACCGGGTTCCTCGCGCCGCCACGCTGACGCGCGCATCGTACCGGGCCGGCCCGGAGGTCGCCTTCCGGGGCGTGGCAGAGTGTGGTCGCTCATGCCCGCCCGCTTCACCCGCCCTCCGACGCCGGCCGGGTTCGACCCGTCCCGAGCTGCTGACCGCGCCCGCAATCCGCAGGCGTGGCGGTACGACGACGCCCGGCGCCAAGCCGTCTATGACGTGATCGCCGAGCGGCGAGACGTCCGGCGGTTCCGTCCCGACTCGGTGCCCGATGATGTCGTCGAGCGCGTGCTGGCCGCGGCACATCGGGCGCCCTCGGTCGGACTCATGCAGCCCTGGCGACTGATCGTCATTCGGGACCTCGCGACGCGCAGCGAGATCCGCCGCCTCGCCCAGCGTGAGCGCATCCGCCAGGCGGACCGCTTTGACGAACGCGCCCGGCCGTTCCTGGATCAGAAGATCGAGGGGGTCGTCGAGGCGCCCGTCGGGATCTGCGTCTGCTGCGATCACGGCGATCCGGCCGAGGAGGTGCTCGGCCGCGGCACGATCCCGGAGACCGACGTCTACAGCACCGCCTGCGCCATCCAGAACCTGTGGCTGGCGGCCCGGGCGGAGGGGCTCGGCGTCGGCTGGGTGAGCTTCTATCGCCCGGCGGACCTTGCCGCTGTGCTCGGCCTCCCGGAGCGCGTCGAGCCGATCGCATACCTGTGCGTCGGCTGGCCGGACGAGCAGCCGGTGCGACCGACGCTCGAGGCGGTCGGCTGGTCGCGGCGCCTGCCGCTCGACGCCGTGGTCATGCGCGACCGCTGGCACGGCCCGTCAGCTCCGTCGCAGAGGGCAGACGGGGTGGACCGCGAGGCGGCGATCGCCGCGCGTGACCGCCTCGACCAACTCGTCAAGCCGGCCGGGAGCCTCGGTGCCCTGGAGGGCGTCATCGAGCGCTGGGCGCTGCGCACCGGTGCTCCGCCCCCGGAGCGGATCCGGGCCGGCATCCTGGTCTGTGCCGGCGACCACGGCCATCTCCATCGCGGTACGAGCCTGTTCGGCGCTCCAGTGTCAGCTCAGGTGGCGGCGGCGGCCGCGCGCGGCGAAACGGCGGCCGGAGTGCTCGCGGCCCGCGGCGAGCACGAGTTGATCGTCGCGGACGTGGGGCTGATCGGCGAGACGCCGGCGGGCGTGCTCGACCGGAAGATCGCGCCTGGCACGGCTGACATGACCGTGGAGCCGGCCCTCGGTGAGGAGCAGGTCGAGGCCGCTCTCGCCGCGGGGGGCGAGCTTGCCGCCGAACTGGCGGCGCGAGGCATCGACTGTCTCGTCCTCGGCGAGATCGGGATCGGCAATACGACGACCACGGCCGCGCTCACCTGTGCGCTGACCGGAGCGGCGGTGGCGCAGGCGGTGGGACGCGGTACCGGGCTCGATGCCGCCGGCGTGGATCGCAAGCGCTCGACCGTGGCCGCCGCCCTGGTCCGGCACGGTCAGCGGCTCCCACCACACGCCGCCCTTCAGGCGGTCGGCGGCCTGGAGCTCGCCGCCCTCGCCGGCGCGGCGCTCGCCGCCGCCTCGCTGCGCCTCCCGGTGATCCTCGACGGCTACGCCTCCGCGGCTGCGGCCCTCGCCGCCGCCGGCCTCGCCCCGACCGTTGCCGAGGGTCTGTTCGCCGGTCACCGGTCGGCCGAGCCGGGTCACGGCCTCGTCCTGGCCGAGCTCGGGCTCGAGCCTCTTCTGGACCTGCGGATGCGACTGGGCGAGGCCTCGGGCGCGCTGCTCGCACTCCCGTTGATCGAGGCCGCCGGCGCCTTGCACCGGCGGATGGGGACCTTTGAGGAGAGCGGGGTGTCCCGTCCACGCTGAGCCGGCGGCGATTCGGCAGAACCCGCTCCACCGGGCGTGGCGGGGACTGCTCGGCGCGCTCGCTTTCCTGACGATCGTGCCGGTACCGACCGCGGCCTTCGCCGAGGGCGGCTTCGACCTCTCGCCCGCGTTGCCGTGGTTCCCGCTGATCGGCGGTGCGGTCGGCGCCGTCGGCGGATTGACACGGCTCGCCCTCGATCCGCTCCTCGGACGGGGCCCCAGCACGGCGGTCGCCATGTCCGCGCTCGTGATCTTGACCGGCGCGCTGCACCAGGACGCCCTCGCGGACATGTGCGACGGTCTCGGCGTCCGCGGTGACCGGACGCGCCGGTTGGCCGTGATGCGCGATTCGACGCTCGGAGCCTTCGGCGTCCTCGCGCTCATCCTCTGGGCGCTGCTCCTCTTCACGGCGCTGGAGCCGCTCACCGACGGCCACGTCCTGCGCGTTCTGGTCGCCGCCGGAGCGACGGGACGGCTCGCCGCTCTGCTCCACGGCCGGCTCGCGCCGCCCGCCCGCACGGAGGGACTGGGCGCCGGACTCCACGTCAACGCGGCCTCAACCGCTGTCGCGAGTGTGTGTGCTCTGGCCATCGCCATCGCCGTCGCCGGACCAGCCCGCGGCGGGCTCGCATTCGGCGTGGTCGCGCTCGTCGCGGGACTGTCGGCGGCAGTCGCCCGGTCCGCCGTCGGCGGTAGCACCGGCGACACGCTCGGAGCCACGGTCGCTCTGGCCGAAGCCGCCGTCTGCCTGGCGCTGCTGGCCACCTGGCGCTGAAGAGGGAAGCGACGGGCATCGAAGGGGGTGAGTGGTGGGCCGGGGGCCTGGGCCGTGGTCCCGGCGTTTGAGTCGCGTCCGGCGGTTTGGGTTTGCTGCTGCCGTGTGCGTTGGTGGGGGGAGTGGGGTGGGTAGCGCGGCGGTCGTCGTCGGTCGCGCCGCGCTCAGCGT
>DASZMU010000195.1:0-32780 GCA_035551695.1 Solirubrobacteraceae bacterium
GGCGCCGAGAAGACGTGCCTGAGGGCGGCGGTGCCCGCCGCATTCACGATGGCGTCGCAGAAGAACTTGCCCTGCTCGTATTGGCGGAGCTTGAGCTCGAGCCCCAGCAGCTTGGCCAGGAGGCGGGAGAGACCGGTCTGCGAGCGCCGCCGGCGGTCAAGCACCTCGCGCAGCTTCGGCAGCGACGGCAGCAGGTCCGGCGCGACCATGTCCATCACGTGCTCGGCGTGCCCCTCAATCACCGCCATCACGGCCTGCACCCGGTTGAGGGTCTCGCGCTCGCCTGGAGAGGCGAAGATCGAGACCAGGTCACCGCTTCGGACGGCGGCGGCCACGCGCTTGACCTGCTCGGCGGTCGGCATACGGAGCTTGTGGTCCGCGTCCAGGCGCAGCTCGGCGCTGTGCAGGAGCTCCCGGACGAGCCCGGCCACGTGCCCGTGCAGCCACGGAACGCCGGAGAACTGGACGGCGTGGGTCACCTCATGCAGGGCGACCCACGTCATGAACTCGTCTTCCTGGGCCTCGAAGGACTGCACCGCCTGACCGAGGTTCGGCAGGACGAACAGCAGGCGCGGCGGGCTGGACTCGACCGCCTCGTCGAGCAGCACGAGCTCGTACTGTCCGAGCACCCGCTGGCCCAGGTAGCCGAGCACGACACCCACCTCGATCGTCACGACGACCCCGGCCGCCAGCTTGGCCGCCGGGCGGAGCGGGCCGAGGCCATCGCCGGCGCGCTGCAGGATGGGATCGAGCAGGCTGCGCATGGCGCGGATGTTGGTCGCCACCCACTCACGGCGCCCGATCCCCTCCGGCGGAGGCAGGGGGCGGACCGGCTCCAGCCCCGTGTACGCGGTCACGCGCTGTTCGGACACGGCCGCGAGCGCGGGCAGGTCGGCGCGGGGGAGCGCGGCCTCACCGGTCCCGGCGACGTAGCCGGCGATCTTCTCCGCCAGGATCCAGTCGATCACGCCGGGATCCGTTCCAGCTCGCGCAGCGTGTCCTCGCTGCGCGCCGCCACCAGATGAGAGCTGGGGGAGGCGTCCAGGGGCGCGCCGAGCGGATCGTCGCAGTCGCTGAAACCGACGAACCCGCCCGCCTCGCGCACGATCAGCTGTCCGGCGGCGGCATCGACGCCCCGGCAGCGCTGGAGCGTGACCATGCCGTCGAAGCGGGCGGCGGCGACCTGGCACAGCGTCGACGCGATCGTTCCCAGTGCGCGCAGGCGGTGGGCCGAGGCCACCAGCGGATCGATCGACGCCTGCACCCAGCGGGGATCGGCCGATTCGATCCCCAGCAACTCGAGCTTGCCGTCCGCGGCCCGGCGCTCCGGAAGCGCCGGATCCAGCTGCTCGCCGTCCAGGCACGCTCCCTCGCCGCGGCGGGCCCACCACTCCTCGCAGGCGCCGAAGTCGTAGACGAAGGCGAACTCCACGTCGGCCATCGTCACCCCGCCGGCGACCGCCACCGACAGCGCGTAGTGGCACGCGTGGCGCTTGGCGTTGAGCGATCCGTCGATCGGATCGATGATCACCCGGACGTCGGAGCTGCCGAAGTCAACTTCACCCGCCTCCTCCGACACGGCGTGGAACAGATGACCCTGGTCGTGGAGGGCCTCCAGCTCGCGGAGCATGACCGTCTCGGCCGATCGGTCGAGCACGAGGGTGAGGTCCCCGCCGCTTCCCCGGGTGCCGGTCTCGCGGGCGCGTTCGGCGGTGCTGGGAGTGGCGGCGAGCACGTCGTTCAGACCCTCCACGGCCCGTCGGCAGGCCGCCAGCCAATCTGCGTCGAGTGCGGTGCCAGGGGCGACCATGCTCAACCTATGCTGTCAGACGGTGAGTGAGGAGCACGTAACCCCGCCCGTGGAGCTGACCCTCCTTGCCGCCGACGCCGGCCGCGACCGCCCGCTCGACGGCCTGACCGCCGCCCAGCGCGAGGCCGTGACGCATTCCGAGCGCAGGCTCGTGGTGTCCGGGCCGGCGGGCAGCGGCAAGACGCGGGTGATCGAGTCGCGGTTTGACTGGCTGGTCGGCCGGGGCTGCCCTCCGGAGCGGATCGCCATCCTCGTTCCCACCGCGGCGCGTGCCGCCGCCCTCCGCGCGCAGATCGAGGGACGGCTGGAGCTCGGCTACGAGGAGCTGCTCGTGCTCACTCCGGCGCTGCTCGCTGCTCGCGTGCTCCGCGCCGTCGCCACCGCGTGGGAGCCGTTTGAGTCCGTGCTGAGCGCCGGTGACCGGCTCGCGATGCTCGTCGAGCGGATCGACGAGCTGTCGCTGGGCCACCATGACTTCGGCGGACGGCCGAACGCGCTGCTGGGCGGCTTCGTCCGGCGCATCGACCGGCTCAAGGCCGAGTTGGTCAGCGCGGAGGACTACGCGCAGTGGGCGGCAGCGCTACCGGATGACGCGGCATCGGTGGCGGCCCGGGAGCGCGAGTTCTCGGAGATCTACCGCGGCCACGAGCGGATGCTGGCGGATGCGGGCGCCCGCGATGACGGCAATCTGATCGCCGATGCGCTGGCGGTCGTCCGCCGCCAGCCGCAGCTGACCGCGCGCTTCGAGCACCTGCTCGTCGACGATGCCCAGGAGCTTGATCTCGCCGCCGCCCAACTGGCCGTCGCGGTCGCGGACCGGACGCTGACCGTCGCCGGGGATCCCCAGGGTGCGCTCCGGCGTTACCGGGGCGCGGGGGCGGAGCGGATGCGCGCCTTTGCCGACGCCGGCGTGCGAACCGTGGCCCTCGACCGGACCGAGCGGTGCCCACCGCGCGTGTGGACGGCCGCCCGCGCTGCTCTGGGAGCGAGTGATGCCGAGGTGCGCACGGCCACGGGCGGCGAGGTGGAGCTGTGGCGGTGTGCGAACGAGCGCTCGCAGGCCCAGGCGGTCGCGGCCGACATCGAGCGCCTGCTGGCGAGGAGCGGGGAGCGGGCCGTGCGGATCGCGGTGCTCGTCCCTGAGATCACGCACGAGGGGCAGGCGGTCGGCGTTGCGCTGGAGGAGCGGGCGGTCGCTCACCGCCTCATCGGCGAGGCCGCGTTCTTCCAGCGCGCCGAGATCCGGGACGTCCTCGCCTGGCTGCGCCTGCTCGCGGATCCGACGGACGCCGGGGCCGTCGTTCGCGCGCTGGCGCGCCCGCCGGTCGAGCTCCGGTCCGTCGACATCGCCCGCTGCACGCAGATCGCCCGCCGGCGCAAGCTGGACATGGTCTCGGCCCTCGCGGCCGCTACCGAGGCGCCGCAGGTCCCTCCGGAGGCCCGGGAGCGCATCCGCCTGTTCCTCAAGCTCTACCGGGCGGGCTCCGGCGGGCTCGACACGAGCCGGCCGGATCTCTATGTCCACCGGCTGATCGAGCGTCTCGGCCTGCGGCGCCAGCAGCTGTTCACGGCCCAGTCCGACGTCGTCGAGCGGTTGCGGGCGCTCGCGGCGTTCGGCCAGCTCGCCGCGGCGTTCGTGGGACGCTCGCCGCAGTCAACGCCCCGCGAGTTCGCCCGCTCGATCGCCGCGGTCGCCGACTTTGGTCTGCGCGAGCAGGAGGAGCCGGATCTCGGTGCGCCGGGGCTCGTCCAGGTGCTGACGCTGGAGGCGGCGGGCGGGCTGGAGGCCGAGCACGTGTACGTGGTGGGGCTCCACGCCGGGATCAAGGTTCCGGCCTTCGAGCACATTCCGGACTCGCTGCTGCGCGAGCGGCTGGTCGCCGACGACGACGAGAGCCGGCGCGCCGCCCTGCGCCAGCGGTTGTACGTGGCGCTGAGTCGCGCGCGGGAGCGATTGGTGTTGGCGTATCCGCAGGCTGACGATCGCGGCGCGCCTCTGTCGCCGGCGGTGGAGCTCGAGGCGGTCCGCGGGGCTGTGGGCGGGGTGTGGCTCGACCGCGAGGAGGAGCTGTTCGGCCCCGCCGAGGCCCTGCACTCGACGTACCGCCTCTTGCGTGACGAGCTGCTGGAGGGGACCACCCGAGCGGCCTCGCGCCTGGGCGAGCTGCGGTTCGACACCGACCTCGATGTCTCCCACGCGGTCGTGCGCTATCTCGAGTTGCTCAAGCTGGCCGCGCTCCTTGCCCGGCCCGAGGGCCAGAGCGTCGCCGAGTCGCTGCGCGACGTCAACGCCCGGATCCTGCAGGCGGTGACCGCCGAGCAGCGGGAGATCTTCGAGTCGTCGGCGCTGGACGACTACCTGCTCGATGCCGAGCGTGATGCCCGGCGCCGGGCCCAGGCGATCGTGGCGCGCGACGAGCCGTCACTCGAGCCGTTCCTGCCCCTGCGGGGAGACGGCGTGGTGTTGTCGGCGTCGGACATCGACACGTACCGGGCGTGTCCGTTGAAGTACAAGTTCGCCCGGGTGTTCCGGATCCCGCAGGAGCCGACCCTCCATCAGCGCTTCGGGATCCTCGTCCACCAGGTGCTGGAGCGCTATCACGCCGGTGGGCGCGATCCGTCGGGTGGGCGTGACCCGTCGGGCGGGCGGACCGACTCGCTGCCGGAGCTCCTGGGGCTGCTCGAGGCCGGCTGGCGGCGCGGCGGCTTCGGCGACTCCGAGGAGGAACGGCAGCTGCGGGGCAAGGCGGCCTCGGCGCTCACGCGCTACCACGAGCGCTTTCAGTCCGAGGAGGCGCGCCCGGTCTGGTTCGAGCGCCAGTTCACGTTCAAGCTGGGCCGCCACCTGCTCCGCGGGCGCGTCGACCGGGTCGACCGGCTGCCGGACGGCGAGTACGAGCTGATCGACTACAAGACGGGCCGGCCCAAGACCGCCGGACAGCTGGCCGAGGACGTGCAGCTGTCGCTCTACGCGGTCGGCGCGCGGGAATCCTGGCATCTGGACGCCTCGCGGCAGGCGTACTACTACCTGCTCGACGACCAGAAGGTCGAGGTGCCGGTCGACGAGGGGGACCGCGGGGAGTGGGTGCGCGAGGTCGCGCTGGAGGTCGCCGAGGGGATCCTCTCCCAGGGCTTTGAGCCGACCCCCTCGTTCGCCACCTGCTCGATCTGCGACTACCGGCTCGTCTGCCCGGCGGCCGAGCGCTGACCGACGTTTCGGAGGCCCGACGGCGCGGAAACGGCAGCAACGAAGGGGAGGTCGCCACCAGCCGGGGGGCCGGGCGCGTCCCAGTGGTCGTTGCGCCGGATTTCAGCGTGCGAATTGCGCCAGATCACGGGCCGGCCGGATGATTTGTCGCCAGACGCCCTCGCCACGCCGCGGTGGCCCCGGGGGCGTGGCAACCGTCAGTGTGGAGGCTGCTCGTCGCCACCCCGCTGGCGCAGGAAGCGCTGCAGGTCACGGGCGATCGTCTCGCCGGAGGGCAGCGCCGTCGGACTGTCGTCGGCCTCCTCGACGGCGGCCTGCTCCAACCGCTCGACGAAGGCCTGGACGTCCGGGTCGCTCTGAACGGCGACGTTGACCTGCCGGTCGTAATCGGTCGACGCGCTCTCCAGCTCGGAGGCGTCGACGGCGACGCCGACGAGGCCCTCGAGCTTGCGGACGAGGGCGAGGGCCGCCTTGGGGTTGGGTGTCGCGGCGATGTAGTGCGGGACCGCGGCCCACAGGCTGGCCGAGGGCAGACCCGCCTGCTGGCAGGCGGCATGGAGGATGCCGACGATCCCGGTCGGTCCCTCGTAGGAGGAGGGGGCGAGGCCGAGACGGGCGACGAGGGCTGGATCCGAGCTCAAGCCGGTGACCGAGACGGGGCGGGTGTGGGGCACGTCGGCGAGCAGCGCGCCGAGGGTCACGACGAGCTGGGTGCCCAGCGCCTCGGCGAGCTCGATGACGAGCTTGCAAAACGTGCGCCACCGAAACGACGGCTCCGATCCGGTCATCAGGATGAGGTCGCGTGGCGCCCGGGGAACGCGGGCCTCGAACAGCTCCACCGCCGGCCAGACGACCTCGCGGGCCTGGCCCTCGACCATCTTCACCCGCGGCCGGGTCGCCTGGAAATCGTAGAAATCCTCGGGGTCGATCGTCGCGAACCGACGGGCGCCGAGAGCCGAGCCGACGAACTGGATCGCGCTCGACGCGGCGTCGGCGGCGTCATTCCAGCCCTTGAAGGCGCAGATCAGGGCGGGGGCCCGGAGACCGTCAGGACGATGCTCCCATTGCAACGGCTGCATCCGACTCACCGTACATCATGGGCTGATGACGGCCGGCGGGTCCACCTCCCCACAGACACCCGGCGCACGCGCGTGAGCGGCCCGGAAACAGTGGTCGCCGTCAGCGGCCTGCGCCCGGGTCAGACGATCGACGGCGTGTACGCCTGCACGCGCAAGGACCGCCTGATGACCCGGACGGGGTCGCCGTACCTGGCGCTCGAGCTGCGCGACCGGACCGGCGCGGTGCCCGCCCGGGCGTTTCAGAATGCCGACGCGCTGGCCGGGCGGTTCGAGCGGGGGGACATCGTGCGGGTCCGCGGCCGGGTGGAGCGGTTTCGCGACGAGCTCGTGATGGAGCTGAGCGACATCGCCCGCGCCACCGACGCCGACGAGGCGGACCCGGCCCGGTTTCTCCCGGTCGCCTACCGCGACGTCGACGAGCTCGACGGTTTCCTGGAGCATCTCGCCGGAGAGGTGTACGACCGCGGCTATCAGAGCCTGCTGGGGGCGTTGCTCGACGACGGTGCGCTGCGCGCTGCCTGGCGCCGCGCGCCCTGCAGCCGGGCCGGACACCACGCCTACCTGGGTGGGCTGCTCGAGCACACGGTGGGGGTCGCCACCCTGGCGCACGAGACGTGCCAGCTCCATCCGGGCCTCAACTCAGATCTGCTCCTGACGGCCGCGCTGACCCACGATCTGGGCCGCATCCGCGAGTTCACGTACGGCGCCGAGATCGGACTGACCGACGAGGGTCGCCTGCTCGGCCATCTCGTCATCGGCGAGCGCCTGCTGACGGAGCGGGGCCGCGGCCTGCTGTCCGAGGACCGCCTCCTCGCCCTGCTGCACTGCGTCCTCTGCCATCACGGCCCGGCGTCCGCGCCCGGCGGCCGGTTCGCGTCCGCCGAGGCGCTCGCGCTGCACCGGCTCAACGCCGTCGATGCCGGCGTCAAGGGCGCGCTCGAGCACGGGCTAAGCTCGGATTGAGGAGCGTCAACAAGGAGGCCGCCGTGGACGTCGAGATCTGGTCGGACATCGCCTGCCCCTGGTGCTACATCGGCAAGCGCCGGTTCGAGACGGCGCTGTCGCGATTCGAGCATCGTGACGAGGCCACGGTGGTGTGGCGCAGCTTCGAGCTGGATCCGGAGGCGCCGGCGGAGCGGACCGGGGACCGCGCCGAGCATCTCGCCCGCAAGTACGGCATGTCGCTGGAGCAGGCCCGCGCGGCCGAGGCGCAGATCACCGAGACCGCCGCGGGGGACGGACTCGAGTTCCGCTTCGACATCGCCCGGGGCGGCAACACGTTCGACGGTCACCGCATCCTGCACCTCGCCCGCGCTCACGACCTCCAGGACGCGATGAAGGAGCGCCTGCTGCGCGCGTACTTCAGCGAGGGCGAGCTGATCTCCGACCCGGAGACGCTGGTGCGCCTGGCCACCGAGGTCGGCCTCCCGCGCGACGAGGCCGCGCAGGCGCTCGCCGACGGGAGCTACGCCGACGAGGTCCGCGACGACGAACGCACGGCCTCCGCGCTGGGCATCAGCGCGGTGCCGACGTTCGTGATCGACCGTGCCCTCGGGGCGTCCGGGGCCCATCCTCCGGAGGCGCTGCTCGAGTTGCTGAACGAGGGCTGGGCGCGCCGCCCGGCGGCGGGCGTTCTCGCGGACGGAGAGTCCTGCTCCGTCGACGGCTGCTGAGCTACGCGGGGGCCTGCCGGCGCTCGTTGCGCCGGCGACGTCGCCCGGTGATCTGCCACGGGCCGGGCGTGAGGTCGAGCACGAGGTTGACCAGCCACACGATCAGGGTCGCTTCCACCAGGGTCCAGAACCCGTGGATGTGGAATCCGCTGACGATGTCCCGGGTCACCACGAGCATCAACAGGGACACGAAGAACCAGGCGATGCCAAACGTGAGCAGCGCCAACGGGAGCGTGACGAGTCGCAGCAGCGGTTTGAGTGCCGTGTTCAGCACGCCGAACACGGCGGCCGCGACGAGGAGCGCGCCGACCGTGGAGACGGTCACGTCGGTGAGCACCGCGGCCACGACCGCCAGAACGAGGGCGTTCGTCAGCCAGGAGATCGCCAGCCTGACGGGAAGCGACGGAGTATGGGTCATGTCCAACCGGTCCTTTGAGAAGTCGCTACCACCAGCGTACCGCCCGCGGATCGTCGATACGGTGTCGCCGCTATGGATCGCACGTACACCGCGTTTCACCACGGTGGCCGGGGCACGCCAATGGTCTGCCTCCACGGCTTCACCGACACCTGGCGCAGCTGGGAGTTGATCCTGCCGCAGCTGGAGGCCCGTCATGAGGTGCTGGCGCCGACGCTGCCCGGCCACGCCGGCGGACCGCCGCTCAATGGGCGCGTCATCGACGTCCCGCTCGAGACCGCGCAACTGATCCTCGGTTTCACCGCCGCGGCCTGACCGGCCGATCTCACGCCGGCAGCGGGCGTCGCGCTCGCCCGGCGCTCGTCACACGGTTGAGCGCCGCTGCTCCGGGGCGGCAAAGTCCGCGCCGGAGTAGCTAGCCTCGCCCGTAATGGCTGAGATCACACACCGGACCGCGATCGTGGGGGCGGGACCGTCTGGCTTCTACGCTGCCGATCAGCTGTTGAAGGCCGGCTGGGAGGTCGATCTGTTCGACGCGCTGCCGACGCCGTATGGGCTGGTGCGCGCGGGTGTCGCGCCGGATCATCCGAAGATCAAGTCGGTGATCCGCGTGTACGCGAAGACAGCGGCGCACGAGTCGTTTCGCTTCTTCGGCGGGGTGATGCTGGGGATGGACGTGTCGCGTGAGGAGCTATTGGAGCGCTATCACGCGGTCGTGTATGCGGTGGGGACCTCGCAGGACAATCGTCTCGGGATTCCCGGCGAGGATCGCCTGGGGTCGCATCCGGCGACGGAGTTCGTCGCCTGGTACAACGGCCATCCGGATTTCGCCGACCACATGTTCGACCTCAACGGCGGCCGGGCGGTGGTGATCGGCAACGGCAACGTCGCGATCGACGTGGCGCGGATGCTCGTGCTCGATCCGGGGGAGCTTGCGCCGACCGACACCGCCGACCACGCGCTGGAGGCGTTTGGGATGGCGGGGGTGACCGAGGTGGTGCTGCTGGGACGGCGGGGTCCGGCGGAGGCGGCGTTCACCAATCCGGAGCTGCGCGAGCTCGGCGAGCTGGAGCGTGCCGACGTGATCGTGGATCCGGCACAGCTGGAGGGCGTGACCGAGCCCGAGGACACGACCAAGCGCCGCAATGTCGAGATCCTCCGCGACTACGCCCAGCGGACGCCGAGCGGGAAGTCGCATCGCCTCGAGCTGCGGTTTTTGCGCTCGCCGCTGGAGATCCTCGGCGAGGGGGAGGACGGCCCGGTGACCGGGATCCGCGTGGCCGTCAACCGGCTGGTGACCGGCGCGGATGGCCGGGTGCGCGCGGAGCCGACGGGCGAGGAGGAGGTGATCGAGTGCGGGCTCGTGCTGCGCTCCATCGGCTATCGCGGGATGCCGCTGGCCGGGATCCCGTTCGATGACGCCCGCGGGCTGATCCGCAACCGGGATGGCCGCGTCGTCAACGACGACGGCTCCGGCTGCCCGGGCGAGTATGTGGTCGGCTGGATCAAGCGTGGCCCGTCGGGGGTGATCGGCACGAACAAGAAGGACGCCACCGACACCGTCGCGCGTATCCTCGCCGACGCGGAGGCGGGGTCGATCGGACAGCCTCAGTCGGAGCTGGCCGACGCCGAGGCGGTCGATGGCTGGTTGAGCGAGCGGGTGCCGGGGCTCGTGACGTGGGCGGGGTGGGAGGCGATCGACGCCCACGAGTCGGCGCTGGGCGCTCCGGCGGGACGGCCACGGGTCAAGCTCGTGCGCGTGGCCGAGCTCATCGAGGCAGCCCGCGCCAGCCAGCGGCGCTGAGGCTCAGCACGCTGATCCGCTCGCCGGCGCGTCCTGAGGTCTCAAAATCGGCGGTGAGGCCGACCGCCCGGGCCACCGACAGCGACGCGGCATTCTCCGGCTTGATGCGCGCGAGGATCCCGGGCGCCGCCAGCCGCTCGAACGCCTCCTCGCGCAACGCGGCCGCGCCCTCCCGGGCCAGGCCCTGACCCCACGCCGCGGGCGCGAGCCACCAGCCGATCTCATACGCGTCCGGATCGACCCCGGACCCGTCGCCGGCGAAGTTGAGCGCGATGAAGCCGACCGCCCGTCCGGACGCCGACAGCCGCGCGAGGCGCCAGCCGAATCCATGGAGGCGCCAGTGGTCCTCGTTGCGGATCGCGACATCCTGCATCTTGACCTCGCTCCACGGCATGCCGTCGCCGATGTAGCGGACGACGGCGGGCGTCGTCGCCAGAGCGCGGAAGAGGCGGGTCGCCGCCTCCGACCACGGCTCGAGCTCGAGACGAGCGGTGCGAAGCGTCTCCGGCATCGCGGCGACGATAGCCGTCCGTGGGCGCCGCACTAGGCTCGACGGCCGTGAGACGACTCGGCCCGGCGCTGGAGGTGCGCGATTTCCGGCTCTGGTGGCTGGCGTTCCTCGGCATGTGGGTCAGCCTGCAGATGCTCGAGGTGGCGATCGGCTGGGAGGTCTATGCCCAGCATCGCAGCACGCTCGACCTCGGCTGGATCGGCTTGGCGGAGTTCCTGCCGATGTTCGTCCTCGCGCTGCCGGCGGGGCACCTCGCCGACCGCGTCCCGCGTCGTGGCGTGTTCTCCGGCGCGCTCCTGATCGGCGCCGGGGTCGGCGCCGGTCTGGCCGTGGTCAGCGGCTCCGGTGACACGTCGCTCGCTCCGTACCTCGCACTGGCGGTCGCCGCTGGAATCTCGATGGCGCTGGGGACGCCGGCGGCCCGGTCGATGCCGCCGACCCTGGTGGGGCCGGAGCTGCTGGGAAGCGCGATGACGTTGCGGGCGATCGCGAGCCAGGCGGCTCAGGTCAGCGGTCCGGCGCTGGGGGGACTGCTCTACGGCGTCTCGCCGTCGCTCGTCTACGGCCTGTCCGCCGGGACGTGCGTGGCCGCCGCCGGCTGTGTGCTCGCCATGCGTCCGGCGGCCGCGGCCGATGCTGCCGGCGCGGTTTCCGTGCCGGACGACGAGGACCATCCGCCGGCGGACGTGCACGGCGTGCTCGAGGGGCTGCGCTTCGTGCGACGCACGCAGATCCTGTTCGGCGCGATCCTCCTCGACCTGCTGGCGGTCCTGTTCGGCGGCGCGGTGGCGCTTCTGCCCGTGTTCGCCAGCTCGATCCTGCATGTCGGCGCCACCGGACTGGGGGTCCTGCGGGCGGCGCCGGCGGTGGGCGCTCTGGCGGCGGCGGCGGTCATCACCCGCCGGCCGATCTCAGGGCGCGCCGGCCGCCTGTTGCTGATCGTCGTGTTCCTGTACGGCGCGTCCATCGTCGTCTTCGGCCTGTCTCGGTCGTATCTGCTCTCCCTGGCGGCGCTCGCCGTCAGCGGCTTCGTCGACCTGTACAGCATGAACATCCGCTCCACGACGGTGGCGCTGGCGTCCCCGGACCGGCTTCGGGGCCGGGTGAACGCGGTGGAGATGGTGTTCATCAGCGCGTCGAATCAGCTCGGCTACTTCGAGTCCGGCCTTGCGGCGTACCTCGTGGGAACGGTGCCGGCCGTCGTGGGCGGCGGCGTCATGACGATGCTGATCGCGCTCAGCTGGCGGCGCTTCTTCCCGGCCCTGGCCGACGTCGACCGGCTGGAGCAGATCAAGTCACCGCCGACGGTGCCGGCGCGGGCACCGGCGTGAACACATACTCGGCCGGCTCAAAGCTCCGCACCCGCTCCAGGTACTCGCGCATGTACCCCGGCCAGTTGGCGACGATCCGCCCCCGGTCATCCTGATACCAGGAGTGGCAGTCCGTCCAGGCGGTGCCGGCAAAGCGTTCCTGGGTCTCCCGGTTGCTGATCGCCTCCACCTCCGTACGGACGTCGAGCGTGGCGTACGCGCCGTCGCGCAGGTGCGCGAGCGCCTGCCGGATGTAGCCCGCCTGTTGTTCCTCGAAGAAGATGATCGAGCCACCGGACGTGTTGGTGTTCGGCCCGTACATGAGGAACAACGACGGGAACCCCGGCACCGTCAGCCCCAGGTGCGCGTGAGCGCCCTCCGCCCAGGCGTCCTCGAGGCGCCGGCCCGCCGTCCCCTCGACGCGCATCGGGGCGACGAGCTCCGTGGCGCGAAAGCCCGTTGCCCAGATGATGCAGTCGGCGTCGCGGGTCGCGCCGTCGCCGGTGCGCACTCCGGTCGGCTCGATTGCGGCGATCGGCTCGGTGACCAGCTCGACATTGGCGCGGCGCAGCGCCGGCAGGTAATGCGAGCTGAACAGGACGCGTTTGCATCCGAACGTGTAATCCGGCCACACCCGGCGGCGCAGCTCCGGATCCGGCAGCTGGCTGCGCATGAACCGAGCCGAGCGCCATGCCGTCAGGCGGCCGACCGTGCGCGGGTGGCGGATCGACAGCGTCAGCCCCTCGAGGAAGTTGAACAGGAATGCCCGTCGCAGCCGTTGCAGGCCGGGCACGTGCCTGATCAGCGCACGCACGAGGGGCGGGTACTTGTGATTGCGCCGCGGCAGCAGCCAGTTGGGCGTCCGCTGGTAGACCGTCAGCTGCTCAACGCGCTCGGCGATCCGCGGGACGAACTGGATCGCGCTCGCGCCGGTTCCCACCACGGCCACGCGCCTGCCGGTCAGGTCGTAGTCGTGATCCCAGCGGGCCGAGTGGAAGCTGTGACCGGCGAACTGCTCCGCACCCGGCAGCCCGGGGATCGCCGGGCGGTTCAGCTGCCCGGTGGCGAGGATGATGGCCTCGGCATCGAAGGTCTCGCTGCCGGTGCTCAGCCGCCAGCGGGCGGTCGCCTCGTCGAAGGTGGCGCTCGCGACCGGCTGCGAGAACCTGATGAGCGGCCGGATCCCATGCTCGTCGACCACCTGGCGCAGATAGTCGAGGATCTCCTGCCGAGGCGAGCACAGCCGCGACCAGTCGCGCCGCTGCGCGAACGAGAACGAGTACATGTGGCTGGGGACATCGCAGGCGGCCCCCGGGTAATCGTTGTAGAACCAGGTGCCTCCGAGCTCCGGGGCGGCCTCGAGGATCGTCACATCCGTGAACCCGTGGCGCCGCAGCTCGATCGCGGCGGCGATGCCTCCGAAGCCGGCGCCGACGATCACGATCCTCATGCCACGATCCTTTCAGGCCGAGCCGACGGGATCCAGCGCAGCGGCGCCGGGCACTCCCAGCGTGCGATGCTTGCCGACGGCGCCATGACGCGGACTTGAGAGGTGTGCGTGCAGTCAAGCGAAGAATTCGAAGCGGTGCGGATCATCTCGCCCGGCGGTGAGCTCGCCGCCGAGTTCATCCCCGCCGCGAACCTGCTGTGCCGCTCGCTGACCTCCCGGGGGACCGAGCTGCTGCACCAGGGCCACGGGGTGCGCGCCTATGCCGAGCAGGGCAAGACGACGGGCATCCCCCTCCTGCATCCGTGGGCCAACCGCCTCGCCCGCCCCGGCTACGAGGTGGGAGGCAGGCGGCTCGAGCTGCCGCCGCCGGGCGGCCGCTACCCCACCGACCCCAGCGGGCTGCCCATCCACGGCGCTCTGCCCGGGCTGCTGCGCTGGCAGATCGACGGCGGCGCTGCCGAGGACGACCGGATCACGGCGCGCCTGGAATGGGCCGGCGATGTCCTGCTCGAGCTCTTTCCGTTCCCGCACGAGCTCGAGGTGAGCGCGCGCGTCGCCGATGACGAGCTCGAGCTGGTCACGACGCTCCGGCCCACCGCCGGTGAGGCGGTGCCGGTCTCGTTCGGCTACCACCCGTACCTGTGCGTGCCTGACGTGGCGCGCCGCGACTGGCAGGTCTCGCTCGGCGCGTCCGAGCGCCTTGTCGCCGACGATCGGCAGATCCCCACGGGCGAACGCGAGCTGCTGGCAGAGCGGTCCTTCCAGCTCGGCGACATGAGCTGGGACGACGGCCTGAGCGATCTGTCGACCCCTCCGGTCTTCACGGTGTCCGGCGGAACGCGGTCGTTGGCGGTCACCTTCCCGGAGGGTTACCGCTTCGCCCAGGTGTACGCGCCGGCGGGCCAGGACCTGATCTGCTTTGAGCCGATGTCCGCGCCGACGAACGCGCTCGTCGACGGCCGTGATCTGGTGCTCGTGCCGCCCGGCGAGGAGTACCGCGCAGCGTTCAGCGTCGCCGTAGCGCACAATTGAGACATCATCGACCCGATGTCTTATTGACGGCGACAGAGGAGCTTGTAGATGGACCTGACCTTCAGCGAGCCGGAGCTGGCGTTTCGCGACGAGCTGCGCGCCTGGTTCGCCGACTACGATCCCGGGCCGGAGCCCCAGGGCGACGAGGAGGCCCACTACACGTGGCGCCGTGACTTCCAGCGCGCTCTCGCCGGCGGCGGCTGGGCGGCGGTCCACTGGCCGCCTGAGTACGGCGGTCGCGGCGCGACGCTGACGCAGTCGGCGATCTTCTTCGAGGAGCTCGGCCGCTCCGGCGCACCGCTCCCCGCCAACGTGCTCGGCCTCCTGCTGGCGGGCCCGACGATCATGGCGTGGGGGACGCCGGAGCAGAAGGAGCGCTACCTGGCGCCGATCCTGACCGCGGAGGAGATCTGGTGTCAGGGATTCTCCGAGCCGGACGCCGGCTCGGACCTGGCCAACGTGAAGACCCGCGCGGTCAAGGATGGTGACGACTGGGTGGTCACCGGCCAGAAGGTGTGGACGAGCGGAGCTCAGTACTCGAAGTGGTGCATGCTCGTCGCCCGCACGGATCCGGAGGCGGCCAAGCACAAGGGGCTGACCTACTTCCTGATGGACATGGAGCAGGAGGGGGTCCAGGTGCGGCCGCTGCGCCAGATCACCGGCGAGAGCGAGTTCAATGAGCTGTTCATCGACGGCGCGCGGATCCCGGATGAGAACGTGCTGGGCGGCGTCGGCAACGGCTGGAAGGTCGCCCTGACGACGCTCATGAACGAACGCGCGGGCCTGGCGTTCTTCCTCCAGGTCCGGCTGCGCCAGCTGCTCGACCGCGTCATCGCCGAGGCCGCCGCCCGTGATCTGCTCGACGACCCGGTCGTGGCCGACCGCCTGGGCGAGCTGCACCTCAAGGCCGAGGTCCTGCGGCTGACCGCCTACCGCGGGCTGACCGCGATCGAGAAATACGGCCAGCCGGGCCCGGAGGGCTCGCTGACCAAGTGGATGTGGTCGGACACCAATCAGCAACTGACCCAGTTCGCCGCTGACCTGCTCGGCCCCGCCGCCCTCGTCGCCGGGGGGCGCTGGGCCTACGAGCTGCTCCGCGCCCGCGGCAACTCGATCGAAGGGGGCACGACCGAGGTGCTCAAGAACATCGTCGCCGAGCGCGTGCTCGGCCTGCCCAAGGCCCGGTAGGAGGCTTCATCCGATGGACTTCGACCTGACCGAGGACCAGCGCGAGATCAAGAACGTCGCGCGCGAGCTGCTGGCCGCCCGCTCGCCGTTTGCCAAGGTCCGCGAGGCCGCCGAGGCTGGGCGTTACGACGACGCGTTGTGGAAGGAGATCGTCGAGCTCGGCTGGCCGGGGATCGCCGTGTCCGAGCAGTACGGCGGGCAGGGCCTGGGAGCGATCGAGCTCGCCGTGCTCCTCGAAGAGCTCGGCTATGCGTGCGCGGCCACCCCGTTCCTCTCGACCGTGGTCGCCGCCACCGTGATCTCCGCCGCGGGGACCGACGAGCAGCGCGAGCGCTGGCTTCCGGGGTTGATCGGCGGCGAGATGACGGCCGGTATCGGCAGCCCGGAGCTGGTCATCGACGGCAGCGGCGCCGACGTGGTCGTGTTGATCGACGACGAGGGGGCGCGCCTGGTGGCCGCACCGGAGACCGAGCCGTTCGTCACGATCGATCCCACGCGGCGGTTCGGCGTGGTGCGGGGGACGGGCGAGCCGCTGGCCGGCGACGTGGGCGACCGCCTGCGGGCCGCGATCGCCGCCGAGGTGGTGGGAGTCTGCCAGCGCGCTCTGGAGATGACGCTCGAGTACGTCAAGGAGCGCAAGCAGTTCGGCGTGCCCGTCGGCTCCTTCCAGGCCGTCGCCCATCGGTGCGCGCAGATGCTCCTGCACACCGAGAGCGCCCGCTCGGCGGCGTACTACGCGGCGTGGGCCGCCGACGCCGAGCCGGCGCGGTTCGCCGAGGCCGCAGCGCTCGCCGCCGCCGCGGCCGCGACCGGCGGGCGCGAGGTCGCCGCCGGCGCCATCCAGGCCCACGGCGGGATCGGCTTCACGTGGGAGGCCGACGTCCACTGGCTGTACAAGCGTGCCGAGGTCGACCGGGCGCTCCTGGGTGGCGCCACGCGTCATCACGCCGCGCTGGCCCGGGCGGCGGCGGAGCGGGTGGCGGTGGCGACCGGCTGACGGTCTGCTTGCATCGAAGGGATGGGCCGCGGGGCGGCGAACAGCCCTGATGATCGCGAGCCAAGGAGTCACCGCATGAGCCACTTTCACCGACAGGGCACCAAGCTCACCGAGCGCGAGGCGCCGCACGAGGATCAGCCGCGGTCGCCGTTCGCCCACGTCGCGGGCCGGTTTGCCAACTGGGTCAGCGGCATCGACCGCGAGCATGAGCACGAGCCGGAGCCGCTCGACGGCTATGAAACCGAGTCGGACCCGTTCCGGGCGCTGACGCCGGAGCCCGAGGATGACCGAGGCCCCTCCCGCTTCCCGGTGGCGCCCTTGGGCTACAACCGGACGGCGGTCGACGAGCACCTGGCTGACCTCGAGCGTGAGCTGTCCGACCTGGGGCGGGAGCTGGCGGAGCTGCGCGCGCATCGCGAGGCGCCGATGTCGGTGACCGAGGAGCTCGAGCGGATCGGTGAGCAGACGGCGTCGATCCTCGTCGTCGCCCACGACAAGGCGCACGAGACGACCCGGCGCGCGGAGGAGCAGGCCGAGCGGTGCATCGCCGACGCGGCGGCGAACGCCGTCGCGATCACCGAGGAGGCCAAGCAGCGCCTGCGCGAGCTCGACGACGAGACCGACTCGGTGTGGCGCGAGCGCGAGCGGCTGCTCGAGGACGTGCGCGCCGTCTCGGCGGCGCTCGCCTCACTCGCCGACCAGGCCTCCGAGCGCTTCCCGGCGGCCGCGGATCAGTCCGCCACGACCGCCTTCCCGGTCTCGGCCTCCAGGGCGCAGCGGGCCGGCGCGACGATGATGTTCGAGCCTGAGCAAACACGGAGCTTCACCACGCTGGAGCAGGCCGAGGCCCGGGGTGAGACCGACTACGGCGGCGAGCCGTCCGAGCCGTCCGAGCCGCAGGGTGATCCGGGCGACACCGCCAGCTGGCTCGCCGGCTTCGAGCCGCCGGCGGCGGACGACACGACGCAGGCGGATCGCTGACGCGATCCGCTGTCGAGAATCGCTGGCGCGATTCTCGGGGCCTCCTCGCGATGTCGGGCGCTTGATCGCCGGCTTGGCCGGGTCCGCTCGCAACATCAACCCAACGCCACCTTTGGAATCCTTGCCGCCAAGGAGGCTGACCCTGGCGAGCGAGACGACTACCGGTGGTTCCCTGCACCGGGCGCTCGGCCGCCGGCCGATGCGCGCGCGCGGCGGCGTGGCCGTGGTCGCGCCGATCACCCTGCTGGCCGCCGTCATCCGGCTGCCGACCCTGGCCGAGCAGAGCTTCTGGCTCGACGAGGGCTACACCGTCCGGCTCGTGCGGATGTCGTTCGGCGGGATGCTCCGCACGATCCCCCGGACGGAGTCCACCCCGCCGCTCTACTACGTGCTGGCGTGGGTGTGGACCCACGTCTTCGGATCCTCGGAGTTCGGCCTGCGGTCGCTGTCCGCGGTGGCCGGGATCGCGACGGTCCCGGTTGCCTACGCCGCGGCTCGCCGGCTCGCCGGCGCCCGCGCGGCGGCCATCTGCGCGCTGCTGCTCGCGGTGTCGCCGCTGATGGTGTGGTTCTCGCAGGAGGCGCGGGCCTACGCGCTGGCAGCGCTGCTGTCGACGGTGACCGTGCTGTGTGTCGTCGGCTGGCTGCTCGAAAGGCGCGCGCGGTGGCTGACGGGCTGGGCGGTCGCGGCGGCGCTCGGCCTCCTCACCCATTACTTCGTGGTGTTCATCATCGTCCCGGAGCTGGCGCTCATGTGGTGGCGGTGGCGGGTCCGGCCGGACCGGCGCCTCGCGCTGGCGACGACGGCGGTTCTGGCGGTCGGAGCGGCGCTCGTGCCCCTGGCGCTGGCCCAGCGAGGCACCGGCCACGCGGACTACATCGCGCAGGGCAGCCTCGCGACGCGCGCCGTCCAGGCCCCCAAGCAGCTCGTGATCGGCTACGCCAGTCCGGGGCAGCTCGGCACCGCCGTGGCGGCGACGGCGGTCATCCTCCTCGGCGCGGTGTGGCCCCTCATCCGCAACCGCGCCGCGCAGCGGCGGGCGGCGATCCCACTGGTGGTGGGGCTGGCGGGGGTTGTGGTGCCCATCCTGCTCGCGCTCGTTGGCATCGACTTCCTCGACACCCGCAACCTGCTCCCGGCTCTTCCGCCGCTCGCGATCGCGGCGTCGATCGGATTCGCCGCGGGGGCGCCGCCGATTCGCCGGTGGGCTCCGGCGCTCGGTCTGGCGGCGATCCTGCTCGCCGTCGTCGTGCTCGTCGATCTCGATCCCGCCTATCAGCGAGACGATTGGCGCGGTGCGGCCCGGGCCCTGGGCGCCTCCGTCGCGGCCCGGGCGATCGTCGTGACGCCCGGCTCCGGTCTGACCCCGCTTCAGGCCTACCTTCCCCGTCTCACCCCGTTGTCGCACCCGGCCGCCGTGGGCGAGATCGACGTCGTCGCGATCCCGCAGCAGGTCACGGGCGCCGGCATCGGAATTCCCCCCCGCCCAGCAGCCCCGCTGCCGGTGCCCGCCGGCTTCCGGCTGGTGCGCGCGGTGGCGGCGCGTACGTATACGGTGCTCATCTACCGCGGACCGATCCCCGCGGTGGTCACGGGGCAGAGCCTCGCCGCCGACCACCTCGGCACGACGAGCTCGCTCCCGCTCCTCGAAACGCGTCGTGCACAAGGTTAGTAGAGGTTAAGGACGCAAAGTCCGTACAAAGACCGCTCAAGTTCGCTCGCAAACGCGCCGAAAAGTACGGAGCATGCAACGGTCGACCGGATCGACCGGCCCGGCTTCGGCTGAGCCTCTCCGCCACGCCGACGGGGCGGCTGAGTCCAGCCGCCCGGATCAGGACGAAGCGGCGGCGGAGGCGGACCTCCACCGCCTCGAGCGTCAGTTCGCCGACTCCCAGCAGCTGGCACACGTCGGCTCCTGGGAGCGCAACACGTCCTCGGAACGAGCCGTCTGGAGCGACGAGCTCTGCCGGATCTTCGGCCAGCCGCTGGGCTACTCGCCGACCGCCGAGGACTTCGCCGGGCTCGTGCACCCCGAGGACCGTGAACAGGTCGCCGAGCACCTGCGGCGGTCGCGGACGGGGCCGCCGTCGGAGGCCCGCTACCGGATCGTCCGTCCTGACGGCGTCGTCCGCCATGTCCAGGGCCGGGTCCACGGACGACTCGGACGCGACGGCGAGCTCACCTACAGCTTCGGCACGATCCAGGACGTCAGCGAGCAACGCGAGGCGCAGCAGCGCGGGCAGGAGGCTGAGGACGTGTTCGAGACCGCGTTCTCGCACGCCCCCATCGGCATGGCTCTGCTGGCCCCGGACGGGCGCTGGCTGAAGGTCAACGCCGCCGCCTGCGCCATCACCGGCCGCACCGTGGCCGAGCTCCTGGCCTGCTCGTACCGAGAGGTCGCCCATCCCGAGGACCGGGACATCGACCTGGTGCAGATCGAGATGCTGCTGGCGGGCGACATCTCCGGCTATCAGATCGAGCGCCGGTATCTGACGCGATCCGGCGAGGTGGTCTGGGGACTGCTCGCCGTCTCGCTCGTACGCGACGCCGGCGGGGCGCCCCGGCATTTCATCTGCCAGATCGAGGACATCAGCGAGCGCAAGCGCGCCCAGCGCCAGCTGCAGGAGGCGGAGGTCGAGGCGCGGGCCGAGCGCGACCATGCCACCGCGATCATCAGCGCCATGGGCGAGGGCTACGCGCTCGCCGTGGACGGCGAGATCAAGGCGGTCAACGATGCCCTGTGCGTGCTGACCGGGTTTCGCGCCTCCGAATTGGTCGGCGCGCGTCCTCCATATCCGTTCTGCCCCCCGGAGTCCCTCGACGAGATTGAGCGGATCAGTGCCGAGGTGCTGGCCAGCCATGGCGGCAGCCATGAGGTGACGCTGATGCGGGCCGACGGCGAGCGCTTCGACGCCGAGGTGACCGCGCAGGCGGCGCGGGTGCAGAACGGCCGCCCGATCGGCTTCGTCAACACGATCCGGGATGTCAGCGTCCAGAGGCGCCATCAGCGAGAGCTCGAGCGGCTGGCGCGGACCGACAGCCTGACGCAACTGGCGAACCGCCACGTCCTCCAAGAGGCGCTGGAACGCGAGGCCGCGCGGCGGAGCAACGGCGAGGCCCAGCTTGCGCTCGTGCTGCTCGACCTCGACATGTTCAAGCAGGTCAATGACCGCTTCGGTCACCCCGCGGGCGATTCGGTCCTGATCGAGGTCGCGCGCCGGCTCGAGCGCACGGTGCGGGCGGGCGAGGTGCTCGCGCGGGTCGGCGGCGAGGAGTTCGCGTGGCTGCTGCCGGCGTGCGGCGCCGATGAGGCGGTCGCGGCGGCCGACCGGGCACGGGCGGCGGTCGCCTCCCGGCCGTTCGGGCGCGCCGGGACGCTGACGGTGTCAGCCGGTGTGGGGCTCGTGCCCACGCCGTGCGACGGCGATGTCCTGTATCGCATGGCCGACCGGGCGCTGTACGAGGCCAAGCAGCGGGGGCGCAACTGCACCTGCTGTCATGGCGGGCCCGGCGCGCGCCCGGGTGGGCTGGCCCTGGTCTCCGACTCGGGGGCCGACGGGGGCGATCCGCTGGGGTTGGACGCGATCGCCTGACTCGCGCGTTATTGCGTCACATCCGAAGGAGAGCATCGGTTGTGACGGTAGAGGGACGCTCCAGTCACTACGCTCGCCCACGGTGACTTCCGAGATGACCGCTTCGGTGCGCGTGCGATCGACCTGGTTGTGGGCGTTGCTCGGTCTGGCGGGCTCGGTGCTGACCGCCTACGCGGCTCCGCGTGCCGTTCCTGACCCCGCCGTGCGCTGGTGGTATGTGCCGGCCGTCCCCTCCGGGCAGGCGCTCAGCCTGGCGCTCGTCTACGCGGGGATGGCCGCGCTCGGCTGCGCCTGGCTCGGCCTTGGCCGCGCCCTGCCGTCGCACCGGGCGACGCTGGCGATCGGCGCGGCGTGGCTGTTGCCGCTGGCGCTCGCCCCCCCGCTGTTCAGCCGCGACGTCTACAGCTACCTGGCCCAGGGGACGATCCTTCATCTTGGTCACAGCCCGTACAAGAGCGCTCCGCAGTTGCTCGCGAGCCTGGGGCGCGAGCGGGTCCTGGATGCCGTCTCACCGTTCTGGCGGGGCACGACCGCTCCGTATGGCCCACTGTTCCTGGGACTGGTGAGCGTCATCGTCGGCGTCGTGGGCACCAATCTCGTGCTCGGCGTGCTCCTCATCCGGCTCGTCGAGATGAGCGGGATCGTGTTGCTGGCGATCTTCATCCCGTGGCTGGCGCGGGCGCTCGGCACCGACCCGCGGCGGGCGTTGTGGCTGGCGCTCCTCAGCCCGCTCGTCATGTTGGAGTTGATCGCGGCGGGCCACAACGACGTGATGATGGCCGGCATGCTCGTGGCCGGCGTCGCGTGCGCGCTGAGCGGGCGTCCGCTGCTCGGCATCGCCATCTGCGCCCTGGCGGCGACGATCAAGGTGCCGGCCCTGGCGGCGGTTCTGTTCATCGCCGTCGCCTGGGGGCGGGCCGAACCCGGACGAGCCGCACAGGTGCGGTTCCTTGCCATCGCCGCGGTCCTCACCGTCGCGGTGCTCGCCTTCGTGTCGGTTGCCACCGCCTCCGGCATCGGCTGGCTGTCGACATCGTTGTTCTCGACCCCGGCCAAGGTGCGGTTGGCGGTCACCCCGGCCACCGCCGTCGGCTACACGCTTGCGTCGCTGCTGCGCGATCTGGGCGTCACGACCTCCGGCCGTGGCCTGGAGGGCGCTCTCGGCCTCGTCGCCTCGATCGTGACCGTGGGCGCCGGGCTGGTCCTCCTGTCTCGCGTCAGGGTTCCCCGCCTTGTTGTGCTCCTGGGGGTGTTTCTGCTGATCGCGGCCGCGGGCGGCCCGGCGGCGTGGCCCTGGTATTTCGTCTGGGGCCTGGCGCTCCTCGCCGCCGCGCGGTCCGTCCAGCACTCGTCCGCGCTGGCCGCTGCCATCGCCCTCTCCGTGTTCATCGTCAAACCGGACGGGATCCTCGCACTGCCGCGCTCGTCCGCTCCCGTGGTGCTCCTCGTGTACGTCGCGGCGGCCGCCGCCGTATGGCACGCCCGGCGCCGGCCGGGTCCGGATCGCACCCCGTCCACCGGCCGTGGGGACGGAGACCCGCCGCCCATCCCGACCGGTGCGCCGTCGGCGCTCGCCGGCAGGTAGACGCGATGGCTACCCCGGTGCAGGAGCGACGCAGGGTGCTCACGGCCGCGGCGCCTCCCCGGGTGCCGACGCGCACCTGGCCGGCGATTGCCGTTCCGGCCGCGCTCGCCGCCGTCCTGACGTTCTACGGGATGACCGGTCGCAGCCTCGGCTTCGACGAGGGCGCGACGGTCGCCATCGCCTCCCAGCACGGCTCGGCGCTGTGGCCCGGCATCGCCCACGACGGCGGCAACATGTCCGGCTACTACCTGCTGATCCACATGCTGATCGGCGCGTTCGGCCACGGGCTGCTCGTGCTCCGGCTCGTCTCCGGGCTCGCGATCGTGGCCACCGTCGCCCTCATGGCCTCGATCGGTCTTCGCCTGTTCTCGCCGCTCGCCGCTTTCGCCGGCGGTGTCCTGGCCGCCGTCAGCCTGCCGCTCGTCTACTGGGGCCAGACGGCGCGGGGCTATGCGCCGATGGTCGCCTTCGTGTGTGCGGGGTTCCGGGCGTTCATCGAGTTGAGCGATCCCCCGGAGCGCAGGTCGCCGCGGCGATGGCCATGGGCCGCATACGTCGTGGCCATGGTGCTCGCGATGTATTCGAGCTTCGTCGCCGTGCTCGTGATCCCGGTCCAACTGCTCGTCCTGGTCCATCGGCGCGGGGCCTGGCGTCGCGTCGGCTCGGCGCTCGGTGTGATCGCCGTCTGCTGCGTGCCGCTCGCCGTCCTCGCCGTGCGGCGAGGTTCCGGTCAGCTCTTCTGGGTGTCGCGGCCGACCCAGATGGTGGAGAGCCAGGTGCTCCAGTCGCTGACCTCGGCCGGGCTGGCGCCGAGCTTTCACCACACCGCGACCACGTACGTGTTGATGTGGGGCACGGTGGCGGCGGTCGCCGCGCTGGTCATCGACCTGGTTCGGCGCCGGCGGCGCGGCGAGGAGGTGTGGGGCCGGGCGCTGCTGCTCACGTGGTGCGTCGCGCCCGCCGGGATCACGTTCCTGTACTCGCTGCTCTCACAGCCGATCTTCGTGCCGCGCAACGTGCTCGTGTCGACACCGGCCATCTCGCTTGCGCTCGCCTCGACCGTCTCCGACGGCAGGCGCCTGCGGGCCGCCGCCCTGGTGGGCGTCGTCGTCGTCGTCGCGCTGCGCGCGGTTCAGGTCGGCGCCAGCTACGGCGTCTCTCCGGAGCCATGGTCGACGGTCACAGCGAACGTACTCACCCAGGCGCGTCCGGGGGACTGCATCGCGTTCTACCCGCTGGATGGCCACATGGCGTTTCAGTACTACGTGGAGTCCGATGCCCGGGCCCAGCGGCGGGCGCCGCGCTCCATCCTTCCCGCCGCCCCATGGGGCTCTGTGAAGTCGTACGTGGAGAGGTACGCCACCCTGTCACCGGCCCAGATCGCCGCCCGCACGGCAAACTGCCGCCGGGTCTGGCTCGTCTCCAGCCACGAGGGCCAGCCCGACGGCCCGCCGCAGTCGCAGGCCAACCGCGCCCAGTACTTCCGCCTCGACGTAGAGCTGCAGGCGATGTTCGGCCTCGCGCCGGTCCAGAGCTACGGCTACGCCAGCACCATCCACGTTGAGCTGCTGACGATCCGCCGGCGCTGAGCGAAAACGCGGGCCGAGGGCGTTGAAAGGGCGGCCGGTCGGCTGCCCGCCGCTCCGGGTGCCCGCCGGGGCAACTGGCTACGGCCGCAGCGTCAGGCCGAAGAACGTCAGCAGGCTCAGCCCCACGAACAGGACGCCGTTCGCCCACGCGATCACGCGAAACCACTTGCCGCTGGCATAGCGGGCGACCGTCATCAGCGCCGGGAAGGCCGTGATCAGCATCCGCGGGTTCGGCGGAACCTCCGACGAGGTGAACGCGAGGAAGCTGATCGCCGCCGTCCACACGAGCGCCGCGGTCGAGAGCTCTCGCCGGCGAAACCAGACGAGCACGAGCATGACCGTCAGCAGCACGGCGCCGACGAGCCCCACGAAGAGGTTCAGGTTGATCGTCGGCTCGTTGAAATGGGTGAACGAGACCTCGCCGGCGAGCTTGGTCGTCAGGTGCACGAGTGCGAGCGGGCTCGTCTTCTCGCTCCAGCCGTGGTGCTGGGCGATGTAGTTGGCGAAGGGGTTGCCGGTCCACTGCCACAGGAACACCATGAAGGCGCCCACCCCGGTGACCGACAACAGTGGCGCGGTCAGGCTCCGGCGCGCGGCCGCGGTTCGCCAGCCGGTGCGGTGAACCTCACAGACGGCCGAGATGAGGCAGACCGGCACCAGCACGAGCCCGACGGGCTGCACGGCCGTGCCGAACCCGGCGAGCACTCCGGCCAGCAGCCAGCGACGGCGCTCGAGCGCGTAGATGCACCCGGCAGCCAGCGGTAGCAGCAGGCCCTCGGAGTAGACCATCGAGAAGACGACCGAGCCCGGGAACAGGACGAACAGGAGCGTCGCCCGGCGCGCCGTCTCCCGGTCCCACCAGCCTTCCGCGAGGCGGTGGACCATGATCGTCGCGATCAACCCGCCGACGCCGGAGATCAGCGCGCCGGCGAGGGTCGCAGACAGGATCAGGTGATTGGGGGCCACCAGGAGGATCAGGTGCTCCACCGGCCAGATGGTCAGCGGGAACAGGGGGAAGAAGCCCAGCGTCGTCTGGGCGTAGGAAACGTGCGATGGATAGCCCTTGTTCGCCAGCTCGCGGTACCAGAAGCCGTCCCAGTTGGCGAGCTCGTTCTGGAAGGGCGCGTGGCCGAACCGGCTCTGGACGTACGCTGCCAGCAGCAGGAGGATGCGGGCCGCCACGTAGACGACGGCGATCCACAGGAGCTCCTGGCGGGCGGCGGTCGACAGACGCGACCGCGTGCGGCCACGCGTGCGGGCCCGCAGGCGGCGGTCGATCGCGACGGCGCCGGACGCCGAAAGTTCGAGTTCGTCGAAACCGGGTAGCGCTAGGGAGTCATCCCGTAGGGGCTCGGTTGACTCAGATGTCGTTTCCACGGCGGGCGAGTTTAGGTAGCAGGAGGTAAGAACGTCGTATGTCGCTAACCAACAACCAACGCATTCGGATTCGGAGTCGCTCTGCCGGCCCCTCCCTGGAGGTACCCCAGCCGGGGGAGCCGATCACCCCGGTCATCCCTGACGCTCCGGTGCCGCCTGCCGATCCGGACCCCGGTACTCCAGCCGACCCCGAGGAGCCGGCCACGGTCCCGCAGCCCACGGAGCCTCCGACCCCGGTCGTCCCGGAGACAGGCCGGCTCTCCACGCTGTCAAGCGACGGGCTCCAGCCGCACCGTACCGCGCCACTGGAACGCGTCCTGGCAGACGGCGGCGTCGCCTTGGCAGGGACTCGCCGCGAACGGCTGGCTCTGCGCCCCTGAGTTCCCCGGCCACGACACCCTGACCGGCGCATAGGGGCGACCGGGGAGCCGGCCGCCGAGCAGCCCCAGACCCGTGACGCTGGCGATGCCGGCGCCGCTGTCCCAGAGGGACGGCCCGAGCACGTAATCCTCAGGAGCGCACGCTCCGGTGCTCGTCGTCCGGACCGGAACCCCCACCTCGAGCCCGCCGGCCGCCGTCGACGACAGTTGCCCGGCTGGATCCGCACCCCCCAGGTGAAACGTCTTGGTGCAGCGGACGGTCGCCGGCGGAGCGTTGCAGCCGGCATCCTGGACGGTGTGGGTCAGGCGCTCGACGGCGCTCAACCTCGAGCCGGCGGCCGCGAAGGAGATCGCCGGAACGAGCGCCGCTCCCTGCGCGCTGCTGGCGGCGGCGAGCACGTCGTCGAGGTCGACGACGTAGCGCACCGTCCAGGACATCGGACGGACCTGGGCGATCTCGGACTCGGTGAAGCCGCCCTGCCCCGCACAGTCGCTTCTGTATGGCTGTGCATACGTGACCAACTCGGTCCCCGAAGCGGTGTAGACGACGGCGATCCGGAACGTCCGCGTCAGATCGGCGCGAACCGTCGCCGGCGGTGACCCGGGGCGCTCAGAGCCGCCCACGCGGTGGTAATAGGCGCTGGTCAGCCTCAGCGCCCGGGCGGAGCCGGCCGTCTGCGGGGCGACCGAGCGGACGACCGCCCACGCCGAGTCGACCGTCGACACGCGGATCGAGGCGATCAGCCGGCGCCGGTGGGAGGCGCTTATGTCAAAGGCCCGGCGGATTGCCGCCTGCTCCGCGCCGCCTACGAGTCTGGCCGCGAGCGCCGCCGGCGAGCCCAGCACGAGGATGACGCTCAGCAGCGACACCGTCGCCGCCAGGGGCGCAGCAGTCGACCGCGTGGATCGCCTCATCCCCCCCTTACAGTAGACGGTTGAGACGCGCTCAGCGCCGCCAGGATGGCGTCGGCGAGGAGCTGGGGATCGCGCTGAGGCAGCAGGTGGCCGGCGTGCCCGGAGACGAGCAGTTGTGCGCCCGGTATCTGACCGGAGAGCTCCCGGGCCGCGCGTGCTGGAACGATCCGGTCGCCGGCTCCCGCGACGATCGTCGTCGGCGCGGTGATGGCACCAAGCCGGAGCTCCAGCTCCGGAAGGTCGTGCACGAGCGTCCGCTGCTCGCGGGCGTAGGCGCGCCACGCCCCCGGCTTGAGCGCGGCCTGCCGGACGCCGACCAGATAGCTCTCGTCGATGCCGGTGCCGGCGGAGACGCGCCGGCGCAGCCACGGCACCGCGAGGGCCAGCCCCACGCCGGCCATCGTCACGCTTCCGGCGATCTCTCCGGCGACCGGCGCCGCCAGCCACCGATCAACCGGATACAGCGCGGCGAGGTTGGCCGCCGGCGCGGCGAGCACGAGGGCCGTCACGCGCTCCGGATGCACGGCGGCCAGCCAGGCGGCGATCGCGCCGCCCAGGCTGTGGCCGACGACGAGCGCTCGGTCCATCCCGCGCGCGTCGAGCGCCGCCAGCGCGGCGCGGGCGTTGCCCTCGAGGTCGCTCGCCGGGCGCACGCCATCCCAGCCGGGACGGTCGATCGCGACCGGCGTCGCGCGCTCGCCCAAGCAGCGGACGACTCCGTCCCAGTCCGCGGCGCTTCCGGGCTGGCCGTGCAGCAGCAGGACCGCCGGCGCGGTGGCGGTGGACGGCTCGGCGCTCTCGGCGGCGCTAAGCGCTCGCGCCGGGGGGGCCACCGCGCGGGTTATCGCCGACGGCCTGGCCGTCACGACCGATGTAGCCATCCTTGCCGCCGGCGACGACGATGATCGCCTCGCCGTTGCCCACGTTGCGCATCCCCCGGTGAGTGGCGGCGTCGACCCGGGCAAAGCCGCCCGGCCCCAGGATGTGGGACGAGCCGTCACCGAAGCGGAACTCCACCTCGCCCTGGTGGACGAAGTACGTCTCCTCCTGCTCGTCGTGGTAGTGCACGCCGGACCCGTAGCCCGGCGGCAGGACGAGCGCGTTGATGCCGAACGCGGTGACTCCGAGCTCGCGGCGGACCTTGCGGAACCCGGGACCGTTGCCCATCTGGTCCAGGCTCGCGACCGCGTAACCCTCTCCGTGTGTGACCTCGGCCATCGGCGGATTGCATGGTATCTGTCAGACCGGCTTCCAGGACGGTGGCGGCGCCGGTGAGAGGTCATACTAGGTCCGTGACGTCAGCGCTCCTATCCGAGGCGCTCGCGCCGCTTCGCGCGGACCCCAGCCGCGCGGCGATCATGCTCGACATCGACGGCACCCTGGCGCCGATCGTCGATCATGCGGCCGACGCGCACGTGCCGGAGTCCACCCGGCAGCTCCTGATCACGGTCGCCCGCACGTACGCACTGGTCGCGTGCGTCAGCGGCCGCCGCGCGTCCGAGGCGCGGGCGATGGTGTCGATCGGCTCCATCAGCTACGTCGGCTCGCACGGCATCGAGCTCCTGCTGTCCGGCTGGACGGAGGCGAAGCTCGACACGGACGCCGCCGACTGGGTGCGCCGGATCCACGGCTTCGGTCGTGAGGCTGACACCGCCGAGGTCAGGCGCAAGCGGGTCCGGCTGGAGGACAAGGGGCCGATCGTTGCCTTCCACTGGCGCGGGGCTCCGGACGAGGACGCCGCCCGGGCCGCGGTCGACGTCATCGCCGAGCGTGCACAGGCGGCCGGCCTGCGCACCCACTGGGGACGGAAGGTGCTCGAGGTTCGCCCGCCGATCAGGATCGACAAGGGCGCCGGCGTCAACCGCCTGCTCGCGGAGGTCGGCCCCCAGATCGATTCCGCCCTCTACGTCGGCGACGACACGACCGACCTCGACGCGTTCCACGCCCTCACCGACCTCGTGCAGGAGGGGCGCCTTGTGCGTGCGGTGCGCGCCGGAGTCCAATCGGAAGAGGGCCCGTCGCAGATCACTGCCGAAGCCGACATCGTCGTTGACGGGCCGGACGGGGTGCGCCGGCTGCTGACGATGCTCAGCGAATGATCCGCGGTGCGGTTCGCTGACTTCCTGCGCACCACCGTCCTGATCAGCGCGGCGGCCGCCAGCGCCCTCGCGGCGGTCACGCTGGCGGGAGCCGTGTCCGGCGGCGACAACCTGGTGGTGCTCGTCGCCGCCGGCTGGTGGGTGGCGTCCGGGCTGATTGGGCTATGGCTGGGACGGCGGGGCGAGACGTCGCCGCCGATCGCGTCGCTGCTGGCCGGCGCCCGGACGCAAGCCTCGCTGCCAGAGGTCAACCCATCGCTCACCGTCCTCAACCGCCTGTGGCCCCTGCTGCTGTCGACGCTCGGGGCCGGCGCGCTTGGCGTCGTCCTGCCGCAGGTGCCGGCGATCGCCGCCGGGTTCGCGGTCATCTGGTCGCTCGCCTGGCGCCGTCAGGCGTCGGCGGTGACGGCGATCGAGGAACGCGACGGCGCCCGCTTCTACGTCGATCGCACACCGCCGCTGAGGCCGATTCGCCTCGTGCGCACGCCCGGCTTTCGGTCCAACCTGCGGGAGCTTGACGGTGTCTCCGCGTCCCGGCCGGCCCGTCGGCAGGCCTGACGCGCGTGCCGGCGACGGGACTGACGTGTGGGCCGCGGGCCGCTGCCGGGCCGGTGCTGATCGTGTCCGTCGGCGCGACCACCGGCTGGCGGGCGGCGGCTCGCGAGCTCGCCGGCGCCTTCTCCCGTGCCGGCGCCGCGGTGGTGACCGCCGACACCGGGGCGGTGCCCGACGTGCGGACGTTCATGCTGACCGACCTTGTCCAGGCGGCAGCGGCCCGGCGAGCCGCATCGCGCGCGATCGACCGGCTGCAGCCGGCGGCCGTCGTCTACTGCTCGCTGACGGCGGCACTGCTGTGGCCGCGCCCGGGCGTCATCTGGCTGGACTCGATGGCGGCTGAGAACCGTCCGGGACGCCACGGGGTCTGGCAGCGGGTGGTGGAGCGACACCGGCTGGCGGCGGCGCCGCTGCTGCTGACGATGGCGCCCGGGGCCCTGGCCCCGCTGGACGGACGACGGCATGCCGATGCGATCGAGGTGCCGGTGGCGGTGCAGTCATCCGGACCGCCGTCGCCGGTGCGCGACATCGAAGCGCTCGCCTACGCCGCCGACCCGGTCAAGCGGCGCCTCGACGTCATCCTCGACGCCTGGGGGCGGGCGCGGCGCGGCGACGAGACCCTGCTCGTCAGCGGGATCGACCGGCCCAATCCCCCTGCCGGGGTGCGCTTCCTGGGGCGGCTGGCCCCGGACGAGTACCGCGCGCTCCTGCGCCGGACGCGCGTCTTCATGGCGGCGCCGCGCCGCGAAGACTTCGGCATCGGCGCGCTCGAGGCGCTCGCCGACGGCGCGATGCTGGTGACGACGCCGGCCGCGGGGGCGTATCCGGCCCTGGCGCTGGCGCGGCAGCTCGACCCGCGCCTGGTCTCCGACGACCTGGCCGGCGCGGTGCGGGCCGCGCTTGATCATCCGCTGCCCGGCTATGCCAGCCGCGCCTCCGAGCTCGTCGCGCCGTACAGCCGGGAGGCCGTCGCCCTAACGATCAGAGAACGCGTACTTCCCCGTTTGCTGCCAGGATTCATGCTGTGAGCGTCCTCGCGTCCATCCCCAGCCCGGCCACGAACGGCGTGTACGTTGGGCCGTTCTTCTTTCACGCCTACGGGATCGCCTACGTGTTCGCGGTCGCCGCGGCGATCTACATCTCCCGGCGGGGGTGGGCGCGGGTCGGCGGTGATCCGGACCTCGCGTATGAGATCGCGATGTGGGCGTTCCCGGCGGGGTTGATCGGGGGGCGGATCTACTTCGACATCACGACGCCGAGCCAGATCCCGCCGCACTGGTGGGGCATCTTCGCCATCTGGCAGGGCGGGTTGGGCATCTGGGGCGGAATCGCCGCCGGCGCCGCCGTCGGGCTGCTGGTCGCGCGCCGGCGGCTCGAGCACGCCGACCTGCTCCGGCTGATGGACGTCGTCGCGCCGGGGCTCCTCGCCGCCCAGGCGATTGGGCGGATCGGCAACTACTTCAACCAGGAGCTGTTCGGCGCCCCGTCGTCGTTGCCGTGGGCGCTGCAGATCTCGCCCGCGCACCGCCCGCCCGGCTACCTGCGCTACCCGACGTTCGAGCCGACGTTCCTCTACGAGCTGATCTGGGACCTGCTGCTGGCGGCGTTCCTCATCTGGCTGGGGCGCCACCGCCGGGTGCGCGCCCCCGGCCTGTTCGCGCTGTACGTCGCCGGCTACTCCGCCTTCCGCATCTTCGAGGAGACGCAGCGCATCGACTACTCCAACTACTTCCTCGGCATGCGCGTGAACTTCTTCATCGCCTCCATCCTCTGCATCATCGGGCTGCTGTGGTTCGCCGCGATCCAGCGTGGGTGGCGTGGCTGGGGAGTCGAGCCGGCCGAGCCGGTCCCGGAGGCCGCGCGCGCCAGCGGGCCCACACGGGGGATCGGCCTGCCGCGGGCGGCGGCAGCCACCGCCGGGGGCGGGCAGGGCCGAGCGGGTGCGCCGCGTGCTGCTGCTGCCACGGCGCGCGCGGGGGCCCCGCCGCGCTCCGGGGGCAAGTCCCGGCCACGGTCCGGCCCCGGGGGCCAGCGACCGAAGCGGCGCTGACGGGTCTCGCGGCCGCGCCGCGGTCAGGCGCGCTGCACCCGCGCCCGCGGACGTATCGCCTCGACGTCGGACCACGGCCGCGTGTTGACGACCGCCTCGGGCCCCAGCCACGCCCGTCGCGCCGTCGCCACCCCGTAGCGGGCCACCTCGAACCCGCCGGTCCGGTGGGCGTCGCAGTCGATGACGATCGGCACGCCGGCGCGGGCTGCCGCCCGCGCGTTGACGTCGTTGAGGTCACGCCGGTCCGGGCTCGAGTTGATCTCGAGCATCGTCCGGCTCTCGACCGCCGCCTCGACGATGGCGGAGAAGTCGAAGTGATACGGCGGACGGCGCTCGATCTTGCGGCCGGACGGGTGTCCGATGACGTCGACGAGCGGGTTGGAGATGGCGCGGATGATCCGGGCGGTCATCGCCGCCGAGTCCATCTGGAACGACGAGTGCACCGAGGCCACGACCCAGTCGAGTGCCGCCAGGGTCTCATCGTCGTAGTCCAGGGATCCGTCGGGGAGGATGTTGACCTCCGAGCCGGCCAGCAGCGTCATCCCCCCCACCGCGTCGCTTTCCGACACCTCCCGGATCCGCGCGATCTGCTCGACCAGCCGCGCGGGCGATACCTCGTTGCCGAAGCCGAACGAGGCCGAGTGATCGGTGATCGCCAGGTAGTCGTAGCCGGCGTCCCGGGCGGCCAGTGCCATCTCCTCGATCGAGGCCGTCCCGTCCGAGGCGTCGGTGTGGCAGTGCAGGTCGCCGCGCAGGTCGTCGAGGGTGATCAGCGTCGGCAGCGTGCCGGCCGCGGCCGCCTCCAGCTCCCCACGGTTCTCGCGGAGCTCCGGCTCGATGTACTCGAGGCCGAGCAGCGCGTAGACCTCCTCCTCCCGCGCGCACCGCGTCGTCTCTCCGGTCGCGTCGTCGAGCACCCCGTACTCGGAGACGTGCAGACCCTTGCGCACTGCGGCCTCGCGCAGCGCCATGTTGTGCTCCTTGGAACCCGTGAAATGCTGCAGCAGGTTCCCAAACTGATCCGGCGCCACGATGCGAAGATCGACCTTCAGCCCCGTATGGGTGCGCAGCCGCACCCCGGATTCGGTCGGCTTCTGCGCTGCCTCGACGAACTCCAGATCGGCGGCGGCGCGCGCCAGCGCCAGCGGGTCCGACGCCGTCGCGATGACGTCGAGATCC
>DASZMU010000196.1:0-1634 GCA_035551695.1 Solirubrobacteraceae bacterium
CCGCATGGCTGGTGGCGGCGAGCGCCTCATCGAGCGCCCCCTCGTCGAGATTGACGCCGTTGGGAATGACGCGGTAGCGGCCGCCGTACCAGCGCCGCCCGGTCCACGCGGCCGCCTCCGAGACGGCGATCCGCACGCGCAACCGGTTGAGCACCTGCGTTGCGCCGAAGCCGTTGGCGAGCGCGTTCGGCAGGCGCTTGGTCGAGTACGAGTGGAACGTGCCCACCAGCGGCACGCCGAACGGAAGCGTCGCTGTCCAGCCGATCATCGGCGCGACGGGCTCGTGGATGTGGGCGACGTCATAGCCGCCCGTCGAGAGCTCGTGTGAGAGCTTGGCAATGCCGCCGGGCCCGAACGAGATGTTCGAGACCGCGCCGTTGGCGCGGAAGCCGATCGTGCGCCCCAGCGACACCAGGTAGTCAGGCGCGCGTACGTGCTGCGGCGTCGCGCCACGGTGCATCACAGTCGAAGTCAGGTCGGCTGGGTCGTACGGCGCGAGCACGCGCACATCATGTCCAGCGGCGACGTACTGCTCGGCCAGCGCCTCGATATGTCTGGTGACGCCCCCGGGATATGTCCACGAATACGGCGAGACGAGGGCGATCCGCATCTTCAGATCCTATCGGCTGGCGGTTCGGCCCCCCGGGAGTGTCTTCGCCGGAGCGTTCTGTTCGGCTGCTCGCCCCGCTGGGCGGCAGCCTCGATCACGCGCTCAGCTCAGGGCGCGTAATCGTAGCTGTGGCACGGCTGACCCCCGCAGACGTTGACAAACGTGCCGTTCGGTTCCAGGTAATCGCTGATCTGCTGCTGGGCAAGGGGCGTGAGTCGCGGATCGCTGTGCGGGTCGATGTTGGTGGGGGTGTTGGCCGGGGCAAGGTTCCCGACCGGCGGGCTGAGCGTGTGGCCGGGCCCGCTGTCCCAGATCTCGATCGCCGAGCCCGTGTAGCCGTTCAGCGGCACCGGCTTCAATCCGTAGAACAGGTTTGCGTTGGCGTTGCGCCCGCCACCCGGGGTCAGCGCCGAGGCCGGCGTCCCGCCCGGCTCATAGGCGTCGGCGCCGATCGAGCGCGCCTCGGCGGCGCCCGCGTACATGCTGACCTGATGGTCGCCGTAGGCGGTCTGCATCAGCACCGAATGCGTCGGCGTGTCCGGCAGCGGGCGAGTGCCCAGCCCCGCGACGTAGCCGACCGGATCGCCGCGATCCCACAGCTGGTCCATGATGTCGAGGGTCTCCGTATAGATGGCGGAGTTGTTGTTTGCGTAGTCCCCCCACAGCAGCCAGGAGAACGAGCCGCTCTGGGTCGGGGAGCCGAAGTCCGTGCTGCGCTGCACGAGCACGTTGGCGTAATCCTCAGCCGTGACCCCGAGCACCGCGCGGCGGATGTCGGGCGAGACGGCCGTCGCGATGCCGCCTTCGATCCCGCCCTGGCTGTTGCCGTTGTAAAACAGCTCGCGGGTGTTGAGCACAGAGTGGCCACCGAGTTGGAAGGCCGGGTTCGCGGCAAACCCCTGCGGGTTGTCCAACAGGCGCCCGAGGAACAACGTGTTCAGCACCCCCTGCTGGAGGCGGTCGACGAGGACCGGGAACTGGTTGAGGTTGGTGACCGCCACGGTGTCGAAGGCCTGGTCCGGCG
>DASZMU010000197.1:0-34870 GCA_035551695.1 Solirubrobacteraceae bacterium
ACCGCCCTCCTCGGCCTGGGCCGCCTGGTAGCGGGCCAGGGCGGCCACGGAGACCACCTCGTTGCCATGGTTCTTGAAGTTCGGCACGAACGGGATCGGCACCGACACCTTCGTCTTGGCGGTCGGCAGCAGGTAGACCGATTCCTTGGTGACCTCGCCGAAGGCGAAGCGCTCCTGGCGCCACTGCTCGCGGGTGAGCTCCGGGAACAGCTCCTGCAGCGGCTCGGGGCGCATCACCGCGCCCGACAGGTTGTGACCGCCGCACGTCTTGGCCTTCTCGATCACCGCCACCGGGACCTCGCCGAGGCGCTCCAGCAACGCCTCGTCTTCCGCGAGCAGCTGGAGCAGGCGGTTGGCGCACGCCAGGCCGGCCGTGCCGCCGCCGACGATCGCGACGCCGACGTCGATGCGCTCGTCCTCATCGTCCAGGCCCCGCTTGATGAACTCCTTGACCGAGTCGACCGGCGGCGGGAATTCAGCGGGCGCGTGATGACCGTTGCTCCGGGCCATGATCAGCCCCCCTTCTTGGCCTTGATCGCCTCGGTGAGCTTGGGCATGATCTTGTTCAGGTCGCCCACGATGCCGAGGTCCGAGAACTCGAAGATCGGCGCATTCGCATCCTTGTTGATTGCGATGATGTTCTCCGAGGACTGCATACCGACCTTGTGCTGGATCGCGCCGGAGATGCCCGCGGCCAGGTACAGCTTCGGCGAGACCGTCTTGCCGGTCTGGCCGATCTGCGCGGCGTAGGGGTACCAGCCGGCGTCAACCACAGCACGCGTCGCGGCGACGGCGGTGTTGCCACCGAACGCCTGGGCCAGGGCCTCGGCGAGCTCGAAGCCATCGGCCTTGCCGAGCCCGCGGCCGCCGGCGACGAGGATGTCGGCGCCCTCGATGTCGACGTCGGCTCCGCGCTGCTCACCGCGCTTGACCATCTTGGCCTGGTTGGACCAGGGCGAGTACTCGAGGTCGACGTCGACGACCTCCGCGGCGTCGTCACCGGCCTGGCGGACGTCGAAGGCGTTGATCCGACCGATGATGATCCCCAGATCGCCGCGGTAATGGGAGACCGAGATCTTGGAGTCCTGGAGGATCGGCCGCTCGGCGACGAGCTTGCCGTCTTGAGCCTTGACTGCCACGACCTCCATCGTCACGCCGGCCTGCTTGCGGGCGGCCAATCCGGCGCCGATCTCAAACCCCAGCAGCCCACCGCCGAACAGCGCGTAGGCGTGGCCGTTCTCGTCGATGACCTTGGCCATCACGTCGACGACGGGCTGGGCCAGGCCCTCCGGGCCCTGGGCCCGGAACACCTTCGTGGCGCCGTAGCCGCCGAGCGTCTGGCAAAGCTCGTCGGTCAGGTCATCGCCGCCGACGACCACCGCGTGGCATTCACCGCCGATCTCGGCGGCGCGAGCCGCGCCCTCCGAGACCGCGCCGAGCGAGTTCTTGTTGAGCTCGCCCTCGTAATGCAGAACGTAGGTCAGGATGTCGGCCATCAGATCAGCTTCCTTTCGTCCAGCCAGGCCAGGATCTTCTCGACGGTCTCGTCGGTGTCCTCGTCCTCGATGATCTCGCCGGCGGCCTTGGCCGGCGGGTCGTGGAACTCGCCGCACTGCACGCGGGAGCCGTCCTCGCCGACCAGGGACATCTCGATGCCGACGTCGCCGGCGGCGACGGTCTCCAGCGGCTTCTTCTTGGCGCCCATGATCGCCTTGAGCGACGGATAGCGAGGCTCGTTGATGGCGTCTCCGACCGAGATCACGGCCGGCCACTGGATCTCCACCGTGTCGTAGCCGTACTCGGCCTGACGCTCGCACGTCAGACCGCTCTCAGCCACGTCCATCTTGATCACCTGGGTCAGCGACGGCATCTTCAGGTGGTCGGCGACGACGGCCCCGATCGTGTAGCACTCGCCGTCGTCGGACTGCTGGCCGAGCAGGACCAGGTCAGGCGACTCGGACTCCAGGGCCTTGGCCAGGGCATAGCCGGTGGCGGCGACGTCAGATCCGGCGAGCGCGTCGTCGCTCAGGTGCACAGAGCGGTCGGCACCGAGCGAGACAGCCTTCTGCAGGGCGCGGGTGGCGGTGCCGGGACCCATCGTCACGGCGACGATCTCGTCGACCTGAACCGCTCCGCCCTCGCGGATCTGCATCGCGGCCTCGATGGCGTGGGTGTCGTACGGGTTGAGGTTCCGCTCGCCGGAGCGATCCATGCGCCCCGTCGAGGGATCGATCCGCTTTTCGACGGCGGCGTCCGGAACCTCTTTGACCAGGACGCAAATCTTCAAGTGTGGCCTCCTATCAGAGTGCTTGCGCGGGATCTCCAGCCCGCCTGCTCACCGGGTGTTCCTCTGTAAAGGTGCCGTGACTATACCCTGTTGACTGACGAGTCAATCGGTCGGTGGCGCGGGGACGCGCGACGCTCGGCGGGCGGCCGCGAGCCACGGCGATCTCAGGCGCGGACGGCGCCGCGGATGAAGTCGATGGCCTGCTGGGCGGAGGCGCCGGGGGTGAAGACCTCGGCCACGCCGAGGCTCTTGAGCTCCTCGACGTCATCGGAGGGAATCGTGCCCCCCACCGTGACGATCACGTCGTCGACGCCCTGCTCGGAGAGCAGTTCCATGATCCGCGGCACCAGGGTCATATGTGCCCCGGACAGGATCGACAGACCGACGGCGTCCGCGTCCTCCTGGATGACCGTCTCGACGATCTGCTCCGGGGTCTGGTGCAGGCCGGTATAGATGACTTCCATTCCGGCGTCGCGCAGCGCCCGGGCGATGATCTTCGCGCCGCGATCGTGCCCGTCAAGCCCGGGCTTGGCGACCACGACGCGGATCTTCTTGTCTGGAGAGGAGGCCATCTGGAGCCCGCGTGCCCCCTGGGGGTGGAGCCGCGGGTGCGCGGAGTCTACCGCTGCAGCGCCGACGAGAGCCCGCCGCGGCGCGCACGCCGCAGGCGCCGAACGGCGACGACCGGTGGGCTCGATCGCAACCGCCGGGCGATCACGACGCTGCCGATGCCCCCGGCTCCCGCGGCGGCACCGAGGGCTGCTGCCGTCTTCAGCCGGCGGCCGAGGCGATCGAAGCGCAGCACGTCCCACTCGCGCTCGCGGGCGATCCGCAGCAGCGCGCCGTCCGGGTTGACCGCGACGGGGTGGCCGACGGCCTCCAGCATCGGCAGATCCGACTCGGAGTCCGAGTAGGCAAAGGAGGCCCCCAGGTCGATCCCCTCCCGCGCGGCCAGGTCCTGGAGCGCCTGTGCCTTGCCGGTGCGGTACACGAACACGCCGGTCGGCCGGCCCGTGAACACACCGTCGCGCACCTCCGAGATCTGCGAGCCGATCCCGCCGTCGAGCGCCATGACCTGCGCGAGGATGTCGGCCAGCTCCTGGGATGCCGCCGTGACGATGTACGCGCGACGGCCCGCGTCCTGGTGCTCGTGAGCGAGCGCCAGCATCTGCGGATAGATGCGGGGCAGGATCAGGGCGAGGACGTCGGCGCCGAGACGCTCCAGGTCCACCACCCGCGTGCCCTCCAGCGAGGCCGCGATCCGCTCACGCAGGGCGAGCGAGTCGGCGTCGGTCGCTCCGCGGAGACGGAACTGGACGTTGGCGACGGCATCGGCGAGCAACTGGCGCCGGCCGAGCAGCCCGGCACGGTACGCGGCGCGTCCGAACTGAAACGCCGACGACCCCTGCATGAGCGTCTTGTCCAGGTCAAAGAAGGCCGCGGCCCGGGCTTCGCCCGGGCTTGCGAGCTCGCCCGGCGGCGAACCTGGGGCCGCGGCCCGGCTGTCAGGTTGGATCTGGGACATGGGTAGCAGGGGTCGCGCCGGCAACCCCCAAAGGCGAGCTTTAGCTCGCCTCAACTTCGACGATCACCGCGTCGCCCTGACCACCGCCGGAGCAGATCGCGGCACAGCCGAGACCGCCGCCGCGACGGCGCAGCTCGAGGATCAGCGACCCCAGGATGCGAGCTCCGGAGGCGCCGATCGGATGCCCGAGGGCGACCGCGCCGCCGTTGACGTTGACCTTTTCCTCGTCGATGCCGAGCATCCGAATCGAGTTGAGGGTGACCGACGCGAACGCCTCGTTGATCTCCCACAGATCGATGTCCTCGGGGCTCTTGCCGATCTTGTCGAGGGCCAGCTTCGCCGCCTTGGCCGGCGTGCGCGCCAGGTAGGGGAAGTCGTCGGCCACCTGCCCCTGGGCGATGATCGTCGCCAGCACGGTCTTGCCGTTGGCTTTCGCCCAGTCCTCGGAGGCGAGGACGAGTGCTCCCGCTGCGTCGTTGACTCCCGGCGAGTTGCCGGCGGTATGCGACCCGTCCTTGAGGAAGATCGGCGGCAGCTTGGCGAGCGCTTCCAGGCTGGCATCGCGCCGCGGCGCCTCATCGACCTCGACCACGGTGTCGCCCTTCTTACCCTTCACCGTCACGGGGACGATCTCCTCCGGGAGCCGGCCGTCGTCGGTCGCCTGAATCGCCCGCTCGTGCGAGCGCAGCGCCCACCGGTCCATGTCCGCCCGCGTCATCTCGAGCTCGGCGGCGACCTCCGATGCCTCCTGGGCCATGTGCTTGTGGGAGAACGGGTTGGTGAGCCCGTCGTTGATCATCGCGTCGATCGCCTTGCCGTCGCCCATGCGAAAGCCGAATCGCGCCTCCTTGAGCATATACGGCGCTTTGGACATCGATTCCATGCCGCCGCCGACAGCGACGTCGAGATCGCCGGCCCGAATCGCGGCGTCGATCAGGCCGGCGGCCCGGATCCCGGACGCGCACACCTTGTTGATCGTCTCTGACGGCACCTCTTTGGGGAGTCCGGCGTTCATCTGGGCCTGCCGGGACGGGATCTGCCCCTGGCCGGCCTGAATGACCTGGCCCATGATCACGTGTTGCACGTCGGTCGGGGCAACCTCGGCCCGCTCGAGCGCGGCTCGGATCGCCGTCCCCCCAAGCTCGGTGGCGTCCACCGAAGCGAGTCCCCCGCCGAGCTTGCCGATCGGTGTCCGTGCGGCCGAGAGGATCACTGTCTTGGGCATGGCTTGCGTCTCCGGTGTCGCTGGCGGAACGTCAATCGTAGTCCAGGGGCCATGAGCGCCGCTGGTAACGTGCTCCAACGTGGACGTTGAGGCGACGACCGAGAGCCCTCTCTCCACCGCCGCCGACACGATCGCGCTGGGGATCTTCGACGGCGAGGACGTGACCAGCACCCTCCCCACCGCCGAGCTGCGCGCGTTGCTGGATTCCGGCGAGGCCCGGAGCTCGTTCAAGCATGTGGCGGTCACGCACGTCGCGGGTCGCCGCGCCATCCTCGTCGGCCTGGGGTCGCGCGATGAGCTCGATCCGGAACGGGCACGCGTCTCCGCCGCCGTCGCGCTCCGGCGGGCGCAGGAGTGTGGCGCGCGGATGCTGTGCTGGGAGGTCCCTCCGGGCGCCGGGGATGAGATCGCCGAGGGCGTCGTCCACGGAACGGTGCTCGCCGCCTATCGGTTTGACCGCTACAAGCGCCCCACGGACAACGATGCGGACACCGGATCGGACACCGAGTCCGGCAATGGCCGCGGCGTTGAGCGCCTGATCGTGAGCTCGCCGGAGGACCTCAGCGGCCCGGTCGAGCGTGCCGCCGTGCTCGCGACCGCGCAGAATCGCGCGCGCGATCTCGGCAACCGGCCGCCGAACGATCTGACACCGGCCGCGCTTGGCGCCTACGCCGCCGAGACGGCCGAGCGCCTGCCGGGGATGACCGTCACCCAGCTCGGCGGTACCGAGATCCGCGAGCTGGGCATGGGGGCATTCGCCGCCGTCGCCCAAGGCTCGGATCAGGACCCCCGGCTGATCGTGCTCCGCTATGAGGGCGCGCCGGCCGACGGTCGCCGTCTGGCGCTTGTCGGCAAGGCGGTGACCTTCGACAGCGGCGGCCTGTGGCTCAAGCCCAATGCGTCGATGATCGACATGAAGTTCGACATGGCGGGCGGCGCCGCCGTCATCGAGGCGATGGCCGCACTGGCCGAGATGCGCGCGCCGGTCAGCGTGCTGGGGGTGATCGGCGCGACCGAGAACATGATCAGCGGGCACGCGGCGCGGCCCGGCGACATCGTCACCGCGCTCGACGGCACGACGGTGGAGGTCAACAACACCGATGCCGAGGGACGCCTCGTCGTGGCCGACTGCATCACCTACGCGCTCCGGGAGGGATGCGACGCGATCGTCGACGTCGCCACGCTCACCGGCGGCGTCGTCGTCGCCCTCGGCTCGGTCTATGCCGGGCTGATGAGCAACGACGACGCGTTGGCAGAGCGGATCTGGGATTGCGCCGAGCACACCGGCGAGCTCGTGTGGAGGCTGCCCCTGCACCCGGACTACGCCCGGATGATCAGGGGACGCTACGGCCAGATCAGCAACCGGACCGAGCGCCGGGAGGCGTCGGCGATCACCGCCGCGGAGTTCCTGCACCACTTCGCCGGCGACGTGCCGTGGGCGCACCTGGACATCGCCGCGGTGGCCGACGACGGCCGCAAGGCGTACCTGGACAAGGGCGGCACCGGCTTCGGCGTGCGCCTCCTGACCGAGCTCGCGCTCAGCGTCTAGACGCCTGACGTTCGCGCTCGAGGATCTCGGCCGCGGCGCTGGCCGGATCAATCTCACGAGAGACGACCCGGTCGAGCAGGTCGCGAACCTGACCGTCGGCCTGGATCGACTCCTCGAGGTCACGACGCATCCGGTTCGTGGCGATCGCGAGCACCTCATTGAGCAGGTTCCGGCGGCGGCGCTCGGACAGCGTGCCCTGGGACTTGATGTGGGACCGGTGCTCGGACAGCGTGTCGGCGAGCTCGGCCACGCCCTCGCCGCGGACCGCCTCGGTGCGGATGATCGGCACCGGCCAATCGACCTTCGGCCCAAGCGCGAGCACGCCCTTGATCTCGCGGACCATCGTGTCCGTGAGCGGGTGGTCGGCCTTGTTGACGACGATCACGTCTGGGATCTCCATCACTCCGGCCTTCAGCGCCTGGATCGAGTCCCCGGAGCCGGGCATCAGCACGAGCACGACCGTGTCGGCGTGGTCGATGATGTCGACCTCGGCCTGCCCCACCCCCACCGTCTCGAGGAAGACGAGGTCGCGACCGGAGGCGTCCATCAGCAGCGCCGCCTGGAGTGCAGCCTCGCTCAACCCTCCGAGGGCGCCGCGATTGGCCATGGAGCGGATGAACACTCCCGGATCGAGGAAGTGATCGGTCAACCGGATGCGATCGCCGAGCAGAGCGCCCTTGGTGAACGGCGACGACGGGTCGATCGACAGGACGGCGACGGTTCGGTCCAGCTCGCGCTCGTGTTTGGTCAACGCTCCCATCAGCGTCGACTTGCCGACTCCGGGCGGCCCCGTAAAGCCGACGATCGCGGCGTGGCCGGTCTTGGGATAGATGTGCCGGACGAGCTCCCAGCCCGCGGGGTCATCGTTTTCGACGAGCGAGATCGCGCGCGCCAGCGCGCGGCGGTCGCCGTCGAGCAGGTGCTGGGCGAGGTTCTGGTCCGCGGGACGCATGAGGGGCAGCCATGATGCCAGGTGTGCCCCCGGTCGATTTCCGCCATCGTATGTGCGCATGACCAACCTGCTGCTCGGACGGATCGACTCGGCCTTCGGCGACGGAATCGAGGCCGCCGTCCGCCTCAAGCACCGCCGGCGGCTGGAGCGCCTGGGCTGGGGGCACGTCTTCCGACCCACGTCTCCCGGCGTGTTCGCCGCCGGTGACCCCCCGCCGCGGGAGGGCTGCGCCCTCAACGTCCTGATCGACGGAGCCAACGCGTTTCCCCAGATGATGGAAGCTCTGACGTCGGCACAGAGCTTCGTGCACCTCACCGGGTGGCATCTGGAGCCCGGCTTCGAGCTGGATCGCTGCCGGGCGGGAACCTCCATCGGCACGCTCCTGGCGGAGCTGGCCGAACGCCTGAACGTCCGCGTGCTGGTCTGGTCAGGCGCGCCGCTGCCGGCGTTCCACCCCTCCCGGGCCGAGGTCGCCAAGAGCCTCGAGAACCTCACCCGGAACACCCGGATCCAGGCGCACGGGGATCCTCGCGAGCACCCCTTTCACTGCCATCACGAGAAGACGATCGTCATCGACGGCGAGGTGGCGTTCGTCGGCGGCATCGACCTCACCGACAGCGCCGGAGACCGCTACGACGTCCAAGCGCACACCGCGCGGCGGCGAATCGGCTGGCACGACGTCACCACGCGTCTGCGAGGGCCGGCGGTCGCCGACGTCAACGACCACTTCCGCACCCGGTGGCGCGAACTGACCGGCGAGGACATCCCGCCGACTCCGCCACCGAGGGCCGCGGGCTCCACGACCGTCCAGGTGGTGCGGACCGTCGCGGACGGCATGTACGACGCCATCCCGAACGGGAACTTCCGCGTCTTCGAGAGCTATGCCCGCGTGCTGCGGTCCGCGCAGGAGCTGATCTACATCGAGAACCAGTTCCTGTGGTCGCCGGAGCTCGTCGGCATCATCGCCGGCAAGCTTCGCAATCCCCCCACCCCGCAGTTCCGCGTCGTCATCGTCCTTCCGGTGAAGGCGAACAACGGCCAGGACGACACCCGCGGCCAGGTGGGCGTGCTCATCGGCGCGGACAACGGGTCCGAGCGCATGCTGGCCGCGACCATCCGGGCGCTGACGCCGTCGGCCACCCGGGCAGATCCGGTGTACGTCCATGCGAAGGTCGCGGTGGTCGACGACCGGTGGCTGGTCGTCGGCTCAGCCAACATCAACGCCCACTCCCTGTTCAACGACACCGAGATGTGCGTCGTGACCGACGACGCCGAGCTGGCTCGGGATACCCGGATCCGGCTGTGGGCCGAGCACCTGGAACTCGACGAGGCGCAGGTGGCCACGCACTCCGCGGTTTCGCTCATCGACGAGCACTGGCGCCCCATCGCCCACCGGGAGCTCGAGCGTCGTCAGGCCGGGCTGCCCGCCGGCCACCGCCTGCTGGAGCTTCCCGGAGTCTCGCGCCGTTCCACTCGCCTGCTCGGACCGCTCACCGGGCTGCTCGACGACGGCTGAGCAGAGCGGGGGTGGAGGTCCACGCATTCCTCGGGATCGGGACACTAGGATCCTGCCTGCCGTGCGCTCGCTCGAACGACAGGGCACAGAGCAGCCGCTCCGACGGGCCAAGCCGCTTCCTCCCCCCGTCGTGCGAGGCGGGCCGCCGCCCCTGCGCGGGGGGCCGCTGACGTTCCTGCGTTTTGCCCGCGCCAACCACATGCTGACGCGCGGGTACCTGGTCCTCGTCATGCGCTGGCTATGGCTGAAGCTGCGCTGGCGCGGACGACTGGAGACGGACGGGCTGTGCTTCGTGGGACCGGGCGTCAAGTTCGAGATCGGACGCAACGCGCGGGTGCGGCTGGGCCGCTGGTCCTGGATCGGCCACGGTTGCAAGGTCCGCGTCCACGAGGGCGAGCTGACCATCGGCGCCAAGTCGGTTCTCGGTCAGGAGTGCACGATCTCGGCCTTTCAGCGCATCTCGATCGGCCGCGAGTGCATCATCGCCGACCGGGTGATGATGATCGACTTCGATCACGGGATGGTCGAGGTGGAGCGGCCGATCCGCGAGCAGGGCATCTACAAGCGCGACGTCAGGATCGGCCACAACATCTGGATCGGCTACGGCGCCTGCGTGCTGCGCGGGGTCACCGTGGGCGACAACGCGGTGATCGGCACGAGTTCGGTGGTCACCTGCGACGTTCCGGAAAACGCCGTTGTCGGCGGGATCCCTGCCAAGGTCATCCGGATGCGCGAGGCGCCCCGGACGTTGCGTTGGGGTTGAATCGCTGGCGCGATTCTCGCGGGGCGCGGTCGACCCTCGAGTTAGCCGCACACCGCGAGGAAATCCAGCGCGCGATCGAGCCCGTAGGCGCGGAAGGTGAAGTCGCCGGAGGCGATCGCCGGCGTGAAGCGGTCGTAGAACGGCTTGGTGATGCCGAGGCGGCTGTGGACGGCATCCCAGCCGCAGGCGAGCGCGAGCTCGTGGACCCGCAGCTTTCGCGCATGAAACAGCCCCAGCATGTGGACCCTGCCGAAGACGCCGCGGCACAGAGCCTCGAACTCGTGGGCGCGGTACTCCTTGATGTGCCACGGGTTGCCGGACTTCTCCGCCCCCGGCGGCGCAAGGGTCAGCACGTTGGGCGTCGTCATGTACGCCACCCCGCCGGGGCTGAGCAGCGAGCGGAAGTGCTGAAGCACGGCGACCGGATCCTGCACGTGCTCGATCGTCTGCAGAAAGACGACGGCGTCGTAGGCGCCCGCGTCCCCGTGGGTCTCGACCAGCCCGCGTTCGAAGCGGAGGTTCTGGCGCTGGTACCGCAGCCGGGCGTGGTCGTGGGCCTCCGGGTTGGCGTCGACGCCGAGCACGGTCGCCGCCGAACGGGAGAGGACCTCCGAGCCATAGCCCTCGCCGCACGCCAGGTCGATCACCCGCTTGCCGATCACCCGAGCGCCAATCCACTCGTAAACGGCGAGATGGCGCCGGTACCAGTAGTTCTCGGCCGGGATATCCGGTAGCGTGCGCTCGCCGGTCAGCTCCAGCGGCGGGACTCCGGGGGGCTGATCGCGCTGGACATGGGCGGTCACGGACACGGGGCCGACAGGGTAATGTGCGGCGCCCCATGGAGGCACTACGTACCGCCGACGACATCCGCGAAGTCAACACGCGCTACCACGATGTCGCAGCGGACACCTACGACAGCAAATGGGGAATCGACTTCGGCGACGTCGGCCAGGCCCAGGTCCTCGGGAAGCTGCGCAAGCTGGTCGGCTCCGAGCTCGACGACGGCTACGACCGCTCGCTGGAGATCGGCGCCGGGACCGGCTACTTCAGCCTCAACCTGCTTCAGGCCGGTGTCGTCGCCGAGGCGACGTGCACGGACATCTCGCCCGGGATGATGGCCACGCTGGGCCGCAACGCGCGGCGCCTCGGCCTGAAGGTCAGGACGGCGCGGGCCGACGCCGAGTCGCTCCCCTTCGCCGACGCGAGCTTCGACCTCGTGCTCGGCCACGCCGTGCTCCACCATCTCCCCAACCTGCGCCGGGCATTCGGGGAGTTTCATCGCGTCCTCCGTCCCGGCGGGCGGATCGTGTTCGCCGGCGAGCCGTCGCGGCTCGGCGACCGGATCGCCTCCTATCCCAAGCGCGGTGCCGGGGCGGTCGCGCCCACCTGGCGCCGGCTGCTCCGCGCCCGGCCGGCGGTGCGGCCGGGCAGCAACGGCAACGGTGTACCTCCTGCACGCGACGACCATGAACTGGAGCGCTTCGTCGACATCCACGCCTTTGAGCCGGCTGGTTTGTCCCGCCACGCCAAACGGGCCGGCTTCGTCGACGTCGTCGTCCGCGGTGAGGAGCTGACGGCCAACTGGTTTGGGTGGTTCAACCGCTCGCTCGAGGCGTCCGCCGTCCCGGACGACGTGCCGATGCTGTGGCGCCAGTACGCGTTCCACGGCTACCTGCTGTTGCAGAAGCTCGACGAGCGGCTGCTGGAGCCGAGGCTGCCGCCCGCGATCTTCTACAACCTCCTCGTCACCGCCCGCCGCATCTAGCACCGAATCGCACGGGTCCTCGGCAGAATGCTGCCCGGAGAACCACAGCCGGACGAGTGCAGGCAGCCCCGGAGAATCGCGCCAGCGATTCTCCCGAGCGAATCCCAAAGGGATTCGCCATAGACTTCTTTCTCGCCATGGCCGACGACGTCCGCGAGGACTTCCCGCTCTTCCCGCTCTCGCTGGTGGCCCTGCCCGGCGAACTGGTCCCCCTGCACATCTTCGAGGACCGCTACAAGACGATGATGAGCCAGTGCCTGGAGGACGGCACGGAGTTCGGCATCGTCTGGATGTCGGATGACGGACTGCGGGACATCGGCTGCGCGTGCGAGATCGAGCGGGTGCTCGAGCGTATGGACGACGGCCGGCTTAACCTGCTGGCACGGGGTACGAGGCCGTTCCGCGTGCTCGAGCGCCGGGCGCACCTCCCGTACCCGGCGGGGGTGATCGAGTTCGTCGAGGACAGCCGCGATGAGCCGGATGCCGGGCTCGCCGGCGATGCCCACGCCGCGTACGCCGACCTCGTCCGGCGGGCGACCGACCGCGAGCCGGAGGACCAGGAGCTCGAGGAGATGGGCGCCTACGACATGGCCGCGACGGTCGATTTCGGCCTGGACGCCAAGCAGGGCCTGCTGGACCTGCGATCGGAGAACGCCCGGCTGCGCCTCGTGACGCGGCTGTTCCTGGCGGCGACCAAGCGCCTGGACTTCGTCGACCGCGCTCAGGCGCGAGCGCGCTCCAACGGCAAGGTCCGCTTCGGCTGAGAGGCGCCGTCCCGGTCGTCGGACCGGCCGCGGGGGGAACGGCGCCCCGCTACGGAGCGCCGGCGATCAGCGTGAAGAGGATCATGAACAGGCCGAAGGCGATGCAGTAGACGCCGAACGGCCGCAGGTTCCCGCGCTTGAAGTAGCGCATCAGGAAGTGCACCGTGAACACGGCGGTGATCGCCGAGGCGATTGCGGCGATGAACGCCGCGCTGCGCACCCCGTGGTTACCGAGCGGTCCGGTCAGATCCCCAAACTTCAAAATGCCCGCGGCCAGAATCGGAGGTGTCGCCAACAGGAATCCGAATCGCGCGGCGTCCTCGTTGTCCAGACCGCGCACGAGCCCGGCTGACATCACCACGCCGTCACGACTGATCCCGGCGATCAGGGCCGTCGACTGGGCGGTGCCGATGATGGCCGCCTCGCGGTAGTCGAGGGTGTCGAGGTCGCGGTAGCCCTCGGGGTTGAGACCCTCGCGCCGGGCGAGCTCCCGGACCTCGGCCCGGCGGCGGTAGCGCTCGGCACCGAGCAGCATGACGCCGTTGATGATCAGGAAGACCGCCGCCGCCAGCGGCTTGGCGAACAGCGTCCGCAGCGGGTGCTCGAGGAGCAGGCCGAGGATCCCCACCGGGATCGTGGCGATGATGATCAGCCATGCGAGCCGCTCGGTGGATGTCTCGACGCGACGCTTGGCGAGCGTGCGGAAGAACGCGACGATGATGTCCACCCAGGTGCGCCAGAAGTAGATCAGCAGCCCGACGGCGCTGCCGACGTGGAGCATGACGATGAACGCCAACCACGGGGACTCCGGCCGTGACTGCCAGCTGACGATGTTGTGCCAGCGAAACAGCGTCGGGTAGAGGACGGTGTGGCCCAGGCTGGACACCGGAAAGAGCTCGGTAATGCCCTGCAGCACGCCCAGGACGATCGCCTGGAAGTGTGTGATCAGGGTTTGGGTGGCGGCTATGGCGAACACGAAGGTGGCAAGGCTACTTACTTGCGCATAAGAAGCTGCTTAAGCGCGCTCGATGGTTGATTCCATCAGTCCGGTGTTAGGTGCAGTACTGCTGTGCCGCCTGGAGGACGAACGCCTCCAGCTGGCCGAGGTACTTGTGGCTGGTGGCGGCCCGGTCCGGGAAGGAGATCGTCCCCTGCTGGAGCTTCACCGTGTAGGAGTAGACGGTGTCGGCAGTCGCGGGGATCGTCAGCTTTGCTGTGGCGTCACCCGCCAGGTTGTCGGCCAGATCACGCGCTGTGATCAGCTGTGAGCTGGCGAGCGTCTTCTGCTTGCCGCCGTTGCACCTGATCTGACCGCCGTCGTTGACGACGAGCGTCAGCTTGGAACCGCCTCCGGTGCGCGTCACCAGGAACAGATCCGGCAACTCGACATTGAGCCCGCAGCCGCTGATCATGGCGGCGGCAACGAGCACGAGCGCCAGGGCGCGACCCGGCGCTCTCACGATGCCTCCACCACCACCGCGGCCCCGCCGCGGCGCGGGTCGCCGCCACCGGAGAACGACCCGCCCGGCTCACGCGCTGCGGCCTGAGCACCGCCGAAGAACAGGTTGCGCTCGCGGAACGGCGCCAGCGTCCGCCCGGAATGCTCCAGTTCGTCGGTGTCGATGCCCGGCTCCGTGTAGACCACGTCGTCCTCGAAGTGAATCCGGGGAGCCTCCACGGCCTCCTGGGCGGCCAGGCCGTCGTCGATCGAGCGAATGATCGTCTGGAGAACGGCCGAGCGGATCCGGTTGGAGCCGGCGCTACCGACGGCCAGCTCGGCGGGGTGGGCGGGACCGGGTCCGAGCACGACGGTCGGCGCCATCATGCTCGGCATCCGCCGCCCGGGCGCGTGGCGATGAAACCCCAGCGGGTTCAGATCCTGCTCCCCGAGCATGTTGTTGAGGTGCACGCCCGTCCCCGGGACGATCACGCCTGACGCCGACCCGTTGGAGCAGGTCACCGAGCAGGCCCAGCCGTCGCGGTCGAGCGCGGCGATGTGGGTCGTGGAGCCCAGTCTCGCGGCGGGTTGGGCGAGGAACTGCTGGACGAACGCCGGGTCGTCCAAACCGGCCAGGAACTCCGGCGTGCGCTCGCGCTGGGTTCGCTCCATGACCTCCACGAGCTGGGGAACCGACGGAGGGCCGGCGACCGAATCGAGCATCGCGAGCGCCCGGGCGATGAGAATCCCGCCCGCCGACGGCGGCGGATTGGTGAGCACGTCGCGCCCGCGGTAGGCGACGCGCAGCGGCCGGCGGTCCGTGACGGCGTAGGCGGCGAGATCCGCACGCGTGACAAATCCCCCGCGGACCTCGAGCCACTCGACGATCGCAGCCCCGGTCTCGCCCTCGTAGAACGGCCGCGCGCCCTCGGTGCCGAGCAGGAGGAGCGCGTCGGCCAGCTCCGGCTGGCGCAGCCGGTCGCCGGCGCGCACCAGCGTTCCGCCCGGCGCAAACAGTGCCGCCGCCTCCGGCGTCGAGGTCACGATCGCGTCGAGGATCTCGATGATGTACGCCTGCTGCTCGTTGAGCGCCACGCCGTCCCGTGCCAGCGCCGCCGCCGGCCCGACGAGCTCCTGCAGGGGCAGGCGAGCAAAGCGCCGGGCCGCTTCACAGACCCCGGCGGGCATGCCGAAGGTCCCCACCGAAGCGGCTCCGACGTTGAACACCTGGACCGCATCGCCGAACGACACGGGGACCGGGATCAGCTCGGAATGCTCCCCGGACGGCCGGCCTCGGCCAGGGGCCTCGACGAAGAAGTCGAGCAGGACCGGCTCCTGGCCGGGGGGCACGACGAGCATGTATCCACCCGCCCCCAGTCCCGTCAGGAGCGGTTCGCAGACGAACGAGGCCAGCATCGCCCCCAGCGCGGCGTCGACGGCATTGCCGCCGGCCCGCAGCGCATCCGCACCGGCCCGCGCACTCACGGGGTGCCCGGCAGCAACGACGCCCAGTTGAGTCACGGCGTACAGCCAATCAGAGACTGACGGCCGATGACCAAGCCTGGCCAGGACGGGGCACCGCCGGCGAAGCCGGTGGTCAGCGACGCGTACTTCGTACGCGAGCGACCGAGGACGCCGCCAGGCGCCGGTAATCGGCCGTCAGCGGCGGGGGATGAACTCTGGAACGTCCAACTCGACGCCACGCCGAACCCGGCTGACCCGGGGCTCACCGGCCGGCTCGCGCAGGGGCCGCCGCGGCTCGTCCTCGACGCGTGACCGCGCCGCGAACGGCTCCTCCTCGCGACGCCGGGGACGCTCCTCGCCGAACCCGGTGGCGACGACCGTGACCCAGACCTGATCGTCGAGCTTCTCGTCGACCATCGCCCCGAAGATGATGTTGGCGTCAGGATGGGCCGCCTCGGCGACGGCCTTGGCCGCCTCGTTGACCTCCCACAGCGAGATGTCGCGCCCACCGGTGATCGACAGGAGGATCGACCGGGCCCCCTCCATGCTCGTCTCCAGCAGCGGCGACGCGACGGCCTGCTCGGCCGCGTCGATCGCCCGCCGGTCGCCGGTGCCCATGCCGATGCCGAGCAGCGCGCTCCCGGCGTCGGACATGATCGTCCGGACATCGGCGAAATCGAGGTTGATCAACCCCGGGAGCGTCACGAGGTCGGAAATTCCCTGCACGCCCTGGCGCAGGACATCGTCGGCGACACGGAACGCCTCGACCATCGACACGCCGCGGTCGAGGACCGACAGCAGCCGGTTGTTGGGGACGACGATCAGCGTGTCGACCTCCTCCGCGAGCGCCGCGATCCCCGCCTCGGCCTGGTCGCGGCGCCGCGAGCCCTCGAACTGGAACGGGCGGGTCACGATGCCGACGGTCAGCGCGCCGAGCTCACGGGCGATCTGGGCCACGACGGGCGCCGCGCCGGTACCCGTCCCGCCTCCGGCGCCGGCCGCGATGAACACCATGTCGGATCCACGCAGCATCGCCTTGACGCGGTCGTACTCCTCACGGGCCGCCCGGCGCCCCAGGTCAGGATCGGAGCCGGAGCCAAGCCCGCGGGTCAACGAATCGCCGATGTGCAGGGTCTGATCCGCCGCCGACAGCTGCAGCGACTGCAGATCGGTGTTGATCGCCAGGAACTCGACGCCCTCGACGCCGGCTTCGACCATCCGGTTCACGGCGTTGACGCCGGCTCCGCCGACGCCGACCACCCGCAGCACCGGCCGGCCGACCGTCGTTTCTGGCGGGAACGCGTCGAGTTCGCGATCCGCGCGGGCGTAGACATCCGGGGCAGGCTGGCCCGGGGCCGGACGTTCCAGCACGTCCTCCGGGATATCGGCCGAGAACGCCTGCCGCAGCCGCTCCTGCGCAGACGGGATCTCCGGATCAGGGCCACCGGGAACCGGGGCGTCGTTGTCGGCCTCGAGCGAGGGGTGCGGCATCGGCCGCCGCCGCGGCTCGGCGGGGGTCCTGGGCGTGGGCTCGACCCGCTCCGGCATCGCGTCCAGCGGGGGCTGGATCGACTGGGCTGCCGGCGACGTCGGCTCAGGCTCGGACGCAGCCCCCTGACGTCCCTCGTCAGGATCGGCGGAGCGAGGCGGGTTGTCATCCGTTGTCCGGCGGAACAGGTCGGCCAGCGGCCCCTCCCGCATGCTCGCGCGCTTACCGGTTGCCATTAGCGAGGACCTCCTTGGCGAGCTGCCTATAGGCGTGTGCGGCCAGACCGTCGGGATCGTACTTGAGCACGGACATACCCTTGACGGGCGCCTCGGCGAAACGCACCGTCTTGCGGATCCGAGAAGCGAACACCCGGTCCCCGAAGTTCTCCTCCAGCAGCTCGATCGCCTCCTTGGCGTGGAGCGTCCGGAGATCGACGAGCGTGGGAAGGATCCCCTCGATCTCCACATCCGGGTTGAGGTTCTCCCGGATCATCCCGAGCGTGTTCTGCAGCTGGATCAGCCCGCGCATCGATAGATATTCGCATTGAACGGGGACGATGACCTTGTGAGACGCGGTCAGGGCGTTGATTGTCAACAGCCCCAGGCTCGGCGGCGTGTCGATGAACACGAAGTCGTAGTCGTCGGCAACTTCCTTGAGCGCCTTCTGCAGCGAGCGCTCCCGGCCGATCATCGTCGACATCGCGATCTCGGCCCCGGCGAGGTCGATTGACGCGCAGGCGACGTCCACCTCGCGTTTTCTGACCACCTCGCGGATCGAGATGTGGTGCACGAGCACGTCGTACATCGACTTGTCCAGCGTGTCCGGGTCGATGCCCTGGGACATCGTGAGATTGCCCTGCGGGTCCATGTCACAGCACAGCACGCGGTGCCCTTCCTCGGCGAAGGCCACGGCGAGATTGAGCGTTGTCGTGGTCTTGGCGACGCCGCCCTTCTGGTTGGCTAGCGCGATCACCTTGCAGGTGGCCATCAGCTTCGGACTCCGATGCGTGGGGGACTCATACGCGCCTGTATTTCGCAGGCAATGCGGTAAATCCTCCGCCTCGCCCCCGCCAATACTCTGATTTCACCGAAGTGATGGAGGGTCGGAGCCCGTTTGCGCTCGCATCCGTGGCGCTTGCCGCAGGTCGCCTCCGCGGTGGCTATGTTCTGGTGGCGGTGCCCCAGCTTCTGGAACGACGTCTGATCTTCGTCACCGGCAAGGGCGGCGTCGGTAAATCGACCGTCGCCACGGCGCTCGGTCTGCTCGCCGCGCGACGCGGCCTGCGCACGATCGTCGCCGAGCTGTCCAGCCAGGAGCGGGTCCGGCAGGCGTTCGCGACGTCCGGCGCGACCTTCGAGGAGGTCGCGCTCGCCGACGACCTGTTCACGATCTCGATCGACCCTCAGCGCGCGATGGAGGAGTATCTGCGGGTCAAGACCGGAGCGGTCGGCCAGGCCCTCGGCCAGAGCCGGCTCTTCAACGCCCTGGCGATGGCCACCCCGGGGATGCGCGAGCTCTTGAGCATCGGCAAGATCTGGGAGCTGTCGCAGCACGAGCGGCGCAGCGACGGCGGCGACGTCTACGACCTCGTCATCGTCGACTCGCCCGCCGCCGGTCACGGCGCCGGGATCCTGCGCACGCCGCGGACGTTCGCCGAGATCGCCCGCGTGGGGCCGATCGCCCACCAGGCGGGATCGATTGCCGCAACGATCGCCGATCACTCCTTCACCGCGGTGATCGCGGTCTCCACCCCGGAGGAGATGCCGGTCAGCGAGACCCTCTGGCTGCGTGACACGCTCGCCGACGACGGCCTCGAGCTCGAGGCCACGATCATCAACTCGTGCTATCCGCCGCGATTCAGCGCCGCGGACCACGCCCGCCTGGAGACGTCCCGCCGGCAGGCGCGCTCGCCTCTGGCCAAGGCGGCGCTGGCCGCCGCGCTCTCCGAGCGCACGCGGGCTGACATCCAGCATGAGCAGCTGGTGCGCCTGCGTGACGGGCTGGGAACGGAGTTGATCGAGCTGCCATGCCTGTTCGCCGAGGAGATGGGGCGGCCGGAGCTGGAGCAGCTGGCCGACTCGCTCGAAGGCGGCCTGGCCCGGCTCGAGTCGGTACCTGTCGGCGGCTGACCTCCTCTCAGCGAGGGCTGAGCTCCGCCGCGCGGGCCCCCGCCCGCAGCCCGGACTCGATCGCGCCATCGATGAAACCGGCCCAACCGTCGGCCAGGTCCGAGCCGGCGAACACGATCCCAGGCTCCGGCCGCCGCATGGCGGCGTGGTGATGCTCGTACCACCCGGGCCGGTGGATGGCCCACGTCCCACACGAGAACTCGTCGCGCAGCCAGTCGTGCGCCGTCGCGTCAAGCAGCTCGTAGCCGGGAAGGAGCGCGTCCAGCTGGCGCTGCACGGTGGCCAGGTCGGTGGCGTCGCACTGCGTCGAGTCCGGCCCAAAGCCGATCATCAGCTGGGTTCCGTCCCCGTCGAGCTTCTCGCTGTCGAGGTAGCCGAACGGATGTCCCGGGCGGATGGCGTTCTGCATGACGGGCTCGCCCCGGGCGTGGAGCATCAGCTTGATCCCGCGGCTCGCCTGTCCCAGCGCGATCGCCTGCTGCTTGTCCTCCGGCAGCGGCGGATCGAACGCGATCGCTTGGAGGGCGTTGAGCGGGACGGCGACCACGATCGTCCGGGCGGCGAACCCGCGGCCGTCACGACACAGCACCTCCATCCAGCCACTCCGCCGGGTGATCGACGCCACCGGGCTGTCCAGGAGTCGCTCAAACGGGGCAGCGTCCGCGATCGAGGCCAACAGCGCACCGGTTCCGGCGACGATCGTCACCCGGCCGCCGGTGTCCTGGGTCAGCTTGAGGCTGTAGCCGGAGAGGGCGTGCCAGCGCAGGACCGAGACAGCCCCGGCATCAGCGAGCGGCGCGTGGGCGAGCGACTCGAGCTCGGCGGTGAGAACGTCGCGCTCCTCGTCTGTGAGCGTCAGCTGGTCAAGTCGCTCCTGTATCGAGAGCCGGTCGAACGGCGCCAGCGCCTCGAGCGCGGTCAGCGGGGCGTGCGGCTGGGGCAACGCCTCCACCACTCCCTCGACGAACTGATCCCAGCCGCGGCGGGCGATCTCGTCGCGGTCGCCGATTGCGCCGGACCGCCGCTCGGCGCCGACATGCCAGTGGGCCCGCTGCGCGTCGGCGCCGATCGTGACCGGCAGCCCGGCTCGGGTCAGCTCCGAGAACGTGTGCGGCTGGTGCCAGTGGACCCAGGCCCCTCCGTACTCGACCCGGTGCCCGTCCCAGCGCGCGCTCCACGTCCGTCCCCCCAGCCGGTCGCGCCCCTCGAGCAGCAGCGTCGAGCGCCCGCGCACGGCGGATTCCCGGGCCGCGGTTACGCCCGCAAACCCGCCGCCGACAACGATCACGTCATACCGGTCAGTCATCTCGTCCCCTCCTGACGGCGGCGTCGACAGCCGTCGCGCCGTCTCCGCGCGCGGCCACCAGCACCGGATTGCACTCCACGGTCTCCAGATCGCGCTCGAGCAGCAGCTCGCCCACCCGCTGCGCCAGCCCCGCCAGCGCCGGCACGTCGGCCGCCGGTCGTCCGCGGGCGCCGTACAACAGCGCCGCGCCGCGCAGCTCGCCGATCGCCCGCTCGATCCGTCGCGCGTCGGCCGGGAGCGGGACGATCACCACGTCGTCGAGCAACTCGGTCCAAACCCCGCCGAGCCCGATCATCAGCGCCGGAACGATCCCGTTGCGGTGAGCGGCGACGATCAGCTCGAGCCCGGCCGACCCCATGCGCTCGACGAGCACCGAGCCGCCGTGGGCAGAGGCGAGCGGCGCGATGCGCTGGTACGCGCTCCGGACCGCTTCGTCGCCGTCGAGCCCCACCACCACGCCTCCGAGCTCGGTCTTGTGCTGGACGGCGGCGGCGTTCAGCTTCACCGCGACCGGACCACCCAGCTCGCGCCACGCCTGGACCGCGTCGTCCGGACCGCTGACCAGCCGACCTGGCGGCACCGGGACCCTGCCTTCGCGCAGCATCGCCTTCGCGGCGTGTTCGGCCAGCCACTCGGCGGCCCCGTCCCTGCCGCCCGCCCCGGTCCGGGCGGCCGCGGCGATCTCGCGCACCCGCGCGGGCTCGGCCCGGCCGTGCGACAGCAGCTCCGCCGAGCAGCGCAGGCCGGTGCGCAGCCCGGCCGCCGCCGGGATTCCCGCGCCGGCGAACTCACACGCCGCAGCGTCGTCGAGCAGCTCCGGAAGCGTCGACGCGACGACGGTGGGCACCGGGCTGAGCGAGGCGCCGAGCGTCACCCCATCCCGGACGGCCTGCCACGACTGAGCGGGTGCCCCGGTCATCCCGTGCGGCTGGTCGTAGAAGACGAGCACCTGACCGACCGCCGGATCCTCCCCCAAGGTCCGCACCAGCTCACCCAGGGCGGTCACGTCACCCCAGATCATGGCGGTGTAGTCGAGCGGGTTCGCCACCGAGTCGCCACCGGAGCACGTCATGATCGCCAGCCCGTCGGCCTCCGGGCGTGGCCGCCCGCGCCCGCCGACCCGGCTGACCGCGATCGTCTTGGCGAGCTCGAGCAGCTCGTGGACGTCGGACCCCCACACCGCTCCCGCCTCTCGGATGACGGCGCGAAACACCCGCTGGTCGCCGGCGAGCGCGCCGCTGTGCGCCGCGGCCGCCGCGACTCCTGCCGGCGACTCCCCAACCTTCAGGACCACCACCGGGAGGTCGGCCTCGGCACACGCCGCCAGACCGTCGAGCAACCGCGGGCCGCCGTCGTCCTCCAGGTAGAGGGCGACGGCGCCCACCCCGTCCTCGGCGGCGATGAACTCGAGGTAATCGGCCGCCGACAGCACCGCCTGGTTGCCGCTGGCGACGACCGTGTGGAACCGCAGGCCCCGCCGGGTCGCGAGCGCGTTGACGGCAACGTTGCCGCTCTGGGAGACGAGCGCCACCGAGGGGTGGGTGGGGTCGTATTCCGTGACCGACAGTGAGTCGCCCCACAGCGCGATGCGAGCGATCGGCGAGACGATCCCGTTGCAGTTGGGGCCGCACACGGGCAGGCCGTGCCGATCAGCCGCCGCGACCAGGTCTGCGTGGTGCCCGGCGCCGGACGCCACCTCGCCGAAGCCCGCGCCGAAGACGACCGCGCCACCGCAGCCGCGCACGCCGGCCTCATCCACGGCAGCTGCGACCCCCGCGGCCGGGATGGCGACGACAACGGCGTCGACGGGCAGCGGAAGGTCGGCGATCGAGGGGACGCACTCCCGTCCCAGTACCTCGGTGCGCCGCGGGTTCACACCCCACACGGGCCCGGGGAAGCCGATCGTCTCGAGGTTGAGCAGCGTCTCCGCGGCATAGCTCCCGGGGCGATCGGTGGCCCCCACCACGGCGATCGATGCCGGGCGCATGAGCCGCGCCAGGTCCCGCGCGGGCGCCTGCTGTGCCGTCTCCTCCACGGCAGTCAATGGATCGTCGCCTCGACGCCGCGGCGCTCGAGCGCGCGGGCGATGATCAGCCGCTGGATCTCGCTCGTGCCCTCCCAGATACGGTCGACCCGCAGCTCGCGCAGGAACCGCTCGGCGACGTTGGAGCGCAGGTAGCCACGCCCGCCGAACGCCTGCACGGCACGGTCCGCGCAGCGACCGGCGGCCTCGGAGACGAATAGCTTGGCCATCGACGCCTTCGCGTGGATCAGCTTCGGATCGGCCCCGGCGTCGATCAGCGCGCACACCTGAAGGGTGAGCAGCCGGCCGACGGCGGCATCCGTCGCCGAATCGGCCAGCGGGAACGAGATCCCCTGGTAATCGATGATCCGCTGTCCCCCCTGCACCCGGGTCAGGGCCCAATCGGTCGTCTCGTCCAACAGGCGCCACATGGCCCCCAGTCCATGGGTGGCGATCCCCAGTCGCTCCTCGGTGAACCACCGGCGCTGCAACTCGTCCCCGTTGCCGACGCCCCCGACCACCGCGTCGGCCGCGACCTCGACGTCGGTGAAGCGGATCGTCGGATGACCATGCGGGTAGTTGTGGGTGAACCGGGGATCGTCGACGAACTCCACCCCGGGAACCTGGGGCTCGACGAGGAACAGCGTCGGCAGCCGGTCGGCGCCGTCGACCACGTTCGTCATCACGATGAGCACCCGCGCGACATCGCCTGAGGTGACAAACCATTTCTCGCCGTTGATCCGCCAGCCGCCCGTCCGGCTGCCGTCGACAGCCACCGCCGTCGTCGCGATCCCGCTCGCATCGGAGCCCGCCTCGGCCTCGGTGACCGCGTACGCGTCGCCGCCCTCGCCGCGCAGGGCGGGGACGACGTAGCGCTCCACCTGGTCCGGGGTTGCCTCCGCCCACACGTTGTAGACGCTCGGGACGTGCCAGTGCAGCCCATTCGTGACCCGGCCGAACTGCTCGTTGGCCAGAAACCACTCCACCATCGTCCACCCCTGGCCGCCGAGCTCCACAGGCATACGGCCGCCCTGGAGCCGGGACCGGATCGCCTGGCGCTTGATCTCGGCGACCGTCTCGCCAGGCAGCCGTCCGCTCGCAGCCTCGGCGGCGAGCTCCAGCGGCAGCAGGACCCGCTCCACGAACTCACGGGCGCGCAGCTGGAGCGCCACCTGATCGTTGGTCAGCTCCGTCGCCGCGGCGGGGATGGTCGTGCTCATGGCTCTCCTTCGTCGAGCGCCTGCAGGTGTAGGCGGTCGTGGGCGGTCAGGCGCGCTCCCGGGCCGGGGAGCGCGAGCAGGAGGTTGTGGTGGTTTGCGATGACAGCGGCGGCGCGGTCGCGAGCCGAGCCGACGTCGGGATCTTCCGAGGTTTCGTCGTGCTCGATCAGCCTGACCACGTCGTGCAGGTAGGCGAGCCAGCGTCGCTGGCTGCCATGGAGCACGAGCCGCTCGATCCGGCGGCGTTCGGCGGCGACCGCCGCGGGGGCCGGCGGGCCGCCCGCCGTCAGAGTGGCCACCGCCTCCGGCAGCTCGCGCTCAGGCTCTGGGGTGACCGACAGCCAGGAAGCGCGCTTGACCATGGCGCTTAAATATAAACTGATCACAAAGTCAGGAAAGGGAAATGGACACGACCGCCCCGCCGAGCAGCGCCGCCCCCACCCCGTCCGGCATCGCCCTCGAGCCTCACCTGTACACCGATCCCGCCGTGCTGGAGGCCGAGCAGGAGCTGATCTTCGAACGGACATGGCAGCTCGCCGGCCACGTGGCGTCGCTGCCGCGGCCCGGCAGCTACATCACGGCCCGGGCCGGCACGCAGCCCGTGCTCGTCGTCCGCGACGAGCGCGGACAGCTCCGGGCCTATCGCAACGTCTGCCGACACCGCGCGTCGCGGCTGCTCAGCGGGTCCGGGCAGTGCAAGGCGGCGATCCGCTGCCGCTACCACGGCTGGACGTACCGCCTCGACGGCACCCTGATCGGGGTTCCGGAGGGGATGGCATTCGGCGACCGGCTGGACAAGCGGGCGCTCGGCCTGATGCCCGTGCGCGTCGAGGAGATGTGCGGGCTCGTGTTCGTCAACCTCGATGCCGAGGCCGAGCCGCTCGCCGATCTCGTCGGCGACCTGCCCCGGCGACTCGCGCCATACCGGATCGAGGCGCTCACGCCGATGGCACCGACCGGTGGGACCCAGCCGGCCAACTGGAAGGTGATCGCCGACAACTACATCGAGGGCTACCACATCCCGATCGCCCATCCCGGGCTGATGCGGATGCTCGACTACAAGCACTACGACGTCGACGTCCACGAGAACTTTCTGTGGTTCGACGCGCCGCTGCGCGCCAAGCCGTCGAGCAACTGGCTGGAGCGGATGTACGCGCAGCTGGTGACGCCGATGCCGGGGCTGCCCGCCGAGGATCGACGCATGTGGCGCTACGCCTACATCTATCCCAACACCGCCATCGACCTCTACCCGGATCAGATCGACACCTGGCAGCTCGTGCCGGACGGGGTGGGGCGCACCGCCGACGTGTCGGCCGTCTATCGCCCGGCGGGGACCGACGCCCGGACGCGCTTCGTCCAGTGGGCCAACCGGAGATTGAACACGCTCGTACTCGACGAGGACATCGACCTCGTCGACAACGTCCAGCAGGGCCTGATGACCCGCGGCTACGCGTGCGGCCCACTGTCGGCACGTGAGGCGGGGGTGGCGTGGTTCGCCGACCGCATCCGCGCCGATCTGGGATCGGCGGCCACCTCGCCGGGATGAGCCGAGGATCTTCCAGCCGCGGGGCCCGCGAGCGGATCCTGGCCGCCGCCGTGGGGCAGATCGCACGGGAGGGGATCGACGGCGTCCGCATCGCGCGGATCGCGATGGATGCGGGTGTCTCGACGGCGCTCGTCCACTACCACTTCGACAGCCGTGAGGCGCTGCTGGCCGAGGCGCTCGAGTACTCCTACGCGCGCGCGGGCGACATTCGCATCGAAAACAATCAGCCGGACGGTGCCTCCTCGGCACAGCGCCTGCAGGCGATGATCGATCAGTGCCTGCCGAGCACCCCGGCGCTCGAGGAGGACTGGGTGCTGTGGGTGGAGCTTTGGCTGCGCGCAATCCGCCATCCGGAGCTCAGGCCGGTCGCCGAGGAGCTCTACGCCCGCCTGCGGGCGTGGTTCTCCGAGGAGATCGAGGCCGGCGTCCGCAGCGGCGAGTTCGAGCGCTGTGACCCCCTCGAGGTCGCCGACCACACTCTGGCCCTGCTCGACGGCTTCGGCGTGCGGACGCTGATCGGCGACTCCACCATCCCGCTCGAGCGCGCCCGGCGCTCCGTCGCCGCCTCGCTCGCCCGGGACCTGGGGCTCGGCGAGCAGTTGGTGCCGCGCCAGGAGGGCCGCGAGGAGCCCGCCGGCAGGCGCGCGGCCGGCGGGTAGGGCCGGCGGGTCAGGGCCACGTCCCGCACCGCGGATTCGCGGCGACCTTCCGCCCTTCACTCCTTCGTGGCCAGGCGCTCGCCCGCCGGCAGCGGTTCGGGCGTCGCAGCCGCCTCCCGCAGCGCTGCGCGTGCGGCACCCCGCCCCGTCCTGACCGCGCCCTCCATGTATCCGGCGACCCAGTGGTCTGAGCCGGCAACGTAGAACGGCGGCTCGTGGCGCCCGTGGAGCGGACCGATGCGGCCGAGGTCCCCCGGCGCCCAGCTCGCGATGTACCCCAGCGTGAACGGGTCCACCCCCCAATTACGCTCGAGCACGACCTGCGGCGACCGTGCGTCCTCGCCGTACAAGGCAGCCAACCCCTCGAGCATCGCGCTTCGGCGGCCGACCGCCGGAGCGGCGAGGTACGGGGCGAGCCGCTCCGGGGGCACCAGGACGGACAGCACGCCGCCGGCCTGAGGCCAGGTGGAGCCGAACAGCCACTCGGCCTCCGCGAGCCCGTTCTGCCCGGCCCGCTGCCAGAACGCCTCGTCGTAGGCCAGCACGATCTTCGCCGCCAGCGCCTGGCGCTGTGCCCGCAGCGACGCCAGCCGCTCGTCGCTGAGGCCCAGGATCTCGACCTGGCGCAGCGGCCCGGCCGGCAGCGCGCACACCACCGCGTCGGCGCAAACCTGTTCCCCGCCGTCCAGTGTCACCACCACCCCCGGAGCGCCGCGCACGTCCACGCGCACCACCTGCGCCCCCAGCCGCACCCGGTCGCCCAGTTCCGCGGCCATCGCCAGGGCGACAGCCGCCGCGCCCTCGGCGCAGCGCAGCCCCTCCCACGCCTTGAGGTCGTAGAAGCCGTTGCCGGAAAGGGTTGCGTACTTGCGCAGGTCGGCGAGCAGCGAGCTCCGCTCCGGGCCGTCGCACGACAGCGACAGCGACGCGAGCACGTGGCGGCGGCGGACCGCGGGCAGCGCCCCCTGCTCGCGCAGCCACGCGCCGAGGCTCAGCTCGTCGAGACGCCGAGCGTCCGGATGTCCCCACGGGTCGGCGGGATCCACCTCGGCGGCCAGCCGGGCGAACTCCCTGTCCACTCGCGCGGCGTCCGCCCGCTCCTCATCGGTCATCCAGGGCGCGTCATCGCCGACGAACACCCCGTCATCGAGGCCCCAGCTCATCTCACCGGGATCGGCGATGTAGCTCGGCTCCATGGTCAGCCTCAATTCGGCCACCAGGTCGAGGTACGCCGTGTGCTGCCGGCCGACGACCTCCCCGCCCATCTGCACGGTGCGCCCGTCAGTCAGCGTCACCGCCTCGACTCGTCCTCCGACGCGCTCCCGCGCCTCGAGGACGGTCACGTCCACCCCGGCACGGCTCAGATCTCGTGCGGCCGCCAGCCCGGCCAGACCGGCTCCCAGCACTGCCACATCGGTCACGCCAGCCTCCCTCACGAAATCGAAACGTCACGCGGGCTTGACAGCCGCCGACGCGCTCCGTAGTTTCCTGACTCGCGGTTCAGTATATGTCCCGAGGGAGGATCGAAGAAGTTTGAGCCCGCGCCCCAAAGTCGACCATCTGCGCAGGCCGCAGATCATCAAGGCCGCCGCCGAGGTTCTCTACGAGCGGGGACTGTTCGACACGCGGATCGGCGACATCGCCGAGCGCGCGGGGACGAGTGCCGCGACGATCCTGTACTGGTTCGAGTCCAAGGACCGTCTGCTCGAGGAGGCGGTCGCGTACGCTGACCACACCTTCTACGACCGGCTCTCGGCGGGCCAGGGGCGGATCACCCGCGCCAGCGACCGGCTCGTGTACCTCATCGAGGAGACGAGCCTCGGGCCCGGCGGCCTCAACGACTACACGCTCTGGATGGAGATCTGGGTCCGCGCGCGGCGCGATGCGTCGGTTCGCAGCTCGTACTTCGGCCTGGACCGTCGTCAGCGCGAGCTCATCGCCCAGATTGTGCGAGAGGGCCAGCGCGACGGCGAGTTCGCGGGCGAGGCCGATCCCGACGACGTCGCGCTGTCGCTCAGCGGGCTACTCGACGGACTCGGCGTGCAGGTGACGCTCGGCCAGCCGGACGTGTCCCCGCAGCGGATGGTCGACGTCGGCGTGGCCATGGCCTCGCAGGCGCTCGGCTGCGAGCTGCGGCCGAGCAAGCCGGTGCAGCCCCCACGGAAAGGCCACCATGCGGTGGCGAAGCGCTGAGAGGAGGAGCGAAGGTGACCCAACATCCCCGCGAGCGTAGGAGTGACCCAACGCGGAGGGATTTCCTGGTGCGGGTGGGAGCGAGTGCGATGGGCGCCAGCAGCGTCGCGCCGCTACTGGCGGCGTGTGGCAGCGGCGGCGGTAGCACGTCGAGCGGCGGTGGCGCGTCGAACGGCGGTGGGTCCACCCCCAAGGGCCCCGGCGGCATCGCGCTGGCGCGGCCAAACCATCCGGTGACGCTGCCCCTCGACGCCGACAACAAGGCCATCCCGTCCGGGATGAAGCCCGAGACGGGCGGCACGTTCACGGTCTTCAACTACTTCGACTATCTGGACAAGCAGGTTCTCACGGACTTCGGCAAGAAGTACGGCGTCAACGTCCAGCTCAGCACCTTCGACGGGATCGACCAGGGCATCGCGAAGCTGGCCTCGGGCTCTGTACGTCCCGACGTCACCGAGATGACGCCGGACAAGCTGGCCGAGGTGGTGGCCGGCAAGCTGCTGGCGCCGATCAACCACAGCTACATCCCGAACCTGCCGGGCAACGTGCTGCCCAACTTCCAGAGCCCGTTCTACGACGTCGGGGCCCGCTACACGGTGCCCTACACGATGTACACCACCGGGATCTTCTGGCGGTCCGACAAGGTCACGCAGGACATCCCGTCGATGTCCAACCCGTGGGAGATCTTCTGGAAGTCGCAGGCGTATAAGGGCTTCGTCGGGGTGCTCGACGAACCGCGCGAGACGATCGCCCTCGCCCTGCTGCGCCGCGGCATCACCGACATCAACACCGAGGACCCGAAGCTGATCGCCCAGGCCGGAAAGGACCTGGAGCAGCTGTCGTCGATCTGCAACGTCAAGGTCAACGAAACGTCATACCAGGACATCCCGCAGGGCAGGAGCTGGCTGCACCACGCGTGGTCAGGAGACCCGATCCTCGCCGTCAACGACTACCTCCCCAAGGGCTTCGACCGCAAGCTGCTCCGCTACTGGCATGCGCCGAAGGGCCACGGACCAATCCAGAACGACTGCTGGGGGATCGTCAAGGGGACCCAGAAGCCGGTTCTGGCGCATCTGTGGCTGAACTACATCCTCGACGACAAGGTCGGCTACGACAACTTCGTCAACTACACCGGCTACCAGCCGCCGCTGAAGTCGGTGACGCCGGATACGCTGGTTTCCAAGGGCATCGTGCCGGAGACGCTGAGGTCCGCGGTGATCACTGAGAACGACTTCGGGCCGACCTCACTGCAGGAGATGACGCTGACCCCGGCCGGACTGCGGGAGTACCAGAACGCCTACTCCCAGTTCGTGTCCGGCGTCTAGCTAGCTGGGGGCCCATCATGTACCCCCGCTGGTTGTGGCGCGCATCGGCCCTGCCGGGCACCGTCTGGCTGTTCCTGCTGTTCCTCGTGCCGCTGTATGCGGTGGTCGCGATCGCGTTCGGCGATGTGAGCCCGATCTTCCAGCTGCCGGTGCCGGTCTGGAACCCGCTGGACTGGCACTTCGAGCACATGTCACAGGTGCTGACGTTGTTCGCGCCCTCCCACGAGCTGTGGCTCGTGTTCGTGCGAACCCTGATCTATGTTGTGGCGGCGCTGGCGCTGTCGGTGCTGATTGGATACCCGGTCGCCTACTACATCGCGCGTTTTTCCCACCGCTCGCGCACGACACTGATCGTGCTGTTGCTGGTGCCGTTCCTGGTCAGCTACATGCTGCGGATGCTGTCATGGGTCAACCTGCTGGCTCCCGACGGCTACGTCAACAGTGTGCTCACCGGGCTCGGCATCCTGCGCACCCCGTATGACTGGCTGGGCGGCCACGGGTTCGTGGTCGTGCTGGGGTTGGTCTACGGGTACGTTCCCTACCTGATCCTGCCGCTGTACGCGACGCTTGACCGGATCGACCAGCGCCACCTGGAGGCGGCACGCGACCTCGGCGCCAGTCGGTTCAGCACGTTCATCCACGTGACCCTGCCGCTGTCGAAGACCGGGCTGTTGGGCGGCGCCGCGATCATCGCCCTGCCGATGTTCGGCGACTACTACACGACGAACATACTGTCGGGCACGCCCGACACGTCCATGCTCGGCAACCAGATCGACTTCTACTTCCACGGCGGCCCGCAGCCGACGGTTGGCGCGGCGATCACGGTCGTGCTGGCGGCGTTCCTCGTGGTGGTCATGAGCTACTACCTCTTCAGCGTCAACCGAGCGCAGAAGGAGATGCACGCCGTATGAGCGTGGTGCTTCCGGTCCGCGCTCCGGCGAGGGGCGGGCGCCTGTCGCGCCGCCTGCGACGAACGGCGGACAACCCATGGGGCCGGCCGCGGTTCCTGGGAGCCGTCACCTGGCTGTACATGGCGTGGTCGATCGTGCCGGTCGTCATCGCCATCCAGTTCTCCTTCAACGCCGGGCGCTCGCTCACGGCCTGGCAAGGGTTCTCGTTGTCTCGCTGGTACTGGGGCGACCCGATCAACTCCGTGTTCAAGGATCCCGCCCTGCAGCACGCGCTGCTGCAGAGCCTCAAGCTGGCGGGGCTCGACGTGCTGATCGCCGTGCCCCTGGGGGTCTCTCTGGCGCTGGGGCTGGCCCGCTGGCGCGGTCCGGGGGCGAAGGCGGCGAACTTCCTGATGCTGTTTCCCCTGGTGACGCCGGAGATCGTGATGGGCGTCGCGCTGTTCCTGGTGTTCCTGCACCTGTTCACGTTCATCCACCCCGGAACGACGGCGCAGCTGTTGGGGCACGTGACGTTCTCGATCTCCTATGTGGTCATCGTCATGCGCGGGCGACTGTTCTCGATCGGGCGCGACTACGAGGAGGCTGCCATCGACCTCGGTGCCACCCACTGGCAGACCCTGCGGCTGGTGCTCCTCCCGCTGCTGGTGCCGGCCGTGCTGGCCAGCGCGATCATCGTCTTCGCGATCTCCATCGACGACTTCGTCATCAGCTCCTGGCTGTCGTGCGGCTCGTCGTGCGACACCGTCCCGATCAACGTATACAGTGCTGCGCGCCAGGCACCGCTGCCGTCGATCAACGCGCTGGCCGCGATGCTCGTCTATATCACTATCGGCGTGGTCCTCATCGGCTACGGCCTGTACCGGCTGGCGATGCGGGGCAACCGCGGCTCGCTGGCCGACCTGGGAGTGTGAGACAGATGGCCGGCGGAGCAGTGTCGCTATCGGCGTTGGCCAAGCAATTCGGCGACTTCGTCGCGGTGGCCGGCATCGACCTCGACATCCCCTCCGGCGAGTTCTTCTCCATGCTGGGCCCGTCGGGGTGCGGGAAGACGACGACGCTGCGGATGATCGGCGGCTTCGAGAAGCCTACCTCGGGGCGCATCCTGCTCGACGGCGTCGACGTGACCGAGACCTCGGCGCATCGGCGGCCGGTGAACACCGTGTTTCAGAGCTACGCGCTGTTCCCACACCTGAACGTGTTCGACAACGTCGCGTTCGGTCTGCGCCGCGCCCGCGTCGACAAGACGAACGTTCGCCGGCGCGTCGCGACCGCGCTGGAGCTGGTAGGGCTAACGGGCCGAGAGCACAGCAAGCCGATCCAGCTGTCAGGCGGGCAACAGCAGCGCGTCGCGCTGGCGCGAGCGCTGATCCTCGAGCCCGCGGTCCTGCTGCTCGACGAGCCGCTGGGCGCCCTGGACGCCAAGCTGCGCAAGAACCTGCAGACCGAGCTCAAGGCGCTGCAGAAGACCGTCGGCATCACGTTCATCTACGTGACGCACGACCAGGAAGAGGCCTTGACGATGAGCGACCGCATCGCCGTCATGTGCGACGGGCGGGTCGACCAGCTGGGGGCACCGCGCGAGGTCTACGAAGAGCCGTCCACCGTGTTCGTAGCCGACTTCCTGGGCGTGGCCAACCTGCTGCCGGCCAAGGTGGTGGACTCCAACGGCAACGGCGGCTGCCGGGTGCGACTGGGTGAGACTGAGCTGGACGCTGGCCGCGGCGACACCGCCACGCGCGGAGACGCCATGTTGGTCGTGAGGCCCGAGCGCGTGTTCCTGGAGGAACACGGCTCGGCCGGTCCGAACCGCGTACCCGGGATGGTTGAGCGAGTGGTGTACCTGGGCCCAGCCGTGCAGGTCGTCGTCCGCCTGGCCGCCGGCGGCACCATCCAGGCGCTCGTCCAGGGCACGAGTGACGAGCTGCGATGGCGGCAGGGGACGCCGGTGCACGCACATCTGCCAGGCGACGCGCTGCGCGTGCTCACAAGCCGCGAGCCGGAGATCGCCCCGGCAGGGGACGACCAAGAGGAGAAACGATGACCGTCTCGAACGGAGTTGACCTGCACGAGGAGGCCCGGTCCGCGTGGGACCCGCCGGCGACGCTGCCGGGACACGACTACTACGCGGCCGACGTCTTCGAGCTGGAGCGGACGCGACTCTTCCACGGTGGTTGGTTCTGCGTGGGACGCAGCGACGAACTGGATCAACCCGGATCGTACGTGGTCGTCGACGTCGCAGGCGAGAGCGTGATCGTCCTCCGCGACGAGAAGCGCGAGGTGCACGCGTTCCTCAACGTCTGCCGTCACCGCGGCTCACGCCTGTGCGACGGGACGGGGCAGGTCCGCAAGATGCTCCGCTGTCCGTACCACGCCTGGTCATACGGGCTCGACGGCCGGCTGCGGGCGACGCCGAACGTTGCCGCCGACGAACGGCTCGAGCGCGAGCGGCTGGGGCTCCTTCCCGTCCGCGTGGAGGTGTGGGAGGGATTCACCTGGGTGTGCCTTTGTGACGACGCTCCGCCGCTTGACACGCACCTGGCGACATGGGCGAGCGACGACCCGTTCCAGTGGAGCCGCTACGGAGTCGGCCGGCTGGTCGAGGGGGCGCGGCGGGAGTACGACGTCGCGGCCAACTGGAAGATCATCGTCGAGAACTACAACGAGTGCCTGCACTGTCCGACGGTGCACCCGGAACTCGTCCAGCTCGTGCCGCTGTACCGGAGCGGGGAGGTCGAGCACGAGCCCGGCGCAGGCGACAGCGGCAACCGCATGGCCGAGACGTTGACGTCCTTCACCAACAGCGGACACTCCCACCTGCCACCGCTTCCCGGCCTGACACCCGAAGATCTGGGCACCTTCTACGGCGTCACCCTGCTCCCGAACCTGATCATCAACTACCACTCCGACACGGTCTCGACGTTCCTGCTGCTTCCCGAGGCGGCTGACCGCACGCGCGTCGTCTGCCACTACCTCTTCGCGCCCGAGACCGTGGTCGCGCCGGACTTCGATCCCGCTGAGGTGGTGAACTTTCGGCACTTGCTGGCGCAGCAGGATTGGGCCGTGTGCGAGCGAGCCCAGCTCGGCGCCAGCTCGCGTGGCTTCGCGGCGGGCGGCGTGCTTCCGTACGCGGACCGTTTCGTGCACGACTTCCATCGCCGGTACCTCGCCATGCGCGGGGAGGTCACGTAGGCACTGGTCTGGGAGCGGGAACGGTACCTTCGAAGTTCCGCGGATCTCGTCCAGGTCGACCCCGCGGCCGCGGTCAGGTGCGAACCAGGACGCGGCTGTCGGCGATGCGGGCGGGGTAGACGGCAACTCGCATGGCTGGGTCGTCGAGGCAGGCGCCGGTCCCAGGATCGAACTCCCAGCCGTGCCACGGGCAGCGGAGCGCCCGCTGGTCGCTCGTCTCGTAGCGGCCGGGCGCCCCCGCCACCCGCCGGCGGAGCGACCCGAGCGCAAGTGGAGCACCGTGGTGCGGGCAGCGGTTGCGGACCGCCCAGACCGAGCCGTCGGCGTCGCACAGCACACCGATCTCGCGCCCCCCGACGCGCGCGACGAGCCGCCCCTCCGACGCCAGCACGGATGCCGGGCCGACATCCACCCAGCCGCTCACGCCGTCACGGCGAGCCGAGCACCGTACAGCGCCGCCGCGTTGGCGTGGAGGACCGGCTCGCGCCACGCCTCCGGTAGCCGGCGCACCGTGAAGCGTGGCTCGTCGAAGTCCCAGTGCGGGTAGTCGGACGCGAAGCACAGCATGTCCTGCCCGCCGGCCGCCGCGAGCGCTTCGAAGAGGACGTCGTCGTTCCCGTCGGTGTGCTCGAGCGGCTGCGTCGTGAAGCGAATGTGCTCGCGTGCCACCTCGCTGGGCTTTCGGTCGAGCCACGGCACCTCTGAGCGGAGCGCGCGCCAGTTGGTATCGAGGCGCCAGAGGATGCCCGGCAGCCATGCGATCCCGCCCTCGATGAGGAGGACGCGCAGGTCGGGGAAACGCTCGAAGACGCCGTGGCAAAGAAGCGAGACGAGGTGCGACATGATCGAGCACGCAGATCCCAGCGTGTGCCACTCGATGTAGAAGGTCGGCGGTCCCGCTCCCCCTGGCGGCGCCGCCACGCCGAGCCCCTCGCCGCCCGAGTGGATCGCGACCGGCAGGCCACACTCCGCCGCGGCAGCGAAGATCGGCAGGTACCGGGGCTCGCCGTACGGCCGCTCGGACCCGCCGCACAGGACGATCTGGACGAAGCGATCGTCCGTGGCCGCGCGCCGGATCTCGGCCGCGGCCGCCACCGGATCCTGCGCCGGGCAGACGATCGCGCCGCGGAAGCGCGGGTCGACATCGAGCCAGCGCTCGCGCAGCCATTCGTTGTGCGCGCGGGCGAGCGCCGAGGCCCGGTACGAGCTCGGCATCAGTGAGACCGTGATTGCGTCGTCCGCGTTCAGGACGCCGACCGCAGCGCCGCCCGCGTCGAGCGCCTCGCGCGCGACGACCGTCGCGTCGGCGGCCGGTAGCCGGCCCGGCTCGTGCTCGAGGTCGTTCCGATACCAGCCCACCGGGTGCGCCCACGGGTAGCCGGGTAATCCGAGGCTGCCGCCTTGCGCGGCGAACCAGTCGCGCTGCGCGGGCTCGACGTAGGAGAGCAGCTCGCCCGGGTCGCCGATCTGCGGGTGGAGGTCGCAGTCGATCACGGCGCGACTCTATACCTGCGGCTCGCCGTTCGCCGGACGAGCGCTGTCGGCTGCCGCCGGGGCGAGCGGGGGCGTGCGAGCCTACACTGCTGCCATGAGCGTCGCCGACATGCTCGCCGGCAAGCGCGTCTGTGTGTG
>DASZMU010000198.1:0-7729 GCA_035551695.1 Solirubrobacteraceae bacterium
ACGTTTGCAGCGCGCGAAAACGGGAAAGCGCAGGAGTTGGTGGCGCTCGGGATACTCGCCGGTCTCAGCCGGGCCGGGATCCGCGCCCTTGGCCTCAAGGGCGTCGTTCTGGCGCGCCAGCTTTACGGTGACGCCGGCGCCCGCACGTCTGCGGACATTGACATTCTCGTCTCTGCGGCCGATCTCGCCCACGCGATCGACGTCGTGCAGCGGATGGGCTGGCGGCACAAGGAGCCAGCCTCGGCAGGTTCGCGACTCCCCATCCTCCATGAGGAGCTCGTCCACCCGGCGTTCTCGATGGTGGAGCTCCACTGGCGAGTGCACTGGCATGAGACCCGGTTCGCCGCCGACCTCCTGGACCGTGCGCAATCCCCAGCTCCCCATCAGCCATTGGTGATGGAGCCGGCAGATGGCTTGGCGGCACTCACGCTCTTCTATGCCCGGGACGGCTTCTCTGGCCTGAAGATGGCCGCCGACGTCGCCAGCTGGTGGGACAGCCGCTGTGAGGCCGGCGACGCCGACGCGGTCATAGCGACAATCGCCGCGAGCTATCCGGAGCTAGCCGGAGCCCTGTGGGTGGCCACCGGCGTCTTGGGGTCGCTCGTCGGCTTGCCGACCCGATTTGCCGGCGGCTCCCTTCGGTGGCAGATCGCCGCTCAGCTGGCGAGCCCGTTCACAGAGCCCACGGCGGGGCACCTCGGAGCCATGGCCAGCCTCGTCGACCTCCTGCTGACGCCGCGCGGCGGCCGAGCCGACGCGCTGCGCCGGGAGGTGCAGAGGGTCCCCAAGGGGCTGGAGCGCCCGCTGACTCGGGATGACGGGCTGTTCGCGTACCTGGCCCGGTCAGAGCACGTCCTGCGCGTGACCCGGCGCTGGGTGATGGCGCTGGCGGGCGCCACCCGCCGGGCCTACCGCCAGGGCGCCAATTCTCAACCTGCATCGGTGGCGCGACGGGCATGAACGTCCGTGACGCGCTGTTCACCCGCCCGGACGCGGAGACCAGGCTGTCGGCCGCCGGCGCGGACGCACTCATGTCCTTCGACGGGATCTGGCGCTACTGGGGCCGGGGCCGGAGCCGGTGGGCGGTGCTGCGCGGTGTCGATCTGCAGATTCCGGCCGGCGCCGCGGTCCGTGTCGAGGGCAGCAACGGCGCCGGGAAGACGACGCTGCTGCGCATCGGGACCGCCATCCTCTCGCCTCATGCCGGCACCGTGACGGTCGATGGGATCCGCAGCGACGGCAACTGGCGCGAGTTCCACCGGCGCATCGGGTTTCTCTCGGCCGGCGACCGGGGGCTCTACGCGCGCTTCAGCGTCAAGGGCCACCTCGAATACTGCGCGCGGCTCGCGTTCCTGCCGCGGTCGGTCCGCGGGCAAGTCGTCGAGGACGCGCTCGTGCGCTTTGGCCTGGGCGAACTGGCCAAGCGCCGCGCCGACCGCCTTTCCCAGGGACAGCGCCAGCGGTTGCGCCTCGCCCTGACGTTTGTCCACCGTCCACGGGTCCTCCTCCTCGACGAGCCCCGCAACAGCCTCGACGAGGCGGGACTGGAGATGCTGGCGGACGCCGTCGACGATGTGCTTGGCGCCGGCGGCGCCGTCCTGTGGTGTGCGCCGGCCGGCGAGGAGCAGCCGGTGCGGTTTGACCGCAGCTACGTCATCGCCGACGGGACACTGCAGCCGACCGACGGCAGGGCAGGGATGTGAGCACCCTCGGCCATTACCTTGGAGCGGTTGTGGCGACGATCAAACGCGACGCCACCATCTTCTTCTCCTACCGAATGCGCCTGTTCAGCCAGCTGCTGGGGATGCTGTTCACCGTCACGACGTTCTATTACGTCGCCAAGCTTGTCCGACCCGGCGCGGTCGGTCCGCAGGGGCGCTACTTTGCGTTCGTCGTCATCGGCATCGTCGCCACCGCCGTCCTGACCTCGGCACTCAACAGCGCGCAGATCATCCGCGCCGAGTTGATGGCCGGCAACTTCGAGCGCGTCCTCATCTCGCCGCTGGGGCCCGTCTGGGGCGTCGTGGCCGTCGCGGCGTTCCCCATCCTCTACGCGACGATCTTCTCCGGGGCGATGCTCGGACTGGCCGCGATCCTGTTCGGGATCCCGGTAGCCGCCGGGGGCATCCTCCCGGCGCTCGGAGTCGCGGTCGTCGGCGCGCTGGCGATGGGATGCATCGGCATGCTGTTCGTCGCCGGGCTGCTCGCCTTCAAGTCGGCGATGGGTGCCACCTGGGTCGTCGCCGGGCTGAGCCTGCTCGGCGGCGCCTACTTCCCCCTCCGGCTGTTTCCGAGCTGGCTGCGGTGGACGTCTGACGTCCAACCGTTCACCCCGACGCTCGATCTGCTGCGCCACGCGCTGCTCGGCACCCCCACGCGCCACTCGGTGTTCGTCGAGGTGTTGACACTCGTCGGCTTCACCGCCGTGCTCATGCCGCTGTGCGTCGGCGCGCTGGCACTCGCGACCTCGCTCAGCCGGCGGCGCGGCACGATCATGGAGTACTAGAGGCAGGGCATCAGAGCTCGACGAGGCGCGACTCGTCGAATCCCGCCGGTGACAGCACCGGTTCTCCGGCGTACTCCACCCAGGCGTGGGCGGCAAACTCCGGGCCCGAGCGGGCGCCGATGACGAGTGTGCTGTCGATCCCTCGGACTGACAACAGGCGGGAGAGAACGAGCGCCTGGACCAGGCAGCGGGAGTCGGTCGGCAGCTTGCGCAGCGTACGGGTTACCGCGTAGCCGAGTCGCCTGGCAACGAGCATCGCCTCCTCCGGCTCCCGTCCGTTGGCTGCGGGCGGCGCCCCGGGTGGGCGCATCACCAGGACGACGTCGCGGATGTCATGGCGGAGCATCAGGCGCCGCGCCGTGATGTAGCCGGCGAAAATCTCGGCAGCGAGCGCCAGCTTGAGCCCCTGCGGCATCCCGCCGGCCGGGATGTGACGGTCGACCGTCAGGCGCCGCAGCCCGGCGCGTGGACGCACCACCGGACGACCGACGGCGGTCACATGACGATCAGGCGTGTCCACTGTCAGGCAGAGGACAGAAGATCTGAGAGCAGCAGGAGCCCCGGGCAGCCGACCGGGGCTCCTGGTTGAAACCGTGTCGGGCGCAGGCTTTTCGCTGCGTCAGCCGGAGAGGAACGCCGTGTTCGGCGAGCCCATCGGAACGTCGCTGTGCTCCACGTTCCCGGACTGCGTGAGCTCCAGCAGTGTGCCGTAGTCGGTGATCTTCGGCTGCTCGTAACGAGCGCCCTTCTCCTCCTGCGGGATGCTGTTCTTTGTCGTGTCCATGTCACTCTCCATTGGGTCGTTTTCGCGACAACTGACAGCATAGGGGCGTATCCCCGGATCACCAGTCCGGAAAAGGTCCAGTGCAGGAAACCGCAGTGCAGAAAAGGTGCAGGTCAGCTCAGGTGACCGCGGCCAGTGCGGTGGCCATCGGCGGGACCTCGCCGGGGTCGGCGAGCATCTCGTCGGCAAATCCGGGCGCTGACTGGAGACGCAGCCAGCATTCGGCGGAGGCGAGCCGCCACATCATGCTCAGGCCCGGGACCTCGCCAAAGCGCGACGCGCGCAGCCGGTGCCAGGTACGCCGGACCCAGTCCAGGTCGATGTATGCCCGCAATTCGGCGTCCGGTGCGGTCAGCAGACGCTCCAGCCCGGGCGCGTCGGCGCCGGTCACCGCCGCGTGGGCGAACGGCCCGAAGTCAGCCTTGCGGGGCTGGAGGCGGACGGCCTCCGGCATCAGCCCCGTCGCCGCCTCGCGGGCGAGTGACCGGTCAAAGCGCGGGTCGAAGCCGTGCTCCGGCGGGAGACTGAGCGCGTACTGGATGAGGTCGACGTCATACAGCGGCGACTCGCCAACGGCGCCGACCGCGGCGGCCCGGTGCCGGAGATAGTCCAGGCGCTGCTCGCGGTGGGGCCCGTAGACGTGCACGTCGGCGAGCTGGCGCCACCACAGCGGCCCGGGGTGGCGGACCTTCCATGCCCACCGGTCCTCCAGCTCGGCGCTCTGGGCGCGCAGGTGGGGGAGCAGCCAGGGCGGCCCGCCGCCCTGACCCGCGCGCCGCCGCCGGACCATCTGACCGAGGCCGTAGGGGGCGCCTCCTTTGAGCCCGATCTCGCGCAGGAGCCACAGGTTCTGGTGGAGTTTTGTCGGTGGACGGCCCGGCCAGCGGTCGATCAGCGCCAGAGCTGCCCGCAGCCGGCCGGCGCGCAGCCGGTCAGCGAGCAGGTACGGCGCAAAGCCGAGGACCTCATCGCCGGTCTGGCCGTCCATCAGGACCGAAACGCCGTCCGTGCCGGCCGCCGCGGCGGCGGCGAGGTCGACGATCGCGCCCATGCCCGTCAGCGGGACCTGCCACCGCGCGGCGTAGCGCAGCGCCTGCCAGAGCGTACCCTGCGGGGCGATCTCAAATGTCCGCGCATCGGTGCGCAAGGCCGCCGTCAGCTCCCGGATCTTGTCGCTCTCGTCGTACGGCGCCCCGGGGAACACCGCCGAATACGTCCGCAGCGCCAGCCCGGGCCGGCGGGTGACGTGGGCCGAGGCGGTGACGAGCGAGGAATCCAGGCCGCCGCTGAGGATGACGCCGGTGAAGTCAGCCGCCTGCCGGCGCTCGGTCGAGTGCAGGATCCGCTCTCGCAGGCCGGCGACGAGGTCGGCCCGGGAGGCCTGCCGGACGCCGCTGAACTGCGGGCGCCAGTACGTCTGCCGCCGGACGGTCCCGGAGGCGAGCGCCACCAGCTCGCCCGGTCCCAGCCGGGCCACGCCGTCATACAGCGTGCGGCCCTCGGGGCAGATCCCTGCGATCAGCCACGACGGGAAGGCGATTGAGTCTGGACGCGGTCGCGCCGGAAGCAGGGGGAGGAGCTCGCACAGCTCGGTGGCGAACACGATGGCGTCCGCCACCGCTCGCGTGTACAGCTGGCGGGTGGCGAGCAGATCGGTCGTCAGCCAGCCGCGGCGGCGGCGCTCATCCCAGACGACGAGCGAGAAGCGACCACGCAGCCGGGGGAGGAGGTCAAGGCCATGACGACCGTAGGCGCGGGCGACGAGATCGGCGTCGTCGTCGGCGCCGTGGACGCCCAGCTGCGAGGCGAGGGCGCCTCTGTCATGCAGGAAGCCATCAAGGAGGCACATGGTCCCGTCCACCTCGGCCATCGTCACCTCCGGCCCGCCGCTCACGACCGCGAGCGGACCGCGGATCGTCACGGCCGCGTCGCCGGCCGCCTGCTCCAGCCGCGCCAGCACCGCCAGCTCGCGGCCTGAGCCGCCCGAGGTCCTATAGGCGCCGCAGATCATGCGAGACCGCGGGCGCGGAGGTGGTCGGCGATCATCGTCACCGTCTCGGGGCCCAGGCTGCCCTCCGGGGTCTGGAGCTCGAACTGCTCGACTGAAGTGCTGACAAGCTCGGCAAACTGGAGATGGCGCCGGAGGCGGTCAGGGGTCATCACGTACGGCACGAACGCGTGGCCGAGGACGAGGTGATGGGTCTCGGCGCCAAGCGGGATGATCTGCAGCGTCGCGCCACGGCCCAGGTGGTAGACGGCGCGCAGCGGGACCGGCCGGTCCGGCGTGGCGCGGGCTACGTGGAGCTTGTCGCTGGAGCCGATGACCGCGCCGAGCGCGCCGGGCGCCCCGTCGATCACTGCGGCGTCGTCCCGGCGGAGGGCCATGAACGGCGGCCCGGGGTGAGCGAGCCCCCCGGGGCCGACCTCGACGGCGAGGACGTCGTCGGTGAGAAACCCGGCGCCGTCGAGCACCAAGCGCGTGGCGAGGGTCGTCTTCCCGCTGCCCGAGGCGCCGACGAACGCCGCCGCGCCGCCTGGGCCGCAGACGGCGCTTGCGTGAAGGACCTCCAGACCCTGGAGGGTCGCCGCGACCGGCAGCGCCTGGGCAAACAGGAAGCGCTCCTGCATGTCAGCGGTGACCTCGCCGGGCAAGCAGCCGATCTGCCGCCCGTCACGCGTGATGAGGTAGCGGCCGAAGTCCTCCAGCCACAGCCGGTAGTGTTCCGCTGTCCGGCCGACAGTGAAGCGCGTGCGCCCGTCCGGGAACTCGGGCTCAAAGACCCGCTCGCCGGCCTCGCCCCATGCCGCCTCCAGACCGGCTGCGGAGATGGAGTGGATCCGGGTGGACGGGTGGTCGCTCGGCGACTCGTCCGACGACCGGCGCGAGCCGGCGAGGGGCCGGTCGCAGACGACGTCCAGCCCGAACGCGGTCAGGCGGTGGGCCGTGCCCGGGGGCTCGGACGTGGCTGCTCGGGCGCTCATCTCAGCGGGACCCGCTTTTCGACCGCGTCGGCGAGATCGGCCGGCGTCACCGACGGCTCGGCGGTGAGCGAGAGCACGGGGGTCGTCGCCGCCAGGTGACCGAAGACCTCGAAGCGCTCCCGGGCGCCGGGCGTCATGTGGGGCAGGGAGATGGCCAGCGGCAGGAGGGTCAGGCTGCTGGCCTGGACCGGCGTGCAGCGCAGCGGCAGGTCCGGTGCGCGGGACAGGAGAACGATCGCGGCGAGGGGGGCCGGCGTGGGGGGCGCGGCGTCCAGGCACACCCAGTGCTCGTCGCCGAAATCGGCCAGGCCGCGGGCGCCGGCGACCGCTCCGGCGCCCAGCCGGGCGGGGACGTTCATCACCGGCGGCCCCGGGTGGGCGACGACACGGCCGTCGCGGCCCTCCAGCGCGACGACGTCGTCGGCGAACAGCCTCGCCCCGCGGCGCAGGCACTCGACCACCAGGCTGGTCTTGCCCCCGCCGGTTTGTGCGGCGAACGCCACGACGCCGGCCGGCGTGCTCACGGCACCGGCGTGGAGGAGATGCAGTCCGCGCGCCAGGCTAACCGTCCACAGCACCGTGTCGAGGAGGAAGCGCTCGCTGGTGCGCCGGTCCCCGGCGGTGAACGCGCATTGGAGCACGCCGAGATCCGAGGAGAGGTGAAACAGAGCCCGCCAGCCGTAGTGGAAGAGGATGTCGCCCGCCGGCCCCTGGAGGGTCGCGAACGGGCAGCCTTCGTTAACCTGGAGATGGCGTAGGAACCGGGCCTCGGCGGTCAGTTCGAACAGCTGCTCGGGCGCTGCCTCGGTCACCGCCAGCGGGCGCGGGCCGGCGGTCTCCGCTGGGGCCGAGCCGGCCCCGGGCAGGGCGAAGTCGACCTGGAGCGCGAGACCGAAGGCGCTCAGGGAGGAGGCCGTACCAGCGGGGAAAGAGCCGGGCCGCGTCGCCTGATGCGCACTGCGTTCGCTCTCCAGGCCCGGTTTCACTGCGGGGCCTGAGAATGCGTGCGGTCGGGGGATGGCGGGTATGGTATTCGCCTGGCGTGGGTGCGCGCCGAGGTTTGCCATGACGACCGACCATCAATCGCTTTTAGGCGCATGTGTGCGTTTCCCGGAGCACGTTGTCCACCGTACGTTTGTTGCCGAGACCGTGGTGCTCAACCTCAACACCGGGCTCTACCACGGCTTGAACCCCATGGGCGGTCACATGCTGGAAGCGATCAACGGCGCGCCGTCGGTGCGCGCGGCCGCCCAGATCGTCGCCGAGGAGTACGGGCAGGATCCGGCGACCGTGGAGGCCGATCTGGCCGCATTCTGCGCCGATCTCCTGGAGCGGGGCCTCGTCGAGATCGTCGACAATTCTGCCGCCGATTGACTCTCCGGTTCGTGGAGCTTCGTTATCGTCTGACGGTCAGTCGTGCCGAACTCGCTGTCCTCGCTCAAGCTGCTGCATGACCA